>CAIQUZ010000129.1 GCA_903875135.1 uncultured beta proteobacterium | reverse complement strand
TGGTAAAACACGGTTAAATAACTTGGTAACTTCCATACCTGAAACCGTGAACCAAGATAGACAACTTCAATAGGCGTAGTAGTACCGCCCTGCACGATGCGTGCCATAGGAACCTCCTCAATTGTTAAAGAACATTGGGCATAAAAAAAGCCCTCATCAAGAGAGCTATCCGTTTGGTTACCCAAGTTGCAACATTGGGTCACATTCGCATTGCGAACCACCTTGCCCGGTGAGGCAGGTTGGTGAGAACTATTGTTCTCTCTTCATGTACTTTTATTATAAATTTTCTTTGGATTATCTGCAATACATTCTTTGATTTTTCTTGCGCATTTTTTGTTATTTATATTGCCTAAGAACTTCTTAGTCGTTGATGCACTGTTCCTTCATACAGTAGCTCATTCTCTGATCTTGTACCCCATCAGAATGAGTTCTCCAGCACGTTTTGATGGAGTAAAGAACAACTAAGATTTTCATACCTATTGTTCATATCTATTAAATATTGTGATGCCCTGTTTTTTGAGATGTAATTGAGGATGAAAATAAAAATGCAGACAAAGAATCTACCTGTAGCAATCAATTTATTGATGCAAGTCCGCGAGATTAATCAGGTTCACCTCCCCATCGGTCATTCATTTATACCTTACGAAATCCTTTTATTAGTGATCTATCATCACTTACAAAATGAAGACCTTACCGTCAAAAAACTATTTCATTTTGGATCTTACAGTGAAATGGGTAATCGCTACCACTTTAAAAAACTGGTTGAACGGAATTGGATATCACTACAAGCACACCCCAATGATTCGCGGTTAAAACTCGTGGTTCCAAGTGAAAAACTGATTCAAGCATTTAGCGGCATTACGGATAACTTAAACCTAGTATTTCCAGAGTTATTTAATAGTGGCTAATCCATCAGCGTCTTTGCACACAATAGATCAACCCGAAGTTCGTAGGCGTTAAACCTTTCCAAAGCCCTTTTTTTCGACAATCATTCATCCTTCACGAGGAGCAATTTCATGCGTTTACTTTTAATTTTCATGTTCGGCGTTTTCATCTCACTAATACAAGGCTGCGCTTCTACAGCTAGCGGTAAAAATCAATCTGTCTCAGTCGTCACCGTCTATGATGGTGAGCAAATTAATGAAGCTTCGTGTACTTTAACCAACGATTCTGGTACTTGGTATGTTAAAACTCCTGGTTCCGCTTTTATTCGTAAATCGTCAGGTGATTTATCGGCATCTTGTAAAAAGAATGGCGTTCAGGCAGCGGGTACTTTTCAATCCTCAACCAGTGGTGGCGCTGTAGCAGGAAATACAGCCATGCTACTGATCCCTATCGTTGGAATTGTCGCTTATGGTGTTGACGCAGCTTCTGGCGCCATGTTCAATTATCCAGATACTTTAAATGTAATGTTCTCTGAAAATCCTGATAAGAAATAAATGCGTCAATTCATTCTTGTCATCAGCTTGTTCGTCTCTGGATGTGCTTCAATCACTAGCTCTAAAAATCAGGCAATTAATCTAACAACGACTTGTGATGGCACCCCCATCAGTGGTGCCAACTGTTCTCTAACAAATGATTCAGGAACTTGGTTTACCAAAACCCCTTCTGCATTGTTTATACGTAAATCCACTGGGGATTTAGTGGTGAACTGTAAATTGGATAGTCAACAAGCCGTAGGAACCTTTAAATCATCTTCCTCCTCGAGCATGTGGGGCAATATTCTCCTCGGTGGCGCCATCGGCGCCGCAGTTGATGCTGGAACTGGTACAGGCTTTGATTACCCAAATCCAATAAACATTAATTTTGAGCAATGCCCCATTAAAAAAACAATTTCTCCCAACCCATCAACCACATCGGATAAAACATGAAAGTCTTCTTACTCTTAATTACTACACTGCTCATCATCACAGGCTGCGCCACCACTGCAGGTAATCCTCAACTAGCTACCAAATTTAATACGATAAAAAGTGAAATCAAGGAAGGTGTTACGACCAAAGAACAAGTGAAACAATCTCTAGGTAATCCAAGCACGACAACGCTGACTGAAAATGGATTCGAGATTTGGAAATACACCTATGCACGAGGCGTTCCCCAGGCTGATGCCTACATCCCGTTTGCGAGATTCATCAGTAGTACAGTCACTGTCAGCTCAAAGGAAGTAACGATCTTATTTGATAAAAATAATGTTGTTTCTAAAATCACC
>CAIQUZ010000128.1 GCA_903875135.1 uncultured beta proteobacterium | reverse complement strand
TTCGGATGCGGCAGAAAAAATAACAACTTCTCCTGCTTTGGCTGCGAGAGCTGCTTCGTAACCCTGCAAATTGGGAGTTAGTGCGGAATAAATTACTCCAGGCAAGCGTTTAATCTCACGCATCACCTCACTACTACCCGCCATCTGTGGAATCCACTTTGGGGAAACAAAAGAGGCGGATTCTATATGAGTAAAACCAGCATCTGTCAGTCGATTAATCAAATCCACTTTAACATCTATCGGCACAAAATCTTTTTCATTTTGTAATCCATCCCTAGGTCCCACTTCTACCATCTTGACCTTTTTTGGGAAACGATCACTCACTTAACTTTCTCCAAGAACGCTTTCATCAACGCCTGAGCCTCTGGCCCAGTTCGAATGGCGGCAATCCGTCGCACCGTTTCATCAATCAGTTCCGGAGTAATCGGTTGATGCGAAAGATCACGCACCATTTTTTTACAGGCCATGACAGCTAGCGCACCATTATTAATAATGCCTTCACACAGGCTAAGTACTTTACTATCCAAAGATTCCAGCTCAACGAGTTCATGTACAAACCCCATAGCTTTTGCTTCCACAGCTGTAAAAATCTCTGCTGTGACAAAATACCTTCGCGCATTTTGCTCACCCATCGCGCGAATAACATAGGGACCAATAGTTGCTGGCAACAATCCCAACTTGGCCTCAGAGATACAAAAACGGGCATTCGAGGAAGCGACCAAAATATCGCACACGCTAGCAAGCCCGACACCACCAGCATACGCATCACCATGCACTTTCGCAATCACTGGCTTTGAACAGCGATAAATAGCATTGAGCATATTTGCCATTTTTCTTGAATCTGCTTCATTCTCTTCTTTGGTGTAGGTCACCATACTTTTCATCCAATGTAAATCAGCTCCAGCGCAAAAGGTTTTACCTGTGGCTTGAAGGACGATCACCCGACAGGATGCATCTTGATCTAAATCAGTAAAGACTTGATGCAGCTCATTGATGAGCACTTCATTAAAAGCATTTCTTACCTCAGGACGATTTAAGGTGACATATACAATATCACCTGTTGTAAGCGTTAAATGTTGGTATATTTTGGAAGTGCTTGTCATGATTAATTTTATTCTCTATTACTGTTGTGTTCTCTATTACTGTTGCTCAATTCCCGCCTCTTTAATCGCCTTGGCCCATTTAGCGGATTCAATCGCATTGCGTTTGGCTAAAGCCTCCGGGGGGCCTGGCTCCACTTCAAAACCGAGGCTAGCAAATCGCTCCTGAATCTCTTTACTTCTGGCCGCTTGATTGAGTGCATCGTTGAGCTTAGCAATAATGGCAGAAGGGGTTTTCGCTGGGGCATAAGCGGCAAAATACGCAATCAATTCATATCCTTTGATCCCTAAAGCCTCATTAACAGTAGGTAACTCTGGGATAGCACTTGAACGTTTTAGTGATGTGACAGCAAGACCGCGTATCTTACCCGCTTGCACTTGTGGCAAGGTGACCGCAAAGTCCGCAGTAAACATCATGACCTGTCCACCGATTAAATCCGTCATGGCGTTTGGTCCACTTTTGTAAGGAACATTGGTCATGGTGATGCCAGCCATTGATGCCAACATCGAACTCGAAACAAGTTGAGAAGTACTCGCACTCGCAAAGGTTGCCTTGTCGGGATTAGCTTTGGCATAAGTAACAAAGTCTTTAAGCGTTCGCATTGGCAATTCATTATTGATCGCCACAATCAACGGAACTTCTCCCATAAAACCGATCGGAGCAAAGGCAGTGTCTTGGTCGTAGGGTAATTTTTTCATGAGACTTTTTAAGGCCGCATTGGTACTGTTCGTGCCAATCAACATGGTGTAGCCATCAGGGTCTGCTTTAGCAACTGCATCTGCGCCTAACATACCATTCACGCCAGGTCGGTTATCCACCACTATCGTTTGACCTAAAATATCCGACATCTTCGCCGCAAATGCCCGACCAATTTGATCGGTAGCACTGCCTGCAGCAAAAGGCACAATGGCTTTGATCGGTTTATTGGGATAGGTCTGGGCAGTGGTTACTGTTGAGGTGAATGCCAAACACAATATGGCCAATGTAAAGCGTGCACCCTGTTGTAATGGCAAATGACATTTTAGTAGTTTCATAGTTTCTCTTTATTTTTATTCATGGATAAATACATCATCAAAACATCTCCACTGCAATCGCAGTTGCTTCCCCACCACCAAGACAAATCGCCGCTACCCCACGCTTAAGAGAATTTTTCTTCAATGCACCGAGTAATGTCACGACAATTCTAGCTCCAGAGGCACCAATCGGATGGCCAAGCGCACAAGCACCACCATGAATGTTCACTTTTTCTGCCGGTAAATGTAAATCCGTCATGGCGGCCATGGTTACCACCGCGAAGGCTTCATTGATTTCATACAGAT
>CAIQUZ010000127.1 GCA_903875135.1 uncultured beta proteobacterium | reverse complement strand
CGCACAGAATACTGCCAGTACAGTGCCAACACATTTCGTGCACGTTGACTTAACGCTACCAGCATTTTGTATAGCAAACTTTTGCGTACTTTTTTGTGTTGAAAAGCGTTGAAAAACTTGCTACACTCTGCTTAAAATCCGCCGCTTCGTTAATAGCGGGCGTACCGGTTCGATTCCGGTCTCGGGCACCAATTATTGAGTTTCTATTTTTCTCATTGGCTAAAACTTCTTGCAGTTCAGTGCTTCTAATCGATGATTAATCGCGTAAAGGTATCGTTGTGCGACTCGATCCAAAAATACAAGAGCTCATAAAGGAAGAAGTCACTGATCAATTGGGGTCGGACGTAGTCATTCGTTTATTTGGTAGTCGTGTGGACGATACTCAAAAAGGCGGTGACATTGATCTTCTGATAGAGATTCATCAGGCACTTACCAATCGATTTGATGTAGAGAGTAAACTTGCCGCTCGTCTTTATATACGACTTGGTGGTAGAAAAGTAGATGTTCTTTTAATGGATAACTTAACGCAAGTTCAACCCATCCATACTCAGGCGCTTAAGACTGGCATTGTTTTATGACTTCTCCTGACAACAACAACTTCATTATCGAAAGACTTCTAGAGATAACAGATAAAGAAGTCATCTATTTTCAACAATCTAAAATTCGAGTCATTAATTCAAATATTGACATCAAATGGATTGAAGCTATTGAACATAACCCGCAACATAGTGAAATGTTGGATGCTTTTGTTGCTAGATTTAGTCGCATTCAAGACACCATTGGAGACAAACTTTTGCCTGCTATTTTGAAATTCAATTTGGAATCAGTGGGTTCTCAATTAGACAATTTATTCAGAGCTGAAAAATTAGGTTGGATTGATTCGGCGGACGATTGGATTGAACTCCGAGGACTTAGAAATAGTCTTGTTCATGAATATATGAGGTCCCCAGAAAAATTATTATCTGCCCTTAAAAAAGTTATTCAACTGGGTGATACGCTCATAAAAACACAGAATCTACTCGCAAGTAACTTTAAAAATAAATCAAATTGAGTATCTTATTGGTTTTAGCATTAGTGTTCGGCACATAAGTTAAAGTACTTTTCAATTTAAAGACCAAACTAGCAATAAGTTATAAAGCAGAATTAGGTACGGGTGATGAGTTACTTAAAATAGTGCGATAATTTCAACTCTATAAATTAATGTGGCCAGTCTAAAGAATAATCTCATCTTTACTATAAAAGTCGAATTTCTGGGGCCGCAAGCCAGAAATTCAAATTTTTTATTTGGCAGGTCTTGCGCAAAAAAGTACGGCAGGTATTGATACAAACGGAGGATAAGCCATTCCTAATATCACCCATTCCCCGATAGAGTCACCATTTTTCTTGGCATACCAGCCACAAAAAATAGCAGAAACGAAGCAAGAGCCAAGATAAACGAAGATATCCATATTTTTCCTTGATGTGTTTGAGTCAAAATTAAAAACTCAATCATCAGTCTTAAGAAAAAACTAGAAATTAAATTACTAAATCACATAATCATCTTACACTTGTTAAAATGTTATTTCCGATTGTGACGAAATCTTTTTCAGATAGGTGATGTTTTTTTAAAATTGGCCTCAATAGGTTAGGGTAAATACCCTCTCAAGGCATTGTTTTTGAATTTTTAAGCGGTTTTGAAATTGAGTTGATGTTTGATGTTTAAGCCTTTTATTCCTTGCTTCTTAACTTTTCTATCCATGAGTTCTGCTCCTCATGCGCAGGAATTACAGAACTTGTATGAAAAAAGTCTTCAAGAAAAAAATAGGCTAGAGAATACCGAAAAAAACAAGGAGGAACAAAGGAAATTATTTTATTCACAGGCTATCGACAAAGGCGTTTTTTGGAAATGCGAAAAAACGATTTACATCTTCTACAAGGGGTATGTATTAATCAGCGCCAAAGATGATGGCAGTGATGCTGGTAAACCGCCTTTTGATCTAATTGGTAACTTCACATCGACTCGCAATGGGTATGCTAAATTTACTTTCCCATCCTTGCCTTACGAGAATGTTTACGAGTTAAATGTGAGCGCTAAAGAGTTGGTAATATTTCGCCACTCCATCAACAAACTTGACAAGGTCTCTTGCATCTCGATTCGCTAAAAAAGAGCTGGGTTTTTTGGAATCCAGCCCTGCTTTGAACTTAAAAAAACGAGAATTAAAGTTCGATTTTGGTTCCTAATTCAATCAGCCTGCCAGAATCCACCTTGAAGAAATCTGCTGCCCTCGCAGCATTTTGCATCATCCAAATGAAGATGGATTCTCTCCACATTGACATTTGAGGTATCTCTTTGGCCACGAGTGAATCGCGCGCCATAAAGAAGGAGGTCTCCATCAATGGGCAATCAATTTGGTATTGTGTTCGCAGGAGTTCGAGGACTTCACTGATATCTGGCGTTTCTTTGAATCCATAAATGGCTCTGACCATGAAAACGTTGTTGCCCAAGTCCTTGATGGATAAGCGTTGCTCATGCGCGACCCTGGGAACGTCCCAGACACTGATTTTCATGAAGATCACTCTTTCATGCAGCACTTTGTTGTGCTTCAAGTTGTGCAGCAGAGCAGGGGGTACAAAATCAATGTGGGCTGTCAAAAATATGGCTATACCTTCTACCCTGTGAGGTGCATGCTCAAATAGTGATTTCATGAAATCATCAACTTCAATACCGTTGTTGATGGCGCGTTCTCTGAGTAGCTTCCTGCCTTGATACCAGGTAATGAGCAGCAAAAAGCACAATGAGCCTACCAATAGCGGGAACCAACCACCTTCCAGCACTTTGATTAGGTTGGCTGCAAAAAAACCAATGTCGACCACGATAAAGACGCTGATGATGCTAGTGACCAAGGCCGCATTCCAGTGCCAAACACGCGTCATCACGACGGCTGCCAAAATGGTGGTCATCAGCATCGTGGTGGAGACTGCGATGCCATAAGCAGCCGCAAGGTTATCGGATTTTTGAAAAGCCAGTACAACAAAAATCACAATCAAGCACAAAATCCAATTAATAAAGGGGACATAAATCTGCCCAATTTCACGCTCCGAAGTGTGGGTGACTTTCATTCTTGGTACAAAGCCGAGCAAAATCGCTTGGCTGGTCATGGAATAAGCCCCGGAGATACAAGCCTGGGAGGCAATGACGGTGGCCACGGTTGACAAAATCACGAGGGCCAAGGTATAGGTCTGGGGAACCATCAAAAAGAACGGATTTTCAATGGACTTGGAGTCCAGCATCAACATGGCGCCTTGGCCAAAGTAGTTCAAAACTAGGCAAGGCATGACCAAAAAAAACCAAGCAAATTGAATGGGTTTGATGCCAAAGTGTCCCATGTCAGCATACAAGGCTTCTGCCCCTGTCAGCACCAAAAACACTGCCCCTGTGACTGTAAAAGCAATGGATGGGTCGTGGACAATAAACGATAAGGCATAGGATGGATTCAATGCGCCAATGATTTGTGGGTAGTTGTAGACTTGTACGATACCCATTGCACCAATGACCAAAAACCATATGATCATGATGGGGCCAAACAAATTGCCCACGATGGCTGTGCCTTTTTTCTCAAAGATGAACAAGGTAATTAAAATGACCAGGGTGATTGGGACCTCAGACTTGGTAAAGGTGTCGGAGACGACCGAAAGGCCCTCAATAGCAGACAGTACGGATATGGCTGGCGTGATCACCGCATCGCCGTAAAACAAACAAGCGCCCAAGACACCGACCACAATCAATAATCCCGCTCGCTTGCTGCCCGTTTTCGCAGTTCTCAAGGCCAATGCCATCAAGGCCAAAATGCCACCTTCTCCATTGTTATTTGCCCGCATCACAAATAGCACGTATTTGAGAGACACCACAATTACAAATGCCCAAAAAATCATGGACAGTACACCAAAGATGGATTCCGGGGTCATTTTGATACCATTGGTGGGGTCAAAACAGACCTTTAGCGCATACAAAGGGCTCGTGCCAATGTCGCCAAAAACGACCCCGATAGCCATCAAGGTGAGGGCCATGAAGCCGGCCTTGATGTGGCCTAATTGGTGATCTAATTCAATGGGTCGCAAGAATTTCGAGTGTGAATACTCTGGATTGCTAAGAGACATGGAGAGCCTTTGGAGTTTTCAGTAAAGTAAAAAATAGAGACGAAATAACGTATTTTTAATAATAACTAGGGTATCAGGAATAACTTGATTTGACTTAACTCAATTATAACAACAATGAAATTTTTGACCTTGAATATTGCAAAAATAACAAACGAGAATCTGGGAATTAAACCTTAAGAATATATTTTATAACAGTAGTGTCCCAACGTTTGAGCGGGACCCCCGTGTAACTTATTGATTTTAATGGTAAAAACAGTGTTTTCCACCGTCGACGATTTGAACGTGAATTGGCTCAAAATGGAGCTCCAAGTGACTTTTTGGGGCTATCAAGAT
>CAIQUZ010000126.1 GCA_903875135.1 uncultured beta proteobacterium | reverse complement strand
GATACGGTTCACATCGGTGATTTCATATTCACCTCGAGCACTAGGTTGAATCGAGGTCGCAATATCACAAACTTGTTCGTCATAAAAATACAATCCAGTTACCGCGTAATTGCTTTTTGGCTGCAGGGGCTTTTCTTCAATAGTAACCGCTTGAAAAGCATGATTAAATTCAACGACACCATATCGCTCCGGATCCGCGACATGATAGGCAAACACAGTCGCTCCTGAACTTTGGTGATTAGCATTTTTGAGTTGTTGAGCAAAATCATGGCCATAAAAAATATTATCTCCAAGAATAAGGGCACTTGGATGATGATTGATAAACTGCTTACCAAGGGTAAATGCTTGAGCGAGTCCATCAGGACTGGGCTGTACTTGATACTGAATCGATAATCCCCACTGTGACCCATCTCCGAGTAACTCCTGAAACCTCGGGGTATCTAGTGGTGTCGAAATTAATAAAATCTCACGAATCCCCGCTAGCATCAAGGTGGTCAATGGGTAGTACACCATGGGCTTGTCATAAACAGGCATCAATTGTTTAGAAACTGCTTGAGTAACGGGATATAAACGGGTACCCGATCCACCAGCGAGAATAATGCCTTTGCGATGGGGCTGAGTAATTGAAGAGTTCATATTCATATTAATTCTTCTGTTTTAATAAATTTTTAACATACTCTTGGGCAGATGCTTTCCACTCAGGAAAATCGCTTAAGTTTGTCAAGTTAAGCGCTTCTTTTAATTTTCGGTTATCCATCAATGAATTATAGGGTCTCGGAGCGGGTAGAGGATACTCTATCGCTGGAATGGCTCGAATATTTTCTTCATTGACCTTCAATTGAAAACCTAGGTCTTTAACCGTTCGAATAACGAAACAAGCTAGCTCCCACCAAGACGTTTTACCATCTGGCACGGCATGATAGATACCTGATGCGGCTTGAGAATGAGCTAAAGTCTGTGCTGTATTGGCTAACCAATCTGCGCTAGTAGGCACTCCAAATTGATCAGCTATCACGTTGAGGTGATCACGCTCTTGGGCAAGCTTGAGCATCGTCTTCATGAAGTTTCCACCATCTCCGTATACCCAACTTGTACGAAGTATCAAATATGAAGATGTCGTTGTTGTGGATTGTTCAAAAATGTGTTGTATCGCCAGCTCACCTGTGAGTTTACTTTTACCATACATACTCAGAGGATTAGGAATATCGGTTTCTTGATAAGGCTCTTTTTGTAATCCATCGAAAATATAGTCCGTTGAAAAGTGAACAAATACTCCATGAGAAATTTGGCAGATATATTTCGCCATGACTTCTGGGGCGAGCGCATTGATGACAAAAGCTATTTCAGATTCTTTTTCAGCTAAATCGACGGCAGTATATGCAGCAGCATTAAAGATGATCTGAGGTTGATATTGATTGAGTATGCTTTGAATTTGAGATGTCTGAGTCAAATCGCACATTTGCCGATCAACGAAAATAACATGAGGATTATCTTTGAATAGCTCTTGAAAGGCTTTTCCTAACTGGCCATCTTTACCAAATACAACAATTTTTGTTAGATGTTGATTCAAGATGAATATCTTTATTAACTCGTGGATCTGGCAGAGTACTGAAGATCAATCCATTCTCGATAACTACCACTCACTACATCATTGACCCATATTGAGTTATCAAGGTACCACTGTACTGTTTTACGGATACCAGTCTCAAAGGTTTCTTGTGGTTTCCACCCGAGTTCTCTTTCAATCTTTGAGGCATCTATGGCATAACGTCGATCATGTCCAGGACGATCTTTGACAAACGTAATTTGTTCTTGATAAGACTTGCCATCTTGCCGAGGTTTAATCTCGTCGAGAATGTCACAAATTTGCTTCACCACATCGATATTTGCTTTTTCGTTCCAACCACCAATATTGTAGGCTTGGCCAGGAACACCTTTTTCTAAAACGGTCCGAATCGCGGCGCAGTGATCCTTGACATAGAGCCAATCTCTGACCTG
>CAIQUZ010000125.1 GCA_903875135.1 uncultured beta proteobacterium | reverse complement strand
GTGAAGAAGTCTTTGGACCAGTATTATCCGTATCAACTTGGCGTGATGAAGCGGATGTGATTGAGCGTGCTAATCAGTTGCAGTATGGACTCGCTGCATTTGTTTGGGCTCGTGGAGGTGCTCCAGCGCTAAGAATTGCACATTCACTAGAAGCTGGATGGGTGATGGTGAATCAAGGTGGTGGTCAACAACTTGGCCAATCTTACGGCGGTATGAAGCAAAGTGGCTCGGGTCGAGAGTTCTCCTTAGAAGGCATGTTAGAAAGTTATACCGAGGTTAAACAAGTATCAGTTAATCTTGGGGATCATGGCTTCCCAAGATAGTTTGTGGTGATTTATTGATAACTGGAAAGTTAGCGGAGATGAAGTAAGGTGAAGGATACAAAATCAATGAAACACTTCTGATTAGATTCATTGATTTTAAGGGTTTTATCAAAGAAGGAAAATGTTATGATAATTGTAATATTTTAATTGAAAGAATTTATGAGACTATTGAACATCTTCTTGGTGGGTATCTTATTTACAGGAAGTGCACATGCGCAATTTGGTAGTTTTCTGAAAGATCTGAAATCAGCCGCTGAAGGTATTGTGCAAAACCAGCGACCTGAAACAGTCCCAGTTCCAGCGCCTGCATAATCACAAAATACGAAACAAGAAACATTTGTTCCGGGACCACCATCAAAGGAAAATACGCCGCCTGTAGCATCTTCTTCGAGTCCAACAAAGGCCACTCCCAAGGGACCGCCTGAAAAAAGTCCTTTGATTGCATTTCAATGCAAGATTAATGGCAAAGAGCTTATTTATCGAAATAATTTAGATTCTGATGATCCAAACATTAGTGTTCGAATGGAAAGCGTGAATGCCAAGCCGTTATTAATGGATTATGACTGGAGATCTGAGGCGAAGGATCCTTTATATGTTAGTGAAGAAACTGGCAATCGTGCTTTATTGACAACGGTGTACTTTAAAGTAAAACAAACGACTTACAGTATCTCTTTGTGTGAAGGGATGATGTGTGGGAATGTTAACCAACCTTATTCTTTTGCAGTGTTTAATGGCGATAAAAAAATAAGCTCGGATTTGTGTGATGAAGATACGGCCTCGGAGTTTAATTTCCCTATTAAATCTGATAAAAATGGCAAATTATTGACTCAACAAAAGTCTGTGTTGATGATCAAAAAATCCTCACTCAAGTTCAACCCATTTGACTAAATCCGATAAGGATTGTCTATTGAAGATGCAAAGCCTCTTAAAAGAGTGCAGTAGAGACCAGCCTATTAAAAATAATCAGTGATATTAGGGTTTTACTGAGGAATAAAGGGTTTACTTCCTATCAATTGTAATTAGACTATTGGTTAGACATTTACACTCTCATTAGACCTATGGCACACCATCGAATCATTGGATTAAAGGCAATATTTTTACTTCTGAACTTGTGTTTTCTACAAGCATCATTTGGTGAGGATATTCAACTAGGAAAAACTATTTACAGTCAATGCGTCGCCTGTCATAGTTTAGAGACTAACCTTCAACAAATTGGACCTAGTTTGTCTGGAGTAGTCAATCGTAAAATAGGATCGGTTGCAGATTATCGATATTCCAATTCCTTAAGAAATTCGACTGGGGTTTGGAGTCCAGAAAGGCTCAATGCTTTTCTAGAAAATCCCCAAGCGGCTCTTCCAGGTAATCGCATGCCTTACTCAGGCTTAACTAATCCCACTGAAAGAGCTGCCCTCATTGCTTATCTTGCAACGATTAAACCTTAACTATTTTTGAAGGAGGATGTATGGCAAACAATAATTCAGATCGTAGAGGTTTTCTCAAAGGCGCTTTAGTAGGAACATCGGTTGCTGTGACATCTTCAATGACTCAAAACGCTTTAGCGGCAGACACTTCAACCACATCTAAAAATGAGTCAAGCACGGCACAAGTGCAGGGATATGTTTTTTTTAATTTGGCAGAACAAGAATGTATTGAAAAGATTGTTAATCATATGATTCCGGCTGATTCATTAAGCCCTCAAGGAACTGATATAGGTATTCATCACTACATTGATAGGGCATTAGCTGGATCATGGGGTAAAGGTGATCGGCTTTATCAGTCGGGCCCCTGGAAAAAAGGGTTACCGACTCAGGGCTATCAATTACCACTAACACCGGCGGATTTATATCGAGTTTGTATTGAGCAATCGAATCTGTTTTGTGTCAAAAAATATGGTAATAAAGTATCTAAGCTCCCTAGTAATCAACTGGAAGAGTTTTTGCTTAATTTGAGGGGCGGAAAAGTAACTTTTGCGGATGGACCGCCAAGCAATATTTTCTTTTCGATGCTCTATCAAAATATCATGGAAGGCATGTTTTCTGACCCCATCTATGGGGGTAATCGAAACAAGGCGGGTTGGAAGTTGGTTGGATTTCCTGGAGCTGTTGCAACTCACGCACTAGATGTGGAAAACTATTTTGACAAAAAATACACTGCCCCGATGTTTGGCATATCAGATTTAAGTTAATAGGATAAATGATGCCCACTAAATTAAAAGAAGTTGATGTCGTCATCGTCGGCTTAGGTTGGACTGGAGGGATATTAGCCAAGGAACTTTCCGAAGCCGGACTATCTGTCATTGCTCTCGAACGCGGCGACTTTAAAACGACTGCAGATGACTACTCTTTACCAAATATTCGAGATGAGCTGAGGTATGTTGTTCGTCAAGAGCTGATGCAAAACGCCTCAAAAGATACTCTTACTGCGAGAAACAACCCTAGTCAAGAAGCTCTCCCTGTTCGTCGACTTGGCTCTTTTTTACCGGGTGAGGGGGTAGGGGGTTCTGCGATTCATTGGAGTGGTGGCACATGGCGTTGGACCGATATGGAGTTCAAGATTCGAACGAATTATGAAGATCGCTATGGTAAGAAATTTATTCCCACGGATATGACGATTCAGGATTGGGGAATTACTTATGCTGAGTTAGAGCCTTATTATGATAAGTTTGAAAAAATTACTGGAGTATCTGGAAAAGCTGGAAATATTAATGGTGTGATTCAGTACGGTGGGAATCCATTTGAAGGGCTCAGAAAAAATGAGTACCCGTTGCCACCATTAAAAAATATTCTATCAGCGAAGATTTTTGAGGATGTGTCTAGAAATCATGGTTATCATCCATTTCCTAGACCATCAGCTAACGCCTCTAAAGCTTATACGAATCCGGATGGTTCGCACTTTGGAGCTTGTCAATATTGTGGTTATTGCCAACGATTTGGATGTGAAGCAAATGCAAAAGGTGGTCCACAAATGACCGTGATACCTATTGCCATGAGCAAACCCAATTTTGAGTTGAAAACACATTGTTGGGTGACAAAAATTAATAAAGACTCCAATGGGAAAAAAGTCACCGGGGTTACATATACTAATCTCAATACTGGTGAAGAGTTTGAGCAACCAGCAGCGCTAGTATTGATGTGTGCATTTGCATTTAATAATGTGCATTTAATGCTGTTATCTAATATTGGTATTCCTTACGACCCGGTCTCGGGTAAAGGCATTATTGGAAAAAACTACGCCTATGACACCGGTGTTGGTGCAGAATTATTTTTTGAAGGACGAAATTTCAATCCCTTTATTAATGCTGGTGGGACCAATACAGTTATCGATGATTTCCATGGCAACTGGAACTTTGATAGAACCCAAGCAGGTTTTGTGGGTGGATATATTGTATCTGCTGGCCATAATACCAATTTGCCGATTGGCTATCGACCAGTACCTAGTGGAACTCCTCAGTGGGGTAGTCAATGGAAGGCAGAAACTGCCAAGTGGTATCAAACCGCCATGAGTATTTCTACTCGATCTGGAGTCTTACCGCATCGAAATAATTATTATGACCTGGACCGAACCTATAAAAATGCATTTGGCCAACCTTTAATGCGACTCACGTTTGATTACCAAGAAAATGAATTTAAGCTAGATACGCATGGTGCAAACACCATCAATGAAATGATCAAGACCTTAAACCCCACAAAATTCTCAAAAGCAAATGCGGTAAAGCGCTCTTGGAATATTGTGCCTTATCAAAGTACGCATAGTACTGGCGGAACCATTATGGGTAGTTCACCAGCAAATAGTGCGGTAAATAAATATCAACAGAGTTGGGATTGCCCTAATTTATTTATTCTTGGGGCTAGTGTTTTTGCGCATAACAGTGCATATCAACCCACCGGTCTTGTTGGAGCTTTAGCGTATTGGACTGCTGATGCCATTAAAAATAAGTATCTCAAAAATCCTGGAAAACTATTGGCTTAATTGGGTAATTTTTTTGAATTATTAAAAATGATGAATAATGAGCAATAGATTGTTTGTTGAAAAGTCACGGATGGGAGAGGTATGTGCTTTAAGAGATTTTTTGTAGTTTTGTGTTGGGGGATGTTTCCGCTGATGGGTTTTTCACAATCAGCTAGTGACTCTAATTATCCAAATAAGCCAATTCGCATTATTATTCCTCAGAGTGCGGGTTCGGCGACAGATACCTTAATTCGATTGATGGCTCCAAAACTAACAGAACAATTGGGGGTCCCTCTCATTTTAGAAAATCGTTTAGGTGCTGGTGGAATTATTGGTGCGGAAGCGGTTGCTAAATCTGCACCAGATGGTTATACCCTTTTGGTAGGTGCCACGTCTTGGATCACCATTGCACCTCATGTGTATCCCAAATTAAACTATGACCCATTGAAAGATTTAGCGCCCATTTCTATTTTTGCTATTGGACAAAATGTATTGGCTGTAGCTGCTAATTCCCCATATTTAACGGTAAAAGATTTAGTGAGTAATATGAAAGAACACCCTAACTCACTCAACATGGCCTCTGCTGGGATTGGATCAACGAGTCATATGGCTGGTGTCATGTTGACTTCGATCACTAGCTCAACGGCGGTTCACGTCCCTTATAAAGGCGCTGGTCCATCGGTTATGTCCGTCTTATCTGGAGAGTCTCAATGGGTTTTTACGCCAATGCAGGGACCTATTGCACTGATTCGTTCTGGAAAATTGCGTGCCTTAGCCGTGGGTGGGAATGTGCGTTCAGCCATCTTGCCAGATGTCCCCACTGTCAAAGAATCAGGATTCACTGCCTATGATTTACGTAATTGG
>CAIQUZ010000124.1 GCA_903875135.1 uncultured beta proteobacterium | reverse complement strand
TATGGTCTGCTGTTAGATGAGGATCGATTAGAAGAATGGGTGGATCTCTTCACAGAAGATGCCCAGTACAAAGTGGTTACCCGCGAAAATAAAAAACTCAACTTACCCTTAGCTGTTATCTGGTGCGATAACAAGAATATGATTCGTGATCGCATCCACTCCTACCGTCATGTGAATGAACATAACCTGCATTGGGACCGACACATCATTGGCCATCCACGGATTCAACCAATCAACGCCACAGAATGGCAAGTTCAGGCAAGCTACAGCCTTTTCCAAACCAATTTAGAAGGTAGATCGATTCTGTTTAGTGTGGGGATGTACGATTTTAAAATCATTGAACAGGATGACGCTCTTAAAATTCAATTTCTAGAGGTCATCTCTGATACAGGCTCATTCGAAACCTTATTAGCTACACCTATTTAAAAGGGGGCAAATCCAAGCGCCGCCCGAAAGCGATTTTTAATATAAACTCCATCTCTTGAAGGCAATGCTTTAGGGTATTCTTCCGCTTTAATGAAAACGTTCGCTAGCCCAGAACCTTTTCTCGTATTTACATGTTGCGTAATCTCTTGAACTCCAGACATATCTTTCACAGGCAAGGCCCAATCTAAACCGCACGCTTTAGCCACTCCAACTAGATCAGTGCCAAGTGATGTATGACTTAATTGCATACCTGTCTCAGCATAATGCCCGTTATCTAAAACAACGATACTTAAGTTATGAATTTTTTGTGCCCCAATACTGGCTAAACTCCCTAAACCCATCAACTGCTCGCCATCTCCGGTGATCACTAGCACTGATTTTTCAGGTTGTGCTAATGCTAAGCCTAATGCAAGTGCGGAAGCACCGCCCATGGCGCCCCATAAATAAAAGTTTTTATCACGATCCCCCGCGGCATAAACATCATAAGATGGTGAACCTAAGCCAGTAACAATAAGAGCATCTGGACATGCCAAAATGAGTGCTTTGACAAATTCGCGGCGATCTATATCGCCATGATGTTGATTGGAAAGATTCATTTAATATCCCATTTCTTTCGGCCAATTAAGTTTTGTGACAAAAGGACAGCAACTGCGTCTCCACCCTGAAAGGCGGCGTCAAAGCCGGCACTCACTACCTCAGCTACTGTTTCGGGTCGATCAGCACGCAAGACATTAATTCCCATCATTTCAAATGCTTCTTGCGTTACTCTTCCCATCGGGGTTTGCCATTGATTAAATTCAGCCCATTCCCCACGCATCGTAACCAAGGTCAAAAATGGGAAGCGGCAATTATTGATGATTGAAAACATATTCACGCAATTTCCAACACCACTACTTTGCATCAGCAGAACGGCTTTTTGTCCACCCAGCCATGCTCCACAAACGCTTGCAACTCCTTCTTCTTCAGTTGTTACTGGAATGCCACGCATGTTTTTATCCGCTAAAACATGACGAATCACTTGTGAGTGACCAGCATCTGGAACATATGCCACTTGACTGACGCCACCGGCTTTAAAAATTTGGAAAATTTCATCCTTCCAAGGATGAAGTAATGACTGTTCTTTTGAGTCCATGGTGTACCTGTGTTGAAAATCTCATAAGTATTTCTGAATCGAATGCTCACTATTGAAGAATATACACCCTTCAATGTCAGCTTTGCATATAATTATAGCTAGACTTAAAATAATTTAAATAGTATTTAATACTCAAAATATAAAAGTGAATTCACGCTTTTCACTTGACAGAACCATTTCATAAGGTTTTACGTGCCCCCACTTCCTTCCCGCCTTACCGAATTACAAGCGATGATTCAACAAGGCTCAGTAGATCCTGCTACCGCACTTCGTTATCAATCTGATCAACTGCGTGCGCTGGACGAAAAGTTTCATGCCGTCGTAAAAACGTTCCCTCCAAATAGTCACCTGAAAGGCTCATTATTTGGGATTGGCTTAGCCCATAAAGATCTATTTAACCTTCCTGGCCGCGAACCAGGCTTTGGCCATCATTCAGGAG
>CAIQUZ010000123.1 GCA_903875135.1 uncultured beta proteobacterium | reverse complement strand
ATGAATTTTTATACGGGCGCTGCGAAGTTTTTGGCGCCATCATTGGTGGATGCTGGTTTTGCGTTTTTTGCTTTTAACCGACGCGGACATGATATTTTGTCTACCCGAGCGAGTAGAACTCCAGTAGGTGGGGCTTATCAAACGATTGCGGAATCATTTGCCGATAACGATTACGCAAGACAATGGCTAACTAATCGTGTACATACTCAACCTATTGTGATTGGGCATAGCAATGGCGGCATGCTTGCCGTTGCTCATGTTGCGAAATATTCCAATACGCCTGCCCTTGTTTTATTATCTGCTCCTCGGGGTGGTGTAGGCCAAGACTTAGTAAAAGGCTCTGAAAAATTATTTGCCATGGATCAAGTGGACCAAATTACTGCTCAAGCAAAAGAATTAGTTGCTCAAGGTAAAGGCAAAGAACTCATCAATTTACCCAGTTGGTGGTACATCATTAGTGCGGAGAGTTTTTTAGATCGTTTAGTCTCAGTTCCCAGTACGATTGCACTCGCCCCACAAATTCATTGCCCAGTATTAGCTATTCGAGGGGATCAAGAAGATCAACATCGCTACCCAGCAGAAGAATTTAAAGCAGCATGCTCTGGTAATGTAGATGTGCGGATCATTAAAGACTGTGATCATTTTTACAATCAAAAAGAACGAGAAGTGGCTTCACAAATTACTCAATGGCTAAACCATCAAGTTTGATATCGTCTATCCATAGAAAGTACGGGATAACCCCAAACCCGGAAGAGTTATCGAAGTAAAGATTGAATACGGAGTCTCAATTAACGTAAACTATCTCTATAAGATCCATTAGGAGACAATATGAAAATTTTACAAACGATGGTGGTTTTTCTCGGCTGTACTTTCGGAGCTACATTACCAAGTTTTGCTCAAAGTACTTTTCCCAACCATCCGATTAAATATGTTGTCCCTTTTCCTCCAGGCGGCGCAACGGACAATGTGGCAAGACCCGTTGCTGCAGAAATAGCTCGCAGTATGGGATGGAATGTCATTATTGAAAACAAACCTGGTGCTGGCGGAAATATTGGTGCTGACTATGTTGCAAAATCAAATCCAGATGGCTATACCTGGCTGATGGCATCGGTTGGCACACATGGTATTAATCAACCACTCTATACGCAAGGTACGAATAAACTACCGTTTGATCCGATTAAAGACTTTATACCCGTGACCCTCGTCGCCGAGCTACCGAATGTCTTGGTTTTAAATCCAGCGTTTGCTGAAAAAAATAAAATTAATACTGTGAAAGATTTAATCGCTTACGCAAAAGCAAATCCCGGCAAAATCAATATGGCTTCTAGTGGCAGTGGGACATCGATCCACATGGCGGGAGAACTATTTAAATCGATGACAAAGACGTTTATGGTTCATTTACCCTATCGTGGCAGCCCTCCCGCTCTAACTGATTTAATGGCAGGTAATACAGACATCATGTTTGATAACTTGCCGTCTTGTATTAATTTTATTAAAGCTGGCAAACTAAAAGCCATCGCGGTTACTAGCGCTAAACGTTCACCAGTATTTCCGGATTTACCCACGATTGCAGAAGCCGCAGACCTACCTGGTTATGAGGCGACCTCGTGGTTTGGTATTGTGATCCCAGCAAAGACTCCTCCTGAACTTGCAGCTAAGATTAGCGATGCTGTGATTAAAGCCGTCCGAAGTCCTGCGGTGAGGGAACAATTGGCAGCTATCGGTGCAGAAGCATCAGGCATGCCTAGCGATCAATTTTCTGAATATATCAAAAAAGAAATTACGAAGTGGACAAAGGCTGTAAAAGACTCTGGTGCCAAAGTCGATTAATGCTTAAGAAAGTTCCGACAATCGTTTATTCGGAGTAATGGCTTCGGGTTCAGTGACCAGTTCAATCACAGCCCCTTGGTCATTTTTGATGGCTTCTTGTAATGCGCTGAAGAACTCTCTTGTTTTGGTAACCCGGTATCCCGGTATCCCAAAACTCTTCGCGAACATCACAAAATTAGGGTTCGTTAAGTGAGTGCCTGATACCCTAGATTTAAATTCACGCTCTTGATGCATTCTGATGGTCCCATAAATGCCATTATTCATAATCAAAATAATGGGCTTAACTTGATATTTCATCGCAGTGGCTAGCTCTTGACAGGTCATCATAAAGTCTCCATCACCGGTCACCCCAATCACCACCCTTTCAGGATAGGCAATTTTGGCAGCAATCGCCGCTGGTAATCCATACCCCATGGAGCCATTCGCAGGCGCAAGCTGCGTCCGAAAGCCACCATACGCGTAGAAACGATGTAACCACGTTGTAAAGTTACCTGCGCCATTGGTGAGAATCGCATCTCTTGGAATGTAATTTCGAAGTTCAGAAAAAATAGTCGCTAACTGAATATCTCCAACAATGGGGACTGGTTCCTTAAACTCGACTTGATCCGCTCTAGCTTGCTCAAATTGCAGTTGATCAGGCTTTAAATTTTCCGAATTATGGATCAATGCTTCGACAAATAATTTAGGCGAACAATTCAAGGCATAGCTTGGTCGATAAACAAAGCCTAACTCTTCAGATCCAGGATGAACATGGATGAGGGTTTGTTTTGGGGCTGGAACATCAAATAAAGTGTAGGCTAAAGAAGTAACCTCTCCTAAACGATCCCCAATCACAAGAACCACATCCGCTTGCTTAAACCGCTCAACCAGCTTGGGATTGGTGCCAAGACCTAAAAATCCTACAAAAGCTGAGCTGTCATTATCGATTAAATCTTGATAGCGAAATGATGTTGCTACTGGCACCTTTTTTTCCTGCGCCCACTTTTGTAGATGTTGACATGTCGATGCATCCCATGAGCTACCGCCAACAATCACCATAGGTCGAGTGGCTTGATCTAAAGCATTCATCGCTTGTGCAAAAATCAGTGGATTTAATCCAGGTTGTACAACATGAGCTGACAAGGTTGGTTTTTCAAATCCCTCTGCAAATAAAATGTCTTCTGGTAAGGCGAGTACAACGGGTCCCTTACGACCCGACTGAGCCAAATGAAATGCTCTTGATACATATTCATCGATGCGATCAACACGGTCAATACTGCCAACCCATTTAGCACATTCGGAATACATCTTACGTAAATCCACTTCCTGAAAGGCCTCACGCTCAGCCATATCCGTTCCAACCTGACCAATCAAAACAACTAAGGGCGTACTATCCTGAAAAGCGGTATGAACCCCCACCATAGCGTTCGACGCACCAGGGCCTCGAGTCACCATCAAGACACCAACTTTACCTGTGAGTTTGGCATAAGCATCTGCCATATACGCGGCACCACCTTCTTGCCGGCATGTAATAAATTGCATAGCATCTGCGTGATCATATAGACCATCTAAAAGAGCTAGATAACTCTCACCAGGAACCCCAAAGGCAAACTCTACGCCTTGACGAGCTAATGCATTTGCCAAAATTTTACCGCCGTGCATTTTGATCTTTGTCATTTTTCAATACTTTATAGGATGTTGTTATTTGTGGTTATAAGAATCAGCTTATTCAGGTTTAATATTTTTTTCTCGAATCACCTTGGCCCATACCTCTTTTTCATCCCGCATCATTTGCGCAAATTGAGCCGGTGTATTGGCGACAATATCATTTCCACCTTTCAAGGCGAATGCAGAAACATCAGGCATGGCCATGATTTTAACCAGTTCAGCATTGAGTTTATTTTGTATCTCTACAGGTAAATTGGGCGGGGCTAACATACCTAACCAAATATAAGCAGCAAGACCAGGTAGTCCCATCTCACCCATCGTAGGAACATCGACGGCGACAGTCGATCTCTTGTCAGAAAACAGTGCTAATCCTCGCATCTTGCCAGCATTCACCATCCCTTGAGAGTTCCCTACGCTGTCACAAAACATCTGTGTTTCCCCACCAATCAGGGCTGCCTGTGCCGGAGCTGCTCCTTTATAGGGAACATGTACAACATTCGTACCAGCTGCAATATTAAATAACTCACAGGCTAAGTGACCACCGGAGCCGATCCCCACACTCGAATAATTTAATTGATTGGGATGCGTCTTTGCATATTGAATAAATTCAGTTACATTCTTGACCGGTAAATTGGAGTTCGTCAGTAAATACATCGGATATTTGATCACCATCGATAAAGGAGAAAAATCTTTCACAGAATCGTATGGCATTGGGAACTTTAGTAACGGGCTAATTAAGTGCGCGCTATTGGAGGTAAATATCAGTGTGTATCCATCAGCGGGCGCATTCATGACAGCCAAAGTTCCAGGGGTGCCTGTCCCACCCGCACGATTTTCAACAATAACGGGCTGTTTAAAATCCTCCGCCATCTTACTGGCAATCAGTCTTGCATAATTATCTGTTGGACCACCTGGAGGAAAAGGTACGATCACTTTAATCGGGCGATTAGGATATGTACTGTCAGCGCAATGAACAAAAGCTGAGATCAAAAGACTAAAGATGCAAACCATCTTCACGATTGAGCACAAACATTGCTTCATGATGTCTCCAATTTATTTTATTTTTACTAGAGTAAACTAAAACATGGTTTGTATCAAGACAAGCCCAATTTAATCGATGAGGTACTCTTCGCGCCAAAATCCTAAGGCTTGTTGGGCGCTACGATCAGAAAAACTAAAAATAACTGCCCCGTCTTTGCTAAGAAACCGATAGGTCTCCCAAGATGGCACCACCATAACGTCGTGAGTATCTAAAAAGTAGGTCTGAGTCCCAAGCTCTAAGGTACAAGAACCCTGAGCCACGTTCATGACTGTATGTTCTGTAGAACGGTAGGTTTGACCCTTAAAGTATTTTGGTAACATCTGCAAAAAAGCAGCAATGGTTGTGAGGGGATCTTTACCCGTTTTAGGATCGACGTAGCGTAACTTAAAGCCATGCACAGGATCCATTTGAGAATTCGGAATCTGTAACAAGCGATCGAGTGAACTCTGCCATGGATAGATCAGACTCTCGCTGTGTTGATCTACATGATGACTCGTATGAGTGACTGGGTAAATATCCTCTGAATAGTTCTCCCGAAAGTGCGCTCCAAATAAACTCGTAAACGATGTATCTAAGCCATCCATCCAAACGACAGCTTGGCTTCCCTCATTACCATGATCATGCCAAGTAAAATTGGGGGTAACAACAAAGTCTCCTGGTCGCATCATCATCTTGATACCATCAACGCTCGTATACGCACCCTCCCCTTCCACCACAAATCGTAAGGCATTGGGAGTGTGTCGATGTGAAGGAGCAACCTCGCCTGGCATAATAATTTGCTGACCTGCATATAAGGACTGGGAGATAAACGAAGACCCTCGTAAAGAAGGATTCTCCATGACAAGCACGCGTCTGTCTGCCTCTTTTTTACTGATCAGAGCCACAGATTTTTCTAATAAGGGTCTGACTGTTTGATAAGGCCAATGCGCAGGAACACAATGTGAGCCCGGCATCAACTTCATTTGGCGCTCCCATAAAGGTAATAAATTAAAAGGATCAATACCCTCTTTAAATTCTTGTAACTCAGAATTATTACTTGAGGTCATACCTATACTCTTTTTTCATTGAACTGGAGGCGGTTGAAAGATGGAAGCTTTGCCACCGCGACTTTGCTCAACCGCAACGCTCATTGAACCAATTTTCTCAAATTCAATTTTGACGTGATCGCCACCTCGAATCGGTCCAACCCCAGCAGGAGTTCCTGCTGCAATAATGTCGCCCGGCTCTAGGGTCATAATGTGTGAAGCAATCTCAATCATCCCGGGAATATCAACGATTAAATCGCGCGTATTTGCATCTTGGCGTAACTCACCGTTGACCCATAAACGTCCTTGAAGTTGAGTAGGATCACCCAATTCATCAGCGGTCATAATCCAAGGTCCTACAGGGCAAAAAGTATCATAAGCTTTGCGTGCAACGCGCTCTTCTTTACCACGCACCACAATATCCATTAAACAAGAATAGCCAAATACATACTCTTGCCAATTTTCACGAGGAATATCACGGCCTCGTTTACCAATAATGATGGCTAACTCACATTCATGGTCAATTCTTCGATCCGGTAAGTCCGGCAAAACAATCGGATCACTAGCACCACTCAGGGATGATGTCGGCTTAAGAAAAAAACCTAAATTATTCGCCTTGACCTCACGCCCCATTTCAGCAGCATGGTCGTGATAATTAATCGGGTAAGCAATGACCTTCGAGCTCGCAGGAATAGGTGTCAGCAACTTCACATCGGCCAAAGGAATGCGCGAGCGATTCAGTGCATTTTCTAAAATAGGTCGGTAGTGGTTAAATTGAGCAATCAAGCGATTCATGGCGACAATCGGCCATGCCTGTAAATCATGATTAACGAGATCACTCACATCAATGATCTCTTCACCAATCACTACACCAATCTGGCCTTCATTAAACCGAGCTAATCTCATCTTGATCCTTGGAGTTAATTCAAACTATTTATCTATCTTTGAACTTATACTAAGATTATAGATAGAAAGAATTTGCCTTGATGCAAAAATCATTATTGGAGATACCACCTTATGAAAAAATCTTTTACAAGATGATTTTTCACTTTTTCTTAAAAATCTTCCTTTCGATTTTAGGTGTTAGCTCAATATCGGCCGCAGTATGCCAAACAATCCCGAATATCTATCCAAATAAACCCATCACGATCATTGTTCCCTATTCAACAGGGAGTACCGCTGATTTATTAGCCAGAAATATCGGCAACAAACTATCTACCAAATGGAGCGTCCCTGTAATCATTGATAATCGCCCAGGAGCGGCGGGCGTTATTGGAACCGATGCGGTCGCAAAAGCTAAAGGGGATGGGTATGTTTTGTTATTTACAGCCACATCTCATGCATCTGTCCCAGCAATCAGAGAAAAATTACCTTACGACCCCATTCATAGTTTTACTCCTATTTGTTTGCTATCTACAAGTGCAATGGGCTTTGTCATCTCGCCGACCTTACCTTTTCAAAACTTTTCAGATTTCTTAAATTACGTCAAATCTCATCCTAGCACCTATAGCTACTCATCACCAGGGAGTGGTACAACACAACATTTAGCGATGGAGTTGTTAAAGCAAAAAACTGGGATGGAAATACTGCACGTCCCCTATAAAGGTATCTCTGGCGCTATTACTGACGTTCTTGGCGGTCATGTTCAAGCAAGTATCGTCTCTTTACAAGCGGCAAACGCCTATATTCAGAGCGGTCAACTTAAGATGCTAGCAATCCTTAGTGAGGAACGTTCTAAAGTTTTTCCGACAGTGCCAACCCTCAAACAACTAGGTATTAATGAAGTGATTGATACGTGGTATGGGGTGTTAGCCCCGGCAAAAATGCCGCTTGACCTTGTGCTGAAATTAAACACCGAAATGAATAACATCCTTTTAAGTTCTGAAATACAAGAACTCATGACGAAGCAAGGATTAACTAGTCAAGGTGGATCTCCCGATAAAATGTTCATACAACTTCAAATGGAAATCCCGAAGTGGAAATCAGTAGTTAAAAATGGCCAAATCATTACAGAATAAAGGAAGCTATGAGTATTATTGAAGATCTTGTGATTGCCTCTAGGGTATGTGTGGAGCACGGCGTAATTGATGCCTATGGACATGTCAGTGCCAGAAATCCTACAAACCCAAATACCTACTATATCTCTAGAGATCTAGCCCCAGAATTTATTACCGCAGCAGATATTCTGGAAATGGATATGGAAAGTCAGCCAATCAACCCCAATAGCCCTAAAAGCTATAACGAACGGTTTATCCATAGCGAAATTTATAAGGCTAGGCCAGATGTACATGCCATTGTTCATAATCACTCACATTCAGTAGTGCCCTTTAGTTGTTCAAACTGTGAATTACGCCCTATCTTCCACATGTCAGCCTTTATCGGCTTAGGCGTACCAAACTGGGACATTCGAGACGCTCAAAAGGGTACTGATATGCTCGTTCGAAATAGCTTTCTTGGTAAATCACTGGCCGACAAATTAAGTCATCATCCCGCAGCGCTAATGCGCGGGCATGGATCCGTCGTGGTTGGAGAAAAAATTCAGGTTGCTGTTGGCAGAACGATTTATCTCGACCAAAATGCCAAAATGCAATACCAAGCTATGCTAATGGCCTCAAACCCCATGGAAGTTGTCTATATGGATGATGATGAAGTTGCTGCGAATGTGAAATGGCAAGAGTACTACCGCTCTTGGGATCTATGGAAACGTAAGTGGCAAAAAAAACTAGCTCAGGAAAAATCCTAGCTAGTTTTTTAGCTAAGTAGGGTGAGATTACGCCAATACCTTACCGTGTACGCCTGCCGCTAATGTTTCTGCTTCCCAGCGCTTCATTGGTACAACTTCACCAACTGGACCACCTGGCGACCTAAATTTAACCGGTAAATGCCCAGGCTCGGTTAAGATCTCACCGCCATTATCTTTGACCCCTTTAATAAAAGCGTCTAAATCTTCCACTTCCATGCCAATATGATGGATACATGGTGCCGGTCCAGCAAAATTTGCTTCATCAGCGTCCTCCGATTCATAATGAATCAGGGTTAAATCCATATATCCATCCGTCATATGGCACGAAATATGGTCGCCATGTTTACCTTTGCGTAACACAGTATTGACGTGTTTATAGCCAAAAACCGTCTCGTAAAACTGTTTACTTTCTTCAATGCTAATGACACGCATGGCAATATGCTTAATTAAATTGGCCATAAAATCTCCTTTTAGCGATACAACCAAATTCAAATGAAACTGTTAATATCTATTCTAACGATTTTATGTATTTATAATCAGATTTATTTACTTTAGGAGATGTCAATGAAATTCAACAAATTTACGGCGTTCGTTGTAGCTGTTGTATCAACAGTGATCACAGGTGTAGCTCTTGCACAATTTGCTAAACCTGAATCTGCTATTAAATACCGTCAAAGTGCTCTATCAGTAATGGGTACCCACTTTGCTCGTATTGCGGCAGTTGCAAAAGGTGAAGTTCCTTATAACAAAGATGATGTGATGAAGAATGCCGCAATCGTCAATACGATGGCAAGTCTTCCATGGCAGGCTTTTGGTCCTGGAACTGAAGGTGGTAGCGCTCTTCCAGCGATTTGGACTGAGACAGACAAATTCAAATCCAGTCAAGAAAAACTGATTTCTGCAGCAGCTAGCCTCAATTCTGCGGCTCAATCTGGTGATTTAGACGCGATTAAAAAAGCGACTGCTGCAACAGGCGCAACATGTAAAGGTTGTCACGACGAGTTTAAAAAGAAGTAATTTATTTCAATACGTAGTATCTAAATAGTACCGCTAAAACAATCACAATTACCACTGCCAGTCCGCGAATCTTGGCATCATCTTTGGATGTCACTGTTTCAAGGACTGGTATTGTTTTATCAGCTCCAACATCTTTGTCGCCATGAATCATCGGGCCGATTAAATTTTCTTTTTTCACCCGCTGGTAATAAAAAATAGCTCCTAAATGAAGCAGCACAATCCCGTAGACTAACCAATGATTCGTTTCATGAATCCAATTCATGAGCTTAACGATATCTTCTGAAACATATTGAGCTAATGGGCCTTGAAAAGAAACATCATCATCCGTGAAGAGTCCAGCACTCGCTTGAACAAGAACGATAAGCAAAATACCAATAACTGAGAATGCGCCCAAGGGGTTATGGCCTAAATGCTGAACTTGATGATCTTTTAAAAACTGCTTTAATTCTTTGAAAGAAGGTATAAAAGAACTAAAACGCGCATTGTAGGGGCCAACAAATCCCCAAATGATCCTAAAAATCACAAGTACAAGAGCTGTATAACCACAATAACTATGCCACTCGATTTCTTCTAAAAGATCGGTGATGATGGCTCCCAAAACAGCAAACGCAAACAACCAATGGAAAAGTCTAGTGGGTAAGTCCCATATACGTATCTTTTTTAACATAGTTGCCTTAAGTAATCGAATAATGAATCATAAAGCTTTTATTGCTCTTAGCGCAAGGCGATACATTTGCTTTTGCCCAATAGAATACCTCTAGAAGATACACCAAGGACTATTGAGGACCCCACCTTTTTATTGCAATTGAAGTTTAGTATCTTTAATCAGCTTTTCTAGTCGGGCCGTTTCATCCACCAAATGTTTTTGAGCTGCCACCGGGCCTACTATATTAAATTCAATCCCCATCGGCGTTAACGTTTCTTGTGTACTTGGGGTATTCGCTAAGACTTCTAACTCCGCATTGATGCGTTTGATCACTTCAGGGGGCGTGTTGGATAACCCAAAAACACCAATCACATGGACATACTCATATCCTGGAATCTTTTGACCAATCGCTGGAATGGTTGGCGCTAATTTTGAAGGCTGTAAAGAAGCAACCCCAATAATCTTGACTTGATTCGTTTTTACAAATCCAACTAAGGATGGAAGTGCTGCATACACAGCTTGAACCTGACCACCAACTAACGCAGGTACTGATTGAGAAGTACCTTTAAAAGGTACGTGTGTCATATCTAAATTCAGCGCGCTTTTCAAAGCCTCCATCGCCAAATGATGCGGAGTGCCAATGCCTGAAGATCCATAATTAATTTGCCCCGGATGTGCGCGGACATAGGTGGCAAACTCCTCCACATTACTTGCTGGGATATTGGGTAATATCGCTAAAAAATTAGGCGCCCTTGCAACCAGTGCAATCGGCATAAAATCTTTTTTAGGGTTATACGGCAAATTAGCATTGGTAATGGGGCTCATATTAAATGAGATGGTGTCAGTGACTAAAAAAGTATAGCCATCCGCTGGGGCGCTTTTAACCGTTTGGGCAGCAATTACCCCGCCACCGCCAGGACGATTATCAACGACGATGGATTGGCCTAAACGCTGACCCAGAGAAATCGATAACTGACGAGCGACTGTATCCGGTAACCCACCAGGCGAATACGGCACAATAAATTTAATCGTTTGGCTGGGATAATTGTTTTGTGCAATAGCAGACATAGTGATACCTGCCCACAAAAACACGATGATATTCATCATTGTCTTGCTCTTCATCTTGTCTCCTTTGAGATAAAGTAACTACTTACAATATTTATACTTTAAAGCTTTCTTGTACTTCTTTTACAAAAATATCTTCTGGTTTTACATGTTGTCTAGTAATTCCCTGCTCAAATGCATACTGCGTAAAGGCTTCTAAAGTACTACGGTTCTTTTCAATGCCATATGGCCAGTAATCCTCCCCCATAATGCTTTGGGAAACTTGCGTATAGTCTGAAACCCAAGGGATCGGATAGTAAGACGCAGTGATATCGGAGGCTCGTTCAAGACTTCTTTCTTTTGCCGTTTCAAAAGCGTGCATTAAATTTTGAGCAATCCATCGATTCTGCTCATACGTCTCTCGCTTAATCGCAATGACATGCATGATGGGGAAAATCTGTGTTTTCTGCCAATACGCTAACTCTAATTCGCGATAGTTCGGCAAGAGCCGTTCTACCAACTCAGGATGCTGCAAAAACGCATCAGGAGGTCTAGCGCTAAGAACAGCATCAACCTTGCCATCTAATAATAATTGCGAAAGGGAGTTCTCCGGCATTGCCGTATAACGAACTCCTTGAGGTAACTGTAGTTTGACTTTTTCTTTACGCCCAGCCGTATTGACCCCAGCTTGATACCAGTCAACCGTGGTTAAATCAACGCCGTATTCATGCGCCAACATTCCCCGAGAATAGATAGCCGCCGTCTGCGCCCACTCTGGCATACCAACCTTCTTCCCTGCTAACTCTTTGGGAGACTGAATGGCAGATCCTTTGCGTATATAGATCGATGAATGCCGAAAAGCTCTTGAAGGAAAAACAGGAATCAACACTAACCAAGGATCTACCTGAGAAACTAAAGAGATCGCTTTAGCAAAGGACATCTCTGAAACATCCCATTCTTGGTATTTTGTAAATCGAAAAAATGTCTCTTCAATGGATAAATGAATCGGGGTGATATCAATGCCCTCAGCACGAATACGCCCACTTGTAAAATCTCGAATATGATCGTAGTCACCTACCGCGACGGATAACTTTAAATTGGACAAACTATCACCCCTTCAATTTAATCTAACTGCAAATGTAAGCTACGAATGATGGTGCTGTATTTCAACTGATCTTTTTTTATCAATGCTGTAAATTCATCAGGTGTTGTACTAAAGGGTTCTATTCCTCCCGCTTTATTGAGAGACTCAATCATCGCGGGATCTTTTAAAGCCTTAGTTACTTCAACTCTTAATTTTTGAATAATTGCGTCTGGCGTCTCTTTCGAGGCAAACAAACCAATCCATATCGTGTTGTCAAACCCTGGGTAGGTCTCAGCAATCGTTGGAACGTCCGGCAAATCTTTAGAGCGACGCGAACCCGATACCGCAATCGCTTTTAACTTACCGGAACGAATTAATCCTGCATTTGATGTGCCTGAAAACATGGCAATACTATCGCCCCCCATTGTCGCAGTGGTGGCCTCTACTCCACCTTTATAGGGAATATGTAATAAATCAATCCCAGCTCTCGCTTTGAGCATTTCCATCGTGAGATGGTGCTGACTACCGTTGCCTCCAGAGGCATAAGCAGGAGCAGGGTTGGTCTTTTTGACATACTCCACAAACTCTTTGAGATTATTGGCAGGGACCTTCGGATTGGCTGCGAGTACAAATTGATTCGATGCTAAGGTCGATACAGGTTTAAATTCTTTATTGGCGTCTGGAATCTTTGTGTACAAGTAGGGGTTGATGACAAATAAACTATCCATGCCAACTAACAAGGTATAACCATCTGCAGGTGCGTGCGAAACCACGTCAGCAGCAATATTGCCATTAGAACCTACTTTATTCTCGACAAAAACAGAGAGATTCAATTGTTTTGCCAGCGTATTGGCCAAAGCTCTTGCCACCAAATCAGGAGCACCTCCAGGAGGAATCGGAGAAATCAGGCGAATCGGTTTTTCTGGATATTGCTGAGCAATACCCGATAAGCAAAAACCTAGCGTTGCAATCCATATAACAATATGAATCAGTTGCTTCATAATTAATCTGCTTTAATATTGGCGGATTTCACTAATTTTGCATAGCTAATCAGATCGCTATGTATCAACTTAGCTAAGTCCGTTCCATTGCCTCGGTATGGCTCAACCCCTGCATTCGATAAATTTTGCTTCACCTCTGGCTCATCCAAAATCTTATTCACTTCACTCTGAACCTTCGCAACAATCTCTGGAGATAAATTCGGCGGCCCCATTAACGCATACCAAACAGCAAAGTCCATATCCTTAATACCCTGCTCTTTAAAAGTTAAACTTTCCGGCATTAAAGAATAACGATGCGCAGTGGTAATTCCTACTGAATTTAATCTACCAATCTTGACATATTGAGAGACCAAGTTGGCGCTCACTATTGCCATTTGAATTTGGCCACCGACCACATCCGTCACCGCAGGAGCACAGCCTTTATATCCAATATGCGTTGCTTTGACACCCGTTTGTTCTTTGACAATCTCAACCATAAAATGCTGCGGAGTTCCGATGCCACAAGACCCATAATTGATGCCATTAGGATTTTTCTTTGAGTACTCGATGAGATCTTTTAAATTTTTAATCTTCGTATTTTCTGCCGCCGCAAGAGACATTGGCGTCAACCCGAGCAACATAATTGGCGTGAGGTCTTTTTCTGGGTCGTAATTTAACTTACCAGCCAAAGCGGCACTCGTTACCATCGTTGAGTTTTGCAAAAGCAATGTATAACCATCATTGGGTGAGCGAACGACGGCTTCACTGCCAATATTGCCTGAAGCACCAGGGCGGTTATCCACGACAATGGCTTGACCCCAAATATTTTGTAATCGTGCGCTTATTTGCCGTGCCAAAATATCTGAACCGCCACCTGTTGCATAGGGCACGATTAATTTAATCGATTTATTGGGATAATTACTTTGAGCAGATACCATACTCATTGACATCATCGTGATGATGTAGATTGCCGCCAACTTCATAGGAGAGATTATTCTCATCGATTACGCCCTTATTCGGTTAAATTAAGCCTTCTTCTTGCTGACACCAAAAATCCCACGCACGTTTAATTTGCCCTTCATTCGTGGCCATGGCATTGTGCGCTTCTTTTTCTTTCAAGAAATTAATCGGCGAGTTCAGGGTCATCGCGGAAAGTTGTAATTTGGCATTCGACTCTGCGTAATATGCTCTAAATACACCAATTTCAACGGAAGGTGCTGCAATAGTGGCGCCATGTCCGCGCATCAATACAAAGTTCTTGCGACCTAAAGATGTGGCTAATGCTTCCCCTAAATTTCTATCTCGAATCAATAAATCATTGTCATCGCCAGTGGTATCTCTGATCTCAAACCTAGCAACACCACCACCCAAAAATCCACTCATGTGATAAATGGGCTTGAGCTCAACATCAGTCACACTAAATGGAATCACACTAGCAGAATGACTGTGAACCACTGACATAACATCTGGACGCAAACGATAAATTTCACTATGGATGTAACGCTCCAAATAGGATCGCTTATCTGTCTGCATCGCCAGCTCACCTTGCATGTCGTAGACCAAGACGTCCTCTGCTTTCACTAATGCTGGCGCTCGATTACACGACAATAAAAAATGATCTGGTGAATTGTCCATCCGAGCACTGATATGGCCAAAACCATCTAAGACGCCTAATTTATAGAGAATGCGGTTGGCTTTTGCTAGTTTTTCTACTAATTCAGAATTCGGCTTCGGTGCCATAAATGTTCTCCAGATTGAAACATATTAATATTTTTATTCATCATATCACTATTGGTAGTGATTATTTTTCACAATTGGAGGCCCATAACAAACTTGTGAAACGGGTACTCTTTGTGGTTAAATGAATGCATTCTTCTATATGAATCAATTCTTTACATTCAAAAATCCCCTATGTCAACAGTTGTCAATCTTCATCCAGATGTCCTGATCATCGGCGCTGGCCCCGTCGGTTTAGCACTCGCTATAGAACTTGGCCATCGCTCCATTTCCTGTTTAGTGGTGGAGCGTAACGAGCGCGTTGGCTATGCTCCGCGCGCAAAGACCACGAATGCTAGAACCCGAGAATTATTTCGTCGTTGGGGTATTGCTTATCAATTGCGTAAGGCATCTCCATTGGGGATGGACTACCCATCGAATGTCGTCTTTTGCACTCGACTTTCTGGCTATGAATTAATGCGTTTTGAAAATGCATTTTATTGCGCCCCGGGTAGAAACCCGCTTTATTCAGAGCATTCTCAATGGGTTCCACAATATACCGTCGAAGAAGTAATGCGCGCGCATGCCCTTACTTTACCAACAGTTCAAATCATCTTTAATACTGAACTCGTCAGTACCTCGCAAGAGGATGGTCAGGTGCTCTCTGTCATTCGCAACCGAGGTTCTAACCACACTCAAGAAGTTCATTCACAATACCTCGTTGGCGCAGATGGCTCGCGCTCTAAAGTCCGCGAAGAAATCGGCGCTGAAATGGTGGGCGAACACGGCCTTTCAAAAAATTATAATATTGTTTTTCGTGCTCCAGGGTTGGCGCAGGCCCACCAACTCGGTCCCGCCATCATGTATTGGCATGTAAACCCAGATGCACCAGGATTAATTGGCCCAATGGATAAAGACCGCTGGTTTTTTATGCCTACAGGTGTTCCCAAAGATGCAAAATTTGATTTGAACTCTTCCGTAGATCTGATAAAAAAATCAACGGGCATCGACTTACCTTACGAAGTCCTTTCTTCCGATGAATGGATCGCGAGCAAACTGATCGCGACAAAGTATCAAGACCGTCGCATCTTTTTAGCCGGCGATGCTTGTCACCTGCACCCACCCTTTGGTGGCTATGGTATGAATATGGGTATCGCTGATGGCGTTGACTTGGGCTGGAAAATTGCTGCCAAGCTGCAAGGATGGGGCGGACAAATCTTATTAGATAGTTATGAATCTGAACGTCGTCAAGTCCACGATTTGGTGATGAATGAGGCGGTGGCTAACCATACCATCCTTGGTAACCAGTTATGGCAAGAAGGGCTCGAAGACCCAACACCTGACGGTGATGCGCTGCGACTAAAAACTGGTCGTCACATCGAACTTTCTAAAATGCGTGAATTTACGACCCTTGGCATTATTTTGGGCTATCGCTACGAAAACTCTCCGGTCATGCAATACGACGGTTTGCCTTATTCACAAAGTGATTATATTAATTACGTTCCTTCTTCCCGTGCTGGTTGTCTAGCACCGCACGCATGGTTACACGACGGTACTTCTCTTTATGATCATTTCGGAGCCGGCTTAACCCTGCTGATTAGTGATACTAAAAATGAGTCCGAAGCTGATCAACTTTTAGCCAGCTCCACTGAGTTTGGAATCCCCCTGAAAATACTTCGCCCCCTAGAGCCCGGGATTGGAAACTTATACCCGCTTCGTTACACCATTATTCGTCCAGACCAACACGTGGCTTGGCGTGGCGATGCACTACCCAACAATCACTCGTTGTTTTTAAGGCACTTCCTGGGTCTGTAAATGTATTAGAATAGTTTTAAACTATAAGGAGACATTATGTCTAAAAGAATAATTCGATTATTCTCCATTACTGCTATCTGCTTCTCAATGTTAGCATCTAGCTTTGCTCAAAATAATGCTGCGAACTACCCCAATAAGGTTGTCACGCTGATTGTTCCCTTTACTTCGGGCAGTGGTAGCGATACGATCTCTAGAATTATTAGCCCTAAACTCAGTGAACGCTGGAAACAGGCCGTCATCGTGGATAACCGAGCAGGTGCAAGCGGCAATATCGGCACCGATCACGCAGCAAAGTCTGCGCCAGATGGTTACAGTATTCTCATGGCGATCGACACCATGACGATGACCCCAGCAGTCTATAAAACATTACCTTATGATCCAGTAAAAGATCTAGACCCCATCGCACGTCTAGCAACTTCGAGTTATGGTCTTGCTGTCACAAACACTCTTCCCGCTAAAGATGTGAATGCGTTAATCGCTCTCATTAAAAGTAAGCCAGGCCAATTTAATTATGGCTCCCCAGGAAACGGTACGCCTCATCATTTGTCGATGGAGTTACTCAAAAGTCTAAAAGGCTTAGATATCGTTCACGTTCCCTATAAAGGAATCTCTAATGCCACGACCGACCTAATTGGTGGTCAGGTGCAAGTGATGTTTGCTACCTTTAATTCGTTATTACCTTTCGCTAAAGCTGGAAAATTGCGCATGATCGCAGTGACCGGTCCAAAACGCTCAGATCTGATGCCGGATGTGCCGACCTTTACTGAACAAGGCATCGCTGAATTAGAAAATCTTTATCCATGGTATGGTGTTTTAGTACCCACAGGTACACCCAAAGATATTCAATCAAAAATTTATACCGATTATGCGTCTGTCATGAAACTCCCTGAGGTGGAAAAACAACTCAATGATTTAGGGATCTATGTCAGATTAACCAACGGTGAACAATTGAAAGAAATTATCCAATCGGATATTGCTCGCTGGAAAAAGGTCGTAAAAGATGCCAACATACCACCGAATTAATGACATGACAACACCTAACTCCACCCAAGCTGTTATCGATATTTATAATCATGTCATGCCACCGAGCTATATGGAGGAACTAAAAAGATATAGCAAAGATCCAGGCCTACTAAAAAGAATGTCCTCTCTTCGCTTACTTTGGGATATTCCAGCACGCGTCGAAATGCTAAAAAAATGGCCCCAGGTAAAACAAGTACTAACGCTGGCAGTGCCCTCTCCCGAAATGTTAGTCGATGGAGATCTATCCCCAAAATTAGCTAGGATTGCCAATCAAGGGATGTATGAGATGTGTCAAACCTGGCCGGATTTTTTTCCGACATTTGCTGCTACCTTACCAATGAACAACCCTGCCGCGGCTCTTGTTGAAATGGATTATGCCATCGAGCATTTTGGTGCAAGGGGCGTTCAAGTTCTTTCCAGTGTCAATGGGGTAGCACTAGACCATCCTGATTATTTTCCGATTTTTGAACGGATGGCCAATCATCATCAATTGCCCATTTGGATGCACCCCATTCGTTTGGCAAAAAAGCCAGATTATGTGGATGAAGAAAAATCGAAGTATGAAGTTTGGCAAGTATTAGGATGGCCATTCGAGACAAGCGTTGCCATGTCACGACTGGTGTTTTCTGGAGTTCTAGAAAAATTACCGAATCTAAAAATCATTACCCATCATTGCGGTGGTATGATCCCTTATTTTAGCGGTCGAGCAGAAACTCTTTGGGCGCAGCTCGGATCACGCAGTGCAGATAATTCTGAAGCAGATGTACTGAAGTCGTTAAGTAAACCACCAATCGATTATTTTAAAATGTTTTATGGCGATACAGTCTTAGGTGGCTCTGCCTCAGCCCTGCGTTGTGGTCTTGACTTTTTTGGGCCCGATCACGTTGTCTTTGCTAGTGATTGCCCCTTCGACCCAGAAGGCGGCGAGATGTATATCCGTGAAGGAATCAAGTCTGTTTTTGCAGTGGGTTTAAGTCCAGAAGAAATTCATCAGGTATGTTGCTCAAATGCCAACCTACTCATGAAAACAAAAATCAATATCGGAGATCAAAGATGATTGTTGAAGCAAACGGTATAAAAATCCATTACGTGATTGATGGTAACGAAAACAAACCGTGGTTAACAATGGTGACGGGAATTACGAATGACACCACGATGTGGGACGGTCAAATCGATACCCTAAAAAATGATTTTCATATATTACGCTACGATCTTCGCGGACAAGGTCAAACAAGCGCTACTCATGGTGCCTATTCGGTCGAATTACTCTGTCAAGATTTACTGGCTCTTTGGGATGCCTTAAATATTCAAAAGAGTCATCTGACAGGACTAGGGCTCGGTGGCTCTATCTGTTTAGCCATGGGCGTGCACCACTCAGATCGGATTATTAAACTCGTACCTTGCTGTTGCCGCTCAAAAATGGTGCCAGCCTTTGCTAGCATGTGGCACGATCTGCTCAATAATGTCAGAAAAAATGGTATTGAATCCATCGTAGAAAACACGGCCCAACGTTGGTTCTCTGATAGCTTTAAAACCCAATACCCAGAAAAACTCGAGGCAGTGCGCCAAATGATTCGTGGCACCAGTACTGATGGCTATCATGGGGTTGTGAGTGCTTTCATTAACCTCAATATTGAAGATCAGTTAAAAAATATTAAAGTACCAACGATGCTCATGGGAGGTGCTGAGGATAAGGTGGGTGGTCCTGAAGATATTATGCGAACAATTGCTGAACAGATTCCTGGCGGTTCCTATACACCTGTACCCAATGCAGCCCACATCGCCAATCTACAAAACCCTGATGGGTTCAATCAAATCTTGCATACTTACTTAATGCAAGCTTAATCCAACAACCTGGAGCTATCTTTGAAAAAAATCCTACAGTTTTCCTTTACTACCTATTTTTTGTTCGTAGGAATCGTCTTTGCTGATAACTATCCGACAAAAATTATCCGAATTGTAGAGCCTGCAGGACCCGGAAGTGCTGTCGATAATGCCGCAAGAGATCTGACTCAAGGAATGTCAGACCTCTTGGGTCAACAAGTCGTTATTGATAACAAACCTGGTGCTAATAGTGCAATTGGGGCAAACGAAGTCGCTCGGTCCCCAGCCGATGGATATACCTTATTCCATGGCAATGTCAATAATGCGCTGAACGATCTTCTATTAAAAAATAATTGCTGTAAGTTGGGCGATGCGTTAGTCCCTGTAACTCGGGTGGTTAGTGTGCCATTAGTCATGGTGGTCCATCCATCACTCCCCGTCAATAATCTCAAAGAATTTATTGCTTATGCCAAGGCTGAACCCACAAAAGTGACCAATGCTTCAGGAGGTGCAGGCTCTATTACACAATTACTCGGAGAATTAACGAAAACTAAAGCAGGTATTTCTATGACAGAAATACCTTATAAAGCAATCGGCGCAGAAATGCCTGACCTATTGGGTGGACATGTGATGGTGGCGTATTTAGCTCCTGTCGTCGTTGCCCAACATATTAAGTCCGGAAAATTAAAAGCCCTTGGAGTAGCTGGGTCAAAACGTATTTCCATCATGCCGGAAGTCCCTACTTTGGCAGAAGCCGGTCTGTCAGGTGTCGAGGGGGCTGGATGGAATGGTATTTTTGTACCAAAGGGTACTCCTGAGCCTGTGATAACACGTCTTTTTGCCGAAATCAACAAGGTCATGAATACCGCTGGATATAAAGCAAAAGCAGCTACCTATGGTTATGAGATTGGTAGTGAAAGTCCTGCAAGCTTTAATCAATTTGTCAAAGATGAAATTGTTAAATGGGGTAAAGTCATTAAAGACGCTAACATTAAAATTGATTAAAAAGAACTCCTGATGCCCTACGCAAAAATTCGCTCTGTCAATATTTTTTATGAAACCTTTGGTACCGATGGTCCTTGGCTGGCACTGAACTCAGGAGGACGTAATAGCTATGCAGAAATGGCGCCTTTTGCACAACAGATTGCTGAGCAAGGGTTTCGGGTTCTCGTACACGATCGTCGCAATACGGGTGCCTCACAAATGTTATTTGAGGGCACCGACGGCGAGGAGGAAATTTGGGCAGATGATCTTTATACACTAATGCAATCACTGAACGCACTGCCTGCTTATTTTGGTGGCTCATCGGCAGGGGCGCGACTATCTATGATGGTCCGTCGCCGACATCCTGAAGCCGTTAAAGGACTGTTACTCATGCGCATCACTGGTGGTACTTTTGCGGCCGGCAGACTACCGAATATGTATTACCTACAGTTCATTCAAGCGGCTAAAGAAAATGGCATGGCAGGTGTCAGTAATACGCAGCCCTATATCGACCGGCTTGCCCTCAACCCTGATAACCGATCTTATCTGATGTCACTAGACCCCAAAGAATATATACGTCAACAAGAGCATTGGCTAGAAAAGTTTTTGCAAGGTCCACGTACGCCAGTGATGGGGATGGAAAATACTGAATTGCAACAATTTAATTTACCAGTACTCGTCGTTCCTGGAAATGATAAAACCCATGCCAGTGCAAATGGTATTACCGCGCATCAACTAATACCCAACAGCGAACTGTTTTTGCTACCCACAACTGACCAAGATGTAGATTTAATTGCGTTCCCTTTGTGGAAAGAGTTTTACCCACTTCTCACAAAACGTTTCGTCAAATTTATGCAGGATCATCCTTAAATCATCGATCTAATTACCAAGCAGTTTCTAAACCATATTTTTTAATGAACGGAACCGCTGGCTCAGATTTTAAGATCTGCATCAACGCTTTTGTAGCAGCGACATCCCTTACTTGCTCATGAATCCCAAAAGAAAAAATGGTCACAAACTGAATCGCGGGTGGTAATGGCCCCACTAAATCAATGCCAGGAACCGAAAGTATCTCAGGTACTTGTTGAAAGCCAATCTCCGCCTCCCCGCGCTCTACGACAGCCCCGACAGGTTCTCCTTGAATCACTTTTAATTTGGGGGCGATTGCCTCAGTGACTCCCATCTTCTGAAACAAAGATACTAAATAAACACCGCTTGGACCTGTCGAATATGCAACAGATTTTGCGTTCAGCAATGCCGTCTTCACCGCTTCAGCCGAACTAATATCTGGTTTAACGGAACCTTTTCGCATACCAATACCAATCCCTGATTTGACGTAATCTTGCCTTGAACCCTCTTGTATTTTGCCAAGCTTTGTCAACTCATCGATGCCATTGCCAGCAATAATGACCAGGTCTGCCGCCTCCCCACCCTTCATCCGGCTCATCACTTCCACAGTCGGTAACCAAAATGTCGTGACATGATGACCCGTTGATTTTTCAAACGCAGGAATCATCGCTAAGTAGGCTTCCTTAAATGCTACAGAAGCGATGACCTTAATCTCAGAAGCCATGGCTTGCGCTCCTATTGTCATCCCTAGTATCCAAATGATGCTGTTGATTATTTTTTTCATGTTGATCTCCCTTGTTCATTCTTTTTATATTGAATTAATGTCCCACATGTAAAGCATTTAACAATCGTGAAACCATGTTGTACGCTGAAATTGTCGTGACCACCTCTAAAATTTCCTGGTCATTAAAATATGACTTCACAAGATCATAAAGCGCGTCAGGTACCTGCACCTCTTTAGTCATCACATCGGTGAACTCTAACACCAGAACTTCAAGTTCAGAAAATCCGCTACTGACTTTATCTTTTTGCAGCTCTTCAAGCTGAGCCTGACTAACGCCCTCTTTGATGGCAATGGGCGCATGTGCGTCAAACTCAAACTGAGCACGATTCAACACCGCAACCCGCAGAATCATTAGTTCTCGAAGACGTGCCGGTAATGAGCTTTTATTTCGAACCGCCGTCAAGAGTGCTTCCCAACCCTTTGCAATCTCAGGACTATTTAGTAATACCTGATACAGCGGAGATATTCGCCCACGCTCTTTTAAAATCCTAGCCTCAATTTCTGCTAATTCAGGTGTTGAGCCTGGGACAATTTTTTGTATACGTTGATTCATATTTACTCGGGTTTAATGTTTTTATCTTTAATTAATTTTGTCCACTTATTAATATCGCTCTTCAAAATGGTGCCAAGCTCTTCTGCAGATGATCCTACTGGGTCAGCGCCAGACTGAATCAATCGATTTTTAATATCATCTTGAGACAAAACTTTTTTAATGGCTGCATTAATGCGGTCAATTTCAGACTTCGAAGTTCCCGCTTTTGCAAACATCGCATACCAATTATTTGAATCAACTCCAGGCACGCCCATCTCTGCAAACGTTTTTACCTCGGGTAGCGCAGGACTTCTTTTGTTCGAGGCGATGCCAATGGCTTTTAATTTGCCCGATTTAATATAGCTAATGAGGCCTGGAATATCTCCAAAAAATCCATCAACGTGCCCACCAAGCACATCAGTAATAGCAGGAGCCGCTCCTTTATAAGGTACATGGAGTAATTTTCCTTTCGTGGAGTCAGCAAGTTGCTCCATCGCTAAATGCGGTACGCTTCCTGTTCCTGAAGATGCCATGGTGAGCTCTTTTTGTTTCGATAAGGCAACAAACTCTGCGCCATTATTGGCAGAACTTGATGGATTGACAACTAAAACTTCAACGTTATTAACCACTAAAGATACTGGGGCAAAATCTTTTAATGAGTTGTATGGTAATTTCTCATACAACCCAGGATTAATGGCAACCGCACCAGCACTAGTGAACCAAAGTACTTTGCCATCAGCTGGGGCATTAATCATATATTCAGCGGCAATGGCACCATTACCACCAGGTTTATTTTCAATCAAAATTTGGATATTCAGCTCTTTACTTAAAGGCTCAGCAATCGTCCTTGCCACAAAATCAACTGGGCCTCCCGGAGGGAAAGCAACTAACATCTTGACGACATTGTTTTGCGCCTGTGCAATCGTCATCCACAAAAGACTTAACCCAATAACGACGAATCGACTCATATATTTTCTTTGGCTCATATCTTTCTCTCGGTTAATCACACTTGGCAGACATTCCACCATCAATCACAATTTCGGTACCTGTTATAAAGCGCGCTTCTTCAGAGGCTAAAAAAACAGCAGCATTCGCAGTATCCATCCCGTCACCCATAAATGGTAATGGAATACGCGCTTGACGTTGCTCCAATATGGTGGCGATATCTCCCCCAGTGCGTTGCTTTGCTAGACGTGTCTCGACCATCGGCGTGTGCAACTGTCCTGGAACAATCGTGTTCACCCGAATATTCTGTTTAGCATATTGGACTGCCAATACTTTCGAGAACTGAATAATTCCAGCCTTTGTTGCAGCGTAAGCGATTTGGGCAGACCCTGTCCAGCGCATGCCCGAAGTTGAAGCCATATTAATAATAGCGCCAGATCCTTGCTGAATCATTCCAGGCAATACATATTTACACGTTAAAAAAACGCTCTTTAAGTTATAGTCGACCTGAGTATCCCAAACCTCTTCCGTCATCTCCACAGGCCCACCTTTAGCAGAGCCTCCAACGTTGTTGACTAAAATATCAATTCGGCCAAAACGCTGCAGACACTCTTGAACCATCTTCTCAATCGAAGAGGATTGCATGACGTCCACAAACCCTTTTTGAATATTGGCTTTTTCATCCCCGGCATAAGACAGCGTCTCATCCAACCTGGTCTCATCGATATCGGTAGCAAAGACTTGTGCACCTTCTTGAGCAAAACGAATCGTCATCGCCCGACCATTACCCCAACCCGGGCCAACAGATCCTGCACCTGTAATTAAGGCGACCTTACCTTTTAATCGAGCAGTCATATTGAGTCGCGTCTCTTATCTTGAGTAATTATTTAAATCCATAAAAACGTTCTGGATTTTTTACCATTATATGCATCAACTTCTCTGGAGTATCCGTAATCTGGCTTATGATATCAACCAAGGTTCCATCCTGTGGAATATGGTGATGATTAGGATGGGGCCAATCTGTCCCCCAAACGCATTGATCAGTAAACCGGTCGACCATGATCTTGGCCAAATGAATGCCTTGAGTATAGGGTACACCTTTAACAATTCGATCAACCCCACTTACTTTCATGTGCATTTTAGGATCATCCATCAGATGTAATAAGGCCTGAAAGTCTTGATGATTTTCGCCTAAGCTGGCATCTACTCTCCCAATATGATCAATCATCACTGGTGCGGCGGATTTTTTGAGAAGCGGCGCTAAATCATGGATCAAATCGCTACTAAAGTGAACCTGTAAATGCATGTTGAGTTCGACTAAACGTTTGGTTAACTCTAAAATATCTTCCATACTGTCGCTATTTTTTAAATGCGCCATAAAATTAAACCGTATTCCCCTAAAACCTTGCGAATACATGGCTTTTAGGGTGGTCGTTTCGACCTTTGCCGAACTTAAAGCAACGCCTAAATAAGTTCCTGGCCTTGCCTGCATCGCATCAACTACTACAGCATTATCAAAACCATGTAATGCCGTTTGAACAATCACGCAGCGCTGAATCCCTAACAGTTCATGTAGAGCAAATAAGGTCTCTTTAGGAGCATCCACGGGAGTAAAGTTACGATGTGGAACATAAGGAAAGCGCTCCGCCGGCCCAAATATATGACAATGCGCATCACAAGAAAGAGGGGGTAAAGTTAACTTTGGTTTTTGTGGATTGGTTTCATAAGTTTGTATACAGTCAGTCATTTTTCTTCTGTTCCTCGATTAAATCTTTAACATGTAAATTGCGCAGACGCGGTGCGTATTGATAAAAACCAATTGCCACCAATACGGTGATAAAACCTCCAAAGGCAATCGATGGAGCAAGTCCCATGAGACTTGCTGCTACTCCAGACTCCAACGCCCCAAGCTCATTAGAAGACCCCACAAAAATACCATTAATCGAACTGATTCTCCCACGCATGTGATCTGGGGATGTCAACTGGAAAATGGCAACACGAACAACGACGGAGAGTGAGTCAAAGCAACCGCTTAAGAATAAAAAGAAAGAACTTAACCAAATCGTTTGCGAGAAACTAAATCCAATGATGGATAGACCAAAGCCAGCCACGCCGATCAAAATATATTTCCCAGAATTTTTGAGAATAGGATTTCTAGCAAAGTAAATACCCGTGATAATTGCCCCCACGGCTGGTGCTGCACGTAAGATCCCTAAGGTCTCTGGACCTTGATGCAAAATATCTTTTACAAACGCAGGTAGCATCGAAACCGCGCCGCCAAATAAAACAGCAAGCATATCAATCGTCATTGCAGATAAAATAAGTTGGTGATTTTTAACGTATTGAATACTCTCAATCAAGCTGTCCCAAAACCGGGCGGTATTTTTATCCCTTTTAAGATTTTTTAAATGGACTGTTAGTACACCATATTGACCAATTAAAGCTAATAACCCAGATATCAGATAGGTCCACTGTAGACCAAGACTTGCAATGAGAAGGCCTCCAAGAGCTGGTCCAGAGACAACGCAGACCTGAAAAGCTGAGGATGCATACGCAGAATACTTTGGTGTCAGAGACCGGGGAATCACTTGCCCAAAAATAGATTGATAAGCTGGTCGTAATAAAGATCTACCAATACCCAAAAATGCTACTGAAAAATAAATCAACATCTCCGGAGGCTGCAACACGCCTTGAGCCACATACATCAAAAATATACCCATCAGCACATGTAATACGCATGCAATAGTGGCAATCCCTCTTCGAGAATACGTGTCAACTAAATGGCCCGCAAATAATGAACAGAAAAAATAAGGGATTAATTCAGCAAGACCTAATAGACCTAGGGAAATAACATCATTGGTGAGATTAAATAAATGCCACCCAACAGCAACCATCATCATCTGATAACTCAAGGTGGTTCCTACCCGATAAGCAAGAACCGCAGTAAAGTCTCTTTGGATGGTTTTAGAATTTTCCATATAAGAAGTTTAAGCGAAGTGAGTTATCTCACTCCCCTTAACTAACCTGTGATGACATTTAGGGTCAATGAGCAGTAGCAGGTTCTTGAAGGTGATGGTCCGCAGCAATAAAGTAATACATAGCCGGAACAACAAATAGTGTGAAGATAGTTCCGATCGATAGTCCAGTAAAGATGACTATACCCATAGAACTGCGCCCAGCTGCTCCAGCTCCAGAAGCGATAACCAGTGGAACCACACCAAAAACCATTGCGGCTGTCGTCATTAAAATCGGTCTGAGTCGAGTGGCACTCGCTGCAATAATGGCCTCCAGCTTCGATTTGCCTTGCTCTTGTAAATGATTGGCGAACTCAACCATCAAAATACCATGCTTACTAATTAATCCCATGAGGGTAACAATACCAACCTGTGTATACACATTAATACTCGTTAACCCAAGATTAATAAAGATGAGTGCTCCAAAAATTGCCATTGGGACAGAAACTAAAATCACAATCGGGTCTCTAAAGCTTTCAAATTGTGCGGCCAAGATTAAGAAAATAATAATAATGGCGAACATCATGGTACCTACAAAGCCACCGGATTCTTTGACAAACTGTCTTGATGGCCCTGAATAATCAATAGAGTAACCGACTGGACCCGCTTCTTTTACTGCAGTATTAATAAAGTTGATCACCTCAGCTTCTGATACAAAAGGTGTCTTCACTCCAGAAATGGTTGCAGAGTTCAATTGCTGAAAATGATTAATCGATGCAGGTACGACACGCCGTTCAATATGAGCTAAATTTCTAGCCTGTATCAAATTGCCGGCTGGAGTACGAATCATTTGATTCAAGATCTGGTCTGAATTGAGTCGATTGACCTGCAATACCTGAGGAATGACGCGGTAAGATCTACCCGCTACTGAAAAGTAGTTAACATACCCACCACCCATCGCAGAAGAAAGTTCATTAGCCACATCTTGTTGCGTCATGCCAAGCGCTGCCACCTTATCACGATCAATCACAAGAACGTCCTGGGGCTTATCAATTTTTAAATCGCTATCTACAAAAAAGAACATGCCACTCTTGCGTGCCTTATCTAGTACCACTTGGGCAACTTCATTGAGATTTTCATAGGATTCAGTAGTGTTAATAACAATTTGTACAGGCAATCCTTGGGCACCAGGTAATGCTGGAAATTGAAAAGCAGCTACTCTGACCCCGGCAATCGTATTCCACTGGTTTTGCATATCTTGCTGAAACTTCGTTGCATTCTTTGTACGTGAACTCCAGTCTTTCAAAATGACGCCGCCAAAACTACTACTTGGACTGGTGATCTGAAAAATTTGCTCGTACTCAGGTTGGGCACTCGACATTTTGTAAATTTGGTCGGCATAAGTCTGCATTTGATTGACGGTGGCATTAGGTGGTCCAGATGCTTGCATCAACACAATACCTTGATCTTCGGTGGGAGCTAGTTCAGATTTGGATGTTGAGAATAGATAAACTACACTACATAAAATAAGAACACCCAAAACAATAATCACTTGCCATGTGGAAAGCACACTAGTCAAAGTATGCTGATAACCTGATTCTACTTTGCCAAAAATAGCATCAATTTTTTGTAAAAATTTACCAGGCGTTTGTTCATGTTTCAAAATCCTGGAACACATCATTGGCGATAAGGTGAGCGCAACAATTCCAGAAACCGCAACCGACCCAGCTAAAGTAAATGCAAATTCCGTAAAAAGAGCGCCAGTCAAACCACCCTGAAAACCAATAGGTATATAAACCGCAATTAATACTACAGTCATGGCCAAAATCGGCATACCTAATTCTCGGGCGGCTAAGAGGGAAGCCTCCGTTGGCGTCTTACCTTCTTTTAAATGTCGATCGACGTTCTCAACCACAATAATGGCATCATCTACAACAAGACCAATCGCTAGTACCAATGCCAGTAAGGTCAATAGATTGATGGAGTATCCTAAAACCTGCATCATAAAAAAGGTGCCAATAAGGGATAAAGGCATCGCAATAATTGGAATCACAACAGCTCTAAAACTACCCAAGAATAAAAAGATCACTACGGTAACAATGACCAATGCCTCTAATAAAGTTTTAACCACTTCATCAATTGAAGTAGTAATAAACTTCGTAGAGTCATAAACGACATCTCCCTTTAGTCCGGATGGGAGTTGTTTTTGAATATCAGGCAGTGCCTCTCTGACTCTTTTAGCAACATCAAGAAGATTGGCCTCAGGAGCCACCTTGATACCAATAAAAACGGATTGCTGACCACTAAACGCTACATTCGTCGTGTAATCCTCTGACCCCAAAGATACCGTGGCAACTTGTTCCAAACGAACAATGTCTGAACCGTTACTTTTAATAATGAGATTTTTAAACTCATCTAAAGTATGTAAGTCCGTGCCCGCAACCAAGTCCACACTGACCATGTCGCCTTTCGTTGATCCGACGGTTGATAACACGTTATTCGCTGACAAGGCTTTATAAACATCACTCGCACCAATACCAAGACCCGCCATCTTGTCTTGGTCTAACCAAGCTCTTAATGCAAATTTTCGTCCACCGATAATCTCAGCGGTTTGAACGCCTTGAACGGAGTCTAATTTAGGTTTTACGACGCGTAACAAATAGTCGGTAATACTATTATTGGGTAAGACATCACTTACAAAACCCATATACATCGCATCGGTGGACTGACCAACAGAGACAGTTAATACAGATGCTTGTGCTTGAGGCGGTAATTGATTTTTCACCGAAGTAATCTGCGTATTAATCTGAGTAAGTGCGCTATTGGCGTTATAGTTCAAACGTAGTGTGGCCACGATGGTCGATATACCACTGACACTCGTTGAAGACATGTAATCGATGCCCTGAGCCTGAGCTATTGCCCCTTCTAAAGGCTGGGTAATAAAGCCAGCAACGGTGGATGGATCTGCACCGTAATATGCTGTTGTAATCGTGACGATAGCATTTTCAGTTTTTGGGTATTGGCTAACCGGTAATGAGCCAACAGCCTTTAATCCCAACAGTAAAATCAATAAACTCACAACAATCGAGAGGACTGGTCTTTGAATAAAAATATCAGTCCATTTCATTGGAAAAACCTCTTAGATAATTGACTAGGTAATCTCATTTGTTCGATTCTTATTCTTGTGGCTTTGGATTAGCATTATTGGCGGGCTCTACCTTGTTGTTAACAATTAATGGTGTGCCATTCTTTAATTTCAGTTGTCCGCTTGTGACAATCGTTTCCCCTGCTTTGATTCCACTCAAAATGGCAACTTGATCTCCTCGAGTAGATCCCGTCGTAACAAATACTTGCTGGGCTACTAAGCTTGGCTTACCATCTTTATCCGCTTCACCAGATTTCGCCACAAAAACGATCGATCCATAAGGGTTATAGGTCACAGCGGTTTGGGGCACTGTCAAGTATCGTACCTTATCGCCCATTTCTAATTTCAAACTAGCAAACATGCCAGGTAATAATTTTTTATCTGGGTTACGAACTAAAGCTTCAACTTGTATGTTTCGAGTATTGGAGTCAACTTTTGGACTAATCGCGGTGACCTTGCCTTCAAAAGATTTTTGTCCAAAAGCGTCTGCGTTCAAGTGAATAATTTGGTCTTTCCGTAGTTGGTCCGCAACGTTTTGTGGCAAAGTAAAATCAACAAAAATAGGATCTATTGTCTGAAGAGTCATTAACTTGTCACCTGAATTCACAAATTGACCAGGATTTGTAGATACGATTCCGATACGGCCAGAAAATGGCGCTTTCAGATTCTTCTTGGCCACTAGTGCTGCTTGTTGTTCCACTTGAGCAGCCTTCGCTTTGTAATCAGCCGCACTGGAGTCAAAAGCGTTTTTACTAATGGCTTCAATAGCGAGTTGTTGACGATCACGGTCGCTGACTACTTTGGCTAAATCCGCCTGGGCTTGTAATGCATGCAATTGAGCAACATCTGCATCCTGTGTCATCGCCATCAAAAGAGTTCCCTCTTTTACATCCATACCTGATTTGACGAGAACATTTTTAACTATTCCATTCACTTCTGTACTTAATTCGACACCGCGATATGCACGCATGCTACCTGAAGCGCTTAATTCCGGCTGCCAGTCCTCTTCTTTAACGACTGTCGTTGTCACCGTCGCTGGCGGAGAGCCTGCTCCAGCCATATATTTTTTGATCATGATAGTTTTAAATAAGTTAAAACCAATAATCAGACCCATCAAAATAAAGACTGCTATCAACATCCAAATCATTCTTTTACGCAAAAGAGATTTTTCGGGAGTGGATACATCAGATGAGCGTAATCGATTCAATAGGTTCATATTTATTTCACTTCTTGTTGATGATTAGACATATTAGAGAGTGGCATACCTTTGGCATCCAATGGTTGATAAGCAGGACCCGATCGATTCCACCATCCACCACCAAGTGCCGCGTATAGTGCCGCCGTATTGGTGAAACGATCAGCTTGAGCTTGAATTAAATTAATTTTTGCTTGCTGATATTGAGTTTGTGAATTTAATACGGCCAAGTAATTCGTTGTCCCTAATTTATATTGCTGAGTCACTAAATTTAAATTAATACCTGCATTTTTTTCTGCTGACGCAGCAGACACAAGCGTATTCGCTGAAGTATCGAGCGCCTTCAGTGCATTAGCAACCTCTTGAAAAGCATTCACTACAGTCGCTTCATAATTGGCTGCCGCTTGTTCATAAGCTGCTTTAGCTGCGTTTTTTTGAGCAATCAAGGTACCACCTTGAAACAATGGCTGTGTAAGGCCAGCTCCTAAACTCCACAACAAAGAACCCGGACCAAACAACCCTGAGGTTGTCAAAGCCTCGGTACCATAAGCTGCAGAGAGATTCAGTTGTGGCAGTAAATTGGCAGTTGCAATACCGACTTGAGCGTTAGAAGCTTTGAGCGCAGCTTCAGCAGCTCGTATATCCGGCCTTTGTCTAACTAAATTCGATGGAATTACCTTAGGTATTTCACTGGGTAAAGATAAGCCTGCTAATCGAAACTCAGGGATTTGACTGGTACCAGGATATCCTCCGGTATATGCCACCAACATATTTCTTGTGATGGCTAAATTTTTATCATAGGTAAACAACTGAGATTGTGAATTAGCCACTAATGTATTTTGTGAACTCGTGTCAATTCTTGAAACCGTGCCAATCGCAAATTGTTGATCAATGAGTTTCGCAAGATTTTGTTGAGACTCTAAGATGGTTCGAGTGGCATCTAATTGCTCTTTTTGAGCAGCATCTCTAATGGCCGCGTTAACAACATTACTCGTCAACGATAAATAGGTCGCCTCTAACTGAAACTGTTGATATTCTGCCTGAGCTTTAGCACTTTCAACCGCTCTTCGAGAAGACCCAAAAACGTCAATCTTATAGTTAACATTGACAGTTGCGTTGTACAAATTATATTGATTAGGATCGCCAGTAATTTGTCCAAAATAAGCAGCAGGCACCTGTTGGCGTGTGGCGCCAGCATTCAGTCCAACACTTGGGTAATAAATACCCGTTTGCGCTTTAGCACTGAACTGGGCAGAGCGCAAGGCAGCATCAGCGGATTTTAGATTAGGATTTTTTTTAAGCGCTAATTGAACAATATAATCGAGATCGCTTGACTTAAATAGCGTCCACCAATCGGCAGGAACTTCTTTACCATCAACGTAAGTTTGAGGTGAACCACCAATGACATTAGATGCTGTCGTTAATTTTTCCGGCAGCGCACTCGAGGTTAGCTTTTCTAATTTAGGTGCCGATGGTGCAACAAAATCTGGCCCCGCAGCGCAAGCAACCAGCAATAACACAGATAAAAGAGATGCAAATCCCTTATATCGATAACGTCTTAAATACATCATTCGAGTTTACTCAATCTAGTTACAAGTCGATTACAAGCTTATGTTAGCACTCTCTAGTGAAAAGCGCTTCAATCTAAAAGAAAGCTTTTAAGGTTTAGGGAAATGACTTGCTTCTCTTGACAAATCATCTTCGAATTGAGTAAATGCTTTAGTTATAACGGTTTGCTGAGCTTTTACAATCGATTTTGCTGTGTTATCGCTAATGTTCTCGCGCAATGTATATTTTTTCCTAAAAATGACATTATTCTTCTTTATCCCATCTGTGGTGCTTAAATAATACTCAATGGTGAACACGACAGCTGGGGTTTGGTCTTTACGAAAATCGGTATACATTTCATCCACGACCCCTTGCAAAAGATATAAAGGCATTAAGGTATTGCCATTATTGACGGCAAATTCAAATACTCCAGCGGCATTTAGCCACTGCCGTGTTGCCGAGGCTAACATTTCGCTAGGCATGGTTATATATTCGTTATAAAAATCTTTCTCGTATTTCTGCTCATCTAATCGATAGACGAATGATTTCGTATCAAATGGTGAAGTAACGCTAATAGTTCCTTGCGTTATCCAATATTTTAATTGGTTGGTTCTTGGTGGTCCAGAACGCTCTGGCAACACCCGCCAATGATCGATCTCGATTGGCGGCTGTTTAATCGCACAAGCTGAAAACAAGCCAACCAACATGGAGAGTATAAAAAGTCTTAATTTCATGGTGCTGTTACCTCTGGTAATTGAATTTTAGCTGGAGGTGATCCCAACACGATAGCCGAAGGATTTCGGCTTAAACTTCTCGATAAATCATTCATTTGCTCTGATGTTTGTTTGATTTGCTCAATAGATAACTGCGTATCTCCCTCAATGCTATTTAACTTCTGCCGTAAAGCGACAGCACTGCTAGACGCCTGTTGAGTAATGATGTCAATATCTTTATTCGACGCAACTTTATTCAATTGCACAATCAGTTGATCTAAATCACGGATGGATTGATTAATTCCACGAACATCCTTACCATTCCCCACAACCACTGTATTTAAATTAGTTAAAAGAATATTGATGTTTTCTTGCACTTTAGCAATATCCAGATCCTCTGTCGCACTCAGTGCTTTATTAATGCCCGCAAATACGATATCTACTTGGCTTGGCAAGGATGGAACTACAGGATACTTTGGCTCCCAATCATAACTAAGTTCAGTATAGTTGTTCGCCTCGGAAGATGAGTCAAAATCAATATAGTTCACTCCTGTAATTCCTGCAGATTTGACACGCGCCCGTAAGTTTTTTTGAACCATCTCATCAATGTCGCCAGTCAAATCTTTACTTAAAGGAACTTCAATCCGAATCACTACATATTGCTTCCGTTCAGCGATCGGCTTTTTATATTCGTAAAGGTTTCCAGATAAATCAATTTCGATAACACTACCAATTTTTACGCCACGATAACGCGCCGGCGCTCCCACCTCAAGTCCTGTGACAGACCCAGTGACGTAGGTTTCAATAATGGCCGTCTTTTTATTAAACTTTCCCGCACCAAATACTAAAGTTAAAGCAATTAATATGCCAATACCCGCTAAAACAAATAAGCCTAGTCGGAAATAATTATCGTTTTGTTTCTTCATGTTGATGGTGTACTCACACGGTTAAAAAAATCAAATACCTTCTTGTTATCACTTTGTGTCTTTAATACTTTTGGGTCACCCTGTGCAATGATCCCTTGAGCATCTTTATCTAACATAATGACTCTATCTGCAATGGTTTCAATACTAGCAAGCTCATGAGTCACAATCACAAAAGTAATATCTAAATTCCTGGATAAATCAATGATGAGTTGATCTAATCCAGCAGAGGTTACAGGGTCTAGTCCAGCTGACGGCTCATCTAGAAATAAAATTTTCGGATTGAGCGCCATTGCTCTTGCTATCGCGGCTCTTTTTTGCATACCACCACTAATTTCACTGGGCATCAAATTTTCATAAGGTAATAAACCCACCAAATCCAAAGTGCAACGAGCAATTAAATTCATCTGATCATTGGATAAATTAGTATATTCTTCCATCAATAATTTGACGTTATCCAAAAGACTCATGGACCCAAATAATGCCCCTTGTTGATACATTACACCAAAACTGAGCATCAAATCCTGACGATCCTGACCTTGTGCAAGGGTCAAATCATGGCCATTCATCAAAATTGAACCGCTTAACGGAGGATATAACCCAAACAGATTTTTTAATAAACTTGATTTACCACATCCAGAGCCGCCTAAAATTACAAAAATCTCTCCAGCATTCACCTCAAAATTTAAATTTTTAGATAAGATACGATCGCCATATCCAACCGTTAAATTTTGAACCACAATCGGCTTCATTAAAAACCTGTCTTATAAGAGATATAAGCAAAAATACCATCGACTAATACGATGACGACAATACTACTCACTACGGCTCGAGTTGTAGAGATTCCGACCGCTGCTGCGCCTGTCCCAGTTTGCATGCCCCTCATACAACCAATACCTGCAACCACTACACCAAAAATCACTGACTTGATGAATCCAGAATAAATATCATCTAAGTTCACCATGTTGATCAGTCCCTTATACGACGTAATAAATGGAATCTGATACAAGGTCATCGTAAACATTACAGCGAAAACGCTAATCAAATTCGCGAACATGGTCAGAATCGGTACGACTATCGTTCCAGCAATCACCCGAGGCATCACCAAAAACCGAATTGGATTAATCCCTGCAGTTGTAAGAGCATCCACTTCATTATTTACCGTCATCGTTCCGATTTCCGCAGCAAAAGCCGCTGCGGATCGCCCAGCAAATAAAATTGCTGTAATTAAAGGCCCTAACTCTCGAAAAATTCCTTTTGATACAAGCGGTGCAACGTAACTAGACGCACCATATTGTTGAAGCCCGACGGCTGATTGAAATGCCAAAATCACTCCAATTAAAAATGCCACCAAAGTAACGATAGGTAGCGCTGAAACGCCAGCTTGCGCACCAGCAAATACCATATCCCGCCAACGCAAATCTAAAGGTTTACGAGCGACCCAAAAAAAACCTGCAGTGACCTTGCCAATGAAATCAACCAAGGATTTGATATCTCCTAAAAACACTGATGTACTTTTTCCTAATCGCGCAATCATTCCATCACTCAGTTTTTCCTCTAACTTCGGGTAGAGAGGATCAATAGGGTTAAATCGGCTTAATAGTTTTCGATATTTTTCATCTAAGCCAGTGATCTGAAATAGTCCTTTTGCTAATTCTTGTTGGCGCCGCAAGTCAATGAGATAAGCAACGCCAGCACTATCTACATACTCAAGCTCAGAGGCGTTAACAATGAGCTCCGGATTAATGGCATCATTCTTTTTTAACCACGCTACTTGACGTAGCGCAATATCATTCCAAACGGTAGCAACTGATCGGGTATCTAACTGACCACGCAGAGTGAGCACCGCTTTTTGCGGAGATAAAACCTCCCAGATAGCTTGTGCATTTTGGATCATGTTCGTCGGAGCGTTCAACCAGTTGGTCTCATTAATTAATACCTAAAGAAAAATCAAACACAAAATTCATTCTTTTTTTTAAGGTATTGGGTGGACTTTAAAACTTTTAATGTTGTATTGTATGTCATCCACATGTCATTCTTTGACATCATTAAAAAGGGTCGCATTTCTGCGACCCCATTTGTTCAACAAGCCCCTTACTTCTTAGGTATGACAGGGCAAAGAATATAAGACTGATGCTTTGGTCCAGTATGTAAGCTGACCTGACCATCAAAAATCTCTGGCGGACGATCGCCAGGATGATTATGTGTAAAAGGTCCAACACCTGTAAATGGATACTTCATATTAGAAAGTCTTGCTCCTGTTGCGCCAGGATAGACATAATCTTTCCCGCGCACAGTTAGCCCAATCCGGTAGCCCGCAGGAACCACAATACTTGTCGGCAAAACTTCAATATCTAATTCATAGATTTCACCCGGTTTAAGTAACTCTTTTTTCGTGTGGGGATGATACGGACGATATGGTAGAGATAATTTCGAATCTAACTCTCGATGTGAAGCTCTCAACCAACCTTGTGCAATCGGTGTATTTGGATCTAATGCGCCTTGGAACGTGATTTCTTTCATATTCGGATCAAAGACGCGCATGATAATGAACATATCTGCATCCACCGTACTCGATGAAACAAATAACTTGGCAGCCATCTGTCCGGTAATTTCAGTGTCTTGCTCAAGTGGTATTGTTAAAAAGGTAACGCCTTCTGATAATCCTTGATAAGTGACCTTGCTGTCTTTGCTAGCCTCTGTTGTCCCGAGCATTGTACTTGATGCATCAATATACATTTTGGTCCATTGTGTTGAAGCAAGTGGCCATGATGTCTCGGCACGTTCGACAAACTTCTCTCCAGGATGACGCACATTTAAAGAAACCTTTGGTTGTTGATCCCAGCCGTTTTTTTCGCCCTTAAGGAAGTAGTTAAAAAATTTGAGTTGCATCAAACGGCCATAATCCGTATAGAAATGGGTCCAATGCTCAATGCCATGCATTTCTAACCACTTATGTTCGGAAGCTGAACGAACAAATCCTTCAACGTTACCGCGCGTATGTAATCCTTGACCACCCCAGTTACCTGCCGATAAAAATGGCACTTTAATCTTGCTATAGTCTGGCGTGCGTGATTTCCAAAACTCATCATCAAACTCATGCTTATAGGTGAGTCCACCAAAATCAAATCGATTAGCACCTAACTCTTCTGTACTTAAGGTATCTGGACCAGAAACCCAGTCGCCAGTAATCTTACTGCGATGTCCATTTTTACCTAAACCATATTGAACTGTTTTAACTTGCATCTCATACCAGTTTTCAATAAAGTTACATAAAATTCCACCATGATGACTGAGGTCGCGATAAAAGTCATTAGCACCTTCCCAAATACACATCGCCGTTAAATGCTTTGGCTGCAATGCAGCTACTTGCCATTGGTTCATACCATAATAAGAAATGCCATTAATACCAACCTTACCATTGGACCAAGATTGAGTTCCAGCCCAATCAATACAGATAGCAAAATCTTGTGCTTCTCTTGCACTCCACAACTCTACATATCCTGGGGAACGTCCACATCCTCTGGAGTCAACACGAATCACGACATAATCTTCAGGAACCCATTTTTCTGGATCAACAACTTCCCATGACTGAAATTGATTGGTTGTATTTGCGCCAACCTCCGGATATGTTTCAATCATTCGATCCCAGCAAGTTTTATAAATTTGCTCAAAATGTAAGTATTTGGCATATGGGCCGTAAGTGATGATGGCCGGATACTTACCTTCTTTTATCGGACGAAATACGTCCGCACGTACAACTAGTCCATCATCTAGCGTAATCGGAACATCCCAGTCAATTCGCATCCCCGCACGAACTTCAGATTGAAAACTACCCATATCAACTATCTCCTTTAAATATAAATCGAATTAAGTAAAATTATCAGTTGCGAATATTAAGCACCCTTTGTGCGTTTGCACCCAAAAGTGCAATCCGTTCTTTGTTGGTTAGCTGCGTATCCATAATATGCCCAACAGGGTCTAAACTCCACGGAATCGGTTGGTCAGTTCCAATCATTAACTGACTCGTACCTACTTGATTTGCTAAGTGCCTTAAAGCCTCTGGCGTAAACACCAAAGTGTCAAAATATAACTGACGAAGATATTCGGTCGGTTTTTTCTTGAGAGCAACGGAAGGATTACAGTTAATCGGCGATATAAAACAACTGTAGTCCATGCGCGGTGCATAGGAGCCTAGGAACCCACCACCATGCGCTGCAATAAATTTAATCTGCGGAAATTTCTCTAATGTTCCTTCATAGATGAGATGCTGCAGTGCAATCGTCGTGTCTAATGGATTGCCGATGACATTGGACATCCAGCCATTGCCTTTAAAACGTTTCGCGAGTTCAGGTGTGCTTTGAGGATGGATAAAGAATGCTGCCCCTAACTCCTGACCTTTTGCCCAAATAGGATCAAACATAGGATCAGAAAACTCGATACCAGCTACGTTAGCTTGTATCGCCGCACCTTTCATGCCTGGGGTCTTCATAATGGCTTCTAACTGTTTCACGGCTAAATCTGGAAACTGCATCGCCAAACAACCAAAGGCGTTAAACCTTGTGGGATAGGCTGCGCAAAGTTTAGCCAAATTATCATTATTAATGCGACAAATCTCTGTAGCTAACTCTCGGTCTTTTTTATACCAATACGTGTTAATCGATAAAACTTGCATATCAATACCCATCGCATCCATGGATGCAATACGGTCTTTAATGACGTCGTCATTCGTAAAAGAGATGTAATGTTGCGGGCCACCTTTAACGGCTCCATTCACATAGGTCCCAGACCCAGCGAGGGCAACTGCCTCTTGGAAGAAACAATGAGCGTGTACATCAATTGTCTTCACCTTTTTACCATCGATAATCGTGGGCCCTCGCTTCGTTCCCGCTAAAGGATGTTTAAAGCTGAGAGTTGGGTCATTACCGTAATCGCTACCACCAAGATCACGCGTTTGGGCAAATGCTGTACCTAACATCTCACACGAGCAAAAAGTAAGACCCGAAAATACCGTGTTCTTCAAAAACTGACGTCTTGAACTCATTATGTCTCCTTATTTGGGATGATTCCCTTTTTATTCATCGTAATGGATATCTACTTCATACTACTATGAGGGTTTTCTCTGAGGATTAATGACCTTCAAAGTATGCCTTTCATTCTGACTACGGTAAAACAAGCCCACCTTCAGGAATCGGCATTCTTACTGCATTTAAAACTAAGGAGACAAAACAAAAATATCCAGCCGTTGCTAACAAATCAATAATAACTTTTTCACCAAATCGATCTAATGCTGCTTGATAACTAGCATCAGAAATATCTTTATCTGTGAGTAATTCTGAAATAAAGTTATATATTAGCGTTTGATCAGGTGTCATCGCAACTGGCTTTTTATTATTCCCAATCTCCTCGAGTGTCTCCTGACTAAGGCCTAACTCTATAGCAATCTTGCCATGCGCATGCCATTCATATTTCGCCGACCAAAAGCGCGCGATCATCAAAATAGCCATCTCTCTGAGCTGGGCAGGCATACTATTGTCAAAGCGAATGATATCTCCAACCTGCATAATGCGATCGGCCAAAGCAGGGTTACGCAATAGCGCAGCAAAAGGACCACGCACAGCTCCCCTTGGACTAGCTAGTAATTTTTCGACAACCGCCTTCTGTTGCTCCGTGAGTTGATGTGCTGGAATACTCTGAAAACGTGGGGACTCTGCCATAAAAAACCCTTCCTTATTGAACAATCGTTTGCATCAGTTGATATAAATCATTTTGCCCCTCAAAACCGATCCCTGGACGGTCCGATAAAAAAATCATTCCCTCACTGAGTTTGGCGTCATCATGAAAGCCGGCAAATGCTCCAAATACATCTGGGTATGCTTCACAGCCACCCAATCCAAAGCCCGCAACAATCGCCAAAGTCATTAAATTTCCACCATGTGGAAAGACTGAAGAACGACTCCAACCAAGCCCTTCCATCATCCGTAAGGTCTGCGCAAATTGTGTAATTCCGTACGACTGTGGAATATCAATTTGAATAATATCTGACTCAGCCCGAAGCCGGCCAAATCGAATTAAGTTGTTAACGTCAAGGGTTGAAAATACATTTTCTCCTGTTGCAATCGGGGCATCATAGAGATCAACTAATTCACTAAGTAACTCATAATCTAAAGGGTCTGTGGGCTCTTCAAGCCATCTTAGACCATATGGTCTCAAGGTACTCGCATATTCCATAGCCCTTGGTCTTTGCCATGCAGCGTTGGCATCTACCGCCAACTCTCTGGGGGATCCGACAATCTTTATTGCTGCCTCGATTCTTGCCATGTCCTCTTCAATCGGTGCCCCTCCAACTTTAATTTTCATAACGCGATAACCTTCGTCCATCCGCCTCTGAATTTCTTCTTGTAGTTGCACAATCCCTTTGCCTGGGGCGTACCAACCACCGCCAACATAACAGGGAACGCTAACAGGTAAGTGATCATGATTAAACAACCTAGCTAATACTGCATAGAGTGGCTTTTGCTCAATTTTGGCAACCAAGTCCCAGACAGCAACTTCAATTGTTCCAATGGGTACCGAACGCTCACTATGACCACCGGGTTTCTCACGCTGCATCATGCAAGCTAAAATCTTGCTGGGATCAAAGTTATTTCCTAATTCATTGAGAAGTGATTCAGGTTTTGCTGACAATAGCCTTGGAATAAATCGATCACGCATTTGCGCGCCACAGGCATATCTCCCCGTGGAATTGAATGCATAGCCAATCAGTGGTTGGCCATCTCGTATGATGTCAGAAATCACCGCGACAACAGAAGTTGTCATTTCGGAAAAATCAAAAGCAGCATTACGTAAATTAGTCTTTAATGGAACCCTGATTTCCCGAATGGCAGTGATTTTCAATGATGCGGCCTAATTCTATTAGGTCAAAGGTTCTGTTGAGTACTTTTGGAAACCTGGCCGATTTTGGACATTGGCATACCAAGCTTCTAAATGTTGCATGACAGGCCTCTCAATGGGTAAGTTATACCAACGGTAACACAGCAGAGCTAACGGAATATCCGCTATCGTAAACACATTCCCCGCGATAAAAGGACTATTACTCAAGGCTTGATCAAGGATTGACATGGTTTGAACGAACGCTTGACGAGTAGCCTCAAGATCTTTGAGATTTCTTTGATCTGCAGGTGTTCTAATCCATCCCCAGAATAGGGCCCTCATTGGCGGCCAACCGACCGTGTTATACCAATCCAACCATTGATCAATCTTGGCACAAATCTGCAAGTCATCTGGATAGAGTGTTTTTTGATGGTCGTATTTACGCGTGAGATAACGCATGATGCTGTGGGATTCCCAGAGAATAAAGCCACTATCGTTGATCGTTGGTACTAAACCATTCGGGTTTTTACTTTTATATTCATCTGTTTTATTGACCCCAAACTCCATACCTGCGTCAATCCGCTGAAAAGGTAAGTTCATATCCTCACATGCCCATAATACTTTTTGAACATTAATAGAGTTTGTGCGTCCCCAGATCGTTAATTCACTCATATGTGCCTTTTATTTTGATTTATCTTCTTCAATGATAAATCATTCAAAAAAGAATCAGATTACAATTTATAAGATTCAATATGAGCTTAATTCTTCAAAATAAAAGGAACGTGAACGATGAATACCGCAGAGACAAACTCACTAGTGGAAAAACAATTAATTCGTGAAGTTGTTGAGAACTGGGTGGTTTGGCGTGACTCGGGACAATGGGAAAAATTTAAAACGGTGTGGCATAGTGATGGCGTCATGATGGCCACCTGGTTCCAAGGTCATTTTGAGGAATTTATTAAAGTTTCTATAGAGGGTTGGAACAAGGGTGTGAGTATTTTGCACTTTTTAGGGGGCTGCAGTGTTGAACTCAATGGTAACCGCGCTATTGCACAAACCAAAATGACCATTACCCAACGCGGACCTGTCGACGGCGTGATGTGTGATGTGGTTTGTACCGGTCGTTTTTATGATTTTATGGAAAAACGTGAGGGCCGTTGGGGTGTCGTACTACGTCAACCTATCTATGAAAAAGATCGTCTGAACCCCCTCGATCCAGCAGCCCATCTAGAATTAGATAAAAACTTACTTGAGCAGTTTCCGGAAGGATATCGCCACTTGGCTTATATTCAGACTAAACTAGGTTTTACTGTAAAGCCAGATATGCCTCAATTAAAAGGGCCTTCAGTCGAAGCACTCTATCAACGTGGTCAAGATTGGTTAAATCATGCATAAAAAATATGGCTTAGGTTTACTGAGAACACTCTTGCTGAGCTGCCTTTGCTTAACAGTTCAGGCAAACGCTCAAAATAATTTCCCAGATAAACCTCTTCATATTATTGTGCCCCAACCTCCCGGTGGTGGCTTTGACTATGTAGGACGTGTTCTTGCCGACAAGATGGCGCCACTCATGAAAGAAAGTATTATTGTTGAAAACCGCCCTGGGGTTGGGACAGTGGTCGGTACGGATTATGTTGCAAAGCTCCCACCCGATGGATATACCGCCGTCGTGGGCTCTATCTCCAATATGGTGATGAATCCTTGGTTATATAAAACACTACCCTACGACCCTATCAAGGATTTTGTACCTGTTGGACTAGCTATCAGTTATAGCTATACCTTAATCGGCCGTAAAGGATTACCTTTTAGTGATTTAAAAGGGCTCATCCAGTATGCAAAAGATAATCCTGGCAAACTGACCTATGCCTCTGGTGGCAATGGAACCGGTCAACATGTCTTAGCCGCAGCCCTCTGGAATAAAGCTGGAGTCGATGTGGTTCATGTACCTTACAAAGGTGCGCAAGCCGCCTATACGGATATCATCGGTGGTCGTGTTGACTTATTCTTTGATTTGTCACCCACAGCAAAGCCACATATTGATGCTGGTAGCGTCATTGCTTATGCCACTTCAGGCGCTACGCGAAACCCCAACATACCAGGAGTTCCTACGATTCTTGAAACCGGTGTATCAAACGTTGAACTGGAATCTTGGTTTGGTTTATTTGTTCCAGCAAAAACACCTCCTGAAATACTGGCAAAATGGCAGGAAGCGATGCAAAAAGTCGCAAATATGCCCGAGGTAAAAGAACGATTTGAAAAAGCAGGTGGAAAACCTATTTCACCAACACCTGCCGAAGTAAGAACGATGGTCCAATCGGATTACAACCGTTGGAAACAACTGATTAGTAATGCCAATATCAAGGCCGATTAATCGATTTTTGCTAAATGATCAGGACAATTAACCTTGCTGGTTTTTTAATCATGGCCCGAAAACATCGTTAAACGCGTAGTTTAATCAGCGCCAACACTGACCGTTTTGCCCATGCGAACTTCAATGGCATTTTTCAGAAGTGCCGCGCTGCGGTAAATGCCATGCGCAAATTTACCATAAGGCATCATCAAGAAAAAGCCCATAACAAAACCCAGATGCAGACATAAAATGATAGCCATGTAAGCAGTCTCTCGAAATGCCAATAGTGCAAGACCAGAAATACTGATGGCTAACAAAGAAGCAATAAACCCAAGATCCATGGGTTTTTGGCCATGATCGCCATGTAATTCATGGCGTCGGAGATTGAGGTATAAAAGGCCTATAGGGCCAATGACTAAACCAATACCACCAAGAGTCCCAAGTAAAACAGGTAAGCTAGTATAAGAATATGGGGCTTCCCAACCTAAAAAATAATGGAATAAAGTCGCTACACTAGTAGCCGCAAAGCACAACATAAATCCGTAGAATGTCATGTGATGAAAATGCCTTCTCCATAAAGAAAATGCATCATCTGCTTCATTACAACCTTGCTGATGTCCACCACCTAAATTTTTTAACGTGAGAACATCTTTGGTGGCATCAAGAGCGGCGCCTGCAGCCAAAGGATCAGTAGAAATTGAACGCCAAAAATTCGTTACGCCAATACCTAACGCGATGATCATCGTAACAAACACCAATCCAAATAACTGAGCCAAACTGTTATGTGGAAATATAGCGTAAAAATTACCATCGAGATTGGTATTGAACAAGCTACCTGACCACATCACTAAGGTGAATAAAAATAAAATAATCGCTGAAGAAGTTAATAAGGTTAAAGCAATAGCGTTCTTCTTATATAGAACACCCATTTTCGCTGGCCATGCATAGGTTTGATAAGTCTCTAGACGGACTTTCGCCATCGACTGAGGAATATTGACGCCAAATTCATTAGGAGGTGCATATTGACAAGCATGTAAGCAAGCACCGCAGTTATGGCACAAGTTGGCCATATAGTGAATGTCAGCAGAGTTAAAATCTAAGCGGCGCGTCATCGACTGAAACGTGGCACAAAACCCTTCACAATAACGACAAGCATTACAAATTTGTAAAACACGCTGAACCTCAATCACGGCAGCGGAAGGTTGCGCCAAGTTTTTTGCCTCAGCAATCAAAGCATTAAGCTGCTGCATAGGTTTCTTTCATATTCTTCACCGCATTCGCTGCTGATTGCCCAGCAATCCTGCCAAAGATCGTTCCAATCGACATCCCAACACCCGCTGTATAACCTTTACCCAATACATTACCGGACATCAATTCGCCAGCAACAAATAAATTAGGGCTCGCTTGCTCATTAAAAAATACTGCGGCGGTTTCGTCTGTTTTTAAACTCAAATAGGTAAAGGTAAGACCTGGGCGAAGTGGATAAGCATAAAAAGGCCCTTGATCAATCGGCAATGCCCAATGTGTTTTTTCGGGAGTGATATTTTCCGTATGACAATCATCCATTATGTTATGGTTGAACGTGCCTATCTTACAAGCTCGGTTATATTCGGTCACGGTTTGCATGAGCGCTGTTTCATCCAATTTTAATTGCTGAGCAATCTCTGCAATCGTGTTACCTTTAATCGCAGGAAATACCGGTGGCATAAATCGACCAATCGCTTTAGAGTCAATAATGGAATAAGCAATTTGCCCTTGTTGAAGAGCAACTAACCGCCCCCAAAGAGCATAACGCTTCGGCCAAAAATCCTCGCCCTCATCATAAAATCGCTTCGCAAACTGATTGACGACAATCCCCAGTGAAACGCAATCTAAACGCGTACAAATGCCGCCATCATATAAAGGAGACCTCGCATCAATGGCTACACAGTGACCTTGAGTTGGATCTCCAATTTGATCAACCCCCTGCTCTAATAAATTCTTCAGCACATCACCGCGATTAAATCGTGTACCACGTATCAAGAAATTATCCGCTGGCCACTCACCGTTCTCATTTTGGCCCCAAGCTTCTCTTAACCATTCACGGTTTGACTCAAAGCCACCTGAAGCGAGCACGCAGGTTGTTGCTTTTAAGACTTCACCATTATCTAAAATCAAGCTATCAAATCGACCATTTTGTATAACTACTTTTTTGACAGTTGCTTCATAACGAATGCTGATTCCTAAGGACTCTGCACTTCTATAAAAGGCATTGACGAGAGCTTTACCACCACCCATGAAAAAGGCATTGGTTCTAGCGACATGTAAGGTTCCGGATAATGACGGTTGAAAATGTACGCCGTGCTTACGCATCCAATCGCGGACTGTAGATGTTCCACGAATCACCAGTCGAGCTAGTTTTTCATTCGTTAAACCACCCGTCACCTTCAATAAATCTTGCCAAAACTCTTCTTCTGAATATGCTTCGATGAGAACATCTTGAGGTGCGTCGTGCATACAACGTAAATTACGGGTGTGCACAGAATTTCCGCCACGCCATTCTTTTGGAGCGGATTCGAGAATCAAGACAGAAGCGCCCGCTTCACAAGCCGTTAACGCCGCACATAAAGCGGCATTGCCCCCACCAACCACAATGACATCAATCATTTAAGTCCTAATGTTTACTTTAAAATTATAGCCTTTTTTCAAAGTTCACTTTTTGAGAAAATTAAATCTTAAATCCGCTGAAAGTTTCTTTTGCAAAGATCTCTTCCATCGCAAATGGCTTTTTAAGAAGCCCATGCTCAACGGAGTAATGCATCAGTTTTTCTAAATTATGTTGAGTACCTTGAATGTTCCAAGGCCAAAAATCTTCACCCATTTCATCTCTAACTTGATCTAAATAATAGTTCATCCAAGGAAACATCGATTTCAAGACGACGGTTTCTTTAAAGTCTTGATACACCAGTTTTTGTGATGCTAAAAATGCTTTGTACAAAGACATGGCAATCCATGGATGGGCGTCATAAATGCTACGCTTGATAGCAATCACATGCATGATGGGGAAAATCTTCGTTTGACGATAGTACGCACGCTCCACTTCTCCATAATTAGGGAAAAGCCGCTGAATCGGTCCTTGTCCACCTTGATAACAGGAAGGTGTTCGCGCCGTATACAACGCATCAATTTCACCATCGAGTAACATTTTCGATAAGGTTTGATGAGACGCAATAGGCTGAACCTTGATATTGTCAGGCAGTTGTAATTTAATCTTTTCACTTCGACCAGGTTGCTCCGCTCCACCAGTGAAGTAATTCACTTGATCAAAAGCCACGCCATAGGTGTCTTGCAAAATTCCACGTATCCAAACCGCTGCGGTCATTTGATACTCGGGAGTTCCGACCCTCTTACCAATTAAATCTTTGGGCTCTTTAATCCCGGAGTTAATATTAATAAAGATTCCGGAATGACGAAAGGCACAGGAGGGAAAAACCGGTATCGCAATAAAAGGACGCTCCGGTTTTTGTAAAGACAACAAATAAGAAGACATCGATAATTCAGCGACATCAAACTCTTGATTTGTTAAGGTTCTATAGAAGATTTCTTCAACCGGCAAACTTAAATAATTGAGATCGATTCCTTCAGGAATAATGCTGCCTTCCATTAACGCTCGTGTCCGATCGTAATTCCAGCAAGCTAATGTTAATTGAAGTTTCGACATGTCTATTTACTTTATGCTTTAAAGCCGGTTTTCTCATAAAAATAAGCTACCGCAGCTTCCGCAACAACTTGATCTTCAGTAGCAGTTCCTGAGCTAATGCCAATACCACCAACAATTTGACCATCAACAGTGACCGGTAAACCGCCACCAATAATACTGAAATGACCGCCATTTGTGACATGTATACCAAATGTCGATTTACCTGGTTGGCATAATTCGTTATAGATATGCGTTCCTTTACGAGCGACTGCGCCAGTAAAAGCTTTATCAATTGCAATTGGCGAACTACTGATCTTTCCACCGTCCATACGGTCAAACGCCATTAAATGACCTGACTCATCAGTAACGGCAATACACATTGGGATATTCATTTCAACGGATTTTTTTGTAGCTCCGTCAATCAAAATTTCAGCTTCAGCCAAGGATAGTCTTTTAATCGTTAACATCTATTTCTCCAGTTGATAAATTTATTCTTTAATGATATTTTGGGTTGATAAAATCTTTTGGTACTTGACGAATTCATTTTGCATATTTTTATTAAATACCTCGCGGGACATCATGCGAGGCTCTAATCCTTCTTCGACCATTCTTATTCGATTGGCGGGATCTTTAACTATTTCTTGAATCTCTTTATTGAGCATATCCAAAATAGCCACTGGCGTTCCTTTGGGTGCTACGAAACCAAACCAACCAGATGCATGAAATCCAGGAAGCGTGTCCGAGATCAAAGGAAACTCTTGATATTTCGTCATTTTCTCTGTACCAGCCACACCTAGTATTCTGAGTTTGCCACTTCTCTCATGTTGAATAATGGACGGCATTGGATTAAACATAAATTGCACACTGCCCCCTAATAAATCATTGAGGCCTTGTGAACTTCCTTTATATTGAACCTGAGTTGTTTCAATGCCAGCAGTGATCCCAAAAAGAAGTCCTGCTAAGCCTTGAGTTGACGCAGTTCCTCCAGAAGCCCAGTTCAACTGATTCGGATGCGCTTTACCGTAATCGACTAAATCTTTGATGGTTTTCACTGGTAACTTTGGATTCACAGCTAACACTAATGGAGCATCCGCAAATAATGTAACCCCCGTGAAATCTCCAATCGGATCATATGGATGATTTTTAATAATCGCAGGAGTCATTAAAAAAGTTGGCGTAGCTAAACCCAATGTATATCCATCTGCTTGCGCCTTTGCTACGAAGTTCATACCAATCGTATTACTGCCACCACCACGATTTTCGATAATGACCGTTTGCTTCATTCGTAAACTGAGTTGTTGCCCAATAAAACGTGCGACTTGATCAGCCCCACCACCAACTGCATATGGAACAACAATCGTGATCGGTTTTTTGGGGTAATCTGACTGGGCGTGAGCCAATCCAATCAATCCAATGAGAATGATTAATAGACTCTTTAATACAACATTAAACTTCATTAGATATTCTCACTTAAATGGGAAATCCGTCGTTTTGAGGTACGCCTCTAAGGCATTTAAATCATCACCACGAATTGGTGGGTACGGAGGATATGGATCTCCCGCAGAAAGACCCATCAGTTTAAGCGATGCTTTCATGGTTGGGGTAAGTCCGTGTCCCATCCAACGATTTGGGTAACTAGCAAACTGTAATTGCAAACGAGTGGCCTCTTTAAGGTCCCCATTAACAAAGGCTTGAATCACTTTATTAGCCAAATAGGCCGCTGGTGGTGGCAGTGTTACTCCTGAACCACCTAATTGCAAAGTAATTAACAACATCTGCATCGTTGTAAAGTATTTGGCATGACCTGCCAGTTCAATTTCTGCAACCAAACGAGAAACTCTCGATAAATCTCTTGAACTTTCTTTGATGTAATCAATCCCTTTTAATTTTGATAAAGCAATTGTGGTTGGGATCGATGGGTTTGCGCCTGGCCCGGAATTCAGATACAAGACCATAGGAACTTTGATCTGGTCTAAAACCGCCTGAAAATAATCTAAGGTTTCTTGTTGTGAAGGCTCCCCTCCAAATGCTCTGAGTGGTGCCAATAGCTGAACAGCTTCTGCACCTAAATCCTGTGCGTAATGGGCGAGCTCAATGGCAATTTTATAAGATGGATGAGAGATTCCGACAGCTACAGGACATCTCTTACCAACAAACTCAATCGTTTTTTTGATGAGCTCTTTACGTTCTTCTAGCTTTAAATAGTGATACTCTTGCGCTTCAACGCCTGCCGCAATAACCATTGCGGCATTACAATCTTCCACAACGTAGTTCACACCGCTTTGTAATAAGTGATAGTCAACTTCTTGCCGATCATTAAATGGCGTCAACGGCGGGATGATTAATCCTGGTAATTTCAAATGCAAACTCATAGAGTGTCTCCTCCAAATATTTTTATCATAACTTAAACGTATGCAGGCTTATTATCTAATTGTTTTACCTGGAATCCCGCAACGTTTTTATAGTCATTCAAAATTGCTTCCAATTCTGATTCGCTAATCACGTCTTCAATCTTATTAAAACGTTTTCCGCCAGTGCGCTCGTAAACTACCTTCAAAATTGTATCAGGAGGATTGGCACGGTTCATCAGAACGACTTTGCCTGTTGCGGCAACTCGCTCCTTATCGTACTCTTGAAGAGCTGCCTGATTTACGCCTAGACGCTTAAACGCGCCAGTGATAAAACGCGCATCTAAAATCGTCTGCCCTGCACCGTTGGAGCCTCTAGGGTACATCGGATGTGCCGCGTCACCCATCAACGTAACAAGACCATCCGTCCACGTCGGCAAGGGATCTCGATCCACCATCGGATAGACCATAAATTTTTCCGTTTTCTTTATGAGGCCCTTAATATCTAACCAATCAAAATCCCACTGATCATAAGCGTCGTAGAAATCCTCTAACTTTGCCGCACCATGGAAATTCCACTTATCGGGTTTTGGACGAATTTGTGTCGCCACAAAATTCATGAGCTGATTACCTTCGTTGTCAATATTATTGCGGATGGGATAAACCATGATCTTACCGACCGGCATCCAACCTGCTCGTATCGTGTCTGCACCACTCAAGAATGGCTTAAATGGCGTTACGCCGCGCCAAATCGTATATCCAGAATAAATCGGCTCCCCTTCATTGGGATACATCAAATGACGTAATACGGAATTAATGCCATCACAACCAATCATGACTGAAGATCTGACCGATGGTAAGGGCTCTCCATCGCGATTGACGAAATGTGACGTAACACCATGCTCGTCTTGATCATATCCAGTAAATTTATGATTCATCACAATAAAGTTTTCACCTAAGCGCTCTTTTGCGGCCTCGAGTAAAAGCATTTGTAAATCGCCTCGATGAATCGAAAACTGAGGCCATTTATATCCAGCAGCCTGCCCGACTAACTCTCTATAAATGAGTTGACCATGATGATTGTAATAAGAGGCGTCTTGGGTGCGGATGCCCACCTTATCTAAAGCGGGTAGTAAACCTAACTCTTCTAGTTCGCGAACAGCATGGGGCAGTAAATTAATGCCTGCACCAAGTGGCAATAACTCCTGGACGGACTCATACACCCTACTTTTGATTCCAATTTGATGCAAACTAATTGCCAGAAATAAACCGCCGATACCACCACCAATGATGGTGACTTCTGTCTCTTTTTCCATGACCATTCCTTTTTCTACATAGTGGGAATAATTTAATTGATATATTTTAGTTTGTCTAATATCTAAAAGTGTTAAATTAATACCTTTAAAGTATAGATTTTCACAAAATATGGAACTACGTCATTTAAGGTACTTTGTTACTGTCGCAGAAGAAGAACATATGACGCGGGCGGCTTCAAAACTGGGCATCCAACAACCCCCATTAAGTCAACAAATTCAATCGCTTGAGAAAGAGTTAGGGGTTTCTTTATTTATCCGAAAATCTCGTCGCATTGAGCTCAGCCCAGCAGGTAAAGTGTTTCTTGGAGATGCTAGAGACATCTTGGCCCGCGCCGAACAATCCATTCAACGCATCAGAAGGTTTGAAATGGGTGAAGAAGGAAGTATTCGTTTAGGCTTTACTAGTTCAGCATCGATGCATCAAATGACGCCGGATCTTGTCAGAAGGTTTAGAGAAGTCTTCCCGCTGATTTCTGTTGAAATTGAGGAGGGCGCAGCGCATGACTTAATTAATGGTCTGGAACAAGAAAGAATTGATATTGCTTTTTCAAGATCCTCGGTCCAACCCTACCCCGGAATCGCGAGTATCGAACTGTTAAAGGAAGATATGGTGATTGCAGTTCCGATCAATCACCCACTCAGTGCAACACCCAATGGGGTCTTGAAGCTCATCGATCTGAAAGAGGAAAATTTTATCTTTTATCAACAGGTCAACGGCTCAGGGATCAAGGAAAATCTCTTAAAAGAATGTCAAGGTGTTGGATTTGAACCAAAATCAATCGAAATCGTCTACCGTATTATTGGGGCAATTCACCTAGTTGCATCTGGTCTTGGCATCGCCATTGTTCCTAAGTCAATGCAATCAATCCAACCAGATAGCGTCAGCTATAAAACGTTTGATCCCAATTACACATTAACCGTACCCCTGAGTATTGCCTATCGAGAGAACGCATCGAAGCTGACCGTAAAAAGATTTTTATCACTTTCGGACGCTTTCACAAAAGAATGGACCAAGAAGCATTAAGATAGCGTTTTATCAAAAAGTTCTTATGTCGAATCAAAAATCCCCTGCCTTTGCCGCATTTCAATTTGTCGGCTTTCGCTGGCATGTAGCAACCTATATGTTAGCGATGATGGCCGATAATGTGGAACACGTCATTAGCTATTGGGTGTTGTATCAAAAATTTCACTCGCCAGAACTTGCCGGATTTGCCGTTCTTTCACATTGGCTGCCTTTTTTATTCTTTTCAGTTCCCGCAGGCGCGCTCGCCGATAAATACGATCCGCGCAGATTGATTCAAGTAGGTATTAGTTTGTTTATGATCTGCTCTTTGGGTTGGGCCTATTTATTTATTACAGATTCAGTACAGCAATGGCATGCGATGATACTGTTAGTGCTCCATGGTTTTGCAGGAGTGTTATGGCATACGATTAGTCAAATTCTGTTGTATGACATTGTCGAGGCACCAGCATTACCAAGCGCAATCCGAATCTTAGCCAGCGGTAGATATTTAGGACTTCTGATTGGCCCAGCAGTAGGCGCCGGACTCATGCTGACCGTTGGTCCAAAATACGGTCTTGTAGTCAATGCTTTTTTATACTTACCAACGATTCTTTGGTTGTGGAAAGCACCTTATGGCCCAGCGTTCAGAAAAGGTGTTGAACCTGTCAAGCGAGCGGTACGAGGACTTCAAGATATCATCCAAACCATGCACGATATCTCTGGAAAAAGCACAATTGTTTCAATGATTTTATTAGCCGGTGTAGCTTCGTTTTTTGTGGGTAATGGCTATCAAGCGCAAATGCCTGGATTTGCTCATGACCTCGGGCATGGTGACCCAGGACTCTTATATAGCCTTCTTTTAGGCGCAGATGCAGCTGGGGCTCTCATTGCCGGGATTGTTCTAGAAAGTCGTGGTTTTTTGAAGCCTCATCCAAGAACCGCGCTGATTTTAGCCATCGCTTGGTGCACTATCTTAGTGACCTTTGCCATCAATCAAAATTATTTTTTGGCGATCACCCTTTTACTGCTCTGTGGATTTTTTGAGTTGTCATTTAACTCCATGGCGCAAAGCATTGTGCAAATCAATGCCCCTACTGAAATTAGAGGTCGTGTGATTGGCCTTTACAACATGTCAGCATTAGGCCTTCGGGCTGGCTCTGGAATTACAGTTGGGCTCGTTGGTGGCATGATTGGGATTCATGCATCACTTGCTATCGCCGGGGTAATCTTAATGATGCTAATTAGCTTTATTTTGCTACGCTATGGAAAATCATTGTAGAAGAGCTGGCCGCTGATTTTTAAATGGTGTTACCTGTTCCCAGGCATGCCCCATTTGTAAAAGCGCAAACTCTCCCTGAGGCTGACCTATCAATTGCAATCCTATAGGCACACCATCATGAAATCCAGCTGGGATATTGAATGCCGGCAAACTCGAAAGGGTCGCACCAATGACGACTTCCATCCAACGATGATAGGTGTCCATGCTTGTACCTGCAATTGTCTTTGGCCACGTCCATTGAGCATCAAACGCAAATACTTGAGCACTCGGCAAAACAAGTACATCGTAAATTTGTAATAACCGCCTCAATTCTTTTGTCCATGCACTGCGGGTGACTGACGCGGCATAAATATCTGCAGCCTTTAAATGAAGAGATTGCTCTATCTCCCAAATAGCTTCGGGTTTAAGCATCGCACGGTGTTCCGGGTTTTGATACAGGGAAATTAACTTTCCGCCAGTAACGAATGCACGTAACGTCAACCACGACTGCCAGAGTTGGCTCATCTCAAATTGCGGTAATACACTTTCAACAACGCAACCCATCTGACCAAAATACTGAAGCGCTTTTTCTGATTGCTCTATCAACCCATCTTCCATCGGTAAATATCCAGCATAGTTGCCCATCCAGCCCACTTTTTTACCCTTCATATCGGCATCAAGACCTTGCGTAAAAATATGCGGTGACTCTTTTAAAGATAAGGGTGCTCTTGCATCATGACCAGCTTGTATTGATAACATCATGGCAAGATCAGCCACGGTTCTCGCCATAGGTCCTTCAGTAGAGAATTGATCATAGAAGTTTTCAGCGGATGGGCCTAAAGGTACTCGCCCAAGCGATGGTCGTAAACCATAAATATTATTCCATGCAGCAGGGTTTCGTAAAGACCCGCCAAAATCACTACCATCCCCAATCGGTAACATGTGCAGTGCGAGAGCAACCGATGTGCCACCACTACTTCCGCCAGCACTTTTCGTTTGGTCGTAACTATTCAGGGTGGTTCCAAACACGGTATTGTACGTGTGCGATCCAAGACCAAACTCAGGAACATTGGTTTTTCCAATCAATATCCCTCCAGCAGCTCTCATTCTTTCTACAATTATTGAATCTGCAGCGTTGGTTTGGTTTTTAAAAATGGGTGAGCCAAGTGTCGTTGGTATGCCTTTGGTCGCAGTGAGGTCCTTAGGTGCCAAGGGCATTCCATATAAAAAACCTTTGTGCTCCGTTTGATGAAATTGCTGATCTTTTGCTTTGGCTTGCGCAATGAGAAGATCATCCGGTACCTGAGAAATAATGGCATTGACAAGGGGATTCAATCGATGAATTTGATCTAAATAGGCCCTCATCACCTCTTCACAAGATAGTTGACGACTTTGAATACGCCGGGATAGCTCTATCGCGTTAAAGCCAATTATTTCATTTGAGTTATTCATATTGATATTTTTAAGCAATCACAATGCTTATTTATACCTGATTTATATACACCTAGTAAAATGAATCAACTATGTCATCACATCCAAGCTCGAACCTGGTTACTGAAGAAGAGGTTTGGTGGGCGCCCCTCAAAAATAAAGTATTTGCCATGTTATGGCTCGCTTGGATGACCTCCAACATCTGTATGTGGATGAATGACGTTGCGGCCTCATGGATGATGACCAGCTTATCCAGCTCGGCAACCCAGATTGCCTTGATCCAAACCATGTCTAACTTGCCCGTATTTCTGTTAGGACTGCCCAGTGGTGCCTTTGCTGATATTTTAAATCGTAAAAAATATTTTATGGTGACCCAACTTTGGATTGCCCTTAACGCAGCAGTACTGTGTTTTATGACATTTACTAACTCTCTTAATGCACCACTCTTGTTATTTTTAACCTTTACCAATGGTATTGGCCTAGCGATGCGCTGGCCAGTATTCGCTGCTATCGTTCCAGATCTCGTCGTTCGCGAACAATTACCAGCAGCACTCGCTTTAAATGGGGTAGCCATGAATGCCTCTCGTATTATTGGCCCTTTAATCGCCGGGGCACTCATTGCAAGTGCAGGAACCGAGTATGTTTTTGCACTGAATATGATCCTGTCTCTAGCCTGTACTGTCCTCATTTGGCGTTGGAAATACACCTCGAATGTTTCGCCTCTTCCAGGTGAGCGATTTTTAGGCGCAATTCGTGTTGGTATTCAGTATGTCAAATCCTCAATGCGTATGCGAGCGGTATTACTCAGAGTATTTATCTTCTTTGTTCAATCCTCCGCGCTGATGGCTCTCTTACCTGTCATTGCTAAAGATCATTTCAATGGCGATGCTAAAACCTTTACCTTACTTTTGTCATGCTTAGGATTCGGCGCGATTGTGGCCGCCTCCCAATTACCTCGAATCAGACACCGTTATGATCGTAACCAGTTAGTTCCCATCGCTCAAATACTGCAAGCCATCACCGCGATTGGCGTGGTACTTGCACCATCACTTTGGCTCGCGGCCATCATGATGATGTTTAGTGGAGGCTTTTGGATCTTAACTGCCAATTCTTTATCAATTGCCGCTCAACTTACCTTACCCAGTTGGATTCGGGCACGCGGTATGTCCATCTTCCAAATGTCGTTAATGGGTGGCAGTGCTATCGGGGCGGCGATCTGGGGAAAACTCACGACGCACACCAGCGTAACTGTCAGTGTCATCTGTGGCTCAGTCTTCGGCATCATTGCCGTCCTACTGACGAAGCACTTAAAACTTGAGGGTGGTTCTGAAGAAGATATGACCCCCGTCTGCCCCATTGAACACCCTACACCTGATCGTAATATTGCTCTAGATGCCGGTCCAGTCATGATCTCGTTGGAATACAAAATTAACCCCCAGAACATTCATGAGTTTAAAGAAGTCATGATCCGCTCTCGAGATGCCCGCCTGCGACAAGGTGCTATGTCTTGGAGTCTTTTTGAGGATGCCGAAAAGGAAGGCATGATGGTTGAAAACTTTGTCTTTGAAACCTGGGCGGATTACCTCCGACGATTTGACAGATTCACTACCAATGATTTAAATCTGCAAGAAGAACGCTTTAAATTCCATGAAGGCGTTAAAACGCCTAAAATTATTCGACGTATTGCATCCACCCTGCTAGAGAAAAATTAAGGTTTTTCTCGAAGTCTCTTAGCTAATGCCGCTACTTTCAAATCTTCATCTTGAGAACTCGCACCCAATTGTTCGATCACCGCAGACCGATCAATCTCTTGACGATTTTGACTTAACTTAAATTTACCCACCATTGACGTGATGTTGATTTCAAGGCCAGTTAACATGCCCATCATGGAGTCCGTATACTCCTTTGGTGCATCACTCATTTGCCATGTGGAGTCTCTTTTGGCCTCATGCCAATTGGTGGCTTTCTCCAAATGCGTGCGAATCCAATCCGTACTTTCTTGTAAGCCTAAAATGCCCCGAACGTGAACAACCGAATAGTTCCATGTGGGTACAACTTTCCCTGTTTGCTTTTTTGTAGGATACCAACTTGGGGTAATGTAAGCTTGCGGTCCTTGAAAGATCACGAGTACCTCAACCGTTTTATTCTCTACCAAAAATTGATACAGTGGATTTACTTT
>CAIQUZ010000122.1 GCA_903875135.1 uncultured beta proteobacterium | reverse complement strand
GGGAATGCTGGAACAGGATTCACCGCAGGGTTGACATCTTGTGCCTTGAGGTTAACTTTGTTATCGACTTTACGTTGATTCTTTTTTATCGCATCGATTTCGTCAATAAAGCCTTGCTCTGTTGGGACATCATCCGCATTGATCTTGGCTAAACTCACTCCATCAAAGATCAAGGAGACTTTTCTTAAATCAACCTCTTGAGTTTGTCCATTACGGTAGGAAAAAACATAGTCCCATCGATTAGCATGAAATAGATCAACTACCAATGGAGTCCCTAAGATCTGTTTCACTTGGTCTTTGTTCATTCCTGACCGAATCGACTCTAGTTGCTCTTTAGAAATAAAATTACCCTGCATAATATCTGCCCGGTAGGGATTAAACAGCCGTGAAATAATGGGTCGTTCAATTTTGTCAGTGATGGGCTTGTTGTCTAAGCTAGAACAACCGCCCATAAAAATAGTAGCAAAGATACATAAACCAAGGTAAAAATGCTTAAAAATCGTCTGGTATAAGTTTGATGAGATGTGCATAGGAAATCGTATTATGATGTACATTGATTTTAACGCTTAACTGAATTTCACCCTATTTATTTGTGAATCCACCCATTATTTAATTATTGACAAGAATTCCATCCACTTTATGAGTAAATCTTCATCTAGCGATCTACGCAATATTGGCCTTAAGGTCACAGGTCCCCGTATCAAGATTTTGGAGTTTTTTCATCAAAATCCCGGGTCACACTATAGTGCGGATGATGTGTATATGACGCTGTCCAAAGAAGGCTTAGATATTGGCCTTGCTACTGTTTATCGGGTTTTAACGCAGTTTGAACAAGCTGGCATCTTGCTCAGAAACCACTTTGAATCGGGTAAAGCCGAAGGAAAAGCGATTTTTGAACTGAATGAAGGAGTGCATCATGACCATTTGGTCTGTCTAGATTGTGGTCATGTGGAAGAGTTTGTGGACGCTGCAATAGAAAGCCGCCAACGCGAAATCGCCACAAAACTCGGCTTTAAACTGCAAGAACATGCCCTGGCTATGTATGGAACCTGCTCTAAAAAGAACTGTAAGTTTAAAACTTAAGCTCTTCACCACAAAGCTTCATCAACCGTCACTCTTCAAAACGCCAAAAATCACTTAAAGGTCTTTGCGGATTAATACCTTGTTAGGATTAAAGAGGTTTTCTGGGTCTAGGGCTCGCTTGATGGTTTGCATAACCTTGTAGCTTGCATCACCACGGTGTTCCTTTAAATGCTCTCTTTTTAATTGTCCAATCCCGTGCTCCGCTGAAATGGAGCCCGCAAATCGAGTGATTTGCTGATATACCATCGACTGTATCCAGCTTTCATGCTTGGCCAAGTAGCAAGGAACAGCCTCTCTAGGAGCGCACAGGTTGTAATGCAAATTACCATCACCTAAATGACCAAAGTTAATGATCTGTATGCCAGGAAAAGCTTGACGTAACATCTGATCGGTTTCAGTAATAAAACCAGAAAGATTGGATAAGGGAAATGCAATATCAAATTTGAGATTTTCTGGTTCCTTCGCCTGAGCCATGGTGATATGTTCTCGAATTTGCCAAAACGCTTTCACTTGCGACAGGTTATTGGCAAGCACCGCATCTACTACAAATCCGTGTTGCATCGCTTGTTCTAAAAGTCCCTCTAGCATGGAGCTGGTGGTTGGCAACTTCTCTTCCTGATATTCAAATAGCTCTATCAATATCGTAAAAGGAGCTTGATGAACAATCGGAGTATCGAATTGTGGAAAGTGCTGGATGGTGAGATCAATCGCTTCTCGTGTCATCATTTCAAAAGCCGTCAGTTCTGCACTAGCCCGCTTTTGTAAAAAATGGAATAAACCCATCATCATCGGGAAATCTGCGATAGCGACTAAGGCAGCACAATGATTGGTAGGAGCGGGATATAACTTCATCACCGCTGCCGTAATAATTCCTAAAGTACCCTCTGAACCAATATACAGATTACGTAAATCATAACCCGTATTATCTTTTCTAAGCCCCCTTAAGCCATTCAAGACCTCGCCTTGTGGGGTAACTACCTCTAGACCCAAACATAAATCACGTGCGTTTCCAAAACGAAGGACATTGGTGCCTCCAGCATTCGTCGCAAGATTTCCCCCAATGGTGCAGCTACCCTGTGCCGCTAAACTGAGCGGGAAAAATGCATCATGTTTTTTGACCTCTTCTTGCACAACTTGCAAAATACATCCAGCTTCTACCGTGATCGTTTGATTTTGCAAATCAAGATGTCTTATCGCGTTCATGCGTTTGAGGCTAAGAACGATTTGTAAACCACTCGCTTCAGGCGTAGCACTTCCCGTTAAGCTGGTGTTGCCACCTTGAGGAACTATC
>CAIQUZ010000121.1 GCA_903875135.1 uncultured beta proteobacterium | reverse complement strand
TATGCTTGCCGCGCAGACGGTGTGCCACTTCACTGGCGACACGACCGAGAACTTTGTCTGTTGCGTCAATCACGAACCATTCACGCTTCACCTCATGGGATTTTGCGGAAAATGTTTTCATGACTACTTTCATTAAATTGTCAGTCCAATTAACTAGTATTGAATATCTCGTTCGGCCTTGCTTATTTTTGCACGCTCTCATTTGATACTTAAAACTGTATTGCCATTTCTCTGGGACTTATTCAGGGAATCCATGATTATAGCAAAAAAAAGCCCAGAGTCAAACTCTGGGCTATGAATTCCACCTTTGTTTGGGTGGAGGAGACATCGGTAGCAGTAAAATTAAAATTCAAACTTTACGCAATGTTTTAATTATATATTAGGGTTATCACTAGGTAAAGAGGTTTTTCAATAATTTTGTTGGGGTGCAACATGGAATGTATTGTGAATTGGATGGGTATCGATGGCATGAGTTTTTCTGCTGAAGTTGGTAGTGGGCACTTGGTCAATATGGACGGTGCTCCTGAGGCAGGTGGCAAAAATTTAGCGCCTCGCCCTATGGAGCTTTTACTAGCTGGGGCAGGCGGTTGTACTGCGTTTGACGTTGTGATGATATTAAAGAAAGCAAGACAAGCAATTAAGGGCTGTCAGGTGAAGCTCAGCTCAACAAGAGCTGAGCAAGATCCAAAAGTGTTTACTCACATACATATGACTTTTGTTGTTTCTGGGCACCAACTAGACCTCGTTAAGGTGACAAAGGCAGTGGAACTCTCTCATGAGAAATACTGCTCAGCAACGATCATGCTAGAAAAGACCGCAACGATAACGCATTCAATTGAAATTGTTGAGGCGTAAAGAAGCAGAGTTGGTCGATAAGCCGGATTCTGTCGCCAAGACTTTCGTCTTGGGGCAACCATTCATCTAGGTCCAGTGTTACCACTGGACTCGAGCTCTCTACCCGCAGGCTCAGCGGGTCGCCTCAACGCCTGCCTATTTGAGATTGCTCCGAGTGGAGGTTACCGCGTTTCACCGTAACTAAATACGCTCGTCTCTGTGGCCCTATTCCTCATGTCGCCATGGATGGCTGTTAGCCACCACCCTACCCTATGGAGTCCGGACTTTCCTCCCCTTCATTGAAGCGGCGGTTGCCTAACCAACTCTGCAACGGTAGTCTAACCGAGAAATGACCATTCAAGTGATTCTTCAGCATTTAACGGAACTAATAATTCTTTTCCCATGACGTAGTTAGCTGGTATCTTTTGGGGCTTTTTCTCAATGGTAATTTGCCCTTGATTTCTAGGTAATCCATAAAAGTCTGCACCATTAAAAGAGGCAAAACTCTCCAATTGTTGTATCTTACCAACAGAGTCAAAAGCTTGAGCATATAACTCAATCGCCTGAGCTGCCGTAAAACACCCCGCACATCCACAAGTATGCTCTTTTAAATGTTTTGCATGAGGGGCACTATCTGTCCCCAAAAAGAATCGATTCGAGCCACCAGTCGCTGCTGCCAACAAAGCCTGGCGATGAACTTCCCTTTTTAATACGGGCAAACAGTAGTAATGTGGACGAATCCCACCCTGGAAAATCGCATTACGGTTATAGAGCAGGTGGTGTGCAGTAATCGTTGCCGCTATTTGACCCTGACCCAATGCGCTGGATTGTTCTACATAATCGACTGCTTGCTTGGTCGTGATGTGCTCAAAAACAACTTTCAAGCGCGGATGTCTTTTTCTTAAAGGATCTAATACTTCATCGATAAAGAAAGCTTCACGATCAAAAAGATCAATACTTTGGTGGGTAACCTCACCATGGACTAATAAGGCTAAACCTAACTCCGCCATTCTTGCAAGCGTTGAATCACAGTGCTCAATATGAGTAACTCCTGCGTCGCTGTTGGTTGTGGCGCCAGCCGGGTAGAGCTTGACGCCTACTAGACCTTGCTCCACAGCAAGATCAATTTCGCTCGGAGCAGTCTTGTCGGTTAAATATAAAGTCATCAAGGGCACAAAATCGGGGTATCCGGCTTGTTGGGCAGCTTCTTTAATTCGATGTTGATATTGCGTAGCTTGTTCAACTGTTGTGACCGGGGGCTTTAAATTCGGCATCACAAGTGCTCTTGAGAATTGGCGCGCAGTATGACTGACTAAATCAGGCAAAACCTCGCCATCTCTTAAATGGAGATGCCAATCATCAGGGCAGGTTATGGTTAATTTATTCATTACGATTGATTAATACTATTCTAAAGTCATTTACATTGGTTAGGGTAGGTCCAGTCATTACCAACTGATCTAATTGCGAAAAAAATCCATAAGCATCGTGAGCTACCAAATATTGATCCATATCCAAAGAAAGCCTTTCTAACTTACGCCAAATACTTGGCGTAAAAAAAGCGCCAGCATTATTTTCTGTACCATCAATACCGTCTGTATCTGCGGCTAAAGCACTCATTCCCTGAATGTCTTTAGAGGCACTCATCAATGCCAACAGAAATTCCGTGCATCTTCCACCTCGACCATGAACCCCTTGAGGAATCGTCACCGTCGTTTCCCCTCCAGAAATCCAAGCTATTTTTTTGGCATCCGAATGTTGTAAATAAGACCTCATCATGTCAGATTGCGATCGCGCAACCTCTCTCGATTCACCAATAATTTGATCACCTAGCTGATGGACTTCATACCCTTGCTCCACACAAAAAGCAGCCGCGGCATCTAAGCCTTTTTTGGCAGTAGCAAACACTTCGTTATGGATGTTTCGACAATGCCAATCACCCAGCTTTAGAGTTTCTGGAATTTTTCCAAGAATCCCAGCTTGTAGATGTTGAGTAATCTCGAATAAGCTTGGTTGTAAATGTAATTGATATTTTTCTAAAACTCCTAAAGCATCTTGAAAAGTACTAGTGTCATGCGAACAGGGGCCACTGGCAATATCACTGGGCTGATCACCTGTTACGTCAGAAATAATAAAGGCTTGTAAAGTCGCGCCGCGCTCTACGGCGCGTTGCGCTAATCGGCCCCCTTGGATTGCTGAGACGTGTTTTCTGACCGTATTGATCTCTTCAATCGGAGCCCCACATTTGAGTAATTCTTTTGATAGGTTCGTTAAACTTTCTAGGCTCACTCCCTTAGCTGGTAAAGCCAATAAACTTGAGCCACCCCCAGAAATTAGGCCTACGCATAAATCGCCGGGATTTAAACCATCAACTAATTCCATGATGTCCTTACTCGCTAGGAATCCTGCTTCATCTGGAAAAGGATGAGACGCTTGCGTAACTTTAATTTTTCTACTTTGGTGAGGGGCAGGTATGTCATGTTGATAGCGCGTCACAACATGCCCATAGATCTTGGCATTTGGCCAAAAGTGCGCCGCATACTGCTCGAAAGCTTTTGCCATCGATGCGCTCGCTTTTCCACCACCAACAACTAAAAGGTTTCCTTTAATGCCATTTGGAAAAATTCTCGATAAAACAGTGGGCAGTGATCTTTGCGGATCGGCAATATTCAGAACTTCCTCAAACGCTTGATGAAGAATTTGTTCTGGATGTATTTGCGTCATGATTCAATTGAGTAACGAAGAGACTAAAGGTGTCTCGTTATTTTTTTCTTCTTCTCTTTGCTGAAGATTCCACATGCTTGTATATTTTCCCTGCAAACTCATTAAGTCTTCATGGGTACCACGCTCAACGATTTCGCCCTCATGCATCACTAATATCTGAGACGCATGAATAATGGTCGATAACCGATGAGCAATAATTAAGGCAGTTCGATTCGTCGTCAATTTATTGATTTCTTCTTGTATTGCTTTTTCAGTTTGGGAGTCTAGCGCCGATGTCGCCTCATCAAAAATGATTAATGCTGGATTTTTGAGGAGCGTTCTTGCAATCGCAACACGTTGCTTTTCTCCTCCAGAAAGTTTTAATCCTCGCTCTCCAACTGAAGTCTTATAACCCTCAGGTAAGCGTGTGATGAAATCATGTATCTGAGCAGCCTTGGCAGCTTTCATCATCTCTTCTTCAGATGCTTTTGGATTGCCGTAGGAGATGTTATAGCCAATTGTGTCATTAAACAAAACTGTATCTTGAGGAACTATACCCACTATTTTTCTAATACTGGCTTGCTGTACATTCGCAATATTTTGCTGATCAAAAGAAATGACGCCAGAGTCTACATCGTAGAAACGAAAGAGCAATCGAGATAATGTGCTTTTACCTGAGCCACTTTGCCCAACAACAGCAGTTGTTGTTCCTGGCTCAATCACTAGATTAATGTTTTTTAAAATTTGACGATTGGATTCATAAGAAAAATTAACTTGATCAAAGACAACTCTTGGGCCGAGTTCCATCTGTCGCAAAGCAATCGGTAACGCGTGAGGAACATCTTTTATCTCCTGGTCTTTATCTAATAGACTAAACATATTGTCCATATCTAAAATAGCCTGTTTAATTTCTCTGTAGATGACCCCTAAAAAATTTAAAGGGATGTACATCTGAATCATCAAGGTATTAATTAATACAATGTCACCGAGTGAGAGTTGGCCTTGCTGTACGCCGAGGGTCGCTTTCCATAAAATAGCAATAAGGCCTAAGACAATAATCGACTGCTGACCAATATTCAAAATAGCTAGTGATTGTTGAGACTTAATAGCGGCCTTCTGGTAACTCTGCAAAAAACTATCGTAACGTTTTGATTCAAATTGTTCATTACTAAAATATTTAACGGTCTCGAAATTTAATAAGGAATCTATCGCTTTTTGATTTGCGCTGGTATCCATATCATTCATTTTTCGGCGATATTGAGAACGCCATTCCGTCACTCTCACGGTGAAGGTGATATAGACCACCAGTGCAAATAATGTGATTCCTGCAAACTGCCAATCATAATTCCAACCTAAATAGATCAAAACAATTACAAATTCTATCAATGTTGGAATGATGCTAAATAAAGAATAGGAAATTAAAGTTTGTATACCACGTGATCCACGATCAATATCTCTTGATACCCCACCAGTTTTTCGTCCCAAATGAAAACGCAATGAAAGCGCGTGTAAGTGATCGAATACTTCTATCGCCACTTTACGTATAGCGTTTTGAGTGACCTTCGAAAATATAAACTCTCGCAGTTCCGTAAATATGGCTGCTGAAAGCCTCAATAAACCATACGCAAGGACCAATGCTAGTGGAAAAACCAAATAACGTTTTGGGTCATCGGCAGGCAAGGCTAGGTCATCAATCAAGTGCTTGAGAACAACCGGTATCCCAATGTTGGCAACTTTGGCAAAGATGAGGCAGGCTAAGGCCAAAAAAACTCTCCATGGATAAACCGAGAGATAGGGTAACAGCGTTTTAACGGTCCCCCAATCCCCTAAGCCTCTTGGTCTTGGAGAAATTGGCGCGGTGTCAGCAGAGGATGGACGCATGCTGTGATCAGCCTTTAAAGAATGAGATACTGCGAATTTTCCTACCCAAACAATTGTCCATTAGCTAGTTTGTGGAGCAGAACTTCGCAAGCGAATATGCAATTCGCGTAATTGCTTTTCATCAACTGCGCTAGGAGCTTGCGTTAACAAACACTGAGCTCTTTGTGTTTTTGGGAAAGCAATCACATCGCGAATAGAGTCAGCTCCAGTCATCATTGTCACTATCCGATCAAGACCAAATGCAATCCCTCCATGTGGAGGAGCCCCATACTTTAACGCATCGAGTAAAAACCCAAATTTGGCTTGCGCTTCCTCTGGCCCAATTTTAAGGGCTCGGAAAACTTCACTTTGCACAGATTCTTGATGAATACGTACCGATCCACCACCGATTTCAGAGCCATTGAGGACCATGTCGTAAGCTTTTGCAAGACACTTCCCAGGCTCTTTATCGAGGATAGCTAAGTGCTCATCTTTTGGGCTAGTAAATGGATGGTGACACGCTACCCATCGAGCATTTTCATCATCATAGTCAAACATGGGGAAATCAACGACCCATAATGGATGCCATCCATCAATAAAGAGATGATTTTCTCTGCCCCAATCTGAAAGTCCTATTTTGACGCGTAATGCACCTATCGCGTCGTTCACCACTTTAATTTTGTCAGCTCCAAAAAAGAGGATGTCTCCGTCTTTCGCAGCAGTTAGCTCAAGCATTTCCTTAATCGCGTTGTCATGCAGATTTTTAACGATGGGAGATTGCAATCCATTACGCCCATCGCTGATTTGATTGACCTTAATCCAAGCCAATCCTTTAGCACCATAAATTCCAACAAATTGAGTAAACTCATCAATCTCACTCCTCGAAATAACAGATCCTCCAGGTATCTTCAATGCAACTACTCGACCATCATCTGCATTTGCAGGTCCTGAAAACACCTTAAAGTCGACATCCTTCATCACTTCCGTTAAGTCCGTAAATTCGAGATCAATTCTTAAATCCGGCTTGTCAGAACCATAACGATACATGGCATCTTGATAACTTAAAACTGGGAATGGCTCTGGTAAAGAAACGTCCATGACTGTTTTAAAAATATGTCGAATCATATTTTCGAACAAATCACGAATTTCTAATTCATCTAAAAATGAAGTTTCACAATCAATTTGCGTGAACTCTGGTTGACGATCAGCTCGCAAATCTTCATCACGAAAACATTTCACGATTTGATAATAGCGATCAAATCCAGCGACCATCAACAACTGTTTAAATAACTGTGGAGACTGTGGAAGAGCAAAAAATTGACCATCATGAACGCGTGATGGTACTAAATAATCTCGGGCCCCTTCTGGCGTACTTTTGGTCAGCATTGGGGTTTCGATATCAATAAAGCCAGCTTGATCTAGATAGCGACGACACTCCATCGCGACGTTATAACGTAAACGAAGGTTTTTTTGCATTTGTGGACGACGCAAATCCAGCACACGGTGCGTTAACCTAGTTGTCTCAGATAAGTTGTCATCATCCAGCTGAAATGGTGGGGTTACGGAAGGATTTAAAACATTGAGTTGCTGACATAAGATTTCAACCTTGCCAGTAATGAGGTCTGGGTTGGCTGTACCGTCTGGACGAGCTCTAACGATACCCTTCACTTGGATGCAGTATTCGTTACGCACATTTTCTGCTGTACCAAACACTTCTTTTTGATCAGGGTCACAGACAATCTGGACAAAACCATGGTTATCGCGAAGATCAATGAAGATGACTCCACCATGGTCACGGCGGCGATTGACCCAACCAGCAATACTCACTTCTTGACCAATCAATTTTTCAGTAACCAAACCTGCTGAGTGACTTCTTAATGACATACTTAAACCTCTTTAATTAATTTTTGTTTCTTGACCCGCAGGTGGAACAGTTCCCATGGATACAATATGTTTTAAGGCATCTTCGACTGAAATAGACAACTCAATCACGCTATCCTTTGGCACAATCATAAAAAACCCCGAAGTAGGGTTGGGGGTCGTAGGCACAAACACATGAATGTGTGGTGTACCTAGTTTCTCAGCCACCTCTCTCATTGGGTGTCCTGTCTGAAAAGCAATAGTCCATGAATTTTCATGAGGATAACGGATTAATACAGCCTTCTTAAAAGCATCCCCACTACTAGATAATAAGGTATCAGAAACCTGTTTTACGCTGGAGTAGATGGATCGTACAATCGGTATGCGCTGTAAAAGCTGTTCCCACACTTTTAACAACCAACGACCAGCAAAAGTAATCGCAAACATCCCAGTCAAAATAATACCTGTGATAACAATCAAAACCCCAACAAAGGGGATTTGTCTAAAATGGGTAAGTTCTTGAGTCAGATTGGATGGCAAAACCGTGATAATCCCCGCCATTAAGGAACCAAAGACACCATCTAAAACGGACATAGCCGATGAAATTACCCAAATGGTAATTGCTAAAGGTGCCCAAACTAAAATGCCCGCTAAAAAGTATTTTTTCATATTCCTAATGCCATCAATTAGCATTATCCATCTTTTTTCGGAAGATAGTACTTAAAAAACAGACTCTGAACTGGAGTCTTGCTTCTGAACAATCTCTTGTGGAATCAATACTGAGCCTATAAACATTCCCAAAAAACTAAACACTAACCCCACCATTTGGGGAGGAATTGTGCCATTTGGCAATACAGCTTCCGTAAATAACCAGGCGGTCAAACCAAAAACAATCGAAAGAAGTCCACCAATCGGATTTGCTTTGGACCAGTAAATACCACAGACCAAAGGGACAAATGCTGCTACCAATGTTACCTTGTAAGCACTTTCAACCATTTTAAATATGGAAAGACTCGAGTTGATCGCAAATATGGTCACTAAAATGGTAAAAATCAAGGTTGTCACTCGCATAATGAGTAGGTATTGAGAGGGGGTTAATTCTTTAAAAAACCCTTTTATGATGTTCTCTGAAAATGAGACCGACGGCGCTAACAAAGTTGCACTCGCACAGCTTTTAATCGCAGATAACAATGCCCCAAAAAAGATAACTTGTGCAAAAAGTGGTGTGTTGTGCAAAATTAATTGCGGGAGTATTAATTGCGTATCGCCTAGGAGCTCTTGTTTGACGACTTCAGGCTCAATCAAATTCGCTGAATAGGCTAAGAACATCGGAATAAATGCAAAACAGAAATATAAAACACCCCCCAAGATCGCTGCCCTTTGGGCGATTTGAACAGTTTTCGATGATGTGACACGTTGAAATACATCTTGTTGCGGTATTGAGCCTAGCATCATCGTACAAAGTGCTGAAATAAAGCCAATCATTTCTGCAAAATTTGCTTTAGGGAAAAAATTAAATAAACCTGCTTGATTGGCATGCTGCACCACATGTGTAAAACCCCCAGCTAAATCACTGACCTGAAAAGTAATAAAAATCAATCCCAGAACAATAATGATCATTTGTATGAAATCAGTAACAGCAACAGCCCACATCCCACCAAATAAAGTGTAAATAAGTACACTTCCCGAGCCGATTAACATTCCAACTTCACGTGAAATTTCACCATTTGATACAACATTAAATACGAGGCCCAGAGCCATAATCTGAGCAGATACCCACCCCAAATATGAAGCCGCAATACAGAGCGTAATTAATACCTCAACGGTACGACCATACTTCTCGCGATAAAAATCACCAATGGTCAAATATTTCGCTTTATAGAGTGGCTTGGCAAAAAACAAACCCACGAGGACTAAACATAATGAGGAACCAAAGGGGTCAGCAACAACTCCAGCCAATCCTTCTTGTAAGAAAGTTGCTGGCGCGCCTAAAACAGCTTCCGCACCAAACCAGGTCGCAAACACTGTTGCTGTGACGACATACATTGGTAATGCGTGACCAGCTGCAGCGAAATCAGTAACGTTTTTTACTTTTAAGGAGGCAATGAGTCCTATGGCGACAGAAACGACCCAATAGAAGATTACCAACCAAAGTAGCATCAGTGATTACCCATGAAAACGAAGAAATGTCCAGATCAAGGCCCCACCAAGAATTAACCCCATTGTAAATATACCGGCTGAGTTTTTATTGCAATTTTGTTTTTTTAATAAAAACTTTATTTCCTCCAATTGATTATCTTTTTTAGCCTGAATTTCAGACTCCAAAAGAGTCGTCAATAGGCGAGGAATAGTCGGTAACTTTTGCGCCCATTGAGGCGCCTCTATTTTTAATTTTTCCCAAAATCCACCAAAACCAACTTGCTGATTCATCCAAGTTTGCATAATCGGTTTAACCGTTTTCCACAAATCCAAATCTGGATCTAACTGTCGTCCCAAACCCTCAACATTTAAAAGTGTTTTTTGTAGTAAAGTTAGTTGAGGCTGTATTTCTACTTTAAAACGGCGAGATGTCTGAAATAAGCGCATCAAAACGATTCCGAGCGATATCTCTTTTAAGGGCCGGTCAAAGTAAGGCTCACAAACAGCTCTGACAGCACCTTCTAATTCTTCTACTTTAGTTTCAGGTGGTACCCAACCTGATTCAATATGTAATGCAGCAACACGATGGTAATCGCGATTAAAAAAAGCTAAAAAGTTTTGCACTAAATAATTTTTATCCATCTCCGATAAAGTGCCCACGATTCCAAAATCCAAAGAAATTAATCTTCCAAATGTTTCTGGAGCAAGGCTCACCATAATATTTCCAGGATGCATATCTGCATGAAAAAATCCATGGGAAAAAGCCTGTGTAAAAAATACCTCAACACCGTCTACCGCCAACATTCTTAAATCCACACCAGCAGCTTTCAAATCATCCAGTCGAGCAATCGAAATGCCATACATCCTCTCCATCACCATCACGTTGACTGAACAAAGATCCCAATACACTTCCGGAATCATAATCTTGTTAGAGCCTGCAAAATTTCGCCTTAGTTGACTACAATTAGAAGCTTCTCTTAGAAGGTCTAATTCATCATGGATAGTGGTATCAAAGCCAGCGACAACTTCTCTAGGCTTAAGGCGCTTACCATCATCAGAAAATTTTTCTACGATACCAGCAAGACTGTGCATTAAAGCGAGATCACTCTCAATGACCCCTAGAATATCAGGCCTTAATACTTTAATGGCGACGTGCTTCTCTTCCCATTCAGGATTTTTTTCACTTCCCTTTAAAACGCCAAAATGGACCTGGGCAATCGATGCGCTAGCAATCGGTGTGGCATCAAATGATTTAAATATTGCTGGAATCGGTACCCCCAAAGCTTTTTCAATAATATCGCGAGATAACTCATTGGAAAATGGCGGTACTTCATCTTGTAGCTTGGCAAGTTCATTCGCGATATCCTCTGGGAGTAAATCACGGCGTGTCGATAAAACTTGTCCAAACTTAATGAAGACAGGGCCTAAAGACTCCAGAGCCAAACGAATTCGTTCGCCACGTGCTTGATCTCGGGCAGGAGAAAATAAGGATAGTGGCGTTATGACAATTTGATATAAGCCAGGTTTAATAACCTGCCTCAATAAGCCAAAAAGGTCGTAACGCCAAAGGATATAAACAATTCGAAAAATACGATTTAATCTTTGCATGATTTAATGTTTCACTTTATCTAGTATCTTTTGCTCTAGTAAAGTCACTTTTTTTTCTGTGCGATCTAAATGGTCTCGTAATTGACGTATCTCAGATTTAAATTGCGCAAAATGATTTTTATCAACTAATATATTTTTTTCATACACAAAATAATCTCTCACGCTAGTTTGTAAACTCCGAGCAGCTGTTTGACCTTGATGGATGATTTTTTTTGACTCTCTGAAAATCATGTGGGATGGGGCGTCTCCAATGATCTGAGCTAAGTCCTCTTCAGCCTCCCACTTTAAATCAGCAACTAAACGATTTAAATCTGCAGCCAAATCTACGTCACCAGAAATTCGAATATGTTTCAGAGCGGATGGTTTGCCTTCTTTGAGGAATGCCCAAATCGCATCCTTATCAATCTCAATACTCACGGAAGGAGAGGTATTTTCTTGATGCCCCTTGTGTAGCATACCGTCGTTAATCAATAAGAGAATATGACCAAACGGAGTGGTCACAGAAATCACTTTATGAGAATGAAGTAATAAGAGTTCTTGCGCCCAATGCTCTTGTGCAATTAAATGATTCAACGCATCGAAGATGAATGATGGAACTAGTATTGGTGTCATATCTAATATTTATAGCCAATATGGAGCGCCACAATTCCACCCGACATTCGATGGACTTCTACTTGATCAAAACCAGCATCCAACATCATCAACTTTAAAGTTTCTTGGTCAGGGTGCATTCGAATGGACTCTGCAAGGTACTTGTAACTTTGTGCATCACCAGCAATTTTCTGCCCGAGCCATGGCAATACTTTAAAGGAGTAAATATCATAAATTGGTTTAAGAAATTCAATTGGTTGTGAAAACTCTAAAACCATGGTTTTTCCACCAGGCTTTGTTACTCTGCTCATTTCTTGTAAAGCCAACTCTTTATGCGTCATATTACGCAAACCAAATGAGACAGTAACTAAATCAAAGTAATTTTTAGCGAATGGGATTTTTTCTGCATCAAATTGAATACAGGGAATCATCGCACCCTGATCCATCAATCGATCTCGACCATTGCTTAGCATGGAGGAATTAATGTCACTTAACCAAACTTCTCCATCTTTTCCTGCCTTTTTAGAAAAAGCAAAAGCTAAATCACCTGTTCCACCGGCGATGTCTAAGACCTTTTGTCCTGACAAGACATTTGCAGTGGCAATCGTAAAAGATTTCCAGATACGATGAAGGCCAACTGACATCAGATCATTCATCAAATCATATTTATTCGCTACAGAATGGAATACTCCAGCAACTTTTTGCGCCTTTTGAGCTTCATCAATCTTCTCAAATCCAAAATGGGTCTGCGTCATCTTCATTCCTACTTGATTATTTTTTCATTAACGCGTCACGATCTAACCCAGCCTTAGCTAATTTATTTAAATGCTCTTGCCAAAGTTGATCTTGATGAGTACAGAGTTCGTATAAGTAATCCCAGGAATACAACCCTGAGTCATGCCCGTCCGTAAACGTTGGCTTTATCGCGTAATGCCCTACAGGCTCAACACTTAAAATGCTGACATTTCTTTTGCCAGTTTGTAAAGTCTCTTGGCCTGGACCATGTCCCCGCACCTCAGCTGAAGGCGACAACACTCTCAAAAACTCAAAAGGTAAGCGGTACGTTTTGCCATCGGCATAGCCAAGCTCAAGAACTTTAGACTGTTGGTGAACGATGATCGAGTTGGGTGTCAATTGAGCCATTAGACCAACACTCGCTCAATACCACCTGTATTCGCATTTTTAACAAAGTCGGCCATCCAGTTATCCCCTAATATATGTTTTGCCATTTCTACAACAATATAGTCGGCAGTAGTCCCAGAATCATCGTTGTAACGCGTCAAACCCTGGAGACAGGAGGGGCAACTAGTTAAGATTTTTATCTCGCCATTAAACCCATCTTTTAAAGCAGAAGCACCTTTAATCATTTCCTCTTCTTTTCTAAATCGAATTTGCGTAGAAATATCGGGTCTTGTTAATGCCAAGGTTCCAGCCTCTCCACAACAACGGTCATTTTTAAGAATTTGAGTATGATCTTCAGTTTGAATGAGTTGATTCACTGTTTTTAAAGGATCTTGCAATTTCATCGGTGTATGGCAAGGGTCGTGATACATATATCGTGTTCCCTGAACACCATGTAACTTGACGTCTTTTTCTAACAAGAATTCATGGATATCAATAATCCGGCATCCTGGAAAAATTTTATCGAACTCATAGCCAGCCAGTTGGTCGTAACAAGTGCCGCACGAGACAACCACAGTTTTAATATCTAAATAATTCAACGTGTTTGCTACGCGGTGAAACAGAACCCGATTATCGGTAATCATCTTGTCCGATTTATCAAAATCGCCAGAGCCCCTTTGTGGATAACCACAGCATAGGTATCCTGGGGGCAGCACGGTCTGTACACCAACTTCCCAAAGCATGGCTTGTGTTGCTAAACCCACTTGTGAAAATAACCGCTCTGACCCACAACCCGGGAAATAAAATACCGCCTCGGAGTCTACAGTCGTTGTCTTTGGATTTCGAATAATCGGCACAATGGACGCATCTTCGATATCTAGCAATGCTCGAGCTGTTTTCTTGGGCAAATTACCTGGCATTTTTTTATTAATAAAATGAACGACCTGTTCTTTGACCGGCGCTTGACCTAGGGATCCTTTTGGTTTTTGTGTTTGTTGTTTTGCTAAACGCTTGAAGAGCTGATGCCCAATACGCTGGGCTTTATAACCCCAATCAATCATAACTTTTCTAACTAACTTAATGGTTTCAGGATTTGTGGCGTTCAAAAAGAACATCGCAGCACTTGCGCCCGGATGAAATTTCTTTTGACCCATCTTGCGTAATAAATTACGCATATTCATCGTGACATCACCAAAATCAATTTTTACTGGGCATGGAGTTAAACACTTATGACATACCGTGCAGTGCGCAGCGACATCGTCAAACTCTTCCCAATGCTTGATGGATATTCCACGCCGAGTTTGCTCTTCATATAAAAACGCTTCAATCAACAAAGAGGTTGCTAATATTTTATTACGTGGACTGTAGTGTAAGTTGGCTCTTGGCACATGAGTAGCACAGACAGGCTTACATTTCCCACAGCGCAGACAATCTTTAATGCTTTCGGAGATTGCACCTATATCACTTTGCTGCATAATCAGCGACTCATGACCCATTAATCCGAAGCTGGGAGTATATGCCTTACTCAAGTCACCGCCAGGCATGAGTTTACCTTTATTGAATCGACCTTCTGGGTCAATCTTTAATTTATAGGCCCTAAATTCTTTTAATTCGTCGTCTGTCAAATACTCTAACTTGGTAATGCCAATGCCATGCTCACCAGATATAACCCCATCTAGCTGTCTTGCTAAAACCATGATTCTACCAACGACCTCATGCGCTTCTTGCATCATTTCGTAGTCATCAGAATTGACTGGTAAATTAGTGTGAACATTACCATCACCTGCGTGCATATGCAAAGCCACAAAAACACGTTTGCGTAAAACGCTCTTATGAATCGTTGCACACTGCGCCAAAATAGGTGCAAATACTGCGCCCATAAAAATCTGATTCAAAACATCTCGAACTTCTAATTTCCACGAAACACGAATTCTTCGATCTTGCAACTGTTCAAAATATTGATCTTCATGATTGGCATACTCAGTCCAACGATGACGAACTTCATGAATGAGTTGAGTAGCTTGACTGACGCGATCTTCAAGAATTTCTGCAGAGGGTATTTCAGATGCGTCATCCGTCTTGCCTAAAACTAAATTGCCTTTAAGAAAATACTCTTCAAGCTGATCTAGCAACAATAGTTTATTTTGAATGGATCGTTCAATATTGATTTTCTCGATTCCGTCGGTGTACTCTCCCATACGGGGTAATGGAATAACAACATCTTCATTAATTTTAAAGGCATTGGTATGCCTTGCAATCGCTGCGGTCCTTGCACGATCTAACCAAAACTTTTTACGCGCTTCTGGGCTAATGGCCACAAATCCCTCACCAACACGATTGTTGGCAATACGAATAACCTCACTAGCGGCAGCTGCTACGACATTAGCGTCATCCCCAACAATGTCGCCAATCAATACCATTTTGGGCAGTATGTTGCGCTTTGATTTGGTTGAATAATCAACCGCTTTTAAATATTTTTCATCCAAATGCTCAAGGCCAGCCAAAATGGCTCCACCTTTTTTCGTTTGCTCATCAAGATAATTTTTTACTTCCACAATACTTGGGATGGCATCTCTAGCTTGACCAAAGAACTCTAGACATACGGTTCGTACTTCTTTAGGCATCCGGTGTAAAACCCATTTCGAACTAGTGATTAATCCATCACAACCTTCTTTTTGAATCCCAGGCAATCCAGATAAAAATTTATCGGTCACATCTTTACCAAGTCCGACTTTTCTAAAGCGTCGACCTTCAATGACTAATGTCTCTTTTTTAATAACTGATAAACCTGGCGCCTTTGATCCATCTGACCAGATCAATTCAAAAGTAGCCACCGGGGCATCATGAATTTTGCTGAGGTTATGATCCATCCTTTGGATCTCTAACCAATTTCCTTCGGGGTCTACCATCCTCCACCACAGCAAATTATCAAGCGCGGTCCCCCAAAGAACAGCCTTTTTACCGCCAGCATTCATAGCGATGTTGCCACCGATACAACTGGCCTCAAGGGAGGTCGGATCTACTGCAAAAACTAGTCCAGCGCGATCCGCCGCGTCTGCAACACGCTTTGTGACGACACCGGCTTCTGTAAAAATAGTTGCTACATCTTTTTGCGCGCCAGGAATCCTTTCGAACTCTACCGCATTCATCTTTTCTAACTTTTCCGTATTAATCACCGCTGACATCGGTGTTAAGGGAATCGCTCCTCCGGTATACCCAGTTCCACCCCCACGAGGAATAATCGTTAATCCAAGTTCAATACAACCTTTGACGAGGGCAGGGATTTCTAATTCACTATCAGGTGTTAAAACCAAAAATGGGTATTCCACCCTCCAGTCCGTCGCATCTGTAACATGTGAGACCCTGACAAAGCCATCAAAGCCGATATTGTCATGGGCGGTAACTTTGCCCAATACCTTTTTAGCTCGAATACGCAGCACCTTAGCATGCTCAAAGTCCTTAGCAAAGTTCTGCACTGCGACTCTTGCCGCTTGAACCAGTTGTGAAACCTTATCTTCTAGGTCCTGTGTGATTCTTTTTTCAATTTCTATTAAACGATGATGGAGTGCATCAATCAGCGCTTTTAATCGTTTTGGATTATCGAGCAAATCGTCTTGTAAATATGGATTGCGGCTAACTACCCAAATATCACCCAAGACCTCATATAACATTCTGGCCGAGCGGCCAGTCTTTCGCTCACTGCGCAATTCATCTAAGATCTTCCAAGCCTCTTCGCCAAGAATGCGAATCACGATCTCCTTGTCGGAAAAAGAGGTGTAGTTATATGGAATCTCTCGAAGTCTAGATGGCAAACTTGTCAAATTCTTAGGAGGTTCGAAGTATATTGGCGCGTTCATCTTGTTTTTCGCTAAAAGCCTATTCTAAATGAGGGTAAAAATCTTTGCCAAATTCTCTCCATTGTTTGGCAAGAACGGTAATCGTCAGCTTTTCCAGCCTTAATGGGAAGAAAGTGTAAAAAAGTAAGCAATTGCGACATATCTTAGGCATTTGCCGATCGTCATGTAGATTAAACATGGCCAAAAACGCCAATGTGACCAGCCCGCAACAACAGTCAATGGATCTCCTAAAAATGGAAGCCAAGAGAAAAGTAGGCTTTTTGAACCCCATTTTTCTAAATAATTGATCCAGCGCGACTTGGGTGCGGTGTTTGTTTCTTTTTTGAATGCATTTTTGGTCTTTTTAGAAAAATATCCCAACCCCCAGTTAAATGCCCCCCCTAAAGAGTTACCGACTGTAGCCACCCCGATTAAAGCCCACACGTTTTCTGGAAACTTCACTAAATATCCAAAAAAGACGGCCTCAGAGCTAAATGGTATCAACGTTGCAGACAAGAAAGAAAGTATACCTACCGAAGACAGTCCAATCCAAGGGATCGATAATGTTTGCAAAAATGAATGTATTAAGGAGTCCATCAGGTATTCTAGACCGTCTATGATAATCTTCTGACTATGCCAAACGACTATTTAAGAAAAATACTGAACGCAAAAGTTTATGACGTAGCTCGTGAAACAGAGCTCGAGACTGCGTATCAATTATCTTCACGCCTCAATAATAATATCTTATTGAAGCGTGAAGATAATCAGCCTGTTTTTTCGTTCAAGTTAAGGGGCGCCTATAATAAAATGGCTCACTTAAGTTCGGCGCAGCTGACAAAAGGTGTTATTGCAGCCTCAGCCGGCAATCATGCCCAAGGGGTAGCAATGAGTGCCTCCAAACTGGAATGCCCTGCCATGATTGTGATGCCTACAACGACGCCACAGGTCAAAATTGATGCGGTAAAAGATCGCGGTGGCAAATGGGTAAAAATTGTTTTATCCGGAGAGTCTTATAACGACGCCTATGATCATGCCCTCCTCTTAAAGGAAAAACATCATTTGACGTTTGTGCACCCATTTGATGATCCAGAAGTCATAGCGGGACAAGGCACCATTGCCATGGAAATTCTTCGGCAACATCAAGGCCCCATCGATGCTATTTTTGTAGCTATTGGCGGCGGCGGCCTGATCGCCGGTATCGGCTCGTATATCAAAGCAGTTCGTCCCGAGATTAAAATCATCGGGGTCCAAACCACCGACTCAGATGCCATGAAGCGATCACTTGCGGCAGGCAAACGAGTAGAGTTAAAAGATGTGGGACTGTTCTCAGATGGCACCGCCGTAAAACTTGTCGGTAAAGAAACTTTTAAAATTTGCCAAACAGTGGTTGATGAAATCATCACAGTCGATACTGATGCGATTTGTGCCGCAATTAATGATGTCTTTACAGATACGCGCAGTATTTTAGAACCCGCTGGAGCATTGGCTATTGCTGGCTTGAAGTCCTATATTGCTCGTGAAAAATGTACGAATAAGACATTGATTGCCATTGCTTGCGGCGCCAATATGAATTTTAGTCGCTTACGATTTGTCGCTGAAAGAGCCGATGTAGGTGAATCCAAAGAGGCTGTATTTGCAGTAACAATCCCTGAAGAACGTGGCTCTTTTAAGCGCTTTTGCTCTTTAATCGGCAAAAGAAATGTTACCGAATTTAATTACCGAATTTCTGATGCGAAGAAAGCCTATATTTTTATTGGTATTGCCACTCAACAATTCGGGGATAGTGCCACAATCGCTCAAGATTTGATTCAATCAGGATTTGATACCATTGATCTAACCACTGATGAGCTAGCAAAATCTCATCTGCGGCATATGGTTGGGGGTCGTTCTGCTCTCGCAGAACATGAACTCTTATATCGCTTTGAGTTTCCGGAACGTCCTGGCGCGCTCATGAATTTCCTCAGCGCAATGTCTCCACATTGGAATATTAGTCTTTTCCATTACAGAAACCATGGCGCTGATTACGGGAAAATTTTGGTGGGTATGCAAGTTCCGCCTAAAGATAAAAAAGAGTTTAAAGACTTTCTCAAAGGTACCGGCTATCGTTATTGGGATGAAAGTGATCACCCTGCGTATCAACTGTTTTTGAAGTAGCTATGAGTTTTTCACTATCCGGAAAGCTTGTCGTAGCCATCTCCTCTCGAGCACTTTTTGATTTTGAAGAGGAGAATCGTGTGTTTGAGGCTACCAATGATAGTGCCTATATGCAAGTCCAACAAGAAAGACTAGCGATACCGGCCAAAGAGGGAGTTGCATTCCCCTTAGTCGAAAAACTCTTAAAGTTTAATACCGCAACAGAATCACGGGTTGAGGTGGTCATCCTGTCGCGCAATGACCCAGTCAGTGGGTTAAGGGTCTTTCGGTCGGCCGAACACGCTGGTTTAAAACTTGAGCGCGGTGTTTTTACACGAGGGCGCCCACCCTATCATTACTTACGTTCTTTACATGCCAATCTTTTTTTATCGGCCAATGAACAAGATGTCCGAGAAACCATTTTGGCAGGGTTCCCTGCCGCACTAGTCTATCCCCAGTCGGTCAAAATTGCGAAGTCAAATCCGAATGAGGTACGCATTGCATTTGATGGTGACGCCGTTTTGTTTTCGGATGAATCCGAACAGATTTTCCAAACAAAAGGTCTAGATGCGTTTGTGCAACACGAAACCCATCTAGCAAAAACGCCCTTACCGCCAGGGCCGTTTAAACCCCTCTTGGAAGCGTTACAGCAATTGCAAAACTCTAGTCAAGACTCGCCCATGAGGATTCGTACGGCGTTGGTCACTGCCCGTTCTGCACCCACTCATGAAAGAGCAATTCGGACGCTGATGAGTTGGGGCATTGAAGTCGATGAAGCCATGTTTTTAGGAGGTCTCAATAAAAGTGATTTTTTAAGAGAGTTTGCCCCCGATTTTTTCTTTGATGATCAAACAGGGCATTGCGAAATGGCGTCTGAAGTAGCCCCAACTGGCCAAGTTATTTCTGGAATCACTAATCAACGTAAACCATAATTTATGAGTACTACCGAACCTCCATCTAAAAAAATTGAAGATGCGCCTCTTGGAAAGATATCGCAAAATCCAGAGCAATATAGTCCTCATCTGCTATTTCCAATTGCAAGAAGCACAAATCGTGCACTATTACCCTATGGTCAAACGATGCCTTTTATGGGCGTCGATATCTGGAATGCCTATGAATTATCTTGGTTAGGGAAAAGAGGGAAGCCTGAAGTTGCCATTGCCCAGTTTGAAATTCCTTGCGACTCTCCCAATCTAATAGAATCAAAATCACTAAAGCTGTATTTAAATAGTCTTAATCATGCTGTATTTGATAATATTGAGAGTGTTCAACAAACGATTACTCAAGATTTATCCTTAGTCGCCGGCAGACCTGTTCGAGTTCAGTTGTTTTTTCCAAGTGATTGGTCCAAGCTATCATTTGAGCAAATGCCAGGCTTAAGCTTAGATCGTCTCGATATCGACATTAATCCGGATGGCCAGCCGAACCCGGAATTGCTCAGTGCAGCTTTTTCTTTAGCCCCGATTGAACAAACCTTATATTCTCATTTGTTACGTAGTAACTGTCCTGTGACAGCTCAACCGGATTGGGCGAGCATCTACATTCATTACGTAGGCTCTCCCGTCAATGAAGAAGGCTTATTAAAATACTTAATTGCATTTCGTAATCACCAAGAGTTTCACGAACATTGTGTCGAAAAAATATTTTGTGATATTAAGATGCGGTGTAAGCCAGCAAAACTATCGGTTTATGCCAGATATACAAGGCGCGGGGGTCTGGATATCAATCCGTTCAGAACTGACTCAAACCCTCATCCTCCAAAAAACATCAGGCTTGCTAGACAATAGCAAGCCTGATTTTGTTCACCTAGTAATTACTTATTGATTAATGCAGCTGCAACTTTACAGACAGCTTCATCTTGTGAACCAGTACCTCCAGAACAACCAATTGCACCAATTAATTTTCCACCTTCAACTAAAGGAATACCGCCTCGTGAAGCAATAACATCATCGAGTGACAAAACATAATTAAATTTTTGTATATTCACAGCATTTTCAAACAATTTTGTCTCACGACGATACTTTGCCGCAGTTCTTGCTTTATGTTCTGCGATAGCAATAGAGGCAAGTTGAGCCCCATCCATTCTTTTAAATGCAATTAAATAACCGCTGGGATCAACTACAGCAATATTCATTTTCCAATTACGTTTTTTTGACTCGGCCGCCACCACATTGATGAGTTGTTCTGCACGATCAACAGTTATCTGCAAACCAACAGGAATATCAAAAGGCATTACATCAGGAATTGCGTCCATCGGATTTACTGGGGGTTCTTGTTGTCCGTAGGCAGCGAAACCTTGTGCTGATAACAAACCTATAACAAACACCTTCATCAATTTTTTCCACATTTTATTCTCCTTGAATTATTTTTACTTCAGAGTAGAAGTTTGCATCGTTTTGAAGAATATGAAAAGGTGAAGGCCTAGGTATCTTCCCTAGTTATGCAAAAGTATCTTATTACGATTACCCTCATATAAGTTCGCCATCAGTTCTAATGCATTATTGCAAAGGTATATAAAGCCTTCCTATACTTCGCATCTCTTGCTCTGTTTTTTCTTGAGCAAATGCCACATTCCACAAATCATAAGAAGCTGGTCGTCGTCCACCAAAATAGGATTTGAATCCAGCCTCTGAAAATACACCTAATAATGATGAGTAGGTAAACCCACATTGATGATCCATATTGGTTATACCTAGAGCTTGATTTCCTCGAATACCGTACAAAATATCTATCGGCGCAATTGGAGTACCATTGGAATTGTTAAATAATGGATCGAGCAATTTATCCGCAACAATGGCTTCGCAAGTACTTTGCAAATCAGGGCAAGATAAAACAACAATTCCATCTTCCTTCAGTACTCTTTTAAACTCTTTTAAAACGGCAACTACTTCATGCGCATGAAGATAAACTATATTATGAAATGAATACACCGCATCAACACTGGCCGTTGGGACTTTAGATAAATCATTAATTGATCCTTCTATATCAATTTCAATACCAGGACGATAGTCAAGCCGAACCTCTTGCCATTGGGCGGGATCAAATCCCTGTATTTCTGATTGAGGTGTTCCACTACTGAGAACATGCAAAAACGATTTCATCAGCTTTCCTTTTTTCTATTTACAAGCTATTTAATATTGTTTGAACTTATCTTACTAGATAAGTCTGAAAATCTATGCCCAGGAATTCATGGGAAGCCACCACACTTAAATAGTGGCTTTCATCACCTCAATAGAAAATATGTCTCAATAAATATGGTTTTGACACAAAAAGATATGAGGTGATTGAAGACATCGATGAATCCCTGCTCAAAAGGGAATATCATCATCCATTTCACCGAGGCTTGAACTGGCAGTCGTTGAAGGCGCTGCTCGCTCTCTTGGGGCGCTACTAGCAGGCATCGAACTACTCGAATCTCCCATCTTGCCCCCTAGCATTTGCATGGAGTCAGCAATGATATCTGTTGCGTACTTTTCAACGCCCGCTTGATCAGTATATTTGCGCGTTCTTAGCTTGCCCTCAACATAGACCTGTGAACCTTTTTTTAAATACTGTGCAGAAATTTCAGCTAACTTTCCAAAAAAAGTGATGCGATGCCATTCGGTGGTTTCTTTCATTTCACCTGTTGCTTTATCTTTATAGCGATCTGAAGTTGCAACTGAAATATTGGTGATTGCATCACCACTGGGTAGATAACGAGTCTCTGGATCCCTACCAATATTGCCGACGATGATAACTTTATTTACTGATGCCATGGAAATTCCCCTAATGAATTGATGTCGAACACTCGACCCAAATATTTTATTGATGATGAGCTTTAAGACATAGACCCTTACCCTAAAATAATAGCATTTATTCTTTTTTAATTTTGGGTGGAAGCTCAGACATCTTTGCTGCAATTATAAGCCACACTAGTAATAATACCGAATCAATTTCAAAGATGGCCAGACTTCCTAAATGCCCATAAATCCAACCTCCTAGAAGGCCTCCCAAGAACAACCCTATGGACATGGTGGTGTTATAAACGCCCAAGCCAGCCCCACGATTGTCCCCTGAGAATCTAGAAACTAATGAAGGTTGTAATGACTCTAGCAAATTAAAACCAATAAAGAAGATAAAAAGCCCAAAACTAATCAGCCAAATATTCGGTTGATTTCCGAAAAGGACTACGCCAAAATACACTTGAGAGATCAGCATCAGACCAATGGACACCTTCAGTAATAGTGCCAAACGATTTTTCTTTTCTGCCTTCATCAGCATCGGAGCCATCACCACAATAGAGGCGACTAGTACCGATAAATAGACTTTCCAATGTCGTTCCAAAGGTAAATCATTGGCAACCAGTAGCTTTGGAATGACAATAAACATGGCCACCTGTGAAGCATGCAGAATCAGAACTCCTATGTTTAAGCGGAAAAGCTCTGGGTCTCTCAATATCTTTAAGAAGCGGCTAGCATTCGTATCCGTGCCGTTTGGTTGGGGTGCAATAGAAATAGCCGCACTTGGCACAACTCGCCAAGCCACAAAGATCGCAATTAATCCTAGGAATGCCATCATCCAAAAAATGCCTGGCATTCCTAAAGCTTGATAAAGTGGCGCAGCAATAATGATGGAGATGGCAAAGCTAATGGCGATACTCCCCCCGATTAAGGCCATCGCGCGCGTTCGAATCTCTTCCCGAGTTAAATCAGCAACCCATGCTGTGATGGCTGCAGAAATAGCCCCAGCTCCCTGTATAGCCCGTCCCGCCAATATCCAATAAAGATCATCATGTGAAGCTGCAATAACGGCCCCTAGTACAAATAGAAAAAGCCCCCCAATAACCACCAAGCGACGACCTATTTTGTCAGACAAAATACCTAGTGGTATGTGGAAAAAGGCCTGAACCATGCCATACACCCCAATCGTAATTCCGACCAAGGTAGCGTCATCGCCATTGGGAAGATCCCGGGCATGCAAACTAAATATCGGCAAAATGAGAAATAGCCCAAGCATTCGCAAGGCAAAAATCCCCGATAAAGAGAAAGCTGAGCGAAGTTCTGACGAATTCATAAGAAAAGACTATATTAATGGGTTAAGCAGGTAATTATGAACGAAACTATACAAATCCGTGGTGCTCGCACCCACAATTTAAAAAATATTAATCTTGATATTCCTAGAAACCAGCTCGTGGTAATCACGGGCTTGTCAGGTTCAGGTAAAAGCTCGCTGGCGTTCGATACGCTGTATGCGGAGGGTCAACGTCGTTATGTTGAGTCTCTTTCAGCTTACGCCAGACAATTTTTACAATTGATGGACAAACCCGATGTTGACTCAATTGAGGGTCTTTCTCCGGCAATTTCGATTGAACAAAAAGCAACCAGCCACAATCCAAGGTCAACCGTCGGAACCGTTACAGAAATCCATGATTATCTAAGACTTTTATTTGCCCGAGCAGGCACTCCTCATTGTCCCGATCATGGCTTACCCCTCGAAGCACAAAGCATTGCCCAAATGGTAGACCATATCTTGGCTATGCCCGAAGATACAAAACTCATGATTCTGGCGCCCGTAGTCAGCAATCGTAAAGGTGAGTTTGTCGAATTTTTTGAGGACCTACAGGCGCAAGGATTTGTGCGCTTTAGAATTCGATCTGGTGGCGGAACAACGAACACCGCCAAAGCAAGAGTCTACGAAGTCGATAGTCTTCCAACATTAAAAAAGACCGACAAACACTCCATCGAAGTTGTGGTTGACCGCATCAAAGTAAAAGAAGATATCAAACAACGCTTAGCAGAGTCGATAGAAACAGCGATCCGACTTGCCGACGGTCGTGTGATGGCAGTCAATATGGATACTGATGAAGAATTCTTGTTTTCTAATAAATTTGCTTGTCCTGTTTGTTCTTTCGCTCTTCAAGAACTTGAGCCTCGCCTTTTTTCTTTTAATAACCCAATGGGTGCATGCCCAAGTTGTGATGGGCTAGGACACGTCTCTTTCTTCGACCCAAAAAGAATCGTAGCTCATCCGGAACTGTCCATGGCATCAGGTGCTATTAAAGGGTGGGATCGTAGAAATCAATTCTATTTTCGAATGCTTCAAAACTTAGCTGACTATGCTAAGTTTGATCTGGAAAAACCCTTTGAATCTCTTAGTAAAAAGGCTCAAGATCTGATCCTATTTGGCTCAGGTCAAATCAAAGTCCCTTTTGAGTATTTAAATGAAAAAGGTCTAGCCGTCACTAAGCCACATACATTTGAAGGAATCATTTCTAATTTTGAGCGACGTTATCGTGAAACTGACTCGATTGCAGTAAGAGAAGAACTTTCTCGTTACCAAAATGTCAGAACCTGCACGGATTGCGAAGGTTGTCGTCTTCGTAAAGAAGCTCGGTTTGTGAAGGTGGGAGAGAATGATCAAAGCAGAGCCATTTTCGAGGTGAGTAACCTACCTTTAAAAGCAGCTTTTGAATATTTTTCTACCCTAAATTTAAAAGGTGTAAAGAAAGAAATCGCCGATAAAATCGTGAAGGAAATCTCCTCGCGCTTGAAGTTTTTAAATGATGTTGGGCTGGATTATCTATCTTTAGACCGAAGTGCTGACACTTTGTCGGGGGGCGAAGCACAGCGTATTCGTTTGGCATCACAAATTGGTTCCGGTTTAACTGGCGTCATGTACGTTCTGGACGAACCTTCCATTGGTCTGCATCAACGCGATAACGATCGTCTGATTAAAACATTAGTCCACCTTCGTGACTTAGGAAATTCCGTACTCGTTGTAGAGCATGATGAAGACATGATTCGATCTTCCGATTATGTTATTGATATCGGCCCCGGAGCTGGGGTTCACGGCGGTAAAGTGGTTGCGCTTGGTACGCCATCGGAAATCGAAAACAACCCTAATTCTCTTACTGGTCAATACCTGAGCGGAAAAAAAACGATTACTTACCCCGCTGGCCGTCTCAAACCTAGTGATCGTTGGATTACTATTCATGGCGCAACTGGTAACAATTTACAAAACGTTAGCGCTAAAATTCCCGTTGGTTTACTCACCTGTATTACAGGTGTTTCTGGATCAGGCAAATCAACGCTGATTAATGACACACTGCATCATGCAGTTGCGCAACATTTATATGGTTCAGTTGCTGAACCGTCGCCTTATACTGAAATTGAAGGTCTAGAGCACTTTGATAAAATCATTAGTGTGGATCAATCCCCCATTGGCAGAACCCCTCGCTCCAACCCGGCAACATACACTGGCTTATTTACGCCCATTCGTGAACTATTCGCCGGTGTCCCCGCATCGCGTGAACGCGGCTATGAAACTGGGCGATTTTCTTTTAACGTAAAAGGGGGTCGATGCGAAACCTGTGAAGGTGATGGCGTCATTAAAGTAGAAATGCATTTTTTACCGGATGTATACGTCCCTTGCGATGTTTGTCACGGGAAAAGATATAACCGCGAAACCCTAGATATACGTTATAAAGGTAAAAATATTCACGAAGTTCTCTCGATGACCATCGAGCAAGCCTTTGAATTTTTTGAGGCAGTACCAGTTGTTCGTAGAAAGTTAAAAACCTTATTAGATGTTGGTTTAGGTTATGTCAAACTTGGTCAAAGTGCTACGACCCTGTCTGGCGGTGAAGCCCAACGAGTCAAACTCTCACTCGAACTTTCAAAGCGCGATACTGGGCGCACTCTTTATATATTAGATGAACCGACAACCGGCTTACACTTTCAGGACATTCAATTACTCTTGGAAGTCATCTTCTCATTAAGAAAACAAGGCAATACAATCCTCATTATTGAACATAATTTAGATGTCATTAAAACGGCTGACTGGATTATTGACATGGGGCCCGAGGGTGGTGCAGGCGGGGGTAAGATTATTGCTCAAGGAAGTCCTGAAACCGTTGTTAAAGTAAAAGCTAGTTTTACCGGCAAATACCTTAAACCCTTGCTGTAAATTTAGTCGAGCTTTTGGTGAGTAGTTTTTCGGCTTTTTCTAAAGACAACATATTGCCGGAGAGTACCAAAATATCCTCTGGCTCGAAAAGTAACTCAGGTAAAGGTTCTAACTTGGTGTAAGTGTTCGTGATACCTTGTTTCCTTCTCACGCTTTGAACCACAACATCCTTTTTTTCAAGCCATTCTAGCGCTTTTCCTATGGCTGACATTTCTTTTTTTAAGTGCACAGAGCTTAATCGAATTGCCTCTGCGTCTTCAATATCATCATCCTCGAGCCCCGGAAAATACCCTCGTAACTTTCCATACCGGTTTTCTCTCACTTCACCAATCCTACGCATAACACGTCGCAGAGGGACTCCGACCAAGGATAAAACCTGCGCTCCCAACATCACACTACCCTCTGCCTTGTCAGGGATGACCTGTGTTGCTCCAGACTTTAACAATGTATCCATTTCTATCTCATCCTTGGCTCTAGCCAGTATGGGCAACCCTTCATGGAGCTGCTCTATTTGTTGAATCACTTTGATGGTGTCTTGTATGGATTTGAACGTGATAACAATGGCCTTTGCTCGGTGGATACCCGCCGCATTTAAATTATTGGCATTTTGTGACATGCCATAGACAACTGACTTGCCAGCCTCGCTAGCCTGCTTGACCCTTTCCGGATCTGCATCTAGCGCAATATAACTAATTCCTTCGCTCTCTAGCATATTTGCCACATGCTGTCCGGTTGCTCCAAAACCACAAATAATCACATGTTGATCATTTTGAATGCTTTGAGCAACAATTTTCGTTAAATCAATGGACTGATCAAACCACTCTGTCTTTGAAAATTTTAGGGCAATCTGATTGCTATATTGGATGAGTATCGGAGCCACTAACATGGACAACAGCATCGCCGCCAGAACGGCTTGAGATAAATTAACATCAATCCAATCTAATTGGTCAATTTGATTAATCATTACAAAACCAAACTCACCCGCTTGAGCTAAACAAATGGCCGTGCGAATCGATACTCCAGGTGATGATCCAAATCTTCTAGCTAAACCAGCAATAATGAAAAACTTGAAAAGCAACGCACCAAAAAACAAAAGTAGTACTAAATGTAATTCAGCTACAACCGACTTGACATCAACCAACATCCCTACTGTAATAAAAAATAATCCGAGCAAAATATCTCTAAAGGACTCAATTCCCTCTTCTACCTGAAATCGATAAGGCGTTTCTGATATCAACATACCTGCCATAAAGGCTCCCAAAGCCATCGAAAGACCAAAGTAGTGGGTAATGGCCGCCATTCCAATCGCGACCAGTAAAACATTCAACATAAATAACTCTTGGGAGCGAAAACTAGCAACGACCCGAAACCACGCACTAAATATCTTTTGCCCTACAAAAAATATCAATGCTAAAGCAACTGTCATCTTTAATCCTGCCAAGGTTAATGCGAGAACAATATCCCCTGGATTTTTTCCTAATGAGGGAATTAAGATAAGTAAAAGAATCACGACTAAATCCTGAAACAGTAGTACCCCCAGTACGTTTTTCCCGTGTTGCGTATCCAGTTCTGCTTTTTCTGATAGCCCTTTTACAACGATGGCTGTCGATGACATAGCCAATGCTCCGCCTAGAGCAAACAAAACATGCCAGGGTAAAACGAGAGGTATAACAAAGCGTAAAAAATATCCTGCAGGAATGGTTAAAAGCATCGTGATAAAAACTTGACTAACGCCAAAACCAAAGACGATACTTCGCATTGCCTTGAGTTTGGTAAGATTGAACTCTAAGCCAATCGAAAACATCAAAAACACAACTCCAAACTCTGCAAAATGTTTTACCATGTCAGAATCTGGGGCTAAAGCAAGGGCGTGAGGTCCAATAACAATGCCAACAACTAAATATCCAAGGATGGAGGGTAGACGAAATACCCTAGCAAGCAATACTCCACCGAGTGAACAAGCGAGTAAAGTCAGGGTGATTTGCAAAATAGAAGGCATATACTAATGACTATGATAGACAAAGTTAATGAACATTTCATCCAATTAGCTAAAGATACCCTAGAAATTGAAAATCAGGGCATCTTGCAATTGAAGAATCGTTTCTCAGAGCCCTCATTTACCCTTTCTTTCACGAAGGCTATTGAGCTATTGCTTTCCTGCCAAGGACGTATCGTCGTCTCAGGTATAGGTAAGTCCGGGCATATTGCCAACAAAATTTCTGCAACTTTTTCCTCCACAGGCTCGCCAGCTTTCTTCTTGCACCCAGCCGAAGCAAGTCATGGTGATTTAGGTATGGTTCAAAAAGAAGATGTTTTTTTAGCTCTTTCCTATTCTGGTGAAAGCTCTGAACTTTTAACTATTGTCCCAATAATTAAGAGGATGGGTGCCAAACTGATCGCAATGACTGGCGCACCCACCTCCAAATTGGCCGAATTAGCTGACGTTCATCTTGATATTTCGGTGGATAAAGAAGCCTGTCCGCTAAATCTAGCCCCAACTACAAGTACAACTGTCAGTTTAGTCATGGGAGATGCGCTTGCTGTGGTGCTTCTCGATGCCAAGAATTTTAGTGTTGATGACTTTGCGAGGTCTCATCCTGGGGGTAGCTTAGGCAAGCGACTACTTACTCATGTTAGAGATGTCATGCGCTTCGGCGACGATATACCAACTACCCAAATTAATGCCCCACTAAAAGACGCATTAATTGAAATTTCTAAAAAACGGCTTGGTATGACCGTCATTATCGATGACGGTCATCATGTCTTAGGCATATTTACCGACGGCGATCTGCGACGACTTTTAGAAAAAACCTTGGACCTTGAAAATATTCATTTAGCGGACGTCATGACTAAAAATCCCAAAACTATCACTAAAGATATTTTAGTAGCTCAAGCTGTAGAAACCATGGAAAGATATCGCATTAATCACTTACTTGTCTTAAGTCCAACAGGAAAATTAGAGGGCGCTCTCAACCTACATGATTTACTAGCATCTAAAATTATTTAATGAATGCGCTATTTTGAATAAAACATTACAAACCAACTTACTCGAAAAATTTCCGCAAGCTCTTGAGCGTGCTCAAGAAATTAAATTATTAGTGCTCGATGTTGATGGTGTCTTAACCGATGGTTCTTTACTGATTAGTCCAGACGGTGTCGAACACATAAAAATCTTTAATAGTTTAGACGGTCATGGCATCAAGCTTCTCAGAAACGCAGGAATCCATGTTGCCATTATTACTGGAAGAAATTCTCCCATGGTAAAAATGCGTGCACAAGCTTTAGGTATTGAGCACTTGTTTATGGGTATCGATGAAAAAGCAAGCGCTCTGACTGCACTTTTAAATAAGTTGCAATTGACAATGAATGATTGTGCTGCCATGGGAGATGATTGGCCAGACCTGAGCATCTTGACTAAGGTTAGATTAGCACTTGCTCCAGCGAATGCCCATCATGAAATAAAAACAATGGCTCATTATGTTTGTGAGTATGCTGGGGGACATGGCGCAGTTAGAGAAGTTTGCGATTTAATCCTTCAAGCACAAAATCTTTATCAATCATTACTGCTACACGCAAAAGAATGATGGCCAATCAAACTTTTTCTACCATCGTTGATTTTCTTTATGATTTGGGATTACGTCTTATCCCGTTAGTTCTAATGGGTCTATTAACCTTGGCGTCTTTTTGGTTTTTGAAAAAAAATACTCAAGAAGATCCCATACTTCCTCCACGGGTGAAGTTGCATGAACCGGATTATATTTTCACAAATGCAAAACTCACCGTCCTGAATATTGATGGCACGACAAAATATCGCTTATTAGGAAAAGAGTTTAAACATTATGAAGATAATGCTGCAATTGATATTCAGCAACCTCGGCTTCGTCTTTTTAATCCCAAAACTCCCCCATCTACCATTGCCGCAAATACTGGACATGTCACGGGTGATTTAGATATTGTGGAATTATTTCAAAATGCCGATGTGAGTCGACCCGCAGAACTCAGCCCAAAAGGCTTTATCATTAATCCTCACCTACATTTGCAATCTAACTATTTAAAAATTTTTGTGAATGAAGATCGCATTATTACTCATTTGCCAATTAGGATTGAACGGGGCAACTCTGTCATGACGGCGAGTAAAGGTGCTACCTATGACAATGTCGATCAAGCTGTATCGATGTTTGGTAATGTTCAAGGGTCCATCGAAGCCTCTGATACCTCTAAAAAATTAGCGCCATGATCTTCAAAGTTCAACCTTATCAAGTAGTTTCACAGTTTTTCTGGGGGTGTCTACTCATTACACATCTCAATCTGGCTTTAGCTCTAAAAACAGATGAGTTTCAACCTACCCAACTTTCTTCTGATAATGCTGATTTCAATGATGTTACTCAAGAATATATTCTTACTGGGCATGTCACTATCAAAAAAGGAAGCATTATTGTTCAAGGCGCCAAAGCTGTCTTAATTACTGACCCAGAGGGTTACCAAAAAATCACCGTCATTGGAGATGCCGATTATGTAGCTCGCTTTACCCAGCAATTAGATAAGCCAACCCCTGAATTTATTGATGGCGAGGGAGATCTTATCTTTTATGAAGCAAAATTTGACCAACTCTTGTTATCGGGTCATGCTTATACTGTTAAACGATCAGGGGATCGTAAAAAAGATCAATTAATTGCCGATGAAATTCATTATGATTTATATACCGAAGAATACACCGCTGTTAGTAAAACACCTGAAAAACTGACGCGATCAGTTTTGTCCCCAAGGCAAGAGACAAATCTTAAATTATCAAACGCACCCTTATTAACAAATACCCCAAAAAAATGAGCTTAGATCAGAAAACCCAATCCTCTCTTGTTGCGGAAGGTTTACAAAAAACCTATGGCAAGAGAACTGTTGTCCGCGACGTTGGTCTAGAGGTAAAAACTGGTGAAATTGTCGGTCTTTTAGGTCCGAATGGTGCTGGTAAAACAACGTCTTTTTATATGATTGTAGGTTTGGTTCCTGCCGATAAAGGCAAAATTTATCTAGATAATCAAATGATTAGTGGATTACCGATACATGAGCGCTCACTTCGTGGCTTGTCCTATCTTCCTCAAGAAGTATCTATTTTCAGAAAACTCACTGTTGGTGAAAATATTCAAGCGGTTTTGGAGTTACAAATTTCTGCAACGGGTAAAAGATTAACCCGAACTGCAATGAACGCAAGATTAGATGAACTGCTTGAAGAATTACAGATTGCACACTTGAGAGATAACCAAGCACTTTCCCTTTCTGGTGGAGAACGAAGACGGGCTGAAATTGCTAGAGCACTAGCGACTAATCCAAAATTTATTCTTTTAGATGAACCATTTGCGGGTGTAGATCCTATCGCTGTAGGTGAAATTCAGCGAATTATTCGCTTCTTAAAAGAACGGAATATTGGGGTTCTTATTACAGACCACAATGTCAGAGAAACCCTCGGAATCTGTGACCATGCTTACATCATTAGTGATGGGAGTGTCTTGGCGCAAGGCCTTCCAAGTGAAATTATCGAGAATGAGAACGTCCGACGCGTCTATCTTGGTGAAAACTTCCGGATGTAAAGATTTAATCACTCAATTCAGTGCTTGGCTTTTTTATCAAGGACTGCTAATCTAGAAGTGTAATCATCAGTAGGTAGTCATTGAAGTTGGGAATATCAATTTTATTAACCTTTACGCTTAATGGGATATGTATGAAACTCATCATTCACAGTCATCACCTTGAAGTAACCCCCGGTCTTAAAACTCACCTCGAAGAAAAGCTAGTTGCCATTAAAAAGCATTTTGAACAGATCATTCAGATTAGTGCTAACCTTTCTGTCGATAAAGCGCAGGAAAAAGATTTACGACAAACCGCAGAATTAAGTCTGCATCTAATGGGCAAAGACCTCTTTGCAATTGCGCATCATGAAGATCTTTATCAAGCCATTGATATCGCAGTGACAAAACTCGATAAACAGATCATTAAAGTCAAAGAGAAGACGAAAAACCATCACACACTTGTTTCAGCGAAACAAATTTCAGCCGCAAGCAATGGGTTGAACCTATAATAGGCTTATGAGTGAACTTGTTGAGATTCTACCTTCCGATCAAATTTACATCGATGTTGATGTTCATGATATCCATGGCTTATTCAACTTAGCAAGTTCACACTTCGCTCAAACGACGCATTTATCTCCAAAACTTATTCTGCAGTGTCTTGAGGACCGTGAAAAATTAGGGTCTACAGGTTTAGGTCTTGGTGTAGCAATTCCCCACGGAAGAGTGAAGGGCTTAAAAGAAGCTCACGCTAGCTTTTACAGAATCTCACAAGGTATCAATTTTAAAACGTCTGATCAAATAGCCGTTGATATTGTCATCTTTTTATTGGTTCCAGAAGCCGCAACTCAAAAACACCTAGACTTACTCTCTGAGATCGCGCAAATTTTGGCGGATAAATCAAAGCGGACTCGTTTACGTGAAATGAATAACCCGGAACAAATTCTTTCTGAAATGACTTTTCAGGATTAAACATGATTGAACAACCGTCCCTCGTCGGAATTACTGCTCAACATATATTTGATGCAAATTTTGAGGAGCTTAAGCTGCGCTGGGTGGCTGGCCAAGAAGGTTCTGATCGTTGCTTTGATCCACAAATTATTGACCAAGCAACATCCTCATCAGATTTAGTTGGTCACCTGAACTTAATTCATCCTAGCCGTTTACAAGTTTGTGGTGAACCAGAGATTTTGTACTTAGAACGCCTTCAAAAAGCCCAACAAAGACATCAACTCGCTGACCTTATGACGATGCGTCCACCTTGTTTAATCGTCGCAGATGGGCAAAATTCCAATGAAGAGTTAAAGCTCTACTGCCAACGTTCCTCAACACCTTTATTTAACACTCCATTAGCGGCGTCCGAAGTCATCGATCATCTGCGTTTATATCTAACTAAATTAGGGGCTCCTAGAATTACTATGCATGGTGTTTTCATGGATATCTTAGGATTGGGCGTGCTACTAACTGGCGAATCTGGTCTTGGTAAGAGCGAACTGGGACTTGAATTAATTTCTCGAGGTCACGGTTTAGTGGCAGATGATGCAGTTGATTTTGCGCGGCTAGGGCCTGATTACATTGAAGGTAGATGTCCCAATATCTTACGGGACCTTCTAGAAGTTCGAGGCCTAGGCTTACTCGATATTAAAACTATTTTTGGTGAAACTGCCGTAAGAAGGAAACTCAAACTGCGACTGATCGTTCAACTAGTGAGGCGAAATGAAGGTGAATTTGAACGACTTCCTCTAGAAGCGCAATTTATTGATGTTCTTGGCTTACCGATTAGAACGGTAAAAATTCAAGTTGCCGCTGGCCGAAATATTGCAGTTCTTGTTGAAGCCGCTGTTCGTAATACGATTTTACAATTGCGCGGGATTCATACTTTAGATGACTTTATAACAAGACAAAGAGAGTTGATGCAACAAGAGTCTTCTTTAAAAAATGCTAAGTCATGAAAATCTTTGTGATAACTGGCACCTCTGGATCAGGTAAGTCAGTTGCGATTAGGGCGCTTGAGGACGCCGGATATAATTGTGTCGACAACCTGCCAGTACATTTATTAGAAAGCTTGATCCAAGGCGTCTCCCCAAATAACAACCCAAAGTTGGCTGTCGCGATCGACGGTCGGCAAGGCTTTTCGATTCAAGGCTTACCTGCAATTATTGCTAAATTAAAAACTGAACATGAAATATCTGTCCTGTTTCTTGATGCCTCTACAGAAGCGCTTGTTAATCGATTTTCTGAAACGAGACGCCGTCACCCCTTATCTTCTGAAACGATGGAGCATTCTGAAAACTCTCTCATCGAAGCCATTAATTTAGAGCGAGAACTACTCATTGATTTAGGCAGTATTGGTCATCATATTGATACTAGTAATTTATCGACGAGTACCCTGAAAGATTGGGTTAAAGATCTTATGCAAACCGATACTCAAGGTTTAACTCTTCTATTCGAATCCTTTGGCTATAAAAATGGTATCCCGCAGGATGTCGACATCATGTTTGATATGCGCTGTCTCCCTAATCCTTATTATGACAAGTCATTGCGTCATTTAACAGGTAATGATGCGCCAGTATTAGCTTATTTAAAAGCTCAAGATCTTTTCATCCATTTAAAAACAGATATCTTTCAATTTATCGAAAATTGGGTGCCAAGGTATCAGGTGGATGGTCGAAGTTATTTGACAATCGGTATTGGTTGTACCGGTGGTCAGCACCGCTCCATTGCGATGGTGAATGAACTCTTTGATTTATGTAACCATAGCTCATCCGCCATATTTAAAAATCTCACCTTACTGAAACGACATCGTGAGTTACATCGGATTGCAACAACGAAGAATTAGCAGCAACATAATCCTGCATAAACTGCTTTACTGGCGTTGGTAATCCAAGTTCTAGCATCCCACTCAAATTAACCCACTTATACCTAGTCGAATCAATCTCAAAAATGTGTTTTACTCGTAAAATAACAATCTGAAAATATAAAATTCGATGTGTAAAAACATGCTTTCTAGAAGCTAGAAGAGTTCCTTTAGGTAAGGCATTTCGTAAAATCGTTAAAGGCAAATCTTGAAACTCCTCTAATGTTTGCACTTGCAAATCTTGAATTTCTAAATGATCAGACCATGAGGACTCAGGAAAACTCCATAATCCTCCCCAAATACCTGAAGGAGGTCGAAGATTCAATAAAACCTGATCGCCTGACAAAACGCAGAGCATGACAGATCGCACTTCTTTGCTAGAAACTTTTTTTACCTTGTTAGGAATTTTCTCTACTTTGTCTTGTTGAAATGCAAGGCATTCTTTTTTAAACACACATCCAGAACACTTTGGATTTCTTGGAGTACAAACGGTGGCGCCATAATCCATGAGTGCTTGTGTATACGCTGGCATATTCCGTGCATCTTTGGGCAATAGATCATGCGCAATCTGCCAAAGATATTCGTTCGTAGCCGCTTTTTTGAAATCCTCCTCTACGGCATAGATGCGCCCAATTAAACGTTTTACATTGGCATCCAAAATACTGTTTTTTTGCTGAAAACAAAATGCTGCAATTGCTGCGGCCGTTGATCTTCCAATACCTGGAAGCTGGCTTAAAGAAATAATATCTTGAGGAAACTTCCCCTGATACTCCTGCTGAATGACTTTTGCACAAGCATGCAAATTTCTCGCTCTTGTGTAGTAACCCAATCCAGCCCACAAACTCATCACTTCATCGATTTGAGCCTTTGCTAAATCCTCTAAATGAGGAAACGTATTCACAAATTGAAGATATCGCTCTTTTACTGTCGACACTTGGGTTTGTTGCAACATAATCTCAGATAGCCAAACCTTATAAGGGTCCCGTTCATTTTGCCAAGGCAAACCTCGCCGACCATGCTGTGCATACCAACTTAATAGCTTGTCTGAAAATGGTTTCACTTCTGACAAGCTGGACAATAGTAGGTTGACCGTTGTCCTTGTGTAATTTGCTTAATTGGTGTGTGACATTCTTTACAAGGTAGGCCAGAACGGTCATACACTTTTGTCAAAACCATAAAATGTCCTGGCTCACCATCACTGTGGACAAAATCTTTTAAGCTGCTGCCGCCAGCCTTAATCGCTTTTTTTAAAATAAGTTGAACAGCTGTAGCGATTCTTGCATATCTCACTTTTGATATCTTACCTGCCGGTGTTTTTGGATTAATCTTTGCTTCAAACAAGGTTTCAGAGCAGTAAATATTCCCTACGCCAACGACAACCTCCCCGGCCAAAAGATATTGTTTGACCGAAATTGTTCTGCCACGTGAACGCTCATACAAAAGTTGTGCGCCGTTTGCTCCAGCAAACTCACTCTCAAACGGCTCAACTCCTAATTTTTTAAATAAAGGGAAATTTTCTACTGGGCCTTGCTCTTCAGAGTGCCATAAAACCGATCCAAATTTTCTTGGGTCATGCATCCGCAAAGCGGTCTCTCCAAAATGAAATTCAATTCGATTATATTTTTTGGATTCTTCTTGTTTTTTTTGAATCCTCAATACTCCCGTCATGCCTAAATGAATCAACATGACTCCTGTATCAAATTGAAACAATAGATATTTTCCACGTCGTTGTATCGAGTGACAGATTTGATTTCGAAGTGTTTTTTGAAGATGCTCGGGCACTGGCCATCGTAGGCGACCGTCATGAACAATCACTTCTGTTAAGGTTTTTCCTTCAAGATAAGGTGCTATACCAAGTTTCGTAACTTCTACTTCTGGTAATTCAGGCATATTAGGAAGAGTCTTTGAGAGTTATATAGAATAGAGAGATGCTTAAATATAATTTATATCGAATTCGACGTTTTATTACACTTTTCTTACTGAGTATCATGCCATATTTTTGGATAATGCCTAGTCATGCTCAGTCCTCATTATCTGCTTCTTCTTCGGAATCCTTTTCCAGTTATGTATTTCAATACCTTACATCTGAAATCGCTCTTCAAAGAGGTGATATAGCCCTTTCTTATCAAACCATGTTTTACCTTGCAAAAACCACACGTGATCCTCGTATAGCTCAACAAGCCGTAGAAATTGCTCTAGCTGCTCAATCACCCCAAGCTTCGTTAGAGTCTGCGAAATTATGGGATGAGTTAACGCCAGACTCTGATACCAACTCTAAAGAAATATTAATTACTTTATTGATGTTTAATAACCAATGGAATGAAGCTGTGCTACCCAGCCTTCAATTCTTAAAAAAGAAAAATGTGGTAGAAAGCGAAGATTTCTATACAAAATTGATTCCTATCTTGGCAAGGTCCAAGAGTCAGGATCAATCGAATGTAGCTCTCGCTCAAATCATTAATGGATCTAAACGCATCCCCAAAAATACGACTCTTCTTTTTTTATACGCTTTAGGTGAAGAAAAATTAGGTCACTATGACAATATGGAAGCTGTCTTACGCAGGAATATTCGACAAAACCCCAATGACGCTAGCTCCTTAAATGCTCTTGGTTACTCTTTTGCCGATCGAAAAATCCATTTGCAAGAAGCCTTATATCTAATCCAAAAAGCTCTGATTCAAACTCCTAATGACCCATATATTATCGATAGTTTAGGTTGGGTATATTACCGTTTAGGTCAACCCGAGTTAGCGCTGACGTATTTGAAGCAATCGTTTGAGTTATTACCTGAGGCTGAAGTAGGAGCTCACCTTGGAGAAGTCCTTTGGGTTAACGGTCAACAAGATGAGGCGATGAAAGTTTGGAGAAAAGCTGAATCGATTAATGCTAGTCAATCTACTTTACGTGAAACACTTCTTCGCTTAAAACCAGACTGGACTTCGAGTGAGGTTTTTGACAATACAGTTACGCGTCATTGGGATGGACGGTTTGCCGTCAAAATGAATGGTAAGTCCTCGCAAAATGGTGGTAATGGGTCTTTTTCCCTTTCACACGAAAACCTGAATGACAATTTAGAAATCCGCGGTCCTTTAGGATCCTCAATTGCTAAAATTACGATAACACCTAGTCGTGCCACTCTTGAACAAAATGGCAAAATAACGAATGCCGTTGATGCTGATCAATTGGTTCAGGAAGCCACAGGGCTTCCCATCCCCGCCCGAGGATTATCAGCATGGCTTTCAGGATTTTCCCGTCCTGGATCTCCAGGCTCGGTAATGAGAAATGCTAATGGACAAGTGACTGAAATTGCACAAGATGGTTGGCTACTCAACTATATATGGGGCTCAAAGAATCAATTACAAAAACTCAATATGACTCGTGCAGACCAAAATGGTGATATTGAAGTCCGCCTCATCATTGATCAAGAGAATGACTGATTTTTTACCTGTTTTAGCCCCTGCTAAGCTCAATCTGTTTTTACATGTCGTTGGCCAACGTCAAGATGGCTATCATTTATTACAGAGTGTTTTTCAATTGATTGATTTATGCGACACGGTCAAACTGCGGGTAAGAAAAGATGGTGTAATCCATCGTCTTAATCCCCTTCCTAATGTTCCTGTAGAAGATGATTTAGTCGTAAAGGCTGCTCAACTATTAAAAAAAACCTGCAATGTACCCTTTGGTGTCGATATTGATCTCGATAAAAATATTCCCATGGGTGCCGGCTTAGGTGGAGGCTCCTCAGATGCTGCAAGCACCCTTTTAGGATTAAATCAATTGTGGGAGCTTCATCTCAAACATGCCGAGTTAATGTCTCTAGGGCTCCAATTAGGGGCTGACGTGCCCTTTTTTCTTTTTGGTAAAAATGCATTTGTGGAGGGTGTCGGTGAGTTATTAAACGAGGTTAATTTAAGAAATACCAGCTTTTTTGTCATTTTCCCGGGTGTCTCTATAGCGACAAAAAGTATTTTTTCATCCCCTGATTTGACGCGAAATCGTAGTCAGATTACAATAACTGACTTTGAAGAGCAATACGCTGATCATATGACTTTACATAATGATTTACAGACCGTTGCAACGCAAAAGTATTCGGAAGTGCAGAGCGCAATTGAGTGGCTAGAATTTAGATTTCCTGGCTCTCGAGCAATGATGACGGGTTCAGGAAGTTCGGTTTTTTGTGAAATTCCTAATGAACTTGAATTACAAAATTGTCAATCTGAACTTCCACCTATGTGGCAAGGTTTTAAAGTTCAAAGCTTGAAGCAACACTCGGCTTATAATTTAAAATCTAGCATCAACATACAAGAGGGGAGTCGCCAAGTTGGTTAAGGCACCGGATTTTGATTCCGGCATCCGAAGGTTCGAGTCCTTCCTCCTCTGCCACCTCTTCCTAATGCGTCAATTTCTTTATTCCTACAGCAAAAAATACCTTGCAACTTCTAATTGGAGCCACGATGAGTAATGAATCCATGGTCATTTTTACTGGAAACGCAAATCCAGTCCTCGCAAAGTCCGTTGCCGATTATCTCGGACAAGACCTTGGTAAAGCATTTGTTGGTCGCTTTTCAGATGGAGAGATTCAAGTAGAAATTCAAGAAAACGTTCGTAGCAAAAATGTGGTGGTTTTACAGCCAACTTGTGCTCCAACGAATGATAATTTGATGGAGCTCATGATTATGATTGATGCGTTAAAGCGAGCTTCAGCAAGCTCAATAACCGCAGTGATTCCTTACTTCGGTTATGCTCGCCAAGATCGACGCCCCCGCTCAGCTCGTGTTGCCATATCGGCTCGGATTGTTGCTAATATGCTCCAGTCTGTTGCTGGAGTTGGGCGCGTCTTAACGATGGATCTGCATGCTGACCAAATTCAAGGCTTTTTTGATATCCCTGTTGATAATATTTATGCCTCCCCAATCTTATTAGCCGATTTGCAAAATAAGAACAATGGCGAGCTTTTGGTTGTTTCTCCAGATATTGGCGGTGTTGTTAGAGCTCGTGCCCTTGCAAAGCAGTTAGGCTGTGATCTTGCCATTATTGATAAACGTCGTCCGAAAGCAAATGTCTCAGAAGTGATGCATGTTATTGGGGAAGTAGAGGGCCGACGTTGCGTCATTATGGATGACATGATCGATACAGGTGGGACCTTATGCAAAGCTGCTGAGGTCCTTAAACAAAGAGGCGCTAAAAGTGTCATGGCCTACTGTACTCACCCTGTTTTATCGGGTAATGCCATCGCCAGAATTATGGCATCTGAATTAGACGAAGTGGTTGTTACTGACACCATCCCCCTTAGTGATGCGGCCAAAGCAAGTACTAAAATCAGGAGTCTTTCAGTAGCGCCCCTGCTTGGCGAAACCCTTCTAAGAATTAGTCGTGGTGACTCTGTGATCTCCATGTTTACTGAAACAGACTAGCCAAGTATTCATAAAAAAGCTATAATGGAGGACTTTTGTGCTTGGTCGCGAGCATAAAAGCCTGTCCCAATATGGGGGCAGATCTTACATTTAAGGAGTTTTATATGAAAGTCGTCGCCTACGAACGTAGCGTACAGGGCACTGGTGCGAGCCGCCGCCTGCGCAACTCTGGAAAAACACCAGGTATTATTTATGGTGGAACAGAATTACCGCAAGCAGTGGAATTGGATCACAATGCTCTTTTCCATGCTTTAAAAAAAGAAGCCTTCCACTCATCTGTTCTCGAAATCGAAATCGCAGGTAAGGTGCAACAAGCCTTATTACGTGACTATCAAATGCATCCTTTTAAGCCTTTGGTATTGCATATCGATTTTCAGCGGATTGATGCTAAACAAAAAGTCCATATGAAGATTCCTCTTCACTTTAAAGGTGATGAAATATCTCCAGCAGTCAAAATTGGTGGTGGTGTTATCAACCACATTAGCAATGAACTTGAGATTATCTGTTTACCATCTGACTTGCCTGAGTTTATTGAAGTTGATGTATCAAAAATTCAAATTGGTGAGTCCATTCACGCTAAAGAAATCGCCCTGCCTAAAGGCGTTGCACTGAGCTTGCATGTGGAACAAGAGAACCCAGCCATTGTGGTTGCTCGTGAACCACGCGTAAGTAATGAGCCTGAGGCGACAACAGCGCCTGAAGCTCCTGCAGCACCAACAGCAATCAAATTGAAAGATAAAGAAGCGAAGGAATAATTTTCTTATTTCTGGATAAACCCGCTCCAGTATTTTGGGCGGGTTTTTTTATTTCTATCCAATCCATAATAAATTCGTTTAAAGTACTTTAATGATTCAATTAATCGTTGGACTTGGCAATCCCGGGGATGAGCATATTTCAGACCGGCATAATGCTGGCTTTTGGCTTTGCGATCAACTAGCCCAGTTTTTGCATACCTCCTTTACCAACCAAAAATCCTTTAAGAGCCAGGTGGCAAAAGCGCAAAAGGAGCAGCACATCATCTGGTTGTTGAAGCCACAGACTTATATGAATGCGAGTGGGGAAGCCGTAGGTGCGGCTGCTAAATTTTATCAAATCGACCCAAGTCAAATCTTGGTCGTGCACGATGAACTGGATTTACCACCTGGAACAACACGCCTTAAATTTGGTGGGGGAACCGGAGGCCATAATGGCCTTAAAAGTATCTCTGCACATCTTGGAACACCCAATTACTGGCGTTTACGCATCGGAATCGGCCATCCAAGAGATGTGGCTCCAGAAGGTAGTCCCCATCAAGAAGTGGTGAACTATGTTCTTAAAAAACCACCACAAAAAGATCTTCAGGCCATTGAAGATACATTTCAGAAAGTAATGTCTGTTTTTTCTCTCATGACGTCCAGTGACCCTGGTTCAGCGATGAAGGAACTACATACGCAATAATTATTTATTGTGTAGTCGACGATATTTGTGTAAAAGTTGCGATTTGTCTTCCAAAAACTCTGGGTTAAACGGTATACAAGCAATCGGGCATACAACCTGACATTGAGGCTTGTCATAGTGCCCAACACATTCAGTACATTTGTGCGGGTCTATCTCATAAATCTCTTTACCCATACTGATTGCATCATTTGGACACTCTGGTTCACAGACATCACAATTAATGCATTCATCGGTAATCATTAAAGCCATATTTAAGTTTTCGGAATAGGGGTTTTTTTCTTCAACCACTCTTCAACAGATGGGAAAACAAACTTACTGACATCGCCACCTAATAATGCAATTTCTCGAACAAAGGTTCCTGATATAAATTGATACTGATCCGAGGGAGTGAGGAACAAGGTCTCAACATCTGGAACTAGATAACGATTCATCCCCGCCATCTGAAATTCATATTCAAAGTCAGAGACAGCTCTTAATCCACGCAAAATAACTCTGGCATTATTTTTTCTGACAAAATCCTTGAGTAAGCCGCTAAACCCTTCAATACGCACATTTGAATAGTGCCCTAAAACCTCATGTGCAATTTGGATTCTTTCATCTAAAGTAAAAATGGGTTTTTTATTGGGGCTGTCGGCTACGCCAACCACCAGCTCTTCAAATATAGAAGAGCCTCTTCTGACTAAATCTTCGTGTCCTCTAGTAAAAGGGTCGAAAGTTCCAGGGTATACAGCAATGGCCATCGTGCAACTCCTTCTTAATTTTAGACTTTGTCTTCTTCAAGGTATTTCAAAATACTCGCCTTTACAACTCCGGCCACTAACTGTTTTGCAATTATCCATTTGGGCAATAACTGAAGAATGGCTTCATTTTTGAGCGTTGCATTAGATTCTACATAAATAATTGGGTAAGAGCCTTTTTTTAGCCTTTGACAGATGAATTGAAGCGATTGTTCAATTAATTCTGGCTGTTCAAATGGGGGGTCTAAAAAGATCATATCAACATCAATTTCTGATTGGGTAGCTAACCATTTGACCGCATCCATACAGACTAATTGAATCTCTGAACCCGCTGGATGGGGCATTAGTTTTTCCAAATTATTTTTTAACGCCTGAAATACAGCTTGGTTTTTATCAACCAACAATACATGTTGCGCACCTCTTGAGCAGGCCTCTAAACCCAATACGCCTGATCCTGCAAAAAGATCGATAACTTTTGCACCAGCCATATCAGGTGCAAGCCAGTTAAATACTGTTTCTCGAACGCGGTCTGTAGAAGGTCTTAAACCAGGATAATCAATGATATCTATCAGCCGACTTCGCCAAAACCCTCCAATAATTCGCACTCTTTGTGACGACTGTTGGTGTTTTTTCATTGCCCTCCAACAACAACAGTTACCATTCTTTTCATATCTAAATTCTTTTTAAAGGCCTTTTGGATATCTTCTTTCGTCACTTTTTTTACCTGATTCGTCCACTCATCTAAGGTATCAAGAGGTAAACCCAGCCAAGCAATAGCAGATATATTTTCTAGTAACTTACTATTGCTATCTAGCCTTAGTGGGTAACCATTGATCAGGTTATTTTTCGCAGCAAGAACTTCCTCATCACTTGGGCCCTGTTCAATAAATCGCTCAATCGTATCTCGCAACAATTGAACCGACTCATTGGATTGATCTTTACGCGTCTGCATCCCAGCTAAAAAATATCCTGAATTTTTTGCTGGATAAAAATAACTGGAAACACTATAAGCCAACCCCCTTTTTTCACGAATCTCACTCATTAACCTTGATACAAATCCACCTCCACCAAGTGCATAGTTACCGACTAATAATGGGAAATAGTCTGGATCTTTTCTCGAGGGACTTGTCATTCCCATTTGTATGTGAGCTTGAGCTGATGGGTGGCTGATTTTTACGACTCGTTGCGACTCATCGGCCAATGGTAATGCTTGTAAAGAGGGTAGTTCGACATCGATTCTTTGACCTGTTGGTAAGTTTTGAGTAAGCAAAGTCCCAATCTCAATAGCTTTATCGCGACTCACATCTCCCACGATTAAAACATTCATATTGCTAGCTCTATAGTACATTTGATGGAATTTTTTTAAATCCTCAATTGTGATTTTTTTAATGGTATCGATCGTTTCTTCATGGCCTAAGGGATGATCACGATAAATCATTTTCTTAAATTGTTTACCAACAATATTTTCAGGTTTGGTCAAGCTTTCTAACAACCCACTTATTTCTAAAGCTTTTTCCCTTTCTAAAATCTTTTGATTAAATACTGGATAGGCCAACATATCGCTTGTTTGACTCACTACAGCATTTAAAATTTCAGGTTTACTCAGGGTTTTAATTCTTACTGAACTAGTCTCATTTGAAGCATTAAAGGAGACCATGGACCCCAAATCTGAAAGGCTGTCAGAGATATACGCTTCGTCTTTTTGTTTTCCTTTTATTTTTGATCCCTTGTTCATGAGATCAGCAGTTAAGTCAGCAACACCAGCTTTATTTAAGGGGTCATATGCACTTCCACCTGGGAAATCAATACCGATATTCACCATTGGAATTGTTTTTGCCTCGACATAAAATAGTTTGGCCCCTGATGGAAGATCAATTTTTTGAATCGGCAATACGGCATTGGCTTCAATAACAAAAAGAACACCGAATAAGAGCGTGATGTTCTGGTATATTTTTTTTAAGGCTGACATATTGATCTCGATTTAACGTTGAATATTTGCTGCGGCTCGTTCATTAGCTAATTTTTTCTTTGGATCGATGGGCTGAGGGTCTAATACTCCCACAGTCAAATGATCATCAATAAAATATTGACTTGCTACTGCTCTTACTTGGTCTGCAGTTACCGCTTGTATTTTATCGGTCATTTGGTCAATCTTTTTCCATGATGTTCCAACAATCTCTGCTGAGCCGATTTCCATTGCTTGTCCAAACACAGAATCTCTTTTATAAATTTGTGCTGATGTAACCGCTATCTTTACCCGTTGAAGCTCCTCAGGCTTTATTCCATTTTTGACAATATCCTTGATTATTTTTTTGACTTCCGTTTCAAACAATGTGGCAGATTTTCCAGGCAAGAGTGATCCATAAATCATAAATAATTGTTCACTTCTACCCCCAGAGTCATAGGAAGCGTTTACTCCATTACTGATGCGTTGCTCTTTGACGAGCACCCGATTTAGTCTTGTATTCTGATTTCCGTCAAGTACTCCTGCCAATACTTCAAGAGCCCAAGGATCAATGACGTCAATATTCCCCTCAATGATTTTTGGTGCTTTCCAACCTAGAAAAACTAAAACATTTTCTGCCGGTGCTTTTAAATTGAATCTTTTGATGCCAATCTGTTCAGGTTCACCTTGTATTTTTCGCTCCACATTGTATTTGTTTGGCACCTTGCCATATGTCTTTTCTGCAAGAGCAAATACTTCTTGTGGGTTGACATCTCCCACAATGACAAGGACCGCATTACTCGGCGTGTACCATTGTTGATACCAACGCTGCGCATCTAGGTAGGTCATGTTTTTTAAATCATCCATCCAGCCAATGACTGGATGACGATTTGGAGCTGAATTAAAGGCGGTAGCCATAAATTGTTCATAAAGCAGTCCAGAGGCTTTATCATCTGTTCGCAAGCGGCGCTCTTCCATTACCACATTAATTTCCTTCTTAAACTCTTCTTCGGACAAATTTAAGTTTTGCATACGGTCAGCCTCTAGCAGCATCATTTCTTCTAAATGTGATTTTTCAATTTGTTGGAAATACGCTGTGTAATCATTGTTCGTGAATGCATTTTCGCGCCCACCTAAAGCTGCCACTTGCTTAGAAAATTCACCAGGACCTAATTTTTTAGTACCTTTAAACATCATGTGTTCTAGTACATGTGCAACACCTGTCGTGCCCGAAGTTTCATCAATAGAGCCGGTTCGATACCAAACCATGTGTGCCACAGTCGGAGACCGATGGTCTTCTTTTACAATAATTTTTAGGCCATTCGCTAATTTTGACTCGTGAATATAAGTCTCATCTTGTGAAAAACTGATTGAGGGAGCAACCAACACAAATAGCAAACAGATTGATTGCTGAATATTTCTATATAAACTCACTTTTTTTTGACTCATCACTTTGAAATACCTTTATTCAGTTTTCATCTGTAAAATAAACTTCTATGTTCGGGCTACGCAAAACTTTATCATCACTTTTTAACCGATCCAAGGTTGATGAGGCATTATTTGAATCCTTGGAAGAGTCCCTGCTTCTTGCAGATGTGGGTATTGATGCCACTTCGGTATTATTGGCTCAACTTCGATCCATCGCCAAAAAAGAAAAAATTTCCGACGCCCTACAACTAAAAAACCGCTTGGAAAGTTTGATTTCAGAATTACTTTCACCTCTAGAGTTTAATATCAATCCATTAACTCAGCATATCCCTACTAATATCCCTGAAATTTGGTTGATTGTTGGTGTTAACGGAGCAGGCAAGACCACGACAATCGGTAAGTTATGCCATACCCTGCAAAATCAACAAAAAAAAATTATGTTAGCGGCTGGTGATACTTTTCGAGCCGCAGCCCGTGAACAACTTGTAGAATGGGGTCGCAAAAATACTGTCGATGTGATTGTTCAGACTTCTGGGGATGCTTCGACCGTCGCTCATGACGCCATTGGCGCTGCCCAAGCTCGTCAGATGGATGTTCTATTAATCGATACTGCCGGAAGGCTAGCTACTCAATCCCACCTCATGGAAGAGCTTCGCAAAGTAAAGAGGGTCATCCAAAAACTCATTCCTAGCGCACCTCATCAAACTATTTTGGTGTTAGATGGAAACACTGGCCAAAATGGCTTATCTCAAGTAAAAGCTTTTCATGAATCACTAACTCTCTCAGGTTTAATTATTACTAAAATTGATGGGACGGCAAAAGGCGGTGTTCTATGTGCTATTGCACAAGCGTTGCGTTTAACACCGAATCCCCCCAAAATCTTAGGTCTCGGCGTCGGGGAGCAAATCCAACAATTACAAGTATTTACTGCTCAAGACTTTGCAAAAGAATTATTACAAAATGATTAATTATCTGAAGATAATGATTGATCTTGAAACTAATTATCTGCATAAATCATAGGTTTATAAAAGTCTAGTCAGGCAACTAGAAACTTATTCTTCACATATCTTAGAATTTTTAACCCTCCTGCGTATACCAAACTCCAACAAACTCAAACCCCAATCCCCATAAGCAAATTAACTAATATTTTGTACTTCTGAAGAGTTCAAACATACATGACGCAAGTCCCAAGATGGATGAATATCATCATCATTATCATAATATTTGCAACAAATTCAACTACTTAAATCATTAAAAAGATTTAGCACTCTCAATAAATGAGTGCTAAAATAAGAGAATGTCTAATTTGATGATGAACTCTAAACCGATGAATGCCACAAATAGCCTTGTGCCATTAATGCCAAGTTTACCCCTAGGAGGTATGGGTAGCCTTGAGGCCTATATTTCTGCAGTCAATCAAATGCCAATGCTCAGTATTGAAGAAGAGGTCCACTTAGCGAAAGAACTTTCTGAAAATAATGATTTAGAGGCTGCTCGGAAACTAGTTTTAAGTCACTTACGCTTGGTTGTATCCATTTCACGTCAATACCTTGGATACGGTTTGCCACATGCGGACCTAATACAAGAAGGCAACATCGGTTTGATGAAGGCAGTCAAAAAATTTGACTTGAGTCATGGTACGCGGCTTGTTTCATATTCCATTTATTGGATCAAAGCCGAAATTCATGAATTTATCCTGAAAAACTGGCGCTTAGTCAGAATTGCGACTACGAAACCACAACGTAAATTATTTTTTAATTTACGTAGTAACAAACCCACTTTAAATGCCCTCTCAGATGCTGAGATCGCATCATTAGCGAAGGCACTTGACGTGCGAGCAGAAGATGTGAAAGATATGGAAATACGCTTAGGTGGGCATGATGTTCAACTAGAGCCTGATCAAGATGACGAAAGTCCTAAAGAAATTGGCGCGTGGATGTCGGACTCGCGCCTTGAACCAACGGAAGTATTAGCTCATCAACAAAGCCTCTTACTTGAAACAGCTGGTCTAGATCATGCACTCAACGCACTAGACGAAAGAAGTAGAAGAATTATTCGTTCACGTTGGCTATCAAGTGCTTCAGGCGAGACAGCATTAACGCTACATGATTTAGCGGCAGAATTGCATATCTCAGCTGAAAGGGTTCGCCAAATCGAAGTCGCTGCGATGAAGAAAATGCGCAACTCCCTCGCCGCGTTTGCTAATTAATTTTTACAAGTTTTTCTAAATCATCTGCGAGTGTTTGTTCGCCTTGGTTATGCTTAATAAATAAACGTAATTGACCTTTTTTATCAATCACATAACTCCCCGCCGTATGATCGATGGTGTAATTTTGTGGGTCTTTTGATGCCACTTTTTGATAAAAGATTTTATATCCCTTGACCACTTGTTCTAGCGCTTGATCTGTTTGTGGACGAAGGCCCAAAAATCTTGGGTCAAAACTTGGCACATACTTTTCTAATAGTTCTAAAGTGTCTCTTTGAGGATCAAGTGTAATGAATGCAACTTGAACTTGATTAGCATCCTTACCCATTAATTCCATGACTTTTTTCATCTCAAACATCGTTGTTGGACATACATCAGGACACTGGGTATACCCAAAAAAGACAACAACAACCTTGCCTTTAAAGTCATCTAAATGGCGTACGACACCATGATGGTCTTGTAATTCAAATGCAGGTGAAAATGATGTCGATCCCGAAATATCAACATTATTAAACTTCACTTGCTGTGTGCAAGAGCTCAGGCATGTCAATGCCAATACACAGAGGCCAACGATGAGGTTTTTTGTTAAAGCTACTTTAAACATAATGGTCTATTAATAAAACTGCAAATAATAATGATAAATAGGTAATCGAATATCGAAATGTTTTTTTAGCCAGAACATCCGAATAGTTCATATAAAGTTTCACAGAGTACCCTAAAAAGATAAGGCCTAATACAAGTGCGCTAATGAGGTAGAGCATACCACTCATCCCATATACGTATGGCAGGATCGAGGCGGCTAGCATGATAAGTGTATATAAAACAATATGCAAAAGTGTATATTGCTCTCCATGGGTATTTGGCAACATGGGAAGTTCTGACTTCTCGTAATCCTCACGACGGTATAGTGCCAAAGCCCAAAAATGAGGGGGAGTCCAAGCAAATATGATTAATACTAATAACCAGGCTTCAGGTGAAACATTATTTGCTACAGCGGCCCATCCAAGCGCGGGAGGCATTGCTCCAGATAAGCCACCAATCACAATATTTTGTGAAGTGGCAGGTTTTAAATACCATGTATAAATAATGGCATAACCAACGAAGGTGAGTATCGTCAACCACATGGTTAGTGGATTAGCAAAAATCCACAACATCAATGAGCCAATTGAACCAAGCACCGCCGATAGAATCAATATTTCTTTAACAGATACCTCCCCTGTTGCTGAAGCTCGCCAAGCAGTTCTTTTCATCTTGGCATCAACCTTTTGTTCAATTAAACAATTCACGGCAAACGCAGCACTTGCTAGAAGCCAAATGCCGAAAGATCCCCCGATCAATATTGACCATGGAACCATTCCAGGAGTAGCTAAAAACATGCCAATGATTGCGCAAAAAACGGCCAGTTGGGTAACGCGTGGCTTCGTCAAAGCATATAACTGACGCCATTTTGCTGAGTTCATTGTTTCAATCATCATTGATTCGCGCTGGGATATAAAGAAAGGGATGTTAATTTAGTCAGCCCGATGAGTAAAGCGGCAGAGCCCCCTGTGTGAATTAATGCAACAATCATCGGCCACTGGAAAATCACATTGGATACACCGCTCACAAGTTGGATGCACAGAACAAGTAAAAGATATTTTTTCCAATAAGACGCTCTCGCATTCCATTCCACATTTCCAGCGTGACGTATCTGATGAAAGAATACTAAGAATAAAGTTACACTTAAAGTGATGATCAAAGCCCCAACCCGATGGGTCCAATGAATGGCCATTAATGCTTGCGTATTGAGAAATTCACCAGAAGCCGTTCTACCTAATTCACGCCACCATGTGAACCCATTCATAAAATCCATTTGTGGTATCCACTCTCCATTACATTGAGGAAAACCTAAACATGCCAACACAGCATAATTTGTACTTACCCACGCACCTAAAAATATTTGGGTAGCAACAATACACATTAATACAATTGGAATCATTAATGAATATGTTTTAGGTTTTAATAATCCATCTCTGATTTGAATTACTTCAGTAAGCGCAGTTAAAGAGATAACGAGTATCAGGGCGAGCATTAAATGCGATGTCACAATGAGCGGTTGAAGTCGCATCGTCACTGTCAGTGCCCCAAAGGCGCCTTGAAGGCTCACAAGGAAAAACAATCCACAGGAAAAATAAAATACCCGACGACCAAATGTGGCTCTTTTCAACCACGTAATGGCGACTAAACAAACAATTAAAAAACCGACACCACTGGCAAAGTAGCGATGTAACATTTCTATCCAGGCCTTGGTAACGGTTACCGGACCAAATGGCATTTGATGTTGAGCATCAAGAATTTGATCCATCGCCAAGATCGGGTTGGAGTGACCATAGCACCCTGGCCAATCTGGACATCCAAGACCTGAATCGGTTAATCGGGTAAATGCGCCAAATAAAATTAAGTCAAAGGTAAAAAATAAAATTACCCAAACAACGTTTTGTAGTTGGATTGTGTTGCCCTTTAAGGCTGAATACATGAGTGGTATTGAACCGACAAAAGCAGCAATGAAAAGGAGCTGGAAGATTAATTGCCAAGACATTAGCATCCCCCTTTAGTGTTATTTTCCATACTTGCCTGTGGGATTCCACTTCAATAATTTCTCCACATCTGCTCGTATTTTTTTAAAATCTGGGGCCGCCGGACTAACTGGAAAACGCATCATGCGTGCTCCATTTGGATCTAGTAACTGGATGGCTTGCCCGCCATCATCTTGACTGATCCACTGCTTGAGGTGACTCTTACTTGCCTCATCACCGGGCATATAAAACACTTTGATACCGGCAGATTTTTCATCATAAGCTTCTAAAAAATTGGGGCTAAATTGGCTGTTATCGGTATTAATGATGACAATTTGTACCCGCTCCAGCTCTTTGCCTAATGATGCTCTCAACTGACGCATTAAATATAAAATCTTTAAACAGTGCTCTTCATCTTTTTCACATGTTTGTGCGGGTCTAGCAATCAATAAGGTCCATTTACCATAGACGACTGGCATCAACGACTCTTGCGGTGCTTGTTGCACTGGATAAACTAATTGGCCATAGTTGGTTTTACCACCTGTAGGTTTAACAATGTAGAACATGACATAAGATGCAATGACTGGTGCAGCAAAAATAAGGACAATCAACCACATTTGCCATATGCCTGATTTTCTCTTTAAGGAAACTTCAGGATTACTTGCTGGAATTAAAGGCTCTTCTGTGTACATAGTTGAATATAGGTAAATATCTATTATCGCAATGATTGCGATTTTTTGCGATACGCTGTAATAACCCAAAATAAAAAGGTCATTACGGCGAGTGCAAACCATTGAAATGCATATCCATAATGCGTGTTGACACCTTTCTCAATGGCAGGTAACAACTGATCTAATCCTTCAGTTATTGGTGAGTTCGTCTGCCTTAATACAAAATGTAACTGATGCCACTGATGCAGTTGCTCCTCTTCATCTAACTTGAGATTCTCTTGAATCCTTAAACCATCGCTGGCAAAACTTTCGGTTTGATGGGAAAGTTGTAAAGTCTTACCTCCATCTGGAAACACAACTCCTTCAACCGTTACTTTTTCAGAAGAGGTAATGATTGTTGGAACAACATTTAACTCATTGAAATTTCTTGGAACCCAACCACGGTTGACCCACAGAATGTTATTTTGTTTACCTTCTAACCTGAGCGGCATCAGTAAGTTAAACCCTGTCGTAATGCCTGTCTTTGGATCTTTTCCTAAGGGATGCGTTCGGTTTTCTAGCCAAACCCCCTGCTTAGCTAACCAATATCCAGATGCTTGCATGCGATGATAAAGCGCCTCGTCAACTATCCATTCTTTTTCATTGGCCAGCAAAAATGGTAACTGAGTTTTTGATTGTATTTCCTGTACCTTTTGTATCTTATATTCTGCGCGTCTTAATTGCCACAGGCCAAGCTCAACTCCTAAAATGACTAAAAAAAGCATCGTAATAAATGCAGTTGGTCTTTTTTTGATATCCTGAACCATTGCAGCTAAATTCATTGGTAAAAACCTTTTATGAAAATTCTCATTCCTATTATCTTTCTCGGAATTTTGGCAAGTCTTGGATCGGCACTCTTTTTCATGATGAAGGATAAAGGCTCTAGCTCTAATATGGTTAGATCCCTATTCCTACGTATTGGGCTTTCAATCTTCTTATTTATCGCCGTTTGGATGGCTTATTACCTTGGCTACATTCAAAGTAGCGGTATTCGTGTCGGAGTCAATTAAGACTCTCCAATCAAAAACCGCTGCAAGCAGCGGTTGTTCTTACATCCAGTATACGAGAAGATATAAACCTAACCACACAACGTCGACGAAGTGCCAATACCAAGCAGCACCTTCAAACCCAAAATGATTATCTGGTGTGAAGTGCCCCTTAATTAAACGACGTAAGATGACGGCCAGCATAATCGCCCCTAAGGTGACATGGAATCCATGAAATCCTGTCAACATGAAAAAGGTTGATCCATATATGCCGGAAGAAAGCTTGAGATTAAGTTCTGAATACGCTTCAACATATTCAAAGGCTTGCAAACATACGAACAAAAATCCTAAACCAACAGTAACTGCAAGGCCAATAATCGCTTGTTTACGATGATTTTCGCGCAAGGCATGATGTGCCCATGTCACTGTTAAACCCGAAGTTAATAAGATGGCTGTATTAACAGTTGGGATAGGCCAAGGACCCATCGTTTTAAATGGCTCAACCAAACCACCAGGTCCGGCGTTTGGCCAATTAGCAGCAAAATTTGGCCATATTAAATGATGGTCAATGTCACCTAACCATGGCATTGCAATGTTTCTCGCATAAAACAGCGCTGAGAAAAATGCTCCAAAAAACATGATCTCCGAAAAAATAAACCAACTCATTGACCAACGATAGGAAACGTCAACGTTGACGCTGTTCATTCCGCTTTCTGATTCACGAATAGCATCACCAAACCATTGATATAATACGAATAGAACCCATAAAACGCCCGCCAAGGTTAAATAAGCTGCCCAATGGTGACCATTCACCCATTGAGACATTCCAAAACCAAATGCCATCAAACCAATACTGGCGCGTACTGGATGTCTTGAAGGCTCGGGCACATAATAATATGGTGCTTGAGTTGTCGGTGAAGACATAATGCTCTCCTAAAAAATAAACTTTAAAACTATTTAGCTAAAACTAATTTAACAATTAAAAGCAAGGTAGACATAAAAATAATAACGCCCACTACACCCGCAATTATGACATGAACAAAGGACAAAGAAGCCATATCATCCGCCTGTCCTTGCGCTTTTCTTACTCCCAAAAACCCCCAAAATACTGCTTTCATCGATTTAAAAAAAAGAACCACTGTATTTTCTTTAGCCATGAGATCCTTATATTTTAGAGGGCTTTACCTCTCCTTTTACTACAGGTGTCGCTCCCTGAATTTCAAAAAATGTATACGATAATGTGATCGTTTTAACATCTTTTGGTAAATCTTTATCTATTACAAACACAACCGGCATTTGCCTTGACTCTCTAGGCTGTAATGTTTGTTGGGAGAAACAGAAACACTCAATCTTTGTAAAATGCGAGGTTGCCACCTTTGGGGCGTAACTTGGTATTGCCTGTGCCACAACTACTTTATTTTGTTCATTGACGACTTCATAGGTAATTTGGTTTAATTCACCAGGATGAACATCCATATAATTTTTGACTGGCCTAAACCGCAGAGGTCCTTTTGAATTAGAGTCAAACTCAATAGTAATTGTACGATTTACATCAATTTGACTATTATCGGTGACTGGTTTTTTCGCCCCGTAAGCACGGATACCATACTCATTTTTATTAGTGACGACATTTATCCCCGTCACTTCGCAAATCGCTTTATAGGCTGGCACCAAAGCATACCCAAATCCAAACATAAATAAGGCTACTAAAAGTAGCCTCATAAGCATTTGTCGATTTAAGGAGTAGTTGGCGAACACTTACTATTGACCTAACCGAAAATGAGTCTTTTGATAATAATTGCCACAAAAAAAGTCACGGCAATGCTTACCAAGGTCAAACCCATTTTTTTATTTGCGGTACTTATTTTCGGTATTGGTTGATTGGTCGTCATCTTATTTCACTGTTGGGGGAATTTCAAAAGTATGGAAAGGTGCTGGTGAAGGCACTGTCCATTCAAGTCCCTCAGCACCTTCCCAAGCTTGTGCTTCCGCTTTTTGCCCACCACGATATGTAGGCAATACAACCGCTAATAAGAAATACAATTGTGATAAACCAAATCCAAGCGCTCCGATTGATGCAATCGCATTAAAGTCAGCAAACTGAACTGGATAATCAGCATATCGTCTTGGCATACCGGCCAAACCTAAAAAGTGCATTGGGAAAAAAGTCAGATTAAAGAAAATCATTGACGACCAAAAATGAATCTTACCGCGTGTTTCATTCACCATATAGCCAGTCCACTTTGGTGCCCAATAATAAAATCCAGAAAACATGGCAAATAAGGAACCCGCTACTAAAACATAGTGGAAATGGGCTACAACATAGTAAGTATCTTGAATACCAATATCAATTGGTGCCATCGCACAAATGAGTCCCGTGAATCCACCAAGTGTGAAAACAAAGATAAAGCCAATCGCCCATAACATAGGTGTTTCAAATGTGAGAGAACCCTTCCACATCGTTGCGATCCAATTAAATACTTTTACGCCCGTTGGAACAGCAATTAACATGGTTGCGTACATAAAGAATAACTGTCCAGTTACTGGCATTCCTGTCGCGAACATATGATGTGCCCAAACAATAAACGACAATATCGCAATTGAAGAAGTTGCGTACACCATTGAGCTATATCCAAATAACTTCTTACGTGCAAAGGTAGGAATAACTTCACTCACGATTCCAAAAGCCGGTAAAATCATAATATAAACTTCTGGATGTCCAAAGAACCAAAAGATGTGTTGGTACATAACCGGATCACCTCCGCCAGCAGCAGAGAAAAAACTCGTACCAAAGTGGCGGTCTGTAAGAACCATAGTGATTGCACCGGCTAATACGGGCATCACAGCAATTAATAAGTACGCTGTAATTAACCAAGTCCAACAAAACATCGGCATTTTCATTAAAGACATGCCAGGTGCGCGCATATTCAATACGGTCACGATAATGTTAATAGAACCCATGATGGAGGATGCACCCATGAGGTGAATCGCAAAAATAGCCATGTCCATGCCAGGGCCCATCTGCACGGACAATGGCGCATATAAAGTCCAACCTGCGGCTGCTGCACCACCTGGAGCTAAAAAGGAGCCTAAGAGTAAGCTGGCAGCAACTGGCATAATCCAAAAACTAAAATTATTCATCCGCGCAAATGCCATGTCAGCAGCCCCTATTTGCAGTGGAATCATTAAATTAGCAAAACCCACAAAGGCCGGCATAATCGCGCCAAAGACCATAATCAAACCATGCATTGTAGTTAACTGATTAAAGAATTCAGGTCGAATAAACTGTAATCCTGGTTGAAATAACTCCAGACGAATCAACATTGCCATTGTGCCGCCAGCAAATAAATTCATCACTGCAAAAATGAGATACATCGTTCCAATGTCTTTATGATTTGTTGCAAATAACCACCGTCTCCATCCATGGGGCATTGCATGGGCGTGATCATCGTGTCCGTGAACCGTGTCGTGCGCTGTAGTTACTGTTGTCATTTTTACTCCAAAGTAGTTCGATTTAATTGATTATTTGTTTGCGGCTCTAGCTGAAACAAAATCACTGGGCTGAATCACCTCGCCCGTGTGATTGCTCCATGAATTGCGCGTAAACGTCATTACTGCAGCTAATTCTGTATCGGACAAACGTGACCAATTTGGCATAGCGTTTTTACCATTTAACAAAATGCGGTATTGACCCTCTTTTGGACCGTTTACAACCTTGTCCCCATCAAGGGCTGGGAAAGCACCTCCGCCTTTTCCATTCGGCTGATGACATACAGAGCAGTTTGCTGCATAAACTTTTGCGCCACGCTCTTTGAGTTCTTCTAGTGTGAATGTTTTACTTGGGTCATCAGCTAATGCAGCTAATTCTTTTTTCTTCGCCAATACCCACGTCGAGTAATCTGCATCAGAAACTACCTTTACAACGATCGGCATAAAGGCATGCTCTTTACCGCACAACTCGGAACATTGGCCACGATAGGTTCCTATCTTCTCTGCCTTAAACCATGTATCTCGCACAAAGCCCGGAATTGCATCTTGCTTAACTCCAAAACCTTGAACTGTCCATGCGTGAATCACATCATCTGCCGTGGTAATCACCCGGATTTTTTTATTCACTGGCACAACAACTTCGTTATCAACTTCCATCAAATACGTATCTGATTTCTCTTGAAGACCATTGATTTGTTCACGCGGGGTAGACAGTGTGGATAGAAAGTTAATTCCTTCACCCTCACCTTTGATATAGTCATAGCCCCATTTCCACTGATAACCAGTCGCTTTGATTGTGATATCCGCATTGGTAGTATCTTTCATCGCCACAACAGTTTTTGTTGCGGGTAAGGCCATACCAATCACGATAATTAAAGGAATAATCGTCCAAATGATCTCAACCGTAGTACTTTCATGAAAAGATGCAGATTTATGACCAAGTGATTTACGATGCTTCAAAATCGAGTAAAACATGGCTCCAAAAACGACGATAAAAATGACCGTACAAATAATCATCATGAACCAATGCAACCAATGTATTTCTTCCATGATTTTTGTCACTGGTTTGGCAAAGTTCAACTGAAGTACAGCAGGACCACCTGGCATATCGTTGTATGCGTGAACAAATGATGATGTTAAAAGACCCAAAAAGCCCGAAATAAATAGAGGAACTGTGCGCTGTAATTTCATTTTCTTCCTAAAATTTGAAGATTTTTTTAATATAAGTTCTTATTATATTATTGTTTCGTGAACTCTTTGAACTCCATAGTCTTTTCGAGTGAGAAAAGGTAAGTAAGTACTATTTTTTATATGTTTTTAGGATTTGGTCTACCGGAACTCTTGTAATTCCTGGCTCTTTTTTATTTACTTTCCATGCATGCCCGTAAACAACCTCTAATGTTAAATTCATCTTGGGCGACTCTTTTTTGATTTCTTCAAATGTGTTCTTTAATGTGTCTGAAACGAGGTCAGATTCTGACAAAAGTCCCATGCCAAATAAATCTTTCATTAATAATTCGCAACTTTCATACTCTAAATTGATATATTCCATATTCATCACTGGGTCTGCAAACCCTGATTTAATAAGGATATCCCCGATATCATGCATGTCAGGCCCAATTTGACCTCTTTGGGTCAATTGTGACCAATACTCTTTAGCCGTATCTGGCCCTAAGTAATTAAACATGATCAAGCCTTGGGTTTTGAGGAGCAGGCCAGCGTCTGAAAAAAACTTGAGGTATTCACTGCCTTCTAAGTTTAAGGGTCCCCCCCATAAAAGATCGATGTCGGCGAGTATTTGACTCTCTTGCAGAGATAAATGCCTCATTTTCTTCTTATTCCAGAGGTTGAGGTTTGCAAGACCAAATTTAAAACTTGAGTGTTTTACTTGGTCTGTCAATAGGTGGGCTTGTGGATATAGTCGGTGAAGGTGATTAATGATTTTTTCTTCAAAACATCCGCTTAAAAAAATCTGCGATGGGCTAATTTTAATAAATGGGAGGTTTTCTAACATTCTTTCGGAAAGTTCTGATGATAGCCAATGCCAAAATGTTTGTTTCTTTGGGTTGAAATAAGGTTTCATCATTAATTCATCGATTTTATGTCTTTTCAGTTAATAAAAAATAAACTAACTCATATAGCGCATTTATTGCAACCGAGTTGTTGCAATTTTTGCCAGCAAAGGCAGTCAGAGCCAATCTGTTCATCATGCTTACGTGAGCTAAAAGAAAACTTAAATTATCGCCAATGCCTGATTTGCGGCAGACCTCATTTAAGCTGGGTATGTCAATCTTGTCACACAGCGGGCTGGGCTTTCGATCAAACAGTTGCTCTAGCGAATGAAACGAGTCGATTGGTGCCTTGCGTAAAGGCTTTTCATTTACATGGCCACATCGCACAACTTGCCGTCATTCAGTATGCCTGGGCAATAATCAAACACCCGAAAATGGCTCCCGTAGATTTAATCATCCCATTTCCTGAAAACTTAAAAGTATCGCAATCAAGAGGATTTTGGTCCGCTCTTGAACTAGCGAAAACGTGGAGTAAGCTATCAAAATCACCTTATTGCCGAGGATTAATCACTGCTTCGCCCCATCCCTTAGCCCAAAAGAAAGACGTAGCTACTCATTCTTTTCAAATGAATGTTGAAATAATTTCTACACTTCCTATAACTAATTTTCGAATTGCGATTATTCTGCCTTATATGCATCGACCTCATCAATTACACGAAATAGCAAAGATACTCAAAAATTATGGCGCGAGATCTGTGATCAATTGGGTACTTATTCGTGATTCCTCTAAGGAGAATATGTAATGTTTCATATCGTTTTGGTACATCCAGAAATTCCTCCGAATACTGGAAATATCATTCGACTTTGCGCCAATACCGGTTGTACTCTTCATTTAATTGAACCCTTAGGTTTTCCATTAGAAAGCTCTCGCTTAAAAAGGGCGGGGCTTGATTATCATGAGTTCGCCAATTTGCAAGTGTATAAAAATTGGTCCGAATTCATTGATCTCATCAAACCACAGCCCCACCAGTTGCATGCTTTAACAACAAAAACTACTAATTCGTTCAAAAATGCTCAATTTGTAAGCGGTGATTTTTTAGTGTTTGGTTCAGAAACCAGCGGCTTACCGCAAGATATTCGGCAAGCCATCCCAGAAAATCATCATTGGCGATTGCCGATGATGCCCCAAAGTCGAAGTCTGAATTTATCTAATACGGTCGCTGTTGTGGTCTATGAGGCCTGGCGACAACAAGGATTTAAAGGTGGTGCTTAGATTTTATTCATGTCGCGGGTCACGCGACATGATTTGTTTAACCGCATCTTGCGGATTCAGTTGATTAAATAGTACTTCGCAAACCGTTTCTACAATTGGCATGTTGACCTGATGTGTTTGGGCTAATGCCTTTACTGCTTGAGCACATCTCACACCTTCAGCGACTTGACCTAAATTTTCTAAAATCGAAGTCAATGATTTTCCTTGTGCTAACTCTAATCCAACTCGTCGATTGCGTGATAAATCCCCAGTTGCAGTCAATATCAGATCCCCTAATCCTGTCAGCCCCATGAACGTTTCTTGATCCGCTCCCATTGCTAAGCCAAGACGTGACATTTCAGCCATGCCACGAGTGATCAACGCAGCGCGGGCATTTAAACCTAAATGAAGACCATCTACAATCCCTGTAGCTATCGCCAAAATGTTTTTAATGGCGCCCCCAATTTCAACACCGATAACATCGTCTGTTGCATAAATTCGCATATGCCCATGATGTAATACTTTTTGAGTAAATTGACATAAATTCACTGACTGACTGGCTACCGTCAAAGCGCAAGGAAGACCCTTTGCAACCTCAATTGCAAAACTTGGTCCAGAAAGCACCCCGTAGTTAATTTGATGCGATAGAGATTTTTGTGAAAAAATTTCAGCGATCACTTCGTGCGGTAATTTCCCTGAGTCTGGATCTATGCCTTTACACAACCAAATCCAATGAAGAGGAAAGCGCCCAAAATCTAAAAGCGCGCCCACAACATCTGCAAGTCCTGAAAAAGGAGTTGCAATAATCAGCAGGTGATCAGCCTCATTGGGTTGATGAAAAATCTTACCCCAATCCCTAGTAATCTGCAGGTTTTTGGGGAAACTAACGCCAGGTAAATATCGTGTATTTACTCGCTGAACCTCTAACTCATGTGCCTGAAGCTCGGTTCGAGGACTCAGCCGAATTTGTGCATCGTTTTGATGCGATTTGGCTGCATGTAAAGCAACTGCGGTACCCCAAGAACCTGCTCCGATGACAGTTATTTTCATGGGGGAAATATCATCCTACCTAGTGAGGTAGGATGATTCCTGAGCCAGTCCCTTGAGCCGCAGGCTTCATTTTTTCCTCATAGAGCTGATGGAAGTTAATTTCAGCCAAATGAATTGGCTGGAACCCTGCTCGGCCAATTAAATCAGCAATATTCGATCTTAAATAAGGATAAATGATGCTTGGACATGCAATGGCTAACATTGGCTCGATTTGTTCCGCCGGTATATTTTTGAGTTCAAAAATTCCAGCTTGCTGAGCTTCGACCAAAAACAGGACTTTATCCTCAACTTTGGTTGTTATATTACCGACAACAATAACTTCATACAAGCTGTCATTTAACTGGCCATATTGAATATCTACTTGAATCTGAACCGTAGGTTCACCAGGAGTTAAAAATATAGCAGGGGCATTTGGTTGTTCTAATGAGATATCTTTCAAATACAGTCTTTGTATTTGAAAGACCGGGTTAGTAGCGTCATTCTGCGCAATGTTTTGGGTGTTTTCAGACATTCACATTTCCATTTATTTAATTATTTAAGTTTGGAGCAACTGCTCTAACTTGCCCGCTTTATCCAAAGCGGCTAGATCATCAAAACCACCGACATGAACATCACCAATATAAATTTGAGGTACAGTTCTTCTTCCAGTTCGTGCCATCATCTCATCACGCTTTACGGGATCAGTATCAATCAATACTTTTTCGATTTCTGTGATGCCCTTGGTTGCTAATAACTTTTCGGCCATTCTGCAATAAGGGCAGACTTGGGTGCTATACATAAGAACTTGAGGCATATTTTCTCCAATTACTTGACTAAAGGTAGTCCAGCTAAATTCCAGGCTTTGATGCCGCCCTCTAAGCAGACAACATCGGCAAAACCTTCCTTTTGAATCTGGCTAACGAATGATGAAGATTTTGACCCGTTATCACATACGAGAATCACTGGGGAAGCCTTATCCAGTTTTAGTGCGGCAAGATTTGCCAACAAATTATCAGCCGCCACGTGTCTGGCTCTGGCAATATGCCCAGCTTGAAAGTCTTGATTTTGGCGAATGTCTATAATATTAGCTTTGCTGCGGTTAATTAATTGGGTTGCAATAGCTGGAGAAACTCCCGCCCGTCCTTGTATTAAACCCTGTAAATTAGGAGTTAATAGGATTGCGCCGCTTACGAGCATCAAAGCAAGTAAGATAAGGTTGTTTGTATTTGATATGAATTCCATTTAACAATTATAGAATGATGTTATGAAACAGCTAGTTCTTATTCGACATGGCGAATCTGCTTGGAATCTCGAAAATCGATTTACAGGGTGGATTGACGTTGATTTAACCCCCAAAGGGGTTGAACAAGCGATACAGGCTGGTCAAAAATTAAAGCTCCATGGATATACGTTTGATATCGCGTATACCTCAGTCTTGAAAAGGGCTATTAAGACTTTATGGCATGTGCAGGAACAAATGGATCTGATGTGGATCCCAACCGTTCATAGTTGGCGCCTAAATGAGCGTCATTACGGCGCCCTTTCTGGACTCAATAAGGCAGAAACCGCAGATAAGTATGGTGCAGAACAAGTACATATTTGGCGGCGCTCTTATGATGTGCCTCCCCCTCTGTTGGATGTAGAAGATCCCAGAAACGCCAATTTAGACCCAAGATATGCCAAATTGAAGCCAGAAGAGATACCACGCGGGGAATGTCTGAAAGACAATGTTCAAAGGGTTTTACCCCTATGGAACGATTCAATCGCTCCTGCTTTAAAATCAAATAAGAAGATTGTCATTGCAGCGCATGGTAATAGTATTCGGGCTTTGGTCAAGTATTTAGACCAAGTTTCTGATACCGACATTATGGAAATTAATATTCCAAACGGTCAACCACTTGTTTATGAATTAGATGATAATCTTATGCCTATTCGCCACTTCTATTTGGACTAAATCATGCGTCAACTTTTCAAAAATATTCTTTGGGTTTCGTTTGGGGTCGTTTTTGGTGTTGTCATCACATGGCAACTCTCCGCAACAGCTCAACAAACAGCGGTTCTTCCGCTTGACGAATTACGTCTATTTTCGACAGTTTTTGGAAGTATAAAGCGTGATTACGTTGAGCCGATCGATGACAAAAAGTTAATTACGGATGCCGTTAAGGGCATGGTAAGTAGTCTTGATCCCCATTCGGCCTTCTTGGATACAAAAGAATTTTCAGATATGCAAGAGCAAACGCAGGGGAAATTTGCTGGCCTAGGTATCGAAATTTCTTCTGAAGATGGACTAGTCAAGGTGATGAACCCAATTGAGGATACGCCTGCTGCAAAAGCAGGTTTATTGTCTGGTGATTTAATTACGCGCTTGGATGACAAGCCTGTGCGTGGGATGACTTTGGATCAGTCCGTTCGTAAAATGCGAGGTTTGCCAGGTACAAAGATTACATTAACAATTTATAGAAAGTCGGAAGAGCGCACCTTCCCTGTAACGATTACGCGGGCTGAAATTAAAGTCCAGTCGGTAAAAACTAAACAATTAGATAATGATTTATTGTGGGTTCGCATTACCAGCTTTCAAGAGAGAACCGTACCAGATCTTTCTAGAAAGCTAACAGAGGCCTATAAAACTAATCCAAAACTACGTGGTGTCATTCTGGATCTTCGGAACAATGGCGGTGGCATCCTGCAAGGTGCAGTTGGTGTCAGTGCAGCCTTCTTGCCAACGGGAGCAATTGTTGTTTCGACTAAAGGTCAAGCGAAGAATAGCCAACAAATTTTCAAAGCTGAGCCAGAAAACTATCAATTATCTGAGTCTGGAGACCCATTAGCGGGATTGCCTGAAGCATTCAAAAAACTTCCCTTAGTTGTTCTCACCAATGCCTATTCAGCATCTGCATCTGAGATCGTCTCTGGTGCATTGCAAGACTATAAACGTGGCACGATTATGGGCAAAACAACTTTTGGTAAAGGCTCCGTTCAAACTGTACGCCAAATCACTGGCGACACGGCACTAAAAATCACTACTGCGTATTACTACACGCCTAGTGGAAAGTCGATTCAAGCCTATGGTATTAAACCAGATATCGCAGTAGATCAAAATCCTGAAGGCGATCCAAATGATGTATTAATTACTCGTGAAGTTGATAATGAAAATCATCTAAAAAATAAACAAAAAGCTGAAGATACCTTAATCTCAGATCGCGAGAAACGGCGTATGGAAGAGCTGCAAATCTTAGAAGAAAAAAATGCCAAGATGACGCCTGAAGAAAGGTTAGTTGAAAAAAACAAAAAAGCTCCAGAATTTGGCTCTGCTGAAGATTTTATGTTAACCCAAGCTAAAGCTTATTTACTGGGACAGACCGTAGTACGTTCTAAATCGAAAATAGAATAAGGAATACTAATCCGGTAATGGAAGATCATGAGCTCCTCAGGTATTCACGACATATCCTACTTGATGAGATTGGAATAGAAGGTCAGCAAAGACTCTCTAACTCGCATGTTCTACTAATTGGTGCTGGGGGTTTAGGCTCTGCTTGTGCCCCCTATCTTGTTGCGGCAGGAGTTGGCCATCTCACCATGATTGACTATGATCATGTCGACCTAACTAATCTTCAACGTCAAATTATTCATAACACCGCCTCTGTAGGTCAACCAAAAGTAAGTTCCGCCAAAAGAATGCTGGAGCAACTTAATCCAGAAGTAAAAATTACGGCCCTTGAGGCAAAAGCCGATGAATCACTATTGGCGACCCTGCTTCCTACGGTCGATGTCGTCGTTGACTGTACGGATAATTTCAAAACTCGCCACCTCATTAATCGACAATGCGTTGCATTTAAAAAGCCCTTAATTTCAGGGGCCGCCATTCAATTTGATGGTCAAGTGAGTGTCTTTGATCAAAGAAATCCATTATCAGCTTGTTATGCATGTTTATTTCCTGAAGATGATGATTTTGAGGAAGCTAAATGTTCAACAATGGGAGTATTTTCACCGCTAGTTGGGACGATTGGTTCCATACAAGCAGCGCAAGTGCTACAGATGATTGCTGAGTTTGGCAAACCATTAACAGGTCGACTTCTTATTTGGGACGCTAAAGATACATGCATGACGCAAATTCAATTACAAAAAAACAATGCCTGTAAAGTTTGTCAGCTCTTTTAGACTTTTGAAAGATTCTCAATCAGCTTTGCTTGGATGTGGGGTTCAAAGCTTGTAAGAATCTCAGTCAAGTAATTTTTTAGTTTACTCATGTCTGCCTTTAATAACTCCCGCTTGACCATTAATAATTGACTGGCGTGCATGGAGAAATCTTTTAAGCCCATAGCGATTAATAACCTCGTGAGAGTTGCGTCTCCAGCCATCTCTCCACAAATCGATACTGACTTACCAGCCTCTTGGCAATCATAAATCACCTTATAAATCATACTTAATATCGCTGGGTGTACAGGGTCATATAAATGTGCCACGGAGGAGTCTGCTCGATCAATTCCTAATGTGTACTGAATCAAATCATTTGTACCGATCGATAAAAAATCGAAGTATTTTAAAAATGCAGGAAGAATAAATACCGCAGCGGGTAGCTCGATCATTGCCCCAACTTGAAGATTGGGATTATAGGCAACTCCTCTATCATCGAGTTGTTGTTTGGCTACTTTAATCAATTCAAAAGTCTGTTCAATTTCTTTGACCTGCGTTAGCATTGGTATTAGTATTTGCGCCTTACCATGCGCAGACGCTCTTAAAATTGCCCTTAACTGCTCCAAAAAGATATCAGGCTCAGTGAGTGACCATCGAATACCACGAAGACCTAATGGTGAAATATCGGAGGTAATCGTTTTTAAATCCGAATCTAAATTTTTATCTGCCCCAATGTCAATAGTACGAATATTGACGGGCATCCCATGCATGGCGGTAACCGTTTGAAAGTAAGCTTGATACTGCTCTTCTTCGCCAGGGATGCCGTCTTGGCGATTCATAAATAAGAACTCTGAACGAAATAAACCAATCCCCAAAGCCCCGCTTTTTAATGCCTCTGCTGCGTCTTCAGGCATTTCAATATTTGCCATCAGATTAATTTTTTGACCATCTAAGGTTTTTGTAGGGGTGTGTTTTAAAAGTTGTAATTTATTTTTTGCTAATCGTAGCTCAGCTTGACGGTGTCGGTACTCTTCTAAAATAATCGATGGCGGGTTCACAATGACCACTCCACGATCACCATCCACAATTAACCAATCATCTTGTTTAATCAAACTAGAAGCATTTTTTACCCCTACCGCCGCTGGAATATCTAAACTTCTAGCAACAATCGCCGTATGGGAATTTTTACCGCCTAAATCAGTGACAAATGCACAAAAGTTGAGCTCTTTAAAGCGAAGCATGTCATGTGGAGCTATATCCTGAGCCACAATGATGACCTCCGAGCTTTCACGGTCAACTTTTTTTTGTAAAGGGTGATCTTCTAAATGACTTGTGCCTTTTAAAGCAACCAAAACCCGTTCTATGACTTGACGAAAATCGGCGCCCCGCTCTTTTAAATAAGGATCTTCAATATCTTCAAATGTTTCAAGAAGCTCATCAAGGACGGTTGTTAGCGCCCAAGCAGCATTAAAGTGTCTTTTCTTAATTAACTCAATGGCTTTATTTTGTAATTCTGGATCATTTAAAATAAGGTAATGCACATCTAAAAAAACAGCCATTTCTTCTGGTGCATTTTCAGGTAAATCTGTTTTTAAATCAGTCAGCTCTTTTTTTGCTGCCCCAAACGCGTCATAAAGTCTTTTTAACTCTTGTTGCTCTTCTCCAGGCAAAATAAAGTGGTGATCTACCTCTAATGATGCTGAAGAAATAGTGAGTGCCTGACCAATTGCTACGCCATTGGATACTGATAATCCATAAATTGCAAAAGTCACTTATTCCCCTTCTCCAAAGCGATCATTGATTAATGCTACGAGGGCATCAAATGCCTCTTGTTCTTTTTCTCCGCATGTTTCTAAAACAACTTCAGAGCCTACACCAGCGGCAAGCATCATCACTCCCATAATACTTTTGGCATTAATTTTTCTACCTTTACGCTCCAAACTCACTTCACATGGAAACTGGCTAGCCAATTGTGTCAACTTGGCGGATGCCCTTGCGTGTAACCCTAGCTTATTGATAATCGTTATTGGACTTGATGGCATAGAACATAGAGTTAGATTACAAAGAAACTTTACCTGTTTCTCTAATTCGAATGACGCCTTGTTGACCACCCTGTAAAGACTTTTCAACAATCTCTTGTAAAGGCTCATGACGATGACTTACTGCACGTAATAGCATCGGTAAATTGACGCCAGTAATAATCTGAATATTTAAAAGGTTACCAGGTTGACTAGCAAGACGACTAGCCACATTAGACGGCGTTGCTCCCATGATGTCGGTTAACACAAGAATTTCTTGGTTCGATTTCATTTGTTCAATTAAGCCATTGAGCTTTTTGAAGGTAATTTTGGCGTCTTCATGAGGCGGCACATTTAACGCGAAAACATCGTCCGGTACTTGGCCAAATACATGCTCTACAAACTCTAACAAAGCACTCGCTAGAGGTGTATGGGCCACAATCAGAATACCCGCCATTTTATTTTTCCGTTAAGGTTCGCTCTAGTTGTTCTAGCCAAAATTTGGCAACATCAAAACCTGTTTGTTTCGTAATTTCGACAAACCCCGTCGGACTTGTCACATTGATTTCAGTCAAGCTAGTTCCAATGATATCGATTCCGATCAGGAACAAACCTCGTTTGGATAATATGGGTCCTAAATGTAATGCAATTTGTGTCTCTCTATCAGAGATAGGACGCGCTTGGCCAACGCCTCCTGCAGCAAGATTGCCTCGGATATCTCCCTTTTGTGGAACTCTAGCTAAAACATATGGTACCGCTTGACCATTAATGATGATAAGACGCTTATCACCATCCGTAATTTCAGGAAGATACTTTTGTGCCATTAAAGAACGTTTGCCGTATTCCCCTAGAGTCTCTACGATACTTCCGATATTTAAACCATCGGGACCAACCCGAAAAACCCCCATACCGCCCATGCCATCGAGAGGTTTAATCACAATATCTAAATATTGTTGATGGAAATATTTAATTTCGTCGATGGATCTAGTAACGATTGTTGGAGAGATATATTCCGAAAACTCCAAAATGGAGATTTTCTCAGAGTGCTCTCTCAGCGCTGTTGGAGAATTTAAAATTATTGCACCTTCTCGTTCTGCCTGAGAAAGTAACCATGTATTTGCTAAATACTCCACGTGAAATGGGGGATCTTGTCGCATGATCACTGCGTCAAAATGATGCAGCGGTAAATCTTGAGTTGAAATCACCTTAAACCAAGGCGCAAGTTTTTTATCAATCTGAATATATTCACAGCTTGCATGTACACCAGTACTTTTAGCCCCAAGAGAGTTAGCATTGGCAAAATATACTTGATGTCCCGCAAGATGAGACGCATTCATCATCGCTAAACTCGTATCTTTATAAACTTTAAAGTTCTCAAGAGGGTCAGCGATGAAAAGAAGCTTTAACATCAGTTACTCGATATCAGGATCGGTGCGCTCTAATTCAAGGGATGCGGCTAACAATGCCAACCGAGCGACAACACCATAAAGATAAAAGCGATTAGGAACCGCACTGCCGGGTTTAGCCGTGACATCAGGTATGGCATTTTGCTCGAAGGCCAAAGGCACAAAGTGCATCCCGGGGGCATTGAGAACTTCATTGGGGCCTCGGCCAGTATGAACCCGATAAAAGCCTCCAACGACATAGCGATCGATCATGTAGACGACTGGTTCCGCGACCGCTTCATTGACTTTTTCAAAGGTATGTACACCTTCCTGAATAATCACGTCATGAACTTCTAAGCCTTCTTTAATTACACTCATTTTGTTGCGCTCACGGCGATTAAGGTCTTTTAATTCGCTCGCATCGTGGATGGACATAATACCCATACCGTAAGTGCCGGCGTCTGGCTTAACGACTAAATAAGGTTTTTCCTTAATCCCCATTTGTTTGTATTTTTTGGCGATTTTCTTGAGCAAGACCGATGCATTTTCTTGTAGCTCCTCTTGACCAATTCCCTCATTAAAGTCGATATTTTTTACCGCAGCAAAATAGGGATTTAATAACCATGGGTCGATATCGATTACTTTAGAAAACTTTTTAATGACATCATCGTAAGCCGCAAAGTGATTTGATTTACGACGGGTTGACCAACCTGCGTGAAGAGGGGGTAAGACATATTGCTCATGAATATTTTTTAAAATCTCGGGTACGCCTGCCGATAAATCATTGTTTAACAGAATAGAGCATGGATCAAAATCTTTCAAACCAAGACGTCTCCCCTTTAACCCAATCCTCTCTAAGGGTTCTAAAACTAAACGTTGTCCATCTGGCAAATCGATATTCGTTGGTTTTTTAATTTCATCAGAAAGACTACCCAAACGAACATTTAATCCAGTTTGTCGGAGAATAACGGCCAGTCGTGCGACATTTTGTAAGTAAAAAACATTTCTTGTATGTCGTTCTGGAATTAATAATAAGTTTCTAGCTTCAGGACATATCTTTTCGATTGAGGCCATGGCTGCCTGAACAGCTAATGGCAACATCTCTGGGGATAGATTATTAAACCCACCTGGAAATAAATTAGTATCTACGGGCGCAAGCTTAAATCCAGCGTTTCGCAGGTCGACTGAGCAATAGAAAGGCGGAGTGTGATCTTGCCACTCCAATCGAAACCAACGCTCAATCGTTGGTGTAGCTTCTAAGACCTTTTTCTCTAATTCGAGTAGGGGACCTGTGAGTGCTGTAATTAAATGTGGAACCATATTGCTATTGTATTAAATTTATAAAGAAATTGGATAAATTACTTATTTGCACTGTCAATATGGTCGAAAAAAAGGGCATCAACCTTGATGCCCTTAAATAACAACAACTACTAGGGGATATTACATTTGATAAGCAGTTTCACCGTGTGAAGAGATGTCTAAGCCTTCACGCTCTTCTTCTTCCGTCACACGTAAACCAACAACCATGTCAACAATCTTAAAACTAATGTATGCGACCACACCAGACCATAAAAGTGTTGTGCCAACAGCAGTAGCTTGAATCATCACTTGGCCCATCATGTCGTATTCAGGAGCTACAGCGTTTGCAACGTAGTCGTAGATTCCAGTTCCACCCAAAGATGGCGAACAAAACACGCCTGTTAAGAGAGCACCAGTTATTCCTCCAACGCCATGAACTCCGAAAACATCAAGGCTATCGTCAGCTTTGAGGATTTTCTTGAGACCTGTTACACCCCACAAGCACAAGACACCAGCGATCAAACCAATGATGATTGAGCCCATGATACCGACGTAACCAGCAGCAGGAGTAACTGCAACCAAACCAGCAACTGCACCTGATGCGCCACCTAACATCGATGGTTTACCTTTGAGGATCCATTCAGCAAAAATCCAAGACAACACTGCAGCAGCAGTAGCCATTAGGGTGTTAGCGAATGCTAAAGCTGCACTACCATTAGCTTCTAACGCGGACCCAGCATTAAATCCAAACCAACCTACCCACAGTAAAGATGCGCCAACCATCGTTAATGTTAAGTTATGTGGTTTGAACGGCTCTTTACCGTAACCAACGCGCTTACCAATAACATATGCACCTACTAAACCTGCTATCGCAGCGTTAATATGAACAACTGTTCCACCGGCAAAATCAAGAGCACCTTTTTGGAATAACCATCCTGCAGTTGCAGTTGCTTTTTCAGCAGCCGCAGCATCAGTGAATGCGTCAGGACCTGGCCAGAACCAAACCATATGAGCAATCGGTAAGTAGCTAAATGTGAACCATAACACTGCGAACAGTAATACAGCTGCAAACTTAACGCGCTCAACAAATGATCCGACAATTAAACAGACAGTAATGGCAGCAAAAGCCGCCTGGAAAACCATGTAGGCAATCTCAGGAATGACAACACCTTTGGTGAAGGTTGCAGCAACTGAATCAGGCGTCATGCCGGCTAAAAATACTCGGTCAAAGCCTCCAAAGAAAGCATTACCCTCTGTAAAAGCAATACTGTAGCCGTAAATCGCCCATAAAACCATAATCAGGGAGAAAACCACTAAACACTGCATTAATACAGAAAGCATGTTTTTCGTTCTTACGAGACCGCCGTAAAATAAGGCAAGGGCTGGTACCGTCATCATAATGACTAGTGCTGTAGAAATCAGTAACCATGCAGTGTCACCTTTATTTGGGACCGGTGCGGCTACGGGTTCAGCTGGTGTTGCGGCTGCAGCTGGAGCGGATACTGCCGGGGCTACTTTATCCTCAGCAAATGCCATTGTGGTTGGAGCTAATGATGCTGCACCAAAACTCAATAGCAAAGCGCCTGAGACAATTATTTTTTTCATCCAAGATTTCATTAGTATTGCTCCTCTTATAATGCAGCCGCGCCGGTTTCACCGGTACGGATACGTAAAACTTGCTCGACATTGGTAACGAAGATTTTTCCGTCGCCGATTTTTCCAGTTCTTGCTGTGTTTTCAATCACCTCAATAGCGCGAACTAATAAGTCATCGCTAACAACAGCCTCAACTTTTACCTTCGGTAAAAAATCAACAACATACTCAGCACCACGATACAACTCAGTGTGGCCTTTTTGGCGGCCAAAACCTTTTACCTCAGTTACTGTGATTCCTGAAACGCCAACTTCCGCTAGCGCTTCACGAACCTCATCTAACTTGAAGGGTTTGATAATTGCAATGATCAATTTCATACTTGACTCCCAGTCAGATGATTATTAGAAAGTTTTTGTTAAAGATACAAATGCTGTGCCTTTACCAGTG
>CAIQUZ010000120.1 GCA_903875135.1 uncultured beta proteobacterium | reverse complement strand
ATTCAGTAGGTCCTTATTTTGTTTTAATAAGTAAGGGTTTTTTTAATTGCGTTGTATAGACTTAGGGGAATTTGATGAGTAAAGCCGTTGCTGACATATTAAAGTTGGTCAAAGATAAAGAGATCACCTTTGTAGATTTTCGTTTTACAGATACAAAAGGTAAAGAGCAGCACGTTTCTGTGCCTGTATCTCACTTTGGTGAAGATAAATTTGAGAGTGGTCATGCTTTTGACGGCTCATCAATCGCTGGCTGGAAAGGTATTGAAGCGTCCGACATGTTGTTAATGCCAGATGCTTCAACGGCATATATTGACCCATTTTATGAAGAGCCAACGCTCGTATTGACTTGTGATGTGGTTGAGCCTTCAGATGGTAAGGGTTATGACCGTGATCCACGTTCGATCGCTAAACGTTGCGAAGCTTATTTAAAAAGTACAGGTTTAGGTGATACCGCATATTTTGGTCCTGAGCCAGAATTCTTTATTTTTGATGGCGTTCGTTGGGGTTCTGATATGCAAGGATCGTTTGTCAAAATCGATTCTGAAGAGGCTCCATGGTCATCAGGTCTTGAGTTTGAAGGTGGTAATACAGGGCATCGTCCAGGTAAAAAGGGCGGATATTTCCCAGTTGCTCCATTAGATACATTCCAAGATATGCGTTCTGAAATGTGCTTGTTATTAGAATCAGTCGGTATTCCTGTTGAAGTACATCACCACGAAGTAGCGGGTCAAGGGCAAAACGAATTAGGTACGAAGTTTAGTACTTTAGTTCAGCGCGCTGACTGGACGATTTTGCAAAAGTATATTGTTCACAACGTGGCACATCAATACGGCAAAACAGCAACATTTATGCCTAAGCCAGTTGTTGGCGACAACGGTTCTGGTATGCACGTTCACCAGTCTGTGTGGAAAGATGGCATTAATTTGTTTGCTGGCAATGGTTATGCTGGATTATCCGAGTTTGCCCTGTATTACATTGGCGGAATCATCAAGCATGCACGCGCTCTTAATGCAATCACGAATCCTGGAACAAACTCCTACAAGCGTTTAGTGCCTGGTTTTGAAGCGCCGGTGAAGTTGGCTTATTCTGCACGTAACCGTTCTGCTTCAATTCGCATTCCGTATGTTGCTAATCCTAAGGGGCGTCGGATTGAAACACGTTTCCCAGATCCATTAGCTAACCCATACTTAGCGTTTTCTGCCTTGTTAATGGCGGGTCTTGATGGTGTTCAAAACAAGATTCATCCAGGAGAAGCGGCTGATAAGAATTTATATGACTTATCTCCAGAAGAAGATGCTCAGATCCCAACCGTCTGTAGTAGTTTGGATCAGGCTTTAGAATATTTGGATAAAGATCGTGAGTTCTTGACTCGTGGTGGTGTGTTTACTGACACGATGATTGATGCCTACATTTCTTTGAAGATGGAAGAGGTAACGCGTTTCCGTATGACGACTCATCCAATTGAATTTGACATGTACTACTCACTCTAATATGGTTAGTAGCACCCATGCGCATGTTTAAAACTAGGGCAGCCACGGCTGCCCTTTTTAATCCTACGGATGCATTAGACCAAATGCCGAATTCGGTCATGTTGCTTGACCGCAATACGCGCGCTATTATTTATGCCAATACAGCAGCGGAAGTTTCTTTAAAGATTTCCCGAAAGATTTTGATTGGTTATGAACTCAGAGATGTTTTTGGAGAACACCAAAATTTAGAGGACATGATTTCTAAATGTTGTCTAGATTCTGTCACTCAACGTATTGATATCCTGTTACATCATGGGCCATTGCGTCCGGATCAAAAGGAGTTTTTAGCTTATGTTGTCTTTGCTGCGCTAGAGGGCTCAGATTTAATGGTTTTCGAGTGGTTTGAGATTGATCAACAAAGAAAAACTTCACGAGAAGAGCGCTTGATTTTACAAGCGCGCGCCAATAAAGACCTGATGAGAAATTTAGCGCATGAGATTAAAAATCCTTTAGGTGGTATTCGGGGAGCAGCACAACTACTTGACTATGAACTGCCAGATCCAGCCTTAAAGGAATATACCAAGGTGATGATTAAGGAGGTTGATCGTCTGCAAACTCTCGTTGATCGATTATTAGCACCTCATAAGCGTCAAAAAGTCATTAGTGAAGTCAATATTCATGAAGTCTTAGAACGCGTTCGCAGTATTGTTTTAGCAGAGTTTCCGAAGGGCTTGTCGATCACGCGGTTTTATGACGTCAGCATGCCAGAAATTATTGGTGATAAAGAGCTGATGATTCAAGCACTTCTGAATATTGTGCATAATGCGGCTCAAATTTTGGAAGATCGGCGCCTTGAGGGTGATGCAAAAATTGAGTTACAGACGAGTATATCCAGGAATGTCACCATTGCTAAAAAACGTTTCAAATTGGCTTTAAATGTACATGTGATTGATAACGGCCCCGGTATTCCGGCTGACATCATCGATCACATCTTTTTACCCTTAGTTTCAGGGCGAGCATCAGGAAGCGGATTAGGACTCACTTTGGCTCAATCGTTCATTCAGATGCATGGAGGCTTCATAAGTGTGCATAGTGAACCAGGACGGACCGATTTTCATGTTCAAATTCCCTATACAACTTACGAATCGCAAAATAATTCCGAATTGAAAGGGGATATATGAAATCTGTTTGGATTGTGGATGACGATCAGTCCATACGTTGGGTCTTAGAAAAGTCTTTGGCAAGAGAGATGATTCCTTATAAGAGCTTCTCTAATCCCAATGATGTTTTAGACGCCTTTGAAAAAGAATTACCGCAAGTCGTCATTTCTGATATTCGTATGCCCAAGGGCAATGGGATTCATTTATTGCAACAGATTAAACAGGACCATCCCAAATTACCCGTGATTGTGATGACCGCTTATTCTGACATGGATTCTGCAGTAGCATCCTTTCAAGGTGGCGCGTTTGAATACATTACGAAGCCATTTGATATTGCCAATGTGATGCAGGTACTGCATCGCGCCATTGATGAGAGCAAGAGTGCTGACATCATTAAGACTCAGTTTGCGCCAAGTACAGGCTCTAGGGCCGGGAATGTAGCACCTGAATTGATTGGCCAAGCGCCTGCAATGCAAGAGGTGTTTCGTGCGGTTGGGCGTTTATCCAACTCTAACGCCACGGTATTGATCACTGGCGAATCAGGAACAGGCAAAGAGTTAGTTGCTAAAGCCTTGCATCGTCATGGCGCGCGAGTAAATGCTCCTTTTGTTGAGTTACATGTCGCATCAACCCCTAAAGATCTGATCGAAGCTGAACTATTTGGCTACGAGCGAGGAGCCTTTGCAAACTCAGCAACAATGAAGCGTGGGCTGTTTGAGATGGCCGACGGTGGAACTTTATTTTTGGATGAAATTGGTGACATGTCGCTCGCCATGCAAGGTTCGTTGCTACAACTTCTGGAAGATGGTAAGTTTTATCGTTTAGGCGGCAGTGAGCAACTCAGAGCCAACGTTAGAATTATTGCATCTAGTTACCAGAATCTAGAGCAGTTAGTTGCCAATGGTCACTTCCGAGAAGATTTGTTTCATCGTCTGAATGTCATTCGTTTACGTTTGCCAGCATTACGAGATAGGTCAGAGGATATTGCCTTACTTGCACAACATTTTTTAGTTCGTAGTGCTAGCCATCTCGGTGTTAAACCAAAAATTATTAATGCTGAGACCTTAGATGTTTTATCAAAATTACCCTATCCTGGTAATGTTAGACAGTTACAAAGTATTTGTCATTGGTTAACGGTCATGATTTCTAATCCTGAGATTGAAGTCCGTGATTTACCCAAAGATCTCACCTATCCACCGCTGATTACGCAACCGATGGTATCGCAAGGTGGTATTGTCAATTTGACAACTCCATCGGCTATCTCTAATCTCAATCGAGATATGCAACAACATCAGGTGAGTCCTTCTCAAGCGGGGAATTGGGATCTGCAATTAAAGAACATTGCGAAGAAGATGTTAGAGGATGGGCGTGAGAACGTTTATCAAGAGTTAATGAACGTTTTTGAGAAGTCGGTCATTGAAGCTGCTTTAGAGATGACAAGAGGTCGTAAGGTCGAGGCAGCAGAGCGTTTAGGTATTGGCCGTAATACCATCACTCGTAAACTTCAAGAGTTAGATATCGATTAACGATTAATTTGAATGCTTGAGTGTCATTACGACGGGGGCGTGATCGGAAGGTTGCTCCCATTTGCGTGGCTCTCGATCTACGGTACAGGACACACATTCTTCTTTAAGTGCTGGTGAGATCAGTAAATGATCGATTCGCACGCCTGCATTTCGCCGAAAGGCCATCATTCGATAGTCCCACCAACTAAATGTTTTTGGTGCTTGGGGAAACATCCTAAAACTATCAATCAAGCCAAGCTCTAAAAATGATTCGAAGAATTTTCGTTCTGGTTCAGAGACGAGATTTTGGCCCACCCAAGCTGCGGGGTCATGTACATCTTCATCTTGCGGTGCGATATTGTAATCGCCAAGAAGTACGATTCTTGGGTGAGTACTCAGCTCGGCTTGAACAAATTGATACAGTGCGCCTAGCCATCTCAATTTATAGTCGAATTTTTCTGTACCTGGTGCTTGACCATTGGGAAAGTAACCACAGATGATTCTTAAAGGAGCGGTTTTTTTAAAATGGAGGGTGGTTGCTAATAAGCGTTGTTGATCGTCTTCGAAACCTGGAATATTTTTTTGAACTTGTAAAAATGCAGTTTCTAGATCTTGATTGAGATGCGTTAAGGAATCTTTTCGTACGATAATGGCGACCCCATTATAGGTTTTTTGTCCCATAAATAAACTGAGGTAACCGGCATCTTGTAGTTCTTTGATCGGAAATTTATCGTCCGTTAGCTTGAGTTCTTGCAGTCCGATCACATCAATAGCGTGATGATTTTTTTCACAGGATTCTAACCACTGAAGAAGATGTGGAAGTCTCACTTTGAGTGAGTTAACGTTCCAAGTAGCGATACGCAGTTCAGACATTGGATGAAGACACCTCGGTGATTAATCCGCCATGTCGAAGGAGTGCGTCAATGGAAGGTGGTCTACCTCGAAATGCTTGAAACGACTCAGCGGCTGGACGGCTTCCACCGACCTCTAATATATTGGCACGATAGACAATACCTACATTGGGATTCAGGATAGACCCAAAGCTAGGTACTTGTTCTTCAAATGCGGCAAAGGCATCTGCGGACAGAACTTCGGCCCATTTATAGCTGTAATAGCCCGCTGCATAACCACCAGCGAAAATATGGCTAAACGTATTAGGCCATCTTGAAATTGCGGCTTGTGGGATGACATGGATTTGATCATTGATGGTCTGAGCAAGTTTGAGAACGTCATCAGGCTGCGCGTTCTTCGCATCAAAGCTTGAGTGTAATTCCCAATCAACGCTAGCAAAGACCACTTGTCGCAAAGTGAATAAACCATTTTGGAAGTTCTTAGCCGCTAGCATTTTTTCGAATAATGCGATGGGTAAAGATTCTTGTGTATCGATATGGCAGGATAGTTGTTGAACGACTTCAAAATCCCAACAAAAGTTTTCCATAAACTGGCTGGGTAGTTCCACAGCGTCCCATTCCACTCCGTTAATACCAGAAACACCCAAGGTATCGACTTTCGTCAACATATGATGCAGTCCATGACCGAATTCATGGAATAAGGTAATCACATCATCATGACTGATGGTGGCTGGACGAATCGAGCCATTGGCTAATTTACTTGGAGCTGGAAAATTACAGATGAGATAAGCCACTGGAGTTTGGATGGTGCCATCAAGATATTTCATCCGTCCACGTGCATCATCCATCCAGGCTCCACCACGTTTGCCATTTCTAGCATAGGCATCTAAATAAAAATGGGAGATGATTTCGCCGTGTTGATTTTTTAGGCTAAAAGATTGCACATCAGAGTGCCAGACGGGCAATTTAGACGGTTCGATCTGTACCTGAAAAATGGTTTGAATCACATGAAACAAACCTTTTAATACCGAATCAATAGGGAAGTATTGTTTTACTTCATTTTCAGAGAAAAGGTATTTAGCTTGTTTTAATTTTTCGGAAGCAAAACTAATATCCCAGGGCTCTAAATGGTCAAGGCCTAACTCAGTTTTACTGAACGACTGTAGTTCTTCCAGATCTTTGAGGGCACTTGGATGAGCACGTTGTGCAAATTCTTTTAAAAATTGTCTTACTTCATTGACGGAACTTGCCATTTTTGGAACTAAACTTAAAGCGGCATAATTTTCGATACCTAACATCTGCGCTTCTTCATGTCTTAAGCGGAGGATATCGAGAGTGATTTGACGATTATCCCAATCTGCTTGACCGTTAGCATAGGTTATCGCAAGTTCTGAGGCACGAGTCACATAGGCTTGATAAAGCGTTTGTCGAAGTTCTCGACTTTGCGCTAATTGTTGGACTGGAAAATAAGAAGGAAACTTTAAGCTAAAGGCCCAGCCTTGCTCTTGATGCGTATTGGCTAGTTCCTTTGCGGCAAGGAGGACATCTTCTGGTAGGCCGCGTACTTCGGCTTCATTTTTTACAATATGCACATAGGCATCCGTGGCATCCAGTACGTGATCTGAAAAAGTTTTCATCAAGTTCGCTAAATCTTCAGAAATTTTTGCAAATGTTGGTTTTACATCTTCTGGAAGTTCTGCACCACCTAGTTGAAAATCCCGGATCGAGTTATCAATCACCTTTTGTTGGGTTGGTGAAAGATGGTTCCACTCATTTGCTGCTTTAATCTGTTTATAGCGTTGAAAGAGTTCTAAGTTTTGCTCAAATGCACTGCTGTAAGCGGTAACTTCAGGAAGCATTTTAGCGTGAGCCGCGCGCAGCTCTGGTTCATCTGCCACACCTGTTAAGTGGTTAACGACTCCCCAAGCTCTACTGAGAGCTTGATTAGCCATTTCTAATGGAATGATGAAGTTATCCCAAGTTGGCTGATCATTATGGGCAACGGCCTCATCTAAAGAGGAATAGGCTTTTTCAAGTAAAGAAGTAATTGCCTCTTCGATATGATTTGCTTGGATCGCTGCGTAATTGGGTAGATCATGACCCATGTCAAGTAGGGGGTTGCTCATAAAGTAAACTTTTTATTGATGAAAATGGTTGGCTGCTTCTAATGTATTTTGCAACAACATTGTGATGGTCATTGGTCCAACGCCACCAGGGACTGGAGAAATCCATCCAGCGACGTATTTGACTTCATCAAAATCGACGTCCCCGCACAATTTGCCATCGGCTAGGCGGTTAATTCCAACGTCAATAACCACCGCTCCAGGTTTGACCATATTGGCGGTAATCATTTTAGGGATCCCAGTAGCCACGACCAAAATATCTGCTTCTCGCGTATGCGCACCGATATCCTTTGTTTTACTATTACATATCGTGATGGTTGCCCCGGCTTGTAAAAGGAGCATCGCCATGGGTTTACCAACGATGTTGGAAGCACCTACGATCACTGCTCGTGCCCCACGAATGGGGTAATCGATACTCTCTAGAAGTTTCATACACCCATAAGGAGTACAGGGTTTAAAGAGAGGTTTGCCGGTCATCAGAGCACCAGCGTTTGCCACATGAAAACCATCAACATCTTTCATTGGATCAATGGATTCAATCACTTTAAAACTGTCAATTTGTGCTGGAAGTGGCAGTTGTACCAAAATACCGTGGATATCCGGATTCGTATTGAGCGCATGAATATGATCTAAAAGATCAGACTCTGAGATGGTGGCTGGCAGTCTGATTAGTCTAGAGCGGATATTCGCTTCTTCACAAGCTTTGACTTTATTCCGAACATAAATCTCACTAGCGGGATTTTCTCCGATCAGAATAACGGCAAGGCCTGGTTTCGTACCTTTCGCACTTAGAATCGCACTAGCGGTAGCTATCTCTGTCCGGATTTGACGTGATAGAAGATTACCATCCAGTAATTTTGCGGGCATAGATCAAATTAAGATTTTTCTGATAGGGCTAAGCGCAAGAGATCGGCAACTGTACTAACGTTCAGTTTTTCCATGATATTAGCACGGTGGGCTTCAACAGTCTTGATGGAAATCGTTAGGTCATCAGCAATTTGTTTATTGAGACGTCCTGCCACGATCCTTTCGAGGACTTGGCGTTCGCGACTCGTCAGTTTGGATAAAAGACTTTGGTTATTTTTTTGGAGCGAAGCTTCTTTATAGGAATTTCTCGCTGTGATGAGCATCTTTTCTACAAGGGTATGCAGTTCATTTTCTTTAAAGGGCTTTTCGATAAAGTCGACAGCTCCTTTTTTCATCGTCGTAACGGCCATTGAGACATCACCGTGGCCAGTAATAAAAGAAATTGGCATGGGAATAGACTCAGCGATCAGATGTTCTTGTAACTCGAGTCCAGACATGCCAGGCATTCTGACATCTAAAATAGCGCAAGAGGTGACTTCTCGGTCATTTCCCATAACGGCTTGAAGGAAGCGTTCAGCACTGCTAAAGCACTTTACAAGGTAACCATTACTTTCGAGTAACCAACTAAGTGAATCTCTAACCGCTTCATCATCATCTACTACATAGATGATTTCTTTTGGTTTGTCAATATATATGGTGTTCATGTTCATGTATTACCCAAATTTAAGAAATTAATGAATACTTGATTATGTAGATAATAACTTGTTTTAGCCAGCATTTACAGAACTTGTTAATCCCTTAGTATTTAGGACTAAATATGACTCAATTGGTAACAGGATGGTGAAAGTACAACCGGAGTGTATTTCAATCCCATCCATATTTTGTTGATCAGGTATTTTTGTTGTTATGGGGTTGTTTTCTCCCCAAAGCCGGCCCTCGTGAGATTCAATAATCGAGCGGCAAATATTCAGTCCCATTCCCATACCTTCATCCTTGGTACTGAAAAATGGCTCATATATTTTTTCAATTGAGTCCTGTTGGATACCGCCACCATTATCGATAATGCGGATGCGTAACATCGGGGGTTGAAGCGTTTCTTCGAGATCGCCAATGATGTGAATGGGGGGTAGTTTTCCCCTGATTGATCTTGAGTAGGTAAGACGCATGCTATCGATGGCATTTTTTAAAAGATTAATAATAACTTGTTCAATCAAAATCGGATCTACAAAACATTCAGGTAGATTGGTCATGACTTGTTTTTGGATATCTAAGCCTTGTCGATTGGCTTCAATTTCTGCAAGCTCAATGGATTGCGAGATGATTTTATGAATGTCACATGACTCTCTTTGAGGAGCGCTGCGTTTGACAAAATTACGGATGCGTTGAATGATAGTTCCAGCGCGTAGGGCTTGAGTACTCACTTTTTCTAAAGCAGGAATAATTTCCTCGTTAATCTGGTTATCATTTTTGGCGCGCAGACGATTCATAACGCCCATACAGTAATTATTAATTGCCGCTAAAGGTTGATTGAGTTCATGAGCAATCGAGGAAGCCATTTCACCCATGGTGGTTAGACGGCTTGAAAACTGCATACGTTCTTCCTGAATTCTTAAATGATCTTGAGCCAAACGTCGCTCTGTAATATCTGTCGTAATGAGTAGTTGTGCTAGATGACCATCAGTCCAAGGAATATAACGTCTTCTTACTTCATACCACTTTGGGTTATCTGGCAATTGAACTTCTTGTGAGTCACCGATGATGGGGGTTAAAGCAGAAGAAGGAAGTCCTGCGAAGCCATCAACATTATCAATATCTAAAGCAAGATTATCGCTAGAGAAAGATTCGTTACCCAATAATAAGAGATGCGCTTTTGAGCTTGCCCCAAACATATCTTGGTAAAGGTTGTTCGAAAAAAGGAGTTCACCCGTTTTGGGGTTGACTACAGAAATTCCAGCCGTCAGACCTTCTAGAACGGTAATAAAACGTTGTTGTGAGACGGCTAATTCCTCACGAATCTTGCGGGGCTCTGAGATATCAACCAGCGAGGCGATCCAACCTGTTTGTTTATTGTTCGCATCGACCATCGGTGAAACAAAATTACGCACAGCAATTTTTTTACCATCTTTGGCGGTGATGGTGGCTTCGATACCGCTGATGGGTCCTGCTTCACCACGAAAAACAGCGCTTAATTTCAATAAATTACTCGTGATTTCCTCTTCATCTGTCCAAAATGCAAAGGGTGGTTTTTGTCCTTGAAGTTCTTCAGCGGTCCATCCAACCATGCGACAGAATGCGGGGTTGACATAAGTAATCCGGCCATCTAATTCATGCACCCGCAGACCGACAGGCATCGAGTCTTCAATCGCTCTTCGAAAATTCGTCTCTTTAATTAAATTTCGTTGAATATTTTGACGAAACTTCATTTGTCGCCAGAGGGACCAAAAACTCCAAATCACGTATGAGCAAAGGCCGATAACAATCCAAAATAACATTTGGTAGGTTAAGTTGCTTGGCAGGGGGTAGCTTTCTCCTTGCAAAATTAAATTTTCTGGAAATTTCGATAATTTAATTTGATGGGTGCTGTGGTTTTTTTTAAGATTTCGATCGGACAACGAATACAGTACTTGTCCATTGTTATCAATGATGGAAAAGCGATGTCTGCCCAGGATATCCTTGGGAATTACTCTACTGATCATTAAAGGTGCTGAGTAAAGTATGGCGATATTGTGGGTTTGTTCAGAAAACTTAGACGCTGGTTGTACATACCAAAAGACCAATGATCTTTCTCGATTGAAGGCGGTGTTGTTATCCTTCAGTTCAAGATTGATGAAGTTACTATATTGACCATGTCCTGAAACTAGAGCGTCACGCAGAGTTCTCTGAAAGCTTTGATTGAGAATCTTCGCAGTCGTAGGGTCAGTCAGCCAATTACCTTCTGTCACCATTGGGTAGGTCAATGATTTTTTTAAATCGGTGTTGATGGCTTGTATTTCTAGAACTTCTGAATGCCGATTAATAATTTGGCTAGCTTTGAGATAAAAATCGTTTTTGATTTCCTGATTGAGGATGTAGGGAAGCGATTTACTTAACTTGAGAACTTGTTCCTCATTTTCATCTAAATTAATTTGTATTCTTTGTTCAGCATAAGTAACTTCTCGAAAAAAGACCAATTCGGATTGTTCTGACTCTTGTTTTGTTAATGACCATAGGATTGCAAACATGGCAAGCATGAATAACATAATGGCAATAATCGGTGTGTATAAATAATCTACAGATTGTTGTGTAATTTTTTTAGATTTGATGGTCGATTTCAACCAATGATTGAAGGGTTGAAAAAGCTTGAAAGGGCGTTTGTCCATAGCTCTTATTTTGCTTGATGTGTGGTTTAACCGTTGCATTTTTTCATCAAATTCGTCATAAAATTTCATAATGTAAAAAATACTATCAAGATGTGAAAAAAAACTTGTATTTCTTCTTTCTAATTTTAAAATGTGAAGTATTAATAAGGAGATAGATAATGGCAGCAGTCCCCAATGAAATCACTTCAAATAAAAACGTGAGTGAGGCAATCGATATTGATCCGATTGAAACGAAGGAGTGGTTAGATGCCATGAATGGCGTCATTCAATCGGAAGGTACTGACAGAGCTGCCTTTTTGATTGATCAACAAATTGCTTATGCACGAGTGAACGGAGTAGATCAGCCGTTTCATGCGCAAACCCCATATATCAATACGATTCCTGTTGATCGTCAAGCGCGAATTCCGGGTGATCAAGAAATCGAGCATCGGATTCGATCCTATACCCGTTGGAATGCGATGGCAATGGTGCTTCGCGCCAATAAAGATACCAATGTTGGGGGGCATATATCTTCCTTTCAATCGGCGGCGACACTCTACGACGTTGGCTTTAATCATTTCTGGCATGCGCCATCAGATCAGCATGGTGGTGATTTAGTTTTTGTACAAGGTCACTCTGCACCCGGTGTTTATGCACGTGCTTATTTGCTTGGGCGTTTGGAAGAAGAGCAGTTAGATCATTTTCGTCAAGAAGTTGGTGGCAAAGGTATTTCCAGTTACCCTCATCCATGGTTAATGCCTAATTTTTGGCAGTTCCCGACTGTGTCGATGGGACTTGGTCCCATCATGGCCATCTATCAAGCACGTTTTATGAAATACATGCAAGATCGTGGTATTACGCAAACTGATGGTCGTAAAGTCTGGGCATTTTTAGGTGATGGTGAGACCGATGAGCCTGAATCACTTGGCGCAATTGGGATGGCCGGCCGTGAAAAATTAGATAACTTAATTTTTGTGATTAACTGTAATTTACAGCGTTTAGATGGTCCTGTAAGGGGGAATGGTAGCATCATCCAAGAATTAGAAAGTGAGTTCAGAGGCTCCGGATGGAACGTTATTAAAGTTGTTTGGGGAACGCATTGGGATGCCTTATTTGCGCGTGATAAGAAGGGGTTATTACCGAAGCGTTTAGCAGAAATCGTGGATGGTGAATATCAGACCATGAAAGCTAAAAATGGTGCCTATGTTCGCGCACATGTCTTTAATACGCCTGAGTTGCAGGAGTTAGTATCAGACTGGTCCGATGATGATATTTGGAATCTGAACCGTGGTGGCCATGATCCGCATAAGGTCTATGCAGCGTTTCATTCGGCAGTCAATCATCAGGGTCAGCCAACGCTCATTTTAGCGAAGACAATTAAGGGTTATGGCATGGGTGCATCTGGTGAAGCAATGAATATTGCGCACCAGCAGAAAAAAATGAGTATTGAGGATGTCAAGGCTTTCCGTGACCGTTTTGCTTTACCGGTGAAAGATGCTGAACTTGAACAGATTCCTTATATTAAATTCCCGGATGGCAGCCCAGAAATTGAATACATGCGTAAAAAGCGTTTTGATTTAGGTGGCTATTTACCGCAACGACGCGCTAAAGCAGAATCCATGGCGGTTCCGGCTTTAGATGTGTTTGCCCCCTTACTTGAAGCAACCGTGGAAGGTCGTGAGATTTCAACGACGATGGCTTTTGTGCGCATGCTGAATATGATTTTGAAAGATAAAGTGATTGGTCAGCGGGTAGTGCCCATTGTTCCTGACGAGTCTAGAACATTTGGTATGGAAGGAATGTTCCGTCAATTAGGTATTTGGAGTCACATTGGGCAGTTATACGAGCCACAAGATCGAGATCAGTTGATGTTTTATAAAGAAGATAAAACAGGTCAGATTTTGCAAGAAGGAATTAATGAAGCTGGGGCGATGTGTGATTGGATAGCTGCGGCTACTTCGTATTCAACGCACGGTGTTCCCATGTTGCCGTTCTATATTTTTTACTCCATGTTTGGGTTCCAGCGGATTGGTGATTTAGCTTGGGCCGCTGGAGATATGCGTTCACGTGGTTTTTTGCTTGGTGGTACGGCAGGAAGAACGACATTGAATGGTGAGGGATTGCAACACGAAGACGGTCATAGTCATTTATTTAGTGCAGGAATTCCCAACTGTATTAGTTATGATCCTACTTTTGGATTTGAGTTAGCGGTAGTGATTCAAGATGGAATGCGTCGGATGCTCACTGAGCAAGAGGATATCTATTATTACCTTACTTTGATGAATGAAAATTATGCGCATCCGGCAATGCCTAAGGGTTCTGAAAAAGACATTTTAAAAGGGATGTATCACTTACAGAGTGTTGGTGATGCGAAATCAAAACTCAGAGTTCAACTGATGGGGAGTGGCACTATTTTCCGTGAGGTGATGGCTGCCGCTGATTTATTAAATACTGATTGGGGGGTGGCTTCCGATCTTTGGAGTTGTCCAAGTTTCACTGAATTAGGTCGAGACATTTCGAGGGTACAGCGTCACAACTTATTAAACCCTACGGCTAAACAGCAAAAGTCACATGTGGAAGAATCATTAGCCAAATTTGTGGGTCCAGTCATTGCTTCAACCGATTATATTCGCCTGTTTGCCGAACAAATTCGTCCTGCCATACAACAACTTGGCAAACGTTATACCGTTCTAGGAACTGATGGTTATGGTCGTTCAGACACCCGAGAAAATCTACGTCATTTCTTTGAGGTGGATCGTCACTGGGTGACGGTATCTGCCTTAAAAGCATTAGCTGATGAAGGCCTCATAGAAGCTAAGAAAGTTTCTGAGGCCATTAAAAAATATGGTTTAGATATTTCCAAACCAAATCCAATGACTGTATAAGGGGCATTTCATGGCACAAACGATTGAAATTAAAGTTCCAGATATTGGCGATTACAAAGAGATTCCGGTCATTGAGATTCATGTCAAGGTGGGAGATCAGATTGCTCAAGAGCAGTCATTGATTACCCTTGAGTCTGATAAAGCCACAATGGATATTCCCTCTGCACATGCTGGGACTGTCAAAGAGCTCAAGGTAAAACTTGGTGACAACGTTTCTGAGGGGAGCCTTGTACTCCTCTTGGAAGAGGGTGCTGCTGCAACTCCTTCGACGTCTTTAGCGCCAAAAGTTGAGGCCTTAGCGATCGCCATTGCAACTCCATTCAAAGATGATCAGGTAGCATCAGTAGCCAAAGTTCTGCAATTACCGGTGGTGGCTAATGTTGCGGTGGACGATACGCCGAACGCGAGTCACGCAAGTCCATCTGTCAGAAAGTATGCACGTGAACTCGGTGCGGATATTTCTAAGGTAAAAGGTTCTGGTCCTAAGAGTCGGATCACCCAAGAAGATGTGCAAAGTTATATTAAAGGTATTTTGAGTGGTCAAACCGCATCACAAACCATGCAAACATCTAGTGGTAATGGCTTACAGTTATTGCCATGGCCAAAAATTGACTTTAAGAAATTTGGAGAAATTCAAACTCGGCCCTTATCGAGAATCCAAAAAATTTCGGCAGCGAATCTCGCACGTAATTGGGCGATGATTCCTGCGGTTACATATCATGACGATGCGGATATTACTGATTTAGAATCTTTCCGAATTCTAACGAATAAAGCGAATGAAAAGTTAGGCGTTAAAGTGACTCTGTTAGCTTTTATGATGAAAGCTAGTGTGAAAGCTTTGAAAAAGTTTCCTGAATTTAATAGTTCTTTAGATGGTGAAGAATTAATCCTGAAAAAATATTTCCATATTGGTTTTGCAGCAGACACTCCTCAAGGTTTAGTGGTTCCTGTGATCCGTGATGTTGATAAGAAGGACATTTTAGAAATCGCTCAAGAAACAACGGATTTAGCCAAGCTAGCGCGAGATGGAAAACTCAAGCCTGATCAGATGCAAGGGGCGAGTTTTACGATTTCATCGGTTGGTGGTATTGGTGGGACTTCGTTTTCACCTATTATTAACGCACCTGAGGTAGCGATTCTTGGCGTGAGCAAAGCAGCCATGAAGCCCGTTTGGGATGGTAGTCAGTTTGTACCAAGATTAATTTGTCCATTATCCTTAACGGCAGATCATCGTGTGATTGATGGTGCTTTAGGTACGAGGTTTAATGCTTATATCGCAGAATTAATCTCCGACTTTCGTCGAGTTACTCTTTAAGGAATTTTCATGAGCTTGCAAACCGTAAAAGTTCCAGATATTGGTGATTTTGAAGATATTCCAGTGATTGAAGTGTTGGTCAAGCCTGGTGATGTAATTAAAAAAGAACAAGCCTTAATTGTTTTAGAGTCAGATAAAGCGACGATGGAAGTTCCTAGTGATGTGGCTGGTAAAGTCATTTCTGTGGACGTCAACATTGGAGATAAAGTTCGTTTAGGGACTGCCATATTGACGATTGAGAGTGACGGAGGCGCTCAAGTTACAGAGGCTCCAAAAGATGAGTCAATTGTCACTCCAACGCCTACTCCAGTGCAAACCAAGTCTCCAGTTGAAGTTCCTCTTACTACAGCTAGTTCCTATCAGGGTAAAGTCGATCAAACTTGTCAGTTATTAGTTCTTGGTTCTGGACCGGGTGGATATAGTGCTGCATTTCGCAGTGCTGATTTAGGAATGGATACGATTCTGGTAGAACGATACGCCACTTTGGGTGGTGTCTGTTTGAATGTCGGATGTATTCCCTCTAAGGCGTTGTTACATACAGCGGCTGTCATGGAGGAAGTAAAGGCCATGTCCAAACATGGTGTTAGCTTTGGTAGTCCCAAGATTGATCTTGCGCAACTAAAAAAACATAAAGAAGACGTCATTGGACAGCTAACTACTGGTCTTGCTGGAATGGCAAAGGCACGTAAGGTACGAGTATTGAGAGGCGTTGGTAGCTTTCTTGATGCAAACCATATTGAGTTGCAACAAACTGCAGGGACTGGTTGGGATTTGACTGGGAAAAAAGAAGTGATTCGTTTTGAAAAAATCATTATTGCCGCGGGCAGTCAGTCAGTTGTTTTGCCTTTTTTACCCGTTGATCCGCGGATTGTCGATAGCACTGGTGCTTTAGAGCTCAAATCGATTCCTCAGCGGATGCTAGTGATCGGTGGTGGAATTATTGGTTTGGAAATGGCGACTGTCTATAGTGCATTGGGATCGCAAATTGATATTGTAGAACTCACCGATGGCCTCATGGCGGGTGCTGACCGTGATCTTGTGAAAGTGTGGGAAAAGATGAATCTTCATCGCTTCCATCAAGTAATGTTAGGCACCAAAGCAACGTCTGCAGAAGCAAAAAAAGACGGTATCTGGGTCCAGTTTGAGGGTGCTAAAGCCCCTACCGAAAAACAGCGTTACGATTTAGTTTTAGTTGCGGTTGGGCGGATACCGAATGGAAATAAGATTAATGCAGTTGCTTCAGGGATTGCCTTGGATGGACGCGGCTTTATTCCAGTAGATCAACAAATGCGAACGAATGTTCCACATGTTTTTGCGATTGGCGACATTGTTGGCCAACCCATGTTGGCACATAAAGCAGTCCATGAAGGGCATGTGGCGGCTGAGGCGGCTTTTGGTGAAAAGTCTTACTTTGATGTTAAACAAATTCCTTCTGTGGCTTATACAGATCCTGAAGTTGCTTGGGCTGGCTTAACCGAAGAGCAATGTAAGGCGCAAGGGATTGCTTATCAAAAGGGGTTATTCCCTTGGGCTGCGAGTGGCAGAGCAATTGCGAATGGTCGCAGTGAGGGATTTACGAAGTTGATTTTTGACGAGACTACGCATCGTATTATTGGTGGGGGTATTGTTGGTACCAATGCTGGTGATTTAATTGGCGAAGTTTGTCTTGCGATTGAGATGGGTGCTGATATGGTGGATATTGGTAAAACGATTCATCCACATCCTACGCTGGGAGAATCCGTAGGATTAGCCGCCGAAGTGGCTCACGGTACTTGTACTGATTTACCGCCAGTTCGTAAAAAGTGATTTTTGAGTACTTATAAAAAGACATGGGAAAATAGCCTATGTCTTTTTTTTTTAGGAATTTTTAATGCCTGACTATCCTCGTTTTCCAATCATAGGTACTCCTCTTGCCGATAATGCCATTCGGGTCATGATGTTAGGCAGTGGTGAGTTAGGAAAAGAAGTGATTATTGAATTACAACGTCTTGGGGTTGAGGTCATTGCTGTTGATCGCTATGCCAATGCCCCGGGGCATCAAGTGGCTCATCGTTCCTATGTGATCGATATGACCGATGGTCAAGCCTTGCGTGAGTTAGTGGCTAAAGAAAAACCTCATTTAATTGTGCCTGAAATAGAGGCGATTGCAACTCAAACGCTGATGGATTTAGAGCAGGAGGGACAGGTAGAAGTCATACCAACGGCGAGAGCTGCTTTTTTGACGATGAATCGAGAAGGTATCCGTCGACTTGCCGCGGAAGAGCTGAGGTTACCAACTTCACCTTTTTACTTTGCAAGTTCGTTAGCCCAGTTACGCGATGCAATCAATCAGGGTATTGGTTATCCTTGTTTTGTGAAGCCCGTGATGTCCTCCTCTGGCAAAGGGCAAACTAAGCTGAATGGCCCGGAGGATATTGAAAAAGCCTGGAATGACGCAGCTACCGGTGGACGTGTGAATGCAGGGCGTGTCATCGTGGAAGGTTTAATTGATTTTGATTACGAAATTACCCAACTGACGGTTCGGTCCCTAGGGATTGATGGAAAAATACAGACTACTTTTTGTGAGCCGATTGGGCATATTCAAAAAAATGGTGATTATGTCGAGAGCTGGCAACCGATGCTCATGTCGTCTCTGGCAATTCAGCGGTCGCAGGAAATCTCTAAAAAAGTCACTGATCAACTTGGTGGTCGAGGAATCTTTGGCGTAGAGCTGTTTGTTAAAGGTGATCAGGTCTGGTTCTCCGAGGTGAGTCCGCGGCCTCACGATACGGGTTTGGTGACCTTAGTCACACAAACTCAAAGTGAATTTGAGTTGCATGCTAAAGCAATTTTAGGTTTACCCACCGATGTCAGTTTGCGTGGTCCTGGCGCTAGTGCTGTGATTTATGGTGGGGTTGAGGCAAAAGGGGTCGGGTTTGCTAATGCCCATCTTGCTTTATCAACGCTTGGCGTATCACTTCGATTATTTGGTAAACCAGAGTCCTTTGTGAAGCGCCGAATGGGAGTAGCCTTGGCGACAGCGATGGATACGCAACAAGCTCGTGAAAAAGCAAGGTTAGCAGCGAGTCAGGTAACAGTGGTTGAAGTGAATCGTTAATCGATTGTATAAACCGTACGATGAATATCAAAAAACGATTTTTTTTACAAATGATCTTATTGATCTTAGTGATTGGAGCTGCTTTTATGATGACATTTAAGCCGAGTGGACTGTTTGGTCAAAAATTATCTACTCAAAGTGGGATTGTTCAGGGTTTAAACAACACGGTCGAAGAGCACATTGTCAAAGATACTCAAGATGTCAGAAAAGAAATTCAAAAAACGTATACCTACATGGCTCAGTTTCAATTAGATGGACAACCAATGGTGGCCAAGTTTAAAGATCCCTATCAAATTAATGAAGGGGATTACATTCAAGTTAGCGGTGTTCAAACGGCAGAATATTTTGATGTCGTGGCTTATCGCAATGACACGCTTCAATACACGGGATCGACTTCTTGGTGGGCAACGGCCTTAGCCGGTTTAGTATTTGCCTGTGCTACGGGTTTTATTTATTTTCAGAAAATAACAATACCAAAGTGGTATGAGAATGGATTCTTTCTCATTTTTTTTGGAGTGGGTATCTTTCTCATCGTTCGAGGGTTTTTTATCAAAGAAGCTCTCGATTTATTAAATACGCCGAAATAAGTAATGATGAAAATTTTCACTTTACTGTTTACGATTTTATGGGTATGCGTTGGGTGTACTCCTCAAGGCATGCTTGCTGGCTACGTCTTGCCAAGCACTGTTTCTGATCAAGCCACCATTCGTGCTCAACAACTCATGAGCTCTGCTATGCCAAATCAAATTACTCCTATTTTGTTACCTAATTCGGGATCGCAAAATATTCGATCGGTAGTTGGGCGACAATATGTCTTGCAAATTGTGAGCAATCCCTCTACGGGTTATCGTTGGGAGAAGAGTTATACAGAGCCACTTAGTGGCTGTTTAGAGTTTCATCGCCAAGATATCTCTTATGATGAACAAGAAAAAGTGACGGGTGGTGTTCGCAAAGTTGGTGTACCAGGTAAACAAGAGTGGCTAGTACAAACTAACTGTGCTGGAGTGTATCGCATCACGTTTATTTATAAAAGACCTTGGGAACAGGGACCTCCCATTTATCAAACGATTGCGATTTTGAATACTGCTAAAGAATAAAGTCCAGCTAGGCTGGACTTTATGTGAATCAACTTCTTTGAATTAATGTGCGATGGCAGTTTTAAAGATGGACTCACTGGCCTTGAGAGCTGAGTCTGTAGCTGACTTCGTTTGATGAGATGTCATATCTACTGCTTGTTTAACGGCTTTTTGGGAAGACTCAAATACTGTATTTGCATTTGCAACAGCTTGTTTAATCATGTTGACCATCGCATCAGATGATCCCGGAGCGTAAGATCCCATGTCACTGATGAGGTCATGTAGTTTTTTGGTGCGAGATTGAAAATCTTGACTCGACACCTCATTTAACGCCTTTTGTGTTTCTGAAGCGATATTGAATAAGTGTCTGCTATAAGAAATTGTTTTTTCTGCAAAAGGCTGAACAAAGTTTGCCTGGAGTGATAGGAGCTCTTTAGCATCTTTAGCTTGAGATGCTTCTTTCAGATGCTCAACATTTTCATGCATAACAGTTTTAGCAACTTGAATATTCAGTTCCATGAGTTTTTCAACACCATCAAAGGCTTTTTGAGTCATTTGAGTGAGTGTTTCCATATTCGCTTGATTCGCGGCATTGATTTGATCTTGGGTAAGCATCATGAGGATTCCTTTGGTTAAGAATAGAGAAAAAAATAGTGGATATCTTTATATTACACTTTTCAGATGAAAGTGGCTTGACAGTGTATCAAAAAGATAAATGAGTTGGTAAAGCTAAAGGTCCAACTCCATTAGAATCATCATGTAGTGATCACTCGCAAAAATATCCATTTATTAATTTCATGTTACAACTTTTTTACACCGACCATTTTGTTTTGCCACTGCCTGAAGGGCATCGATTTCCGATGTCAAAATATCAACTATTACGTAATGAAGTTTCTACATATATTGATGTGGAGTTACAAGAAGCGCCACTGGCAACCGTCGAAGATTTACTCTTGGTGCACGATGCGCATTACGTCCATCAGGTATTGAATGGCGAGTTATCCCCTAGTGAACAGAGGGAGATTGGGTTGCCTTGGAGTGAATTAATGGTCATCCGGTCGCGTCGATCTGCTGGCGCCACGATTGCTGCTACGATGACCGCATGGAGGCTCGGAGTCGCAGTGAATTTGGCGGGTGGAACGCATCATTCTTATGCAAATAAAGGAAGTGGTTTTTGTGTTTTTAATGATGCGGCGATTGCAGCAAAAAAAATTCAAGAGCAGATGAATCCGCATTTTAGCCGTCAATTACAGGTCGCGATCATTGACTTGGATGTGCATCAAGGCAATGGGACAGCCGCCATCATGCAAGATGATCCAAGTGTTTTTACTTTTTCAATGCATGGCGAAAAAAATTTTCCATTTCGTAAAGAGTTGAGTAATTTAGATATTGCCCTTATGGATGGTTGTAAAGATGCGGAGTATTTACAAGCTTTAGAGGATGGATTAACGCAAATGGAAAGCGTATTTTCCCCGGATCTAGTGATCTTTTTAGCGGGGGCTGATCCTTATGAGGCTGATCGCTTAGGTCGATTAAGCCTTAGTAGAGAGGGTTTACGATTAAGAGATGAGAAGGTATTACAATGGTGCTTTGCAAGAAGAGTACCTGTTTCAATTGTAATGGCTGGTGGATATGGAAAAACCATTGAAGATACAGTTGCGATACATGCACAAACAATAAGAACAGCGATCGCTTACCAATGGTAAATAAAAACACAAACTGGATTTATCCCATCTTTATTCTGATTTGGAGTTCAGGATTTATAGTGTCTCGTTTTGGAATGCCCTATGCCGAACCGATGACGTATTTATCCCTCAGGTTTCTAGGGGTATGTGTTCTGATGCTGCCGATCATTTTATGGAAAAAAATTCCTTGGCCGAATCGCACGGAGACCTTCCATATTGCTATTGCGGGAAGTTTGATACAGTTTGGTTATCTTTGTGGTGTATGGATATCGGTTCGAGCTGGCATGCCAGCGGGATTGTCTTCATTAATTGTTGGCCTGCAGCCTTTATTAACCGCTGTTTTGGCATACTTTGTTGCAGAAAAAATTAATTCACGCCAATGGTTAGGGCTTTGCTTGGGCATGTTAGGTATTATTCTTGTTTTATATGCCAAGATTCATAGTGTTGGGGTGACCTTAGATAATATCTTGTGGAACGTTTTTTCATTGATTTCGATTACTACAGGAACTCTCTACCAACGCAAATATTGTGCTTCATTTGACTTACGAATGGGTTCTTTTATTCAATTTGCCACAGGTGCGATGTTGTCGTGTATTTTTGCCTTTGCTTTTGAAACGCAACAGATTGAATGGACCTACGAGTTAATTGGTTCTTTGTTATGGGCCATCTTCTTCATTTCCATCGGTGCGGTCAGTTTGCTGTTCATATTGATTCGTCGGGGTGAGGCTACCCAGGTGAGTAGTTTGATTTATTTAACTCCTCCGACAACGGCTATTTTAGCGTGGCTGTTCTTTAGAGAGCCTTTAACGCCCTTAATTGTGCTTGGAACAGTGATTACCTCTTTGGGTGTTTTGCTGGTGAATCAACCACTTTCTTTACAAATGTTTCAGCGTCAAACGAAAGTTATAAAATAACAACTGCTCTTTTGTTATTTCATTCATTGTCTATGCATAAATTTCCTTTACGTTTTTTTTCTTTGCTGTTGTGTTTGTCCGCATCCATGCATTTAATGATGGCTACTGCTAAATCTACAGACGAGACTGCTGTTAAAAAGAACATTCAAACAGAAAAAAATAAACAAAGTAAAAATTCCAAGCCCAGCAAAGAGGGTAAAACAACAAAAGATGGCAAAGTAGCTAATTCAGAAGATCGATCGAAGAAACACGTAAAGTCCCCTAAAAATCCTAGAGAAGTAAGAACGACGGTGTTGCCCCGAAATAGGGTGGTTGAGCCTATTCCACCGCGAGTATCAATGGGAACTGCCTTAGGCTTGAGTAAAAAGTCGGATGAACTGAATTTAAAGTCGAATGCCTCGATTGTGGTTGATCATCAAAATCAGCACGTCATCTTTGATAAAAACTCTCAAATCGTCTTGCCGATTGCATCCATCACTAAACTTTTAACCGCAATGACTGTCTTAGATGCGAAGTTACCGATGGATGAAGAGCTTGTCATTAATGATGAGGATGCGGCGATTTATAACCATTCACGTCTGATCAAAGGCACAAGTTTAACGCGCAGAGAGGCCTTGCTGTTGGCTTTAATGTCATCAGAAAACCGCGCTGCATATACTTTGGGTCGGAACTATCCAGGGGGTATTACAGCATTTATGGCGGCACTGAACCGTAAGGCCAAAGAGATTGGTATGAAAAATTCATCTTTTTCGGATCCGACCGGTTTAACCAGTAAAAATGTTGCTACGGCAGAGGATTTAGCGATAATGATTCAGGTAGCATATCAATATCCACTCATCAAACAGTTCACGACGACTCCAAGTCATGTCAAAGAAATTCATCATCGTGAGCAAACCTTTTTAAACAGTAATCGACTGGTTCGTTCTGGCGATATGGAAATATTGATTCAAAAAACAGGTTATATTTCCGAAGCTGGGCGATGTTTAGTATTGATGGCGAGTATTAATAATAAAGTGTTTACGATGGTATTTTTAGATTCTATTGGCAGTCAATCGCGATTTGCCGACGCTGTCCGCGTTAAAGAATGGGTTGAGAGCCCTGAAGAGTACCCTGCTTTGCGTCAATTAACACCAGTAAAGCCAGTTATTAACTAACAAATCCATATGAGGTTAAACGGCTTTGGATCTGGGGTGATTTTAATAGTTCAATAAAAAGTGTTGCGTCTTTTGCGATAGATTGCTGTGTTTTGGCAATACTAAAAATACTCCACTCTTGTAATTCTTCAGGAAAAAAACCGAGGAGGGTGATGCCTGTCACCGCAAGAATCTCACTCACCAGTTGGACCCCTAACTCGACTTGACCATTTTTCACTAACTCTCCAACAAGTCCACCATCTGGGGTTAAGGCCTTTGGCAAAATTTGTTCTGAGAGACCGAGTTCCTTGATCAATCGTGCAAAAAACATACCACTTGCACCATGCTTAGTAAAACCAATGGACTGGCAATCTAATAAGGTTTTAATGAAATGATCCTTACTCGAAATATCATAACTGTGAGCATCTGATATGGCGGCAACACCAGCCCCTGTTTTGGCAAAGGGGGTGATTAGATCGATTTGAAGCAGCTGATGAGTCATCAGTGATTCGATACCTGGTTGGGTCAATATAACGAGGTCGGTTGCAACGCCATTTTGACATTTTTCAACGATAGATACGCTGGTTCCAAAGCCGACATCGCAATGGATCTTCGACTGTTGATAAAAAGTCTCGAGTAATTCTGGCATTGCAGCATGAAAAGCGGTGGAACACAGAATGTTGAGCGTCATTAAAGATCTGCGTAGATTATTCTTTAAAGCCTTTAAATCCGATACCTCGGGATATTTGTAGAGCAGTATCCATCAAGGGCTTCGCCCAATCGCGCTGGAGGCGATCGGTCGGGGCTGAGAGCGAAAGACCTGCCACCATTTGACTAGAGTCATCATAAATACCAGCAGCCATACAGCTAACGCCGAGTTCAAGTTCTTCATTATCGTT
>CAIQUZ010000119.1 GCA_903875135.1 uncultured beta proteobacterium | reverse complement strand
GGGAAGATATCTTTGATTACATCGAAATGTTTTACAACCCGGTGAGGCGCCATGGTTACAACAATGGGCTTTCTCCAGTATTATTTGAAAAGCAGTACCAAGCGAGGTTGGGAAATGTCTAGTTTATTAGTAGCGATTCATAATCCTAAAATTATTAGTTCTGATAGATTAGCGAGTAAATGCAACCAGTTAATAATATCTTCCAAAGAGTTTTATGATCTATGTTGGCACATTTTTATGATCGATAACCCTAAAGATATTCAGCGAGCTTTACCAATAATGGCCTGTCAATCAATTGTATTTTTAAATATTTATAACACTGTATATAGTAAAAAAGGAAATAAAGCCAAGAGGTTAACGGCAGAAATTTGGCTTGAAATAAAAAATCGAAATATTGAAGTTACAAGCTGGGAAAAAAGTGATTAATGTGGTGAACTGTATATGAAATTGTTCAATCTATGAGACTCTAATTAAGCTTATTAGCAATGGATGAAGGTTTTGGATTAAAGTATTTCAAAGCCATTTTGGGATCTTTCCAACCCATCATGTTACAAAGCTCAATCAAAGTAAGCCTACCCGAAAGACCAATCCACGTCGCAGCGGTGTGTCTAGCATCGTGAAACGTAAATCCCTTCAACAATTGCCGATCTCGCACAGATCTAAAGCGAGCATCTAATGTCTGAGATTTAAGTCCAAATACTGACTCAGTATCAAACCCCCGCATTTTTTCTAGTACACGAATACTTTTTCGAGAAAGAGGTACATCTCTTCCGAGGCCTTTACGCCTCCCAACTTTATCAATTTTTATAGTCGCATGCTGACTGTGAATGTTCCCCCAAGTTAAACCTGTTAAGTCCCCCGCCCTCATTCCTGTTCTCAATGCCAAAAGAAAGCAAACACCGATCGATTCGCTGATGGTTGTTACCCTTTTATTTGGACTATAACCAAGTCCTCGGAGCATCATTTTTATCTCATAGGATGTGATTAACCGATCTCTAGCATTTGGCTCAGTGGGTTTTTTAACATCTCTAATAGGATTGGTATGAATCCACTTCCATTCTTTGCGAGCCACTTCCATAATTGCACTGAGAAGACCAAACTCGCGTAAGACTGTGCCGGGTTTTACCGTTTTTAAACGCTCATCGCGAAAGTTAGAGAAATCTTCAGTAGTAACGTGGCTGATTTTTTTATCAAGAGGCAACCAGGTTGGTTGGGCTAGAATTGCGTCGATTCTGATTCGCTCCCATCGTTCCCCAGTATTGCGGCTAGTAATTTCGTCTCTATATCGTTCCAGGGTCTCGCGCAATGTCCTTTTAGCATCAATACTTCCATTTACTTCTGATCGAATTAACATTTCTTCAAGGGTAGCCCATTGAACAGCCTCACGGCGCAAGGGAAAGCTTTTACTACGTCTTGTACCGTTGACGTAAATTTCAGCAACATAGCCAGTGTTGGTTTTGCGAATGTACATTATTTAAAAAACGGAATCTTATACGGAATTTCTACGGAGTGAAGGGATAATTTTTATTATTTATAGCAGAATTGACCAGAAGGTGCAACCCTGAAACCCTTATATTTGCTGAATTAGAGACTTTAAAAAAGTCTCAAAAAGTACGCTTGGTGCCCGAGGCCGGAATCGAACCGGCATGCCCGTTTTATGGGCGGCAGATTTTAAGTCTGCTGTGTCTACCGATTTCACCACTCGGGCACGCGAAGGCATCATCTTACCATACCTTTGAGGGGGCAAACCCTAAGTGCTATTGATATTCGTTATGGTTACAATAGCATTTCAGTAAATCATAGCTATACAGGGATTTTGTTTAACAATCGTGTGACTTTTATGGAGTATTTATGAAATTTAACATTCAATTATCTGCAATTGCAATGGCTGCTTCCTTGATGAGTGTCGGTGCATTTGCTGCAGACAACACTATTAAGATCGGTGTTACAGGCCCCTATACTGGCGGTTCATCTTCAATGGGTGTCAGTATGCGCGATGGTGTGCGCCTGGCAACTAAAGAAATCAACACAAATGGCGGCGTCTTAGGTCGTCAAATCGAACTGATTGAACGTGACGATCAAGCAGACAATGCCCGTGGCATCTCAATTGCACAAGAGTTAGTCAATAAAGAAAAAGTCGTTGCAGATGTCGGCTATATTAATACCGGCGTATCTTTAGCTTCTCACCGTATTTTTCAAGATGCAAAAATCCCTGTGATGAATAACGTTTCGACCGGCACAATTATTACTCACCAGTTTGATAAAGAACCAGCTAACTATATTTTCAGAAACGCTGCGCGTGACGAAATCCAAGCTCCAATGATTGTTGAAGAAGCTGTTATCAAGCGTGGCTACAAAAAAGTGGCTATTTTGCATGACTCCACCAACTACGGTGAACTCGGTCGCGCTGACTTAACGAAAGCTCTCGCCGCTAAAGGCGTTACTCCAGTGGCTGTAGAAAAATTCAACGTTAAAGATACCGATATGACTTCTCAGCTCTTAAAAGCGAAAGAAGCCGGTGCAGAAGTCGTTCTGACCTATGCAATTGGACCTGAGCTGGCGCAAATTGCCAACGGAATGGCAAAACTAGGCTGGAAAAAACCGATGATCGGCTCATGGACTTTGTCAATGGCTAACTTTATTGATACCGCCGGTAAAAATGGTGAGGGTGCTTTAATGCCACAAACCTTTATTCAACAAGCGAACACTCAAAAACGTAAAGCATTTATTGATGCCTACCTCAAAGAGTTTAAGCCGAAAAATAACCGGATTGATTCTCCCGTCTCGGCTGCTCAAGGCTATGACTCCATCTATTTACTCGCTGCTGCGATTAAACAAGCAGGATCTACCGATGGTGAACGTATTCGTGAAGCTTTAGAGAGCTTAAATGAAAAGATCCCTGGTATCGTCACGACTTACGATAAGCCTTTCAGTAAGACTGACCATGAAGCGATTACTGACAATATCCCAGTCATGGGACAAGTTAAAGACGGTAAAGTGGTCTACGCGTATAAAGAAGACGAAGAAAAAGGTTCTGATATTCGCCTCAAAAAGAAGAAGTAATTTCTCTTAAAACTCAAAAAGCGCTACATTTCGTGGCGCTTTTTGTTTTTTTTATGTTTTTTTATTTATAATCCACCCTTATTAATGAAATTGTCATCTATTTGTATGTTTAAATTTCGGAAAAATTCATGGAAATTCTGATTCAACTCTTGTTTAGCGGCATCGCTCTAGGCATGATTTATGCCGTGATAGCGTTTGGCTATCAACTCACGTTCGCCACCTCCGGCACACTGAACTTTGGTCAAGGGGAAGCCCTAATGTTAGGCGCACTCGTCGGACTAACTTGTGTGGATACCCTAGGCATCAACTACTGGCTCATGATCCCTCTCGTTTGTATCTTTGGTGCTTTTCAGGGTAGCTTGGTAGAAGTCATTGGCGTACGCCCCGCAATCAAAATCAAGTCTGAATTCGGTTGGATTATGTCAACCATCGCCCTAGGTATCATCTTCAAGAATGTTGCGGAAAACGTCTGGGGACGTGATGATTTACGCTTCCCCTCCCCGTTACCCGAAGAACCAATTCATTTTTTAGGTGCCAATATTTTGCCGATGGAGATCTTAGTTGTCTTTGGCGCTATCTCGATGATGCTATTAGTCGAGTGGTTTAATCGCAAAACCATCTACGGTAAAGCAGTGGTTGCCACCTCCAATGACCGTGACGCTGCTGGTCTCATGGGTATCAATACAGGCGTGGTAATTATGTTCTCCTATGCCCTGTCCTCGATTACCGCAGCTTTTGCTGGCGTACTTATTTCACCGCTCACCTTAACCGGTGCGACGATGGGCGCATCCCTCGGCCTCAAAGCCTTTGCTGTCGCCATCATCGGTGGCCTGTCGAGCGGTTTTGGAATCGTGATTGGCGGTCTGATATTAGGTATTGCTGAAACCACCACAGGCTTTTATATTTCTACGGGCTATAAAGACGTCCCAGGCCTTCTGTTACTCCTCCTTGTTTTGGCTCTAAAGCCTTCTGGATTATTTGGCAAAACGGCCATCAAGAAAGTGTAATGCAATGAAACTCACCAAGATCATCCCCTTTGTAGTGGCGCTCGTCGCATTGGCAGCATTCCCGCTCTTTTTAAATAATGATTACTATATCCATCTGGGTACAACGATCCTCATTTATATCATCTTGTTGTTTGGATTAGATATCGTGGTGGGTTATACCGGTCAAGTCTCTTTAGGCCACGCGGGACTTTTTGGGGTTGGCGCCTACACCACCGGTGTGCTCTTCTTTCATTTAGGTTTACCGTTTTACGTGACTGTTCCTGCGAGTATTTTAGTCACCGCGTTTTTTGGTGGTCTCTTGGCATTACCCGCCCTTAAAGTGATAGGTCCCTATTTGGCGATGGTGACCCTCGCCTTTGGCACCATCTTGCAAATCATGATTAATGAAATGAGCTTCTTAACCGAAGGTCCGATGGGGATTAAATTATTAAAGCCCTCGCTCTTGAGTGGCGAAATGGGTGAACGTGAATTTTATTGGGTGGCCTTTGCATGTATGCTCGTCGCCTTAGTGGTGGTTCACCGTATTTTAAAGTCGCAACTTGGTCGTGCTTTTGAGGCCTTGCGGGATAGTCCTGTGGCCTGCGACTGTATGGGGGTCTCCGTCTACCGTTATAAGGTCTATGCCTTTGTTATTAGTGCGGGATTTGCCGGCTTTGCAGGCGCCTTATATGCCTACTCTGAAAAGTATATCTCTCCGAACACCTATAACAACGAACTCACGGTTCTCTTCCTCCTAGGCATCATTATGGGCGGTCGTAAATCACGTTTAGGGGCAATCCTGGGCGCCGTGGTGATTGTTCTGTTACCTAAACTTCTCGACGATATCAATTTATTCCGGATTGTGGCTATTGCCCTAGCAGTCCTTGTCGCCCTTGGATCTGCATTAGCGTTAAACCGAAAAATTACCACCCCCAAGAAAATTGCCGCGCCCGTGATAGGTACGATTGCTTTAGCGATTTTTTCAGTCTGGCTACAAAATATTACCGACTGGCGTTTAAGCATCTTCGGGGCAATGATCCTCCTCGTGGTCTACTACCTACAAGATGGTATCGTCGGATTCTTTAGCAAATTCTATAGTGCATTAAAGGGTAAATCAACCACGCTTGCTGGCGAGTCGAAAAGCGCAGGCGAAGAAATCAACGCCAATGTAATTCATCAAGCGAGCGTAAAAGATATGAATGCGCCGATTCTGAATATTGAATCTGTCCTCATGCAATTTGGTGGCCTCAAAGCACTCAATAATGTCGATATCACCATTAAGCGGGGTTCTATCCATGGCCTGATTGGCCCGAATGGCTCTGGCAAAAGCACGATGATGAATGTCTTAACGGGCATCTACGTCCCCACCAAAGGGAACGTCCTCTATGAAAACTCCAGTGTTGTTGGCAAAACATCTTCTGAAATCGCTCTTTCCGGAATTGCCAGAACCTTCCAAAACGTGCAACTATTCGGCGAGATGACTGCTCTGGAAAATATTCTCGTCGGTCTGCATCACACCTTTCATTCAAACCTAGTGGAAGTAGCTCTTCATTTACCACGATTTAACCAAGAAGAGTCTGCAGCGCGTGAACGCGCTCTGGGCCTGTTACATTTTGTGGGTTTAGGCTCTTTAGCGAATGAAGAAGCGCGCAATCTACCCTATGGTAAACAGAGAATGTTAGAAATTGCACGCGCCCTGGCTCTAGACCCCAACCTGCTCTTGCTCGATGAGCCGGCGGCAGGCTTAACGGCTCCTGATATTAAAGAGTTGTTAGGCGTGATCAAAAAGATTCGTGACCATGGTATTACGATTATTTTGATTGAGCACCATATGGACGTAGTGATGAGCGTAAGCGACCAAATCTCTGTGCTGGACTTTGGCCAAAAGATTGCCGAAGGCTTGCCGCAGGAAATCCAAAGCAATCCCAAAGTGATTGAAGCCTATCTTGGCGGACAAAGTACTTAAATCTTGACCAGGGATATCTATGTTATCGATTAAAAATCTTAAAGCGGGCTACGGTAAAGTGGAAGTTTTACATGGCATTAGTATCGACGTACCAAAAAGCCAAGTAATTACACTGATTGGATCGAATGGTGCAGGTAAAACCACCACCATGCGAGCTATTACAGGCATGATTAAACCGACTGAAGGACAAATTACACTCGGTGATCAAGACATCACCGGATATGATTCTTATAAAGTGGCTAAATTAGGCGTAGCACACAGCCCTGAAGGTCGCCGAGTCTTCTCCACCATGACGGTTACGGATAATTTAACCCTAGGGGCATTTCCAAGACTCACTGGAAGTCGCCCCAAAGGCGATGTGAAGCACGATTTAGAAAAGGCCATGGATTTGTTCCCACGCCTCAAAGAGCGCCGCACACAATTGGCAGGAACCCTCTCGGGCGGTGAACAACAAATGCTCGCGATGGCTCGCGCCGTGATGCTCAACCCAGAAGTGATTCTGCTCGACGAGCCATCAATGGGTCTTGCCCCCATCCTGGTTGATGAAGTCTTCAAAATTATTGCGCGTCTCAAAAGTGAAGGTGTCACGATGTTACTGGTCGAACAGTTTGCCATGGCCGCCCTCAACGTGGCTGACTACGGCTATGTTCTGGAAAATGGACATATCAAAGTCCACGGCCCTGCACAACAACTAAAAAACGATCCAGCGGTGGTTGCGGCTTACTTAGGCGGAAGTCACTAAACTCCCTATTTTTGCTTGTCTGCAAAAGGCCTTGAATGGCCTTTTGTGTTTTTTAAAGAGGAAGGCTTAAAATGATGAGATACATTGCCATCCACATACATGAACTTTCGCCCTTTTCTTTTTAATACCCTCAAGCTATCCAAATATTTGTTGTGGCTATTATTGGGCTTAGCACTCCTCATCGGAATCATCGTACTGATCTATTCCGTTCAAGTAAAATCCATCCCCAATGGCTCCGTGAAGCATTTGGGATTAAGAGATAAAACACAAATTCAATTTGATCAAAGCGATATTGCTCATATTGATGCAAAGCATCCCAATGATGCTTATTTTGCACTAGGTTATCTTCATGGTCGCGAGCGCACCTGGCAGATGGAATTCAATCGGCGCTTAGCCTCAGGCTCACTTTCGGAGATCCTCGGAGAAAAAACCATCGCTATCGATCGCTTTATTAAAACGATCGGTATTCGTCACACTGCTCGATTGCAATACGAACAATTCCCAAGCACGACCAAGTTAGCTCTGGAGGCTTACTGTGCCGGTATTAATGCTGGCTTTGCAGATTTAGGCTGGGCCTTGCCCATCGAGTTTTTTCTGACAAACTCTCAACCTGCCGCGTGGACACCGATTGATAGTGTGAGTTGGTCACTGATGATGGCACTCGACTTAGGTGATAACTGGAATAAAGAGTTCTCACGTTTGCAACTGGCAAAAACCTTAACAACCAATCAAATTTGGCAGCTTATGCCACCCTATGAGGGAGAGCCTCCAACCACAACAATTGATTTTGCCAAGATGTATCAAGACACTCATATTTATACCTCATCAGAAAGTCAGCAATCCGCAGTGCCTCCAAAAGATGATCTGATGGCTTGGTTGCCGCAAGCAATGGAAGGTAAAGGATCGAATAATTGGGTGATTAACGGTTCTCGTACGACCAGTGGTAAACCACTTTTAGCCAACGACCCACACTTGGGCTTATCCAGCCCATCCACTTGGTACTTCGCGCATTTACAAGCAAAAAATATGAATGTCATTGGCGGCACGATTCCGGGTATGCCTGGAGTTGTTCTTGGTCACAACAAAAGTATTGCCTGGGGATTTACCAATACCGCCCCAGATGTGCAAGACTTATTTATTGAGGCTATAAATCCGAATAATCCTATAGAGTACAAAACACCAAGTGGCTACGCGTCGTTTAAAGCAAGACGTGAAACGATTCTAGTTAAAGGACATGAACCGGTCAATTTTGTGATTCGGGAAACACGCCATGGGCCCGTGATTTCGGATGCTTATCCTGAAGCCGCAAAAGTCATCGATACGAACCGCTTTGTTCTTGCACTCAGATGGATTGCGCTCGACCCTAAAAACCAATCATTACGGGCGCTGCTTGACACCAATCAAGCGAATTCTATCGATGAACTCAAAGCGAGTTTAGAGAACTTCTATGCCCCAATGCAAAATGTGGTGATGGCAGATACCGATGGCACGATCGCTTATACAGCTGCAGGCGCTGCTCCAAAAAAAATCAAAGGCCAGGGAATGATGGGCGTCGCTCCCGTATTTGGATGGGAAACTGGCAATGAATGGAAAGAATACCTGCGTAGCGATGAATTACCCCATCATTTCAACCAGGACCTGCCATGGATCATCACCGCCAATCAAAAAGTAGAAGATCCCTTAGCTCCCTATACACTCACTGGTGATTGGACCATGCCCTACCGTGCGAATCGCATCGAAGCACTTCTCAAAAAATCAGCTAAACATGATGTGAATTCAATGATCGAGATTCAAAATGATACGCATTCGCTCGCTGTTCAACCACTGATTCAACTCCTCAAGAATAGTTCTAGCTCGCATCCATTAACGGCTATAGCACTTGAGAAAATCAAATCCTTTGATGGAGATATGAAATCGGATAGCTCCGCAGCACTTATCTTTAATGCCTGGGTCGACCAGTTCACTCGAGCGGTCTTCACTACCAAACTAGGCCCTGCGTTTGAAAGAATCTATCACCAAAAAGGTTTGCGCGATGGCTTACTGCTTATCATCAGCAATCACCATGAAGAATGGTGTGATCAAGCAGCTACAAGCGCAGTTGAAACTTGCGCCGATATCAGTAACATCGCCTTAGAAAAATCCTTAACCTATCTCTCAAAGCGTTATGGCAATGATGTTAATCAGTGGCAATGGGGAGTCGCCCACCCCGCTATCGGAGTGCATAAACCCCTTGGACAACTGCCTGTCTTATCTGCCTTATTTAATATCCAAACCCCTTCAGCTGGGGATAGTCAAACCGTCAATGTTGGCAAAATGAGCTTTGGAAGTCCAAATGAGCCCTTTCGCTCGGATGTTGCTCCTGGCATGCGCGCTATTTATGACTTATCTGATCTAAACAAATCTATTTTTATTGCCTTTGGTGGCCAATCTGGTTGGGTTCAAAGCAAACGCTATCGAGAATATAACGACCTCTGGAGTAAAGGTAATTACTTGCCATTACGCCTTGAAGCACAAGAGTTCAGACCCTATAAAATGGAACTGAGTCCTAAATAACACTCACCCAAAGAATCCTAAATGAAAAAGTTGATTTTCACTTTTATATTGACCTTGTGTTCAAATTTCGCCATTGGACAGTGGAAAAGTTTTGGGAAGTTTAATGCCGGGGAATTATTTATCGATCCAGGAAAAATTGTCAAACAAGGTATTTTGATGGATGTTTGGTACTACGTGACATTTGACGTGGCTACACAAGTCGCAGGTCAAGGCAAAGTACAGTCAGTACTATTTCACTCTTTTCAAAGTTGTGAACAATATACGCGAACATTTGCTTCTATAGCAAACTATGCGGGCCCTAACCTTACAGGTGCTATCACGGCAATCAAAACTAACGGTTCTTCATTTGTCTTCGAAGAAATTATTCCCAACTCAATGGAGGAAGTCGTCTTCAAATTTGCTTGCGCAAAAAAATGAATCATTGAAACCCCATCAAAAAAACATCTTATTTTTAATAATAGACTATCCTGTACAGTCAATATCTCTTTTGCGTCATGTCTTGAGCGTTATATTTAATCATTAAGGTATCTTTCACCATGCAAAACTCCTACATCCTTGCCGCACTATGCTCCATGTGCTTTTACGGTTTTAGCGATGTTATTTTCAAATTATCCGCTCGCAATGGGATTGCATCCCATCAATTCATCATCCTGCAAACCATTTTTTTTCTGCCCAGCGCTTTATCCTTTGGTTTAATTACCAACACGATTCACATTGGGGTTCCGTTTTATTACGGCATGTGTGCAGGTGTCACCCTTTACTTCGCCTTGCTGTATTTTGCGATTAGCTTAAGTACCGGAGATGTCAGTGTAGTAGCTCCTGTTTTTCGTAGTAGCTTTGTCTTGTCTTCTGCATTAGCTATCCTCTTTTTAGATGAGCATGCCACTTTCATCAAAATTGCAGCATTTGCGCTGTCGGTGATTGCCGCCTTTTTACTACTAGGTCAACTCAAACCGAACTCAAACAATAAGACTCACACCCTAAGTACAAAAAAAACTACCCGCAACCTGATCATCGCCACCGTTTTTATGGGCATTACTGGTTTTATTTATAAACTAGGGGCTATCGCCGGAGGTAACACTATTTCGATTGTGAATGGTCAAGCGGTCGTCTTTTTTCCATTAGCATTTATCGCGTGTTACATCAAAGAGAAAAAAATTGTCTTTGTCTGGAAATATCTCTACTTAGGGTTTGGCGCTGCACTGTGCTTATTTGGCGGCCTATTTCTGTTACTAGAAGCTTTAAAATTTGGGCCTGCTAGTACGATCGTACCGATCTCTCAAATGAGCTTTGTCGTATCCGCCATCACCGGTATTTTTCTCTTTCAAGAAAAGTTCTCTTGGAAGAAGGCTCTAGGCCTTGGTTGTGCGATTGGCGCCATCATTCTGTTATCCCAATAAGCTCAAACCCAGTTCAGACTGCAGGAAATATAGAAGCGTTTTATTTTTTATTGATTAATGCTTGACGATGGTGGATTGGTACCGAAAATTGATACTCAATATCCCAGGGAAAGAAAACCCACTGGCTTTGCTTAAACTCTCTGACATAAAGATCGACAAGTTCCTTACCCGCTGGTTTTGCATATAAGGTACAAAAATACGCTTTAGGTAATTTTTGGCGGATGAATCTAGCCGTTTTTCCGGTATCAACCAGATCATCAATGAGTAAAAAACCATCACCATCACCATCAATCATTTTGATGACTTCTAATTCATTTTGTTGTTGATCTATGCCATCTGTATCACTACAGCCATAACTTGACACACATACTGTTTCAATCAATTTAATATCAAGCTCTCTCGCAATCAGCGCTGCAGGTATCAACCCACCTTTTGTAATGGCAATCATGCCTTTAAAGGGGCCTTTAGCCATTAATTGATTCGCGATAAATTTTGCATCGCGTTGTAACTCCGTCCAAGAAATGATAACTTCATCTTTATAAGGGCGGTGGTTATCCATTGGCTGATTCTTTTCTATTGTTAAATGATCTAAAGTCGTCAACTAAATAGCGCAGTGAATGATGCCTATTTGCAATTTAGAGGAGCAATTAAGTGCCTAGAGAAATCCCTAATTACTAATTATTTAGATATTTTAGAAGATAATTATCCATATAATAAGAAAATCATCTTCAAATCCACCTACACTGAATTGACTGCTTTCATCATAAACCAATGTAGACAAAATTACTAAAGGATATTTATGAAAAAACTATATCAATTATTGTGCTGTATGGTAACTTTGATGTTTAGTCTAAATGCTGCATTAGCACAGTCAGATTGGCCCTCCAAACCCATCCGTATTATCGTTCCATTTGCTGCGGGAGGAAATACAGATATAGTCGCCCGCATCACTGCGATTCGACTCTCTCAAATTTTAGGTCAACCAGTATCAGTGGAAAATAAGGCTGGCAGTGGCGGAATGATCGCCACAGATTTTGTTGCCAAGTCGCCACCGGATGGTTACACACTTTTAATGTCCTCCACCGGCCCGCATACCGTATTGCCAAGCCTTATGAAAAAAGTCCCGTATAACCCCTTAACGGATCTGGCCCCTGTCAGCAATATCAGTAGCAATGCACTTGTCCTTCTCGTAAACCCCAAACTCCCCGTCAACAATGTGAGTGAACTCATCGCACTCGCTAAAAAAGAGCCGGGGAAAATGAGTTTTAGTTCCGCAGGTATTGGAGCAACAACACATATGTCTGCTGAAGTATTTAAATCTATGGCAGGTATCGATATTGTCCACGTCCCCTACCGGGGTGGTGCCCCCGCAACGAGCGCAGCCTTCTCAGGTGAAGTACAAATGACCTTTGCGAATCTATCCGATGCATTGCCTCAAATGAACGGGGGTATGTTAAGGGCACTCGCCGTTACTAGCGCGAAACGCCAGCCGCAGGCCCCCAATGTTCCTACCATTGCAGAGTCCGGCTTGCACGGATATGAGGTGATTGTGTGGAATGGTCTCGTTGCCCCAGGCAAAACACCACCCGAAATCATCAATCGCTTGGCGAGTGCGGTCCATACCATTACTAGAGAGCCTAAATTTCAGGCACGGATGGAAGAAATTGGATCAAACCCGATTGGAGACACCCCAGAACAATTTACTAGCTTTATCAATCAGGAAATCAAGCGCTGGGCGAACGTGGTAAAAATCTCGGGCGCAACCCTCGATTGAACACAAAATAGAAAAAGAGATAGGAGACCTAAATGAGTAATGCATTACCCCAAATGATCGACACGCGCTTTCGCAGTGCCTTACGTCGACTGAGCATTGCAGGTCGGATCGAGTCAGTTTCCGGATCCGTCAGCCATGAATATGAAATAGCCAGTTTGCTGAAAAAAAGAGATGGTACCAAGGCCTTGCTGTTTCCGAATGTAGAAGGTTTCGAGATGCCCGTTTTTGGTAACTTTCTGTGCTCTCAAGCGAATTGTGAAGTTGCCTTTGGCGTCGACTTTCGCGGTATTCGACAACTGGTTGGGCGTGCAATGTCAAACCCACTCGAACCAAGGGTCGTGCCAACGGCTCCTTGGCATGAAAATGTCTACACAAAAGATATTGATATTGGAAAAATACTACCTGTTTTGCGTCATGCTGAAAATGATCCAGGTCGTTTTATTACCGCCGGCGTGGTGGTTTTTCGTGATCCTGAAACTGGTATTTATAATGCCTCCTACCATCGGCTTCAGCTTCTTGGCCCGAATAAAACGGCACTGAAGATGGATTATGGTCGCCATCTTCGCCTTGCTTATGAACGCGCTGCAGCGCGCGGAGAAGATTTACCCATCTCAGTCTGTATAGGTACCGACCTTGCCGTACTTTATACGGCAGCAACTATGGGCTCTCAAATGCCGGAAAATGCCGATGAGCTCAAAGTAGCTGGTGGATTGATTGGTGAAGGCCTCCCTGTCTGCAAAGGGATTACCCAAGACCTATTGATTCCCGCAGAAACAGAGATCGTACTCGAGGGCCTATTACGTCATAATGCGGTTGCCCATGAAGGCCCATTTGGAGAATTTATCGGCTATATGTCCGAAGATGGAGACGCCCCTATTTTTGATGTGACTTCTCTCGCCCATCGCAACAACGCGGTTTACTATGCCATCAACGGCTTTGGTCGTGAAACAGTCATGCTTCGTAAATATGTGCTCGAAGCCAGCCTGCTTAAAGTATTGCAAGCAGCAACGCCAGTGGTCGATGATGTCGATATGACGGCCGGTGGTCTGCACCGTTTTCATGCGGTACTAAGCCTCAATAAAACTAGCGAAAAACATGATGGCCTTCAATACAACGCCATGATGGCGTCATTCGGCGCACTCAAGGACCTTGATATGGTGATTGCTGTCGATAACGATATCAATATTCATGATCCACATGATGTTGAATATGCTCTTGCGACAAGGATGGAAGCGTCGAAAGATCTTGTCGTTGTTCCAGGCGCGCGCGGTCATGAATATGTGCGAATCGGAAAAGATGGGATTCGTGCAAAACTCGCGATCGATGCGACCGTCCCATTCAATCAAAAAGCTAGATTTACGCGCGTTAAATTCTTACCAAGCGAGATTGATGAAAACCGTATCGTCAATGATGCCAATCACCATGTCAGTTGGCTAAAGTAAATAGCGAAATATTGCATGAGAATGATTCAGTTCGGATCATTCTCATGCCTTATCAATTTTCTAATTCCACGAGACTAATATACCTTGACTAAGCCCTGCCTGCCCCCCGCATACCCCACCAAAAAGCCTACCTTTAGAGCACCCCCGTTATCTTGTGATTCTCACACCCATATATTTGATGATCTTCTCAAATATCCTCTCTCACCCAACCGATCATTTACACCACCAGCAGCCCCGGTTGACAAGCTACTCGGTATGTTAGATGTCTTAGGCATTGACCGAGCCGTGATTGTCCACTCTAGTGCGTATGGCCCCAATAATGCAGCCACCCTCAATGCGGTCAAATCTGATCCCAAAAGATTACGTGGTGTTGCGGTAACAGGTCCTGATACACCGATCGCCCAAATTGAAGAACTCAATCAACATGGCTTTAGTGGTTCTCGGTTAAGTACCGTGGTGAAAGGCACTCCAGGATTTGAGGTTTTAGAAGAAATCGCAAAAAAAGTAAGACCCTATGATTGGCATATTGCCGTTCATGTCAATCACTCCGTTGAATTAACCGAACTTGCGCCCCGCCTATTGGGCCTCGATATGACTATCGTTGTTGATCATATTGCTCGAGTGAGAAGTCATGAAGGAATTAATACCCCAGGCTTTATTACCTTGCTCAAAATGTTGGAAACAGGACGTTGTTGGGTGAAGCTTTCGGCATTACATCGTTGCTCAGCACAAGAGTATCCGTGCATGGATATGGAGCCTTATATTCGAAAGTTAATTGAAGTTGCGCCACACCGCATTGTGTGGGGAACCGATTGGCCACATGTTAATCAATTTGACAATATGCAAAATGATGGCGATATTTTAGATGCCCTATCCGCTTGGGTTCCCGATGAATCTGTTCGACATCAAATTTTAGTGACTAATCCAGCACAACTATATCGATTCCTATGAAACTCATCCGCTTACTAAAAACAATTAATCGACACATTGGTGTTTGTCTCATTTTTGGATTGAGTATTTTTCACAGTATTGCCGATGAATATCCAACAAAGCCGATAACTGTAGTTGTGGGATTTGGCCCTGGTGGTAACGCAGATATTGTGGCAAGGTTATTGGGGCAAAAACTATCGATGGAATTAGCCCAATCTGTTTTAATTGAAAACAAAGGCGGAGCTGGCGGGATGTTAGCGAATGACTCTGTTGCTAAAGCAACTCCAGACGGTTATCGCTTAAGTTTAATGAGTGGCGCCTTCCCATCACAAGCTGCCGTAATGAATAAACTACCCTTCGATCCGATGAATGATTTTTCTTGGGTATCGACGTTCATTTCTTATCCAATGGTAGTGGTGGTTAATTCTGAATCCCCCTTCAAAAACTTAAATGATCTCATTAAATATGCCAAAGAAAATCCCAAAAAACTGAATTACCCCACACCCGGAAATGGCTCACTGTTTCATTTAGCTACCGAATATTTTTCTAGTGCAGCAGGTATTGAAATGACGCATATTCCATTTAAAGGTGGAAGCCCACAATTAAACGAATTACTCGCAGGACGATTAGATATCATGTTAGATACCTATGCGGTTGTTCAACCACACTTGATCTCTGGGAAGTTACGCGCCATTGCTATAACCTCCGAAAAAAGAATGCCACAGTTACCCAATATCCCCGCGGTAGCTGAAACATTTCCTGGTTTTGAAGCTTCATCTTTTTTAGGCATTGCAGGCCCCAAAGGACTAAGTCCTGAAATCATCTCTAAACTGAATGCCTCGATTCATGCGGCAGTCATCAAAAATGACGTACGAGTAAGGTTTTCTGAATTGGGTGGTCAGGTTTGGATTGGAAGCCCTAAGGACATGGCTGAGTATGTTTCACAAAGCATTCAAAAGTGGAGGCGTGTCGTTGCTGAAAAATCAATCAAGTTTGATTAGTTACTCATCAATTTCTTGGTGTGTAAAAAAACCTTTCGAACAGTTTACCAAAAGCAGCATAAAGCCCCTTGCTTTAGCCATTGGGAGTAGTTAGTTACAAATATAATTGAATAAATTTCCTTCGAACGTTGAGTCGAAGTTTTTACCGACAGAAGAAATAGGACCTGCTCCAAAAGATTTAGTTACTTGCCCTCTCCCCATTTTTCGCTCTGTCCAAACCGTTTTTAATGATTGAATTGTACGCTTTCGGCAATTGATCAAATTTTCATCAATAACAGACAATCCCCACATTTGCGCGCTACTGATTTGGTCGAAAGTGATCAATGTCACCACCTTTATACCAACAACTCTGTCTCCAGACTCCTTTGAGTGATCAATATAGGAGTAATTATCAAAAGAAGTTTTACTCCAATCATATTTAGAGTAATCAATGGCATTTGATAGTGTTGAGAATAATGCCGTAGAAAAAATCAATAGCGAGCGTATAAGAAAAATTGACATCGTAAATTCTCACATTTATTAAATTTAAATAGAAGCAATTGTTACGACATTTTTAATAGAACATTGTCAGTAACCGCAAAATACATAGACTATTTTTAATAGTCCTCTGTGGAGCACTACAATTAATCAGACTAACATAATTTATTATAAAAAAATAATAATGAGGATATTAAGTAATGAAAAATAATTTAATTCGATTTGGCATTGTCGCACTAGGAATCGTCTTTGGTGTGCCTAATCTTATCGATGGCATCTTGCATCCATTTGATAATATTCCTATGACACTGATTGGGTTTTGCTTAACGTCAGGAGCCATCTTCTATGGATATCAACTCGTCAACCCACCGCCACGGAATAAAGTTTCTGATTTTTTGGATGCTCTAAAAATAGACGGCTTTATGGGGAATTTGATGCAGTTCGGTTTAAGTGCATCGGGAGATCAAGCCAAAGAGATCTCTGATTTTCTAAATTCAAATGAAATCATCTACGGTATCACCCAAGCAGAAGATTACTCTGCATTGATTTGTACAGATCAGCGACTCATCCTGTGGAATAAGCCTCCCGAAGTTATTGAACTCAACATGATCAATTACACAGAAATTACTCCCGGAACTCTTGAACATGAACTCAGAGTCTCTGAATCCCAGAACAGAAAAACTTGGGTTTTTAAAGGCATGGATAAACTATTCCTACACTTTTGTAAGGGATTGGAGGAGGCCTTAAAAAAATATACCAAGTTAGAAAAAATCCCTGTTCAAGACCCTACTAAATCAAAAGAAATAAATAAAATAATGGAGATGCTGGAAAAAGGTCTCATTACTGAAGCAGAATTTAAACAACTAAAAGACGATATATTTAATCAATAAAGAAATGACAAATTTAATGAGAATTCTCTTGTGCACCATAGCATTCTTGTCATTTCCTGCATTTTCAGCAGAATGGAAATTTCTCTTAGATGATGGCTTTGGAACTAATATTTACATTGATATCAGCAATATCAAACTAATAGGCACAGACCAATACCAAATAACCATGTTAAATAGCAAGAATAATGGGAAAAGTTTTGGTTTCTTAGGCGCAAAAAGTCAATCATGGGTGATGGTTTTTCAATGTAAAAAGAAAAAACTTTACTATCTGCACTCCACCGAATATTCAGAGGCTCTCGGCAAAGGTGAAATTCTTATGGACTCGGAGATTGAACCAAAATACCGTGCTATTCAAGATATCTTTTTTACTGCAGACAAAGCGGTATTTAACTTTTTATGCCGATGAAGAGCCGGATTATTTTGGAGGGCGAGAGGTGTTGGTTGGTGTCATCTTGGAGGCGCGAGAGGGAATCGAACCCCCGTTCAAAGCTTTGCAGGCTTCTGCCTAACCACTCGGCCATCGCGCCATTTGTAAGGAACAAAAAGGGAAGCTTGTGGCTTCCCCCAATATTC
>CAIQUZ010000118.1 GCA_903875135.1 uncultured beta proteobacterium | reverse complement strand
TGACCATTTTTTTCGTCATTCAAAAACTCTCCCATGTAGACCTCGACACCTCCGCCATAAGTCTCCTTACCATAACAATAATGAAAAGGGTGTGAAGTGCAGGCAGGTAAATTACTCTGCGCATGAGCGTTCAGAAAAAATATAGTCGAGAGCAATAGAAAAAGGTGTTTCATCATTAATTCAGGCACTGTTGAAAATCATTTGTACCCGGAACCAATCCTAAGCGAATACATTTTTGACGTTTGATATCTTGTGCGTTATTGACAGGTGGTTTAGGAACTACAGGTGGGCTTTGTACTTGAACGAACTCGTTATCTCTCCATAATCCTTGTTGAAAAATCGAGCCGTTGGTGTTGTATAAAGTACCAAACCCATCATATTTGTTATCTTTAAATTGCCCTACATATTTATTCCCATTAGCAAATGTATAGGTTCCTTGCCCAGTTCTATTGTCATTTATAAATTGCCCTACGTATTTATCCCCGTTAGCATATTTATAGGTTCCTTGCCCGTTTAATTTATTATCTGTAAATTGCCCCACGTATTTATCCCCATTAGTCCATGTAAAGGTTCCTTGCCCATTTCTTTTGCCATCTTTATATTGCCCTTCGTATTTACTCCCACTAGCCCAAAAATAGGTTCCTTGCCCATCGTATTTGTCATCTTTCCATTGCCCTACATATTTATTCCCATCAGCATATGTAAAAGTACCATAGCAGTTATTAAAAGGGGGGGAAGTACAGGGCGGTAAATTACTCTGTGCATGGGCAGTCATTAAAAACAGGCAGAGGATTAAGAGTAGTTTTTTCATAATCAATTCATACATTCTTTAAAATCTGCTGAGTCAGGGAGTAGTCCCAAGCGGATACATTTTTGGCGTTTGATGTCTTGTGGATGATTGACCAGTGGTTTAGGAACTACAGGGGGAGTTACAGTGGGAGAATTTTGCGCTTGAATGAACTTGCCATCATTCCATAAACCTTGTTGAAAAACTTTTCCATTGGGATAGTAGAGAATCCCATACCCATGGTATTTGTCATCTCTAAATTGTCCTATATATTTACCTTCTATAAAAGTATATGAGCCCTGACCATTGAATTTTCCGTCTTTAAATTGACCTATGTATTTAAACCAATCACCTTGAGTATAGGTTCCTTGGCCGTTGTATTTGTCGTTTACCCATTCCCCAATATATTTACTAGATCCGCCATATATCCACTCCCCGAAGCAGTTATTAAAAGGTTGTGAAGTACAGGCGGGTAAATTACTCTGAGCATGAGCATTCAACATGAGCATGCTTAAAAAGAAAAATATGATCTTTTTCATATCAATAACCGTTGAGTAACTTGTATCCATATCGTCATCTTAATATTCTACTCATAGAGTAAGAAGTATGAAATATTTCAAAATAAACAAATTAATGCTCACGAATCGATTGCTCTTCTAAGATCTTATTGAGCAACCACGGACCACTATTAAAATAATGAAGTGGCGAACTGTTGCTCAATTAGACGGGCGATGGCAAGTAACTGCTGGTCATGCCCCGCTGGTGCAACTAACATCAGTCCAGTCGGCGCATGACCTAACTGATGATTCGGGATCGAAATCGCACAGCCGTCCAAGAAGTTAAATAGTCCAGGATTGCGCAACATCAAGGCATTGATCCGAAAATACGCATCATCTTGCTCTAACTCACTCAAGCGTGGGGCAATGATTGGTACCGTTGGCATGATCCATACCGCATCTCCGGCAAACTCTTGTTGCCAAGCTGCAATCAATTGTTCCCGTTCTTGCATCGTGCGGATATAGATTGCAGAACTCACATCTTTACCTTTAATGATCCGTGAGGCGATCCGCGGATCCATTTGCTCACTCTGCGTATTCAGTATCTCTTCAAATTGGGCATGCGCTTGCGCAGCAACAATTCGGGGTTGCCCTTGGATCTCAATGACCCGATCAATCGCCATACTATGCACCTGATGTAAATGAGCTCCCTTGGCCTGCAAGATCTGTAAAGAACGCTCAAAATGACTTTTGACATCAGCATCTAACCCCTCAAGCACCACATTTTGTAATACCCCGATTTGCAAAGTCGGATCAATAGCCACTTCTTTTTGCCAATACTCTTCTTTTGCTAATACCTGATCAACGGCAATACAACAAGCAACGGATGGTGCTAAAAAACCAACCGAGTCTAAACTGTGGGATAAGGGCAATACTCCTTCTTGAGAATATCTCGCTGCAGTGGATTTAAATCCAACCACACCACATAGCGCCGCTGGAATCCGACAAGATCCGCCGGTATCCGAACCCATCGCAATGGTTGCCATGCCGTCAGTCACACTAATGACCCCACCAGAAGTTGACCCACCAGGAATCCGACCAATATCTCTCTCAAACGGATTCAGCGGCGTGCCGTAATGGGGATTTAAACCCAGCCCGGAATACGCAAACTCAGTCATGGTGGTGCGTCCTACGACAATGGCGCCCGCTTGACGCAATCGATCAATGACCTCGGCATCTTTTGTGGCTGGAGGGTTTTGACGTAAAACAAGTGATCCGGATGTTGTGGTGTGACCCTGCGTATCAAATAAATCTTTGACCGAGACCGTCACCCCCGTTAATGCCTGAAGAGGATGCCCCTTAGCTAGCTCTTGATTTTGCTGCTGTGCCAAGGCCAAAGCCTCTTCATCAAAAGTGGTAATAAAAGTAGACTCCCCCTGTCCCGCAGGATCATGGATTCGGTCCAAAGCAACTTCTACCAATTGAGTAACCGACACCGCACCTTGACGAATCTGCGTCTGTAAGTCTTCAACCCTTGTTAACGACGCTCCTACAGTCATTACTTCTGAGTGTCAAAGTAATGAATCTCTAACAGTAGGCAACCTTTTTCTGATTTAAATGGGCCATGCGGAGTTCCTGGCGGACGGCAAGCATAAGTTCCTGGCTCAAACGATACGCCCCCATTGCCATTGACATCATTACCAACCGTTAAATCCCCACTCACCAAATACACCTCTTCCCAGTATTCGTGGATAAACGGAGCAGTGGTGTACTCGCCCGGCTCAAACCGCAGATGACGGGTTCTGGAACCAATGCCATTCTTTTCGTCTAATTTACCAGCAAGGATTTTTTGCTGTATTCCGGCAGGATAACCAGGAGGCACTTCCCAGCCAGTGCTTAAATCTACTTTATGAAATTCTTTCCATTCTTTATCGAGAGCCATCTCTATCTCCTTGAGTTAATCAACAATATCTAGTATTTGCGAACGATACGCATGCCGTATCGATAAATTCGTGACAGGATCAAACAATTCTATTTCAAATAAATCCCCACCACCAATCTCGCCAAGTACGGAGTGTGTGCCACAAAACATGGCAGTGCCCACCGGCAGTTGAGCAGTGCCCGTATATTGCGTCATCAAATCTTGGGGAGTGAGCATACGCGCTAAAGCACCCTCTTGATACAACTCACGCTGACCATTGCGGGTAACCCATGAACGGGTCACCAGTTGATCCCAATGATCTTTGACACAATCCAATGACCAAACTTCAGCAGCAATCGGCTTAGGACACATTTGTTTAGATACCGTGACGCCATACGCCTCGACTTTGCGATCCGTATGGTCCGAACCTAAACCAATAAATAATCCAGTCGGCACTGAAAATATGACATATTCAACTTCACCACTAGAATCGGCCCCAGACAACTGAAACTCCGATTTAGTAGACAGTAAATACTCCGCAACCCGGTAAAAACAAGGGACTTTTTTAGGACGTGCCACACCAATGGCTTCTAACTCTTGAATGTGGTGCTCTACCGCCTCTTTGTTACGTCCCGTCCAACCCGCAATCACGAGCTGTTCAATGTTCGCCTGGAACATATCCGTACCACACTTCAAATTGATTAAAGCCATGAATTGTCTTTCTGTCTCGTTTAGTCAATCACCGGTTCCGGTATTGTATTTTTTTGCTTGTTGGGTAAATCATAACCTGCCATGAATTGATCCACCATATTTAAGGAACGCTGCCAGTTGTAATTACGATACGAATGGCCGCGAGTGACCATATTGGCGCCCGAATAAAACATCTCGTATTGCAAATGACGAGAACCAAACTCTGAACCAATCGCATCCCATGCCAATTTAAACAGTTTAACGCGACCCGTACTATCGGTTACTGGTGATTTTTGCGTTTGATTAATCATGCTGGCAATTTCTTCATTGGAGAAATCATTGACAGAGGACGGCGTCATAATTAAGCCACCACCCGATAACTCCCGAATACTGTGCACAAATTTTGGATAGAGTTGCTGCGTGAGGACATTCGATGCATAAAGACGCGTCGTGCTCGGCACAAAGTACTCACCCTTTTGTGTCCCAGAGACTTCCATGGCTTCGACTAAACCTTCGACCATCGAGACCTCAGCGGCCATTTGACCAAGGGTCTCAACCACGGGTGGGAAATCAATAATGCCGTTCGTCTCGGCAATGCGTCTGGCGATACCCAACAAGAAACGCATCTTGACCATAAACCGGATCTGACACTGATAATTTTGATAAACGTGTGCAGGAGTGGCGTGCCACTGGGCCGACATCATTTGCACATTTTTATGCACAAACACGCGCTCCCACGGAATCTTCACCTGGTCAAAATATAGCACCGCGTCATTCTCATCAAAACGACTTGATAAAGGATTATCAAAAGTAGAAACACTTGACAACTCATACGACTTGCGGGATAACATCTTGACACCCTTGGTTGCTAGCGGAATAGCGGCACTAAAAGCGAGATTCTCCTCACCAGGACGCAGCGGCTGTATGCAAGAAATCAACACTTCATTGGCTAAAGTACAGCCCGTACCTAACATCTTGGCACCATGAATCGTAATGCCCTGAGCATCTTCATCCACGATCGAGGCAATGAGGCTTTTTGCTTGATCGCCGGCAGTCTTACTCTTATCCGCTTGCGGATTAATAATCACATAACTTAAATACAAATCATTGTCACGAGCGTACTGATAGTAGTCTGCTAGAGCATTGGCACTGCGCTCATCCGCCTGACGAAAGACATCAACACCCATATACATCCCACTGATCGCCGAGGCTACGTGATCGGGCGAGCGACCTAAAAAACCACAGGACAACTCTGACCAAGCTTCGAGCGCTTTACGACGCGCAATTAACTCGGTCAAATTTTTAGGCAACTGCCAAGCACGATTGACATTAGCCCCCGTCGTAGGTGATTTGAATGTCATCAACTCTTGATGCTCTGGTCGAGCCTGAAAATCGTATAAGCTCGCAATCGAGGCAACCGACTCTTTAAACGCTGGATGCGTGATGTGATTCTTCACGAGCTCACCATCAATAAAGATCTGACGCTGATCTTTTAAACTCGCTATATGTTTTTTTCCGTCTTTGACCATGAACATTCTCCTAAATCAGCTTATTTTTTAATAAACGAACAGACACTTTTTGATAAAGGCATAAACGCATCCTTACCAGGAATCGTCCGAATCACTTTGTAGTAATCCCAAGGTGTTGTTGCCTCTGTTGGACTTTTTACTTGTACCAAATACATGTCATGGACCATTCTGCCGTCTTCACGAATATAGCCATTTTTAGCAAAGAAATCATTAATCGGGGTTGATTTCATCTTCGCCATGACAACTTCGGTATCCGATGTACCTGCAGCCTTTATCGCTTGCAGATAATGCATCATCGATGAATACACGCCAGCGTGAACCATGGTCGGCATGCGTTTATTTTTTTCAAAAAACCGTCTCGACCAAGCTCTCGTTTGGTCGTTCAAGTCCCAATAAAAACCAGTAGTCAAGAGCATCCCTTGGGCTTTTTTCAGACCAATGCTATGAATATCAGAAATAAAGACGTGCAAGCCTGCAATCGTCTGTTTACCACTATTGAGAATGCCAAACTCATAGGCTTGGTTCACCGCCATCGTGGTATCTCCACCAGCATTGGCGAGTGCAATCACTTGCGCATTGGACGATTGTGCTTTGAGTAAGAAGGACGACATGTCCGATGAGTTCGTTGGATGCTTAATGGATCCAAGAACTTGACCACCACCGGCCACAATCGCATCGGTCGCATCTTTTTCGAGCGAAGCACCGAGTGCATAATCTACTGTTAAAAAATACCAAGACTTGAGGTTCTTTTGCATGAGCGCATTCACGGTATTGGACGCTAATGCATAGGTATCGTAGGTATAGTGAACCGTATTGCGGGAACAACTCTCATTCGTGAGCCGAGTCGTTCCACCACCAGAAATAAGCACAATTTTATTTTTTTGTTTGGCCACATCAGCCACCGCTAAAGCCACACCAGACGGCAATAAATCGACAATGGCATTGACCTTATCTTCATCAAACCACTCCCGCGCTTTAGCCGAGGCGACGTCAGGTTTGTTTTGATGGTCAGAAGTCACTAACTGAATGGGCTTACCTAGTACGGAACCACCAAAATCGTCAATCGCCATTTGCGCAGCAATCACGGATCCACGACCACCAATATCCGAAAACAAGGATGACATATCCGTCATCACACCAATCTTGACTGGGTCTTTATTACCTTGCGCAATGGCAATCCCCATCATGCTCAGTCCTATGACAAAAACGACGAAGTTACGACGGATGGTTCTATTCATATTACCTCCTCAAATATAGTTAAGTAACTATAGTATCTCTAATATACCCTGAAATGAGATGGAATAAAGCACGTTTTTATTAGTGTTTGCACCTAGATTGGGCGAAAAACAGTAGGGCCATATCCGAGTAAAATATCTATTTGATGATTCTGAAAGCTTGGCTTGAAAAAACCCTTTAACTCACCACTGACCATCTCTAAAAAAGAGTTATTGGATACCTCTGGCACGACCGATAAATATTTTCGGCAATTTTTATATGATTTGTCGATTGCTGGAGCGCAACTAGAAGTCGCGAGAGGCTACCTAGCAAGCCAACTCGGCGTCACCTCCCCCCAATACAATATTCTGATGGTGATCGCCCAATATCAGCACTCGGAGGGGGTTGGTTTGAGTGAGGTGGCAAATCACTTACACGTGTCGATTGCCCACATCACGAATGAAATGAAAAAACTGGACCAATTGGGTTGGGTGACGATTGATGTGAATCCACAAGACCGTCGAGCCCGCCTTGTGAAAATTCATCCACAAGCGGAAAAACAATTTATCCAACTCGGCAATCACCAACGAAGTACGAATAATGCTCTGTTTGCCAACCTTTCGAAATCTGAATTTAATCAAATGCGTCGCATTTTGACAAAACTGATTAAAGATTTCTCCAGT
>CAIQUZ010000117.1 GCA_903875135.1 uncultured beta proteobacterium | reverse complement strand
GAAGGTCTTTCCAGTTCCAAAATAGACTTCTTGTACTTTTGGATGATCACGTATCTCCGAGGGAGTTCCCTGAGCAATCAGTCGACCTCTCGCTAAAACAATGATTCGATCTGCATGAGCAAAGACAACATCCATACTATGTTCGGTAAATAAAACAGCAATATTATTTTTAACCACTAAACTTTTAGTTAGCGCCATCAGTGCATTACGCTCTTTGGGTGCCATACCGGCTGTTGGCTCATCCATCAGTAGCAATAAAGGCTCATTTGCCATCGCAATTGCGAGTTCAACGCGCTTGATATCACCATAAGCCAATTGGTGGCACGGTCGGTCTGCTTGATTGGCAATACCTACCATATCGAGTAATGCCATTGCATCAAGACGACGGTAGGCAGATGCTTTTTTCCAAAAGGCAAATAATTGTTGATCTTTAGAAAGTAGAGCGATTTGCACATTTTCAATAACAGAGAATGATAAAAAGACTTGAGCGATTTGAAAAGTTCGTCCGACACCATATCGCCAGATTTTTCTAGGTTCCAATCCAACCAGTTCTTTACCCTGGAATTGAATTGAACCGGTATCCGCCTTTAATTGCCCATTGAGCATATTAAACGTGGTGGATTTACCAGCACCGTTGGGGCCAATGAGAGCGAGTAGTTCGCCTGCTTGTAGGGTAAAGTCGATGCCATCTACTGCCTTGACACCGCCAAAATATTTACCAAGTCCTGAAACCGTTAAGAGACTCATGTTTTGATCTCATTCCATTTTTGAAACCAATGATGAATCGTTCCAGAAATCCCCTGTGGGAATACCAGCACCAAGAACAGAATGATGAAACCTAAAGAGGCTTTCCAATAATCAGTAGAGCGAGCAATCACATCATGTAACCATGTAAAGGTAAAGGCTCCAACAATTGGCCCAGTTAGTGCGTTGACACCACCAAGTAATACCATTACGAGCCCATCCACTGAGCGATTAATACCAATCACATCAGGAGAAATACTTCCCTTGGAAAAGGCAAATAAAACGCCGCCAAGACCAGCAAAAATACCAGCAAGAACAAAAGCGGTGAGTTGAATATTTTTGACATTGATACCGATTGCTCCTGCTCTCATCGAGGAATCACGGCCCGCCCGAAGTGCGAAACCAAATGGAGAAAATAGCATGCGCCAAAGAATCAATATGGTTAGGGTTGTGAGCGTAAGCGTTAGATAAAAATAATGCAGCTTGTCGTTAAAGAATGCTGAAGGCCAGACACCAGTGAGCCCATTGCTGCCACCAGTTAATGAATCCCATTGAAAGATCACCGCCCAAGCAATCTGAGCAAATGCTAAGGTCAACATGGCTAAATAAACGCCAGATAAACGAACACTAAACCAGCCAAAAATGATGGCTGCCAGACCTGTAAGGAGTGGTGCGATGATCAACACAACCTCCATGGAGGCCCCAACATGTTTTGCAATGAGCGCTGCGATGTAAGCGCCTAAACCAAAGTAAGCAGCATGACCAAAGGAATGCATGCCACCAGGGCCCATAATGAAATGTAAGCTCACGGCAAAGATACTAGCAATTAATAGATCAATGGCTAAAACGATGCTGTAAGGAGATTCTTTAGCGATGAACGATAAACTGAGTAGCGATAAAAATAGAACCACTCCAACAATTTTTAGTAAGAGATTGGGAGTTTGGTAAGAAGATTCGAACTCTGAACTATGGGGAATGAACACTTGAGGTCTTCCCATCAGACCCCATGGTCTTATCACCAGTACGATAGCCATGACTAAAAAATCAACAATCAATGTCAGTTTTGAAAAAGATACTTCAATACCAAAAACATGAACTAGACCAATCCATGTGCAGACAGCCTTTACCTCTGAAATAATGAGTGCTGCGATAAACGCTCCGGGGATAGAGCCCATACCGCCAACAACGACAACCACAAACGCTGAGCTAATCGCATGTATATCTAATTCTAAATTGGCCGATTCACGAGGTAATTGCAAAGCACCTCCCAAACCAGCCAGCATTGCTCCCATAGAAAATACGGAGGTGAATAAAATGATTTGATTGACACCTAAGGCCGCGACCATTTCACGGTCTTGGGTGGCTGCTCGAATTAAGGTTCCCCAGCGGGTTTTCTTTAACAATAGCCAAAGTAAGATTAATACCATCGGTCCAACAATGATTAGAAAAAGGTCATAGCTAGGAAATTGACGATCAAGAATCATGACGGCACCTTTAAAACCTGGAGCTCTTGGGCCTAGTAGTTCATCTGGACCCCACAACCATAAAACAGCGTCTTTAATGATTAAAACCAAAGCAAAGGTGGCTAACAACTGAAATAACTCTGGTGCTTTATAGATCCTCCGTAACAGGATGATCTCAAATATAGCGCCGATGAGACCAACGATGATAGCTGCCAGAATAATTCCTACCCAAAAGCCAAAAGTAGTGGAAAAATAGGTGGCTAATGAATACGCAAGATAAATACCCAATAAGAAAAATGAGCCGTGCGCAAAATTAACAATTCGGGTGACGCCAAAAATCAGAGACAGTCCAGCTGAAACTAAAAACAAGGATGAGGCGCTTGCCAAACCGTTGAGAAGTTGTACTGCAAGGCTAGAAAAATCCATATATTTATTTAAATACCCCGAACCAAATTCTGGTTGATTCGGGGTTAGATTTTAATGATGAAAAAACATTTATGGACGTAATTGCTTAACTTCAGCATCGGATGGTTGAACTTTTGAACCATCGATATAGCGGTAATTGACCATTACACCTTTACCACCATCGTTCTTCGTACGACCAACAAATGCACCCATAGTGGATTGATTATCTTGGGCACGGTAAGTAATTTTGCCAAGCGGAGTATCTACCTGAAGTCCTTTAAAGGCGACAATCAATTTTTCAGTATCGGTCGATTTTGCTTTTTTCATTCCTTCTGCTAAGGAATAAATGGTTGCGTAACCGACAATCGTTCCAAGACGCGGATAGTCACTGTATTTCTTTTGATAGGCATCTACAAAAGCTTTGTGCTCAGGTGTTTGAATGCTGTACCAAGGGTAACCTGTCACGATCCAACCGTTCGGTGTTTCATCTTTTAATGGATCTAAATACTCAGGTTCTCCGGTTAGTAAACTCACAACATCACGACCCTGGAAAAGTGAGCGCGTATTTCCTTCACGCACAAACTTCGTCAAATCAGCCCCAAATAAGACATTGAAAACAGCGTCTGGTTTAGCGTCGGATAAAGCTTGTACTGCACTGCCAGCTTCTAACTTGCCAAGTGGGGTTGCTTGTTCAGCCACAAACTCTACATCGGGTTGCGCTTTTTTGAGTAAAGCTTTAAATGTCGCAGCTGCCGATTGGCCGTATTCATAGTTCGGGTAAATAATTGCCCAGCGTTTCTTTTTGAGAGCAGCTGCTTCAGGCACTAACATCGCTACTTGCATATACGTTGAAGGGCGTAAACGGAAGGTGTAAGGATTACCATTTTGCCAAGTAATCTTATCGGTTAATGGCTCTGCGGCGAGGAAGAAGAATTTCTTTTGATTAGCAAAATCAGTGATAGCTAAACCGATATTGGATAAAAAAGTACCAGTTAAAACATCTACTTTTTCACGGGAAATCAATTCTTCTGCAACGCGCACCGCGTCACCAGGATTAGCATTATCATCTCGAGAGATGAGCTCTAACTTTTTGCCATTCACGCCACCTGCAGCATTAATTTGCTCGATGGCAAGATCCATACCTTTTTTGTACGGCTCTAAAAAAGCTGGTTGTGCTTTATAGCTATTAATTTCACCAATCTTAATCATTTCTTGGGCTTGAACAGCCCCTTGCAAAAGCAACAAGCTTGTTGCTAATGATGCTCCAATTAATTTGATACTTCTCATTCCATTCTCCTGGTTGTCAGACTGTTTTTTTAAATACGCACTGTAAGATTCATTGATTCTTTTTTACTACATCACTTCCGAAACTGATGATGACTACTTTAAACCGTCAATGCCTTTGATTTCACTGACTTGAAGTCCACCAACGCGTGGCAATGGGCGACCACTATCTGTTACTGCAATTGCCACAACAATTTCGTTTCTTCTCGGGGCGTCAGACACTCTTGCTTCAATGGCATCAAAATGGCTTCTAACGAATGCCGCATCCTTATGTCCTAAGGGTACATCAATCGCGGTACCCATTCCACCTCTTTTTTTACTTGAAGGTACCAAAGCTGCACCTTTTTCGACCGCAACCCGCAGTCCAGCACCCATTTTCGGATGCAGTATGGCCGCCGCATGTTCAATTTCACCTGCTTCACCGACAATTGCTGATTTACCGTAACTTTCTGCTTCAGATGCCAGAATCCCAAGAGCTTCTATACACCTATCGCCAAGGTAGCCACCAAGCTCTTCGCCAATCGCAATTAACTCATCTAGGTTTTCAACATATTTACCTGCACAAGGGTTTTCGATTACCGCCATGGCTAAGGCACGTCTAGTTGGTGGATTGATGGCTTGGCCCATTTCGATACGTACTTCATCAACTTGTACGATGAGTTTACGAATTTTTGCTTTCATGATATCTCTTTATCCTAGAAGAATTATTGTTCAAACGTGCTGTATGTTCAGTGTTATGGTTTATCTTTGGCCATCCCAAGCAGAAATTTTATCGGCCGCCAATCCGCCGACACGCTGGTGAATTCTAGCGCCGGTACTCATAGCTAATATATAGACCAGTTCATCGGCAAAGGGCGCTCCTGGAACACGCACCTCAATGGCATCAAAATGACTTCTGACATAACTTGCATTGATATTGGTTAAAGGGATATCTAACGTCATTCCTGGCGGACCTACTTTTTTTGTGGAAGGAACGATCGCAATCGCATTCCCTTTTTTGCCAGTAGTATTGATAGATTGACCTTTGGCATAGTTATCAAACTGCGCTGTATTTTTTTCATCATTGGGTGGTCGATCACCTTTCCAGCCCAGGAGTTCTCTCATGGCATAACCACCAGGGACATGCCAAAGTGCGCCGTGTTCTAATTCACCGTCTTCACCGATAAGGGCACCTTTGCCATAGCCTTGTATAGCCGATTCTGGAACTGTCATCGCCTTTAATAATTGATGCGCCATTTGTATACCAAAAGCTTGAAGGGCGTCCATCATCGGTATGATGTCTTGTACGTACTTCCCTGCGAATGGATTGGTTATGACCATCGCAATCGTTCCTCTTCGCAGTGGTGTGTCTGGAATCGGACCGAACTCATGGAAGATATCTTCAACGGTGGTGAGGGTTCTACGAATTACAATCATTATCTTGTTCTCAATAGTTTGATTTACATCATGGATGCTGCACTGGTTAATGGATCAGTCATATTCATCAGCTTGACTGGCATTGGATACTGCCGATCCATCACATAATTGACTTGTTGTTGACAGGAAAGGATAGCGCCCCAAATCAAACCTTGATCTTTTAATGCTTGAGCAACCAACTGACCATTTTCTATGGCCTGTTCTATCAAATCAAACTCTAGAGTTGGGACATGCACTGTAATAAGACGTTCACCCAAATCAGAATCATCTTTTACATCGCTAGCTCTGCGGCGCAGAATTCGGCTGTCTTCAACATTAACGGCATTAGCAATCATTGATGCGGCAGCATCTGCGCAGGCGGCATTGTGAGCTAAAACCGTCACACTATCAGCAATCCCCATAGAAAAACTTCTACCTTGCCAACCACTGGTTGCGATGCCCCTGACTGGATCACTGGCAGAGATGGTAAATTGACCATCTAAAGTAAAAGAGCTAGATGATTGTAATTTGTCATAAGCTCGGTCAGCGTCAGCGCAGATCCCAATTGGTATGGATTGATTGGGCGCGAGATGCACTGCGATATCCCCACCATTATTGACCCAAGCTTTACGGATGCTATTGGTTTGATAACTTTTAATCATTTCATCTGCAACCGCACCTGCAACCGCAGCCATTGGCGTAATAAAGTAAGGTAAATGAGGTTGACAGGCTTGCCACATACTGCGCGCTATAGATCCCTTAAAGGGATTAATGGTGTCGGTTTGAATCTCTTGCTTGAGCATTGATAATTCCTGAACGAGTTCAGGCAAGATGCCTTGAAATTTTACCCAGGCGCGATCGTGCGCTTGCTCAACCAATTTCTCGTTTTCAACACAATGAGCTTGTGCTCCGATGATTAGATCGATTGGTCCCCAAGCAAAGTGTTGTTGACCATTCGACAGTTGGGAGCGCTGAGGATTCATCGTTTTAACCCAGCATCGGCTGATCAGAAAATGGCCAATGATTTTTATCGCCACGCTCCTGAATTATTCTAGCAGTTGGCGCGCCGTCTTTATGCCAACTTCCGGTATGTAAAATTTGATCGATACTTTTTATATAATCCATATGCCCCCCGAGTCGGCGGTAATCATCGAGTTTCATACTAAATTCAATGGGAGCAACAATCGCTGGGGTAGGTACTGTGCCAAAACTATTTTCTGGCATTTTCATCACATCCACCATCACCGTGATGCCACCACCTGGCCAGATATAAGCAGGAGCTCCACCACAAGTCACATTGACCAACGATCGTTTAATTGCTTGGGTGAGTAAGATGGGATTTTCGGTAACACCAGCTCTCAAACTTCCTCCTGCACCCCCCAAGAATAAAACGGAAGTGAGCGACGGTTCACAGTTTTCGACGATACGATCAATAATCATTTGAATGGCTGCAGGGATTGGTTTTTCAATAGGAATCAACTGCTCGTTGAGTTCATAAAAAGAGGCCATTGCACCGGTTGTTGATGTCATTAAAAGCGTTAAGCCTGGCCAGGCTTTAGCTGGGTCCCAAGTTTCGATAATCGATAATGGATCTTCAATATCTGTTCCTCCCCAACCAGTTCCAGGATTAGCTACTTGAAAATAACGACCGGGAGTTGATTTGCGTCCATTGATTTTAAGGCCGGAAGGTTTCATATCTAAGCATTTACCGGCTTGGTGTTCTGTGAGTATGCCGGTGATGTGATCGTCAACTACGACAACCTCGTCAACAAGACCATTAAATTGTCTCGCAAATATACCGATTGCAGCAGAGCCGCAACCAACGCGCATATGTTTTTCTTCAACACCATCAACTATTGGGGCTTTTCCAGCTTGGATAATGATATGTGCACCACCTTCAATGGAGAGCTCAACAGCATGTCGATTGCCAAGTTGCTGCATTAGTTCGCAAGTAATTCGACCTTCTTTTTTGCTACCGCCTGTCAGGTGATGAACACCACCGATGGACAGCATTTGTGAGCCATATTCGGCGGTAGTGACGTGACCGACTACTTCACCTTTACAAACGATATTTGCTTTTTCAGGACCTAGGTAGCGATCTGTATCAATTTTGACTTTATAGCTACAGTAACTAAAAATTCCCTCTGTAACAACGGTAACTACGTCAACACCTTCGTGTTGACTAGAAACAATAAAAGGCGCTGGTTTATAGTCGGGGTAGGTCGTAGATGAGCCTAAGCCAGTAACAAACGACTCATTAGCGAGCAGCAAATCTCCACTCCAAGTTGGGGGAGTTTCAGTGGCAGAGTTTTCTTGGGGGCGGTTTCCTAGAAAAGGAACCGCCACAGTAGAGCCCTCAGCTAGATTTTTCCGTAGAATAACGACAGGGTCAACGCGCAATAAAAACCCATCTTGGTTGGCGTATCTATCGCATGCGCCCACCTTACCCGGGGATATTTGACAGAGAACAGGGCAAGCATTGCATTCAATCTTATCGTTTGCCATGCGTTCATTACGAGGCTTTGCTCTGACTAAAAAATCAACAGAGGCATCTACCTCTCTCGGATCTGGCGGAATCGCGTCAGAGGGGGATTGTCCTATGCCATCGGTTTTGTTGTGATAACTCATGCTCAACTTTATGGAATGCTTAGAGTCATTTTTTTAAAAAAATAACACTTGTGCACAATACAATCAATAAATCACTTTCATGTTGCATATACTACACGAAACTCATAAAATAACAACTTGTTATAGGGGGCTTGATTGTCCTATCGTTTACCCTAATCAATTCAGCTTGTAATCACTTAAAGTGTGAAGAGCTTGCTTAGGCTAATATTACCAATGAATTCTTTACATTTTATATTGAGTATCCATGAGTGCATTTTTAGAAGCAAAGGTCTTAAGTGTTCACCACTGGACCGATCGTTTATTTTCTTTTACAACCACACGCGACCCAGCTCTGCGTTTTAGTAATGGCCATTTCACGATGATTGGCTTGATGGTGGATGGTAAGCCACTGCTGAGAGCTTATAGCATTGTTAGTCCTAACTATGAGGAGCATTTGGAATTTTTAAGTATTAAAGTCGAAGATGGTCCTCTTACTTCAAGGCTCAAAAATATCCAAGTTGGAGATTCTATTATTGTTGGCAAGAAGCCAACTGGAACTTTATTGATTGATTATTTGTTGCCAGGAAAAAACTTGTATTTACTCTCCACAGGAACAGGGGTTGCGCCATTTTTAAGCGTGATTCGAGATCCTGATACGTATGAGAAATTTGAAAAGGTCATATTAGTTCATGGTGTGCGCGAAGTGAAAGAGTTAGCTTACCAAGACTACTTAACTAAAGAATTACCGAAGCATGAGTTTTTAGGCGACATGATTTCTCAACAATTCTTGTATTACCCAACGGTGACTCGTGAGAATTATCATCAAATGGGTAGAATTACAGATCTGATTGAAAACCATGAGTTGACTAAAAATCTAGGATTACCAGAATTTGATCCCAAAAATGATCGGGTCATGATTTGTGGGAGTAATGCCATGATTAAAGATCTCAAACATCTGTTTGAAGCACGAGGATTCAAAGAGGGTAATACGACGATACCTGGTGATTTTGTTATTGAAAAAGCCTTTGCTGACCAATAAGGATCATGAAAAAAAATACTGCTATCAAAGATCCTATTGCTCCAACTAAAGAAATCAAGGTTTTAGGGGTGAGGGGACTCTCTGCGATTGCCACTCGTGCTCAAATTCTCAAAGCCGCGATTGATATTTTTTCAAGATTTGGTTATGAGGGTGGCAGCACTGAAAAGATTTCCAAGCTGGCCAAATCGCATGATCGAATGATCTACTATTACTTTGGTAGCAAGCAGGGCTTGTATGTAGCTGCAATTCAAGAAATTTATAAACAATTTAATGAAGCAGAAGCAAAATTACAGTTGGATATTGAAAAACCGGTAGAAGCATTACAAAAGGTGGCCCATTTTATTTGGAACTATTATCAAAAACATCCGGAATTTATTACGTTATTAAATAATGAAAACCTGCATCGTGGCGAGTTTATTTCAACCTCACGTGAAACCAAAGAGTTCTCATCGCCCGCAATCTCGATCGTTGATCAGGTGTTAGATCAAGGAAAAAGTATTGGCATATTTCGCCAGGATATTACGGCTCGTGATCTGTACCTGCTGATTGCTTCGATGGGATATTTTTATTTGTCGAATCAATATACCTTGTCGGCTTTTTTGGGTGAGAAAATTACAACAAAGGCAAAGTTAGCACACTGGGGTAACTTTATGGATGACGTTGTCTTACGAACTGTTAGTCATCATCCTCTGACTTAGAACAATGTATTACATCACTTTTACAAAAAAGGAATAAGTATGGCTGATATCGCACTTGAAGGAAAATCGGGCAAAGTTGTTATTAAAAATATTGGGCTATTACTTTCGGGGAATATTGACCAGCCGATCCTTGAGGCTGATACGATTGTGATTCTAGATGGCATTATTCAAGAAGTTGGTAAATTTAAGGATGTTGATACCTCTTCAGCAAAGACCACGATTGATGTTCATCAAACATGCGTTGCTCCTGGCCTAATCGATAGTCATGTTCATCCTGTTTTTGGCGATTGGACACCACGGCAAAATCAAATTGGTTGGATTGAATCCACGATGCACGGTGGCGTTACCACGATGGTGTCTGCAGGAGAGGTGCATTTACCTGGTCGGCCCAAAGATATTGTTGGTCTTAAAGCTTTAGCGATTACAGCGCAAAGGACCTATGATAATTTTCGGCCGAATGGTGTGAAGGTTTTAGCGGGTGCACCGATCATTGAAAAAGGTATGGTGGAAAGTGACTTTAAGGAACTCGCTGAGTCTGGGGTGAAGTTATTGGGTGAAGTTGGGTTGGGTTCTGTTAAGGCCGGTTATGAAGCTCGTGAAATGGTTGCCTGGGCCAGAAAGTATGGCATCCAGAGCACAATTCATACGGGTGGACCATCTATCCCTGGTTCTGGTCTCATTGACAAAGATGTCATTCTTGAAGCGGATGCCGATATTATTGGTCACATCAATGGCGGTCATACTTCATTGCCAGAAAAAGACGTATGTGAGTTATGCGAAAAGTCTTCAAGGGCGATCGAGATTGTGCACAACGGTAATGAAAAAGTCGCCATAGCAGCTGCTCAAGCGGCCATGCAGTTGAAGTGTCCCCACCGTGTCATTTTAGGAACAGATGGTCCTGCTGGATCGGGCGTGCAACCCTTAGGAATACTGCGTTTAATCTCCCTGATTTCTAGCATGGCATCGATACCGGCAGAGTTCGTCTTTTGTTTTGCAACAGGCAATACGGCGAAACTACGTCAAATCAATGCTGGCTTAATTGAGCCTGGACGTAGTGCGGATTTTGTCTTTATGGATCGTGCTCAACATACGAGTGGTAAAACTTTATTAGAGAGTGTTCAATTGGGTGACATTCCTGGTATTGGAATGGTCATGATTGATGGAATCGTTCGTTGTGGAAGAAGTAGGAACACTCCTCCTGCTACGCAAATACCAGAAGTTCTTGGACATTAATCAAGAGACATCAAGATTCCTCATTTATTAGAACAAATCATTAGTCCGACTTAAGGCCGAGGAGTTTTGTCAGATTAGAGAATCGGTCGATATCATCTCGTACCATTTTGCCAAAGACTACTGGGTCGTCATAGGCCGGTGTGTAACCCATTGAAATCAGTTTTTCTTTCATTTCTGGCGCTTGAACAATTTTGAGTAGATGATCATAGATTTTCATTTGTAAGGGCATTGGCATCTTGGCGGGAACTAGTAAGCCATGCCATTGATTAATTTGATAACCAGGATAACCCTGTTCTGCAACAGTCGGAACATTGGGTAATTGCACAGTTCTCTCGGCGGAGGTGATCGCCAAAGCAATTAACTTACCTGATTTAATATAGGTTGCAGCGCTGGACGCAGTAATAATGGCCATTGGAATTTGGCTACCTAAAACATCGCGAAGAGCTGGTCCACAGCCACCGTAAGGAACATGGGCTATATTCGTTTTTGCATCCAGATTGAGGATAGCTCCAGCTAAATGCTGTGGTGTGCCATTGCCGCAAGAACCAAAAGAGACATTGTTTTTAGAGGGTTTTGCAGCCGCAATAAGATCTGACAAACGTTTATAGGGCGAATCAGGCGGAACCACAATGACAGATGGTACAAACGCAACGTTAATAATCGGAGTGAGATCCTTCTTAGGATCGAAAGGCATACTGCTTAAAACGCCTGGGTTGATAGCATATGAGCTATTGACCATCAACAGTGTATATCCATCCGGAGCTTTATCAGCCACATGCTTAGCTCCGACATTGCCACTTGCCCCAACACGATTTTCGATAATTGCGGGTTGTCCAAAAGAGTCACTAAATGCATTGCCTAAAACTCTTGCCAAAATATCCGTACCTCCACCAACTGGGAAGTTCACCACAATAGAGATGGGTTTTGTTGGAAATTGTTGAACGGACTCTTCACCAAAGGCATTCATGAACGGAGTGAAAAGTACAAAAAGACACGATCCGATAATGACTTTTTTATTCCAAGCTGGACTCATGAAAAACTCCTTAGTTAGATTCTTCGTTAAATATCATATGACGCTAGTGATTATTTAATTAAATTTTTATCTTAGCATGCTTCATTTAAATAAATAGGTTTAATTCCCCAAGATGAACTTGGTTATCCCTAAAAAAGCTCATCTTAGGTCACTGCTTTCAAAAGAACGCCCTGTTGTTGATTTGCCAATTGATAGGCTTCTTTTAATTTGTTGATGTCGGTACTCTGAATTCGGTAAAGGACATCACCAGATTTAATGACCTCGCCAATCGTTTTCTTTAAATCAATTCCTGCTGCTTTCAGAGTGGGCGCACCAGCAAGCCTCGCAATACCAGAAATAATATGCCCATCTATTTCATTAACAACACCATCCTGATGAGCGACAATCTCGAAGGAGTGGACAGGTAGTTCAGACGTCTGTGCTTTCCCTTGAGATTCGATGATGTTGTTCATACTTCTCAGTGCTGCGCCTGAACGGAGTAATTCTTGGGCTAAGTGATAACCAGCATCAAAATTACCGACACGTTCATCCATTGACAAGAGGTGAGCAGCGAAGAAGATCGATTTATCGATTAAGCTTTTTGGAGCTTGAACATCATTATTCAAAACTTGCAGAACATCGCGAGCTTCAAGAGAAGGTCCAATACCATAACCAATTGTCATACTGCCATCTGTTGGGAATGCTTTAACGACTAGGCCAATAGCATGACCAACGCGCTCAAATAAACCGGCGAGTTCGGTTGCCTCTGCGAGGGTTTTGACTTTTCCAGTATGAATATAGGGTATATCAATTACCACATGAGTCGATCCGGCAGTATATTTTTTTGAAAGGATGGATGCTACTGACCAGTAGCGGGTATCTAAACCCAACGAGCGAGTGATGTGGTTGATGGCATCATCGAGTATTGAGTGATTTAACCTGCCATTCCAAGCAATACAGCCATTGGTGACCTTCACACAGGCTTGGACTTCATCAAATGTCAGATCCACTTTAGCAAGAACCTCCATGGTATCAGCAGTACCAGCAGCCGAAGTAATAGCGCGTGAGGATGTTTTTGGAATCATTAAGCCATGGGCGGCGATGATGGGAATTACCACCATCGTGACTCGATTACCTAAAATTCCACCCAAGGAATGTTTATCCATGACCATGGGGTGTGGCCATTTGAGCCTAGGATAGAGAAGGGTGCGAGCATGAGCGATAGAAATGATTTCTTCCTCGTTCAATTTCTGCGTACAGGCGATTAAAAAAGCTTGGACATCAGCGAGAGAAAATGTATGGCGAATGATGGCAGGTAATAGGATCTTGTAATCAGCTTTACTTAAGCTGGCGCCATTGATCTTTTGATAGAGCAGATGAGTAAGTTGATCTGTTGAGTCATTATCTTGAAGCAATGCGGCTTTGAGACGACTGATGCCAATCTCTAATGTAAGGTCATTGTTAACGCGGATTGTAGATACGCCGGAGGGTATGGGGAGTGATGCGCGTTGGAGCCTACGTTCAATATCCTCAGGAGTTTCTCGATTACGAGCGATCAGTCTTTTTCTTAATATATCTGTAGGAGTTGAGATTTCGATGACACAAAGGCTAGGAACTTTTTGTTGTAAAGAAAGAATTTCGTTACGCGAACCATTAGCAATGACATTTACACCATGATTGAGAGAACTGAGTATGGATGAGGGTAATCCATAAAAGAGTCCATGAGCTTGCCAGGTGATGATGAAATCACCTTGCTTTGCTCGTTCTAAAAAAACTGACTCAGTGCAGCTATCATGATCTTCGGTATCAATTACTGAAGTACGGGTGATAACTCGACGCGCAAATAAAAACTCATGAGGTGGTAGAAATGGTTGAACGCCTGACATCAAGCTATCTTTACCACTGCCACTGGGACCTACAATAAAAAATAATTTCCCAGTGTTCACGATGAGCTCATTTTGCGCATTGGAAAATTTTAATCATCAAGGCCAATATCTACTGGCGGTGCGGCTTGAGTAATTTTGCTGGTGGAAATAAAGTCGACTCCAGTTTGAGCAATGGCCTTAATAGTCTTCATACTGATGCCGCCAGATGCTTCAACTTTGGCTTTTCCGGCAACCAGTTGTACAGAAGTTTTCATATCTTCAAGAGACATATTATCGAGCATGATGATATCTGCACCAGCCTTAATGGCTTCTTCAACTTGGGCAACGCGGTCACACTCGACTTCTACTTTGGTAAGGACAGGGAGTAATTTACGGACATTAGCAACCGCGTTCATGATGCTTCCTGATACGGCGATATGGTTATCTTTGAGCATTACGCCACTATCGAGACCTAAACGATGGTTTAGTCCACCACCGCAAACTACCGCATGTTTTTCCAGCATACGTAGACCAGGGGTGGTTTTACGGGTATCGATTAAACGTGCTTGTGTACCCGCAATTTCGGCATTGTAACGCGCTGTTTCGGTAGCTATACCACTTAAGTGTTGGGCAATATTGAGAGCAGTTCGCTCCGCAGTCAAAATACTTCTCGCTGGCCCAGTCACAGTTAATAATTTAGTTCCCTTGGTGACTTGATCGCCCTCTTTGACATGGAGTGTTACTTTTAATTGTGAGTCATATTTAGCAAAAACTCGGGCTGCAACATGAATACCAGCGACATGCATCGGTTCACGAGCGTTCATATAAAAAGTACCTATAGCATCTTCCGCAATCATGAGTTGTGCTGTTAAGTCTGCGTGACCAATATCTTCTGAGAGCCAAAGATCAATGAGTTTTTCTGTCTGAAATATGTCGTACATAATTTTTATCCTTATAGGTATTTAAAGCATGTAAAGAAGTTTTTTTAAAAAAATTGTAATTTACATTGTGTAATTATCATACCTTAATTTAGTGTTCCCTACATGAAAATGAATTTGAGAGGCGTGAAAAATCTTCTCAAGCAATAAAAATGATTGCGTTATTCATGAGGTAAACGATATTTACTAGGTGTTTACCATAGCAGGAAGTTATTCTGCTTTTGCGCCAGACTTTTTGACAACCTCAGACCATTTTTTGGACTCTTCTTTAATCAATACATTGAGTTGATCTGGTGAGCCCGTGTTTGTCTCTAGACCCAATTTAAGTAAACGCTCTTTGATTTCTGGAGTATCTAAGACGCGATTCGTTTCTAAATTGAGTTTGTCGAGGATGGGTTTTGGTAAGTTAGCCGGTCCTAAAAGTGCAAACCAAGAGGTAGCATTAAATCCTTCTAAGCCCGATTCCGAGATGGTGGGTATTTCTGGTGCTGCGGGAGATCTTTTCAGGCTGGTAACTGCTATTGCACGGATACTGCCCTCTCTTACCAATGGAATAGCCGAAGGCATATTGTCAAAAATCATGGTGATACGCCCACCAATTAAATCCGGAATGGAAGAAGCTCTTCCCTTGTAGGGGATGTGTGTCATCTCTACTCCTGCCATTACTTTAAATAATTCGCCTGATAAGTGAATTGAGGTACCGCTTCCTGACGAGCCAAAAGTAAGTTCACTAGGTTTGCTTTTTGCATAGGTAATGAGTTCTTCAATCGTTTTCACAGGGACTTGATTGTTGACAACTAATAAATTAGGAGTTGCTGCTAAGAATGCTATGGGTGTGAAATCTTTCTCTGCGTTATAGGGGATTTTTGTATAGAGGTATGGATTGATCGTTTGAGTCCCGACCGTGCCTAAGAGAAGGGTATAGCCGTCCGATTTACTTTTCGCCACATAATCGGCTCCGATATTCCCGCCAGCGCCTGGTTTGTTTTCGACGGTAATGGACACCCCTAGAGTAGTTTGTAGTTTTTCACTTAATATACGAGCAAGAGTATCAGGGGCTCCTCCTGGGGTGAAGGTCACAATGATACGGATCGGTTGAGATGGCCAGTTTTGTTGTGCTGGGCAAAGGGGAACGATGAGAAGACTGAGTAGTAAGAGTAAAAGGGAATTATTCTTATGGCATTTCAGAAAAAACGAAGCTTTTCGCATAACGATCTCCAAAGAAGATAAGGTGATTGAACACTCTATCTTGAATCATACTCACATATGAGCTATCTGTGGCAATTTAGAAAATGGATGATTCATTTCTAATTTAAAAAGTCTAGTTGTTTTTTAGGTAGGCATGCAGTATAAATAAAGTAATTAAAACAATGAATGAAACCAAATGACTGAATATGTTTTGTATAACGCTCCTCAATCGACATGTAGTCAAAGAGTTCGATTTGTTTTAAACGCCAAAAACCTAGCTTTCGAAGAGCATGTCTTAGATTTGTTTTCTGGAGAACAGTTACGCCCTGAATACCTTGCGATTAATCCTAATGCGGTAGTTCCCGCCTTGATACACCATGGACATACGATTTTAGACTCTTCGGTCATTATTGAGTACCTAGATGAAGTTGCTAATGATGTTGTTTGTTTTACCCCCCCAACACCTGAAAGAAAAGCCTTAATGCGTTGGATGATGCGGTATGTTGACGAAATTCCTGCTCCTGCGATCAGAGTACCTTCGTATAATCTGGCATTTTTACCCCATTTTCAAAAAATGAGTGAAGAGGATTTCTTGGCGCTGGCCAATTCAAAGCCTTTGCGTAAAGAGTTTTTACTTTCAATGGGACGAACTGGATTTCCGCAAAAAGAGATGGATCAAGCGCTCGATAAGCTCAATCGCACGGTTGTGCGGATGAATGAGTGGATTACTCAAAATAAAGGCCCATGGATAATGGGTAATGATCTAAGTCTAGTTGATATTGCCGTCATGCCTGTGATTGTGAGGATGGCAGACATTAACCTTGATAATTCGTGGTCTGATAAGCCGCTAATTAATGCTTGGCTAGAAAATATCCGATCACATCCGGTTTTTAAAAAAACCTACTACGCGGGTTCTTTGCTCACCGAAAAGTATCCCCATTTATCATTCTTGAGGGATAAAAAAGATCTAATCAGCGGTAGCGCCTGATTCTTTAACTGCCTTTGCCCATTTAGGTACTTCTGCTTTGACGTACTGTTTAAATTCTGTAGGTGACATTGACTTTGTGTCGAGTCCTAGACCAGTTAATTTTTCTTTTACATCTTTAGTTTCAATCGCACGATTAATTTCTGCGTTAAGTTTGTTGATGATTTCCGTGGGAGTTTTTGCTGCGGCAAAAAAACCAAACCAAGTTGTGTCATCAAACTCTGGAAATCCTTGTTCTGCCATGGTTGGAACATCAGGGAGAGCAGATGAGCGTTGTGCACTCGTTACAGCTAATCCTTTTAATTTTCCAGCTTTGATAAATGGGATTGTCGGCGGCATAGAAGTGCTAGAGATTTGGGTATGGCCTGCGACAGTAGCGCCAACCGCTTGTGCTGGTTGATATGGTGCATGAACAAAATCAGAACGCGTCATATTTTTAAAGCGCTCTATTGTCAAATGCGTTGTAGTGCCAATACCCGATGATGAGTAACTTAATTTTTCTTTTTTACCATATTCAACGAGTTCCTTTAAATTATTCACGGGAATGGACATATTCACTCCAATCACGTTAGGTGAACTGGCTCCTAATGTAATAGCTTCAAAATCATTAATGGCATCATAACCAGCATTTTTATAAATACTCGGATTGATTGCAAATGACACACTATGTACTAAGATGGTATAGCCATCGGGGTTGGATCGTTTTACATAGACACAAGCAATATTCCCACTAGCACCTAATTTGTTCTCAACAACGACATTCCAGCCGAGGGTTTCCGTGAGTTTAGCGGCTACGATTCTAGCAATCGAGTCTGTAGAGCTTCCAGGGCCAGTTGCAACTAAAAAAGTAATGGGTTTTTGTTTTGGAAAGTCTGTCTGTGCGAAACCATTTATACCAATAGTAGTTAACGCTAAAAACATACAGCTCATCAAAATTTGTTTCGTTAAGGATAAAGACTTTTCTACAATATGATTTTTAAATAGCATGAAAAGCTCCTAGAGAGTTAGATTACTTTTTGTGATCGGTCCGAGTAGTTGAGTTGAATCGTAATGCTACCTTCGTTCAGTAGCCATGGACGAACTTTAAATGAGCGAGCGCCGCATTGATGCATTGGATCTTTTTCAGCGATTTGTTTAGCCTCTGTTAAAGAATTTGCGCGAATGATCACCATTCCTTCACCATTCCAGTCGGATTCGTTATCCGCAAAAAAAGGCCCCGCACCAAACATAACACCAGTTTTTTCTAGATGAATTTGATAATTTAAATGTTGATCAAGATTTTCCATCACGGGTCCTAGACCATTGGTTGGAGTAGTAAATACAACATAAAGATTTTTACAGAGCATATCTTTACAGGCTGCCAAAATATCTGCTTTAGTCACCGCAGGTGAGGCCATGATTGTCTCCTTAATGAATAATTTCTTTTAGTGTATAGGAAATATTTTTGGTTAGGGTTATTTCTTATCTAGACTTAAAAATTGATCTGAGGCAAACATAATTTTTCCGCCAATCATGGTTAACTCAGAATGAGTTTTATGAATTAGATGGATTGGAATCGTGAATATATTTTGATTAAGTATTGCTAAATCAGCATATTTTCCAACAGACAAATCTCCACGTAATACTGCATCTGGTAAAAAATAAGCACTTCCTTGAGTGTATAAAGAAACAGCTTCTAAGCGTGTTAATAACTGAGGATTTTTACGACCCCTTTGACCATCAATACTTTTACCGCTAATCAGCCATTCAATGGCGACAAATGGATTAAAGTCCATGACGCGGTGTGCATCTGTCCCAAATCCTATAGGGATATTGAGGTTGATGGCTTGACGAATTCGAGGCGATAGCATGATGGCATCTAGGCCATATTTCCCCTCAAAAGTTCTTGCTTGAAAATACAGTGCATTTTGTACTAGCCATCCTATATTCTGAGATTGCATCCGCGTTAGTGTTTTCTCATCGATATTGTTTAAGTGGGCTATTGACCAGCGTAAGTCTTTGATTGAATAGTTGACCCGAACACGCTCAATAACATCTAGCAGATGAGAAACGGATTCATTATTGTTCCAGTGCAAAGTTACCGTTATTTTTTCTTTGGCTGCCCACTCCAAAACCTCTTGTAATTTTTGCTGATCAAAGGGAGTGGGGGATTCATTGTTGTACATCCCCCATGTCACGTTCTCCCCAATACCATTCCATCGAAGAAAAGTATCATCTTGAGGGATGGTAGGGATGATTTTTTGAAAGTCATCTAATTCCGTATCTCTATGAGGTGCTGAAAGACTATAAGCCACTCTGATGGAAAGTGCATTTTCAGAATGTAATCGCCATAGTACTTCGTAGGATTCCAAAGGAAAGTTATAGCCTCCAGGGTCGATAACTCCGGTGATACCAAGACGATTTAATTCGTGAAAGAAAAGCTTTGTACTTTCATATCGAGTGTTTGGAGTTGGTTGTGGCAAGAAATCAAACAAATCACTAATCGCGCGGGCATTACCGTTTAACCATCCAGTGACATGACCACTTTTATCCGTCGCAACTTCTAAGCGCGAGAGTAATTCTGCATTAGTACTAACCCCAAGAGCCTCAAGTCCACCAGGAGAAACAAAAACAGAGGAATATAATTTTTGAATATATAGGGGATGATGACCAGCCGCACTGAGGAGTTGCTCTGGAGATGGAATGATCCCATCTTTAAATTGTTCTGGGACCCATCCTCCTGCGATGATAATCCAACTACCTGCAGGCTTTTGTTTAGCGGCGACTTGAATACGCTCTATAGCTTTCTGAATACTAGTCACCCCCATCCAACTTACTTCACTCTGATAACTTAATCCGGCACGAATTGCATGTATGTGTGAATCAATTAGGCCTGGAATGATTAATTTTCTATGGGCATTTATTTTTTGCGTGTTCGTATTCGAATATTTCTGAATGATTGCATCATTACCAACGGCTAATATTTTTTGATCTTTGATAGCAATGGCAGTAGCAAATGACTTATTTTTCTGTAAAATTTGAGCATTAAAAATCACCGTATCTGCTGTATTTGTTTGGGATTGAGAAAGCGAGTTCTCTATCATCAAGAATGACTGAAAGCCTAAAATTACAATCAACCAAAAGGCTTTTGAGTGCATTTATTCCTTTTGCATAATGCAATCGGTTTCGATGAGTTTATTTGTTTTTTGAGGGCGGCGCACTAATTTTATTTGCTTGTAACCGACTTTTTCGCAAGATATTGTGACGGCCTCGATTTTGACATTGACACTGATATGCGTTCTGTAAACACCTAGAATATTGGAGATTACTTTAACTGTTGGTCCCGAGGCCTCTTTTAGGATAACGGTTGCTTTCGTAATATGTGATCCACGTTCGTCACGGACAAAGCCAAAAAATGCAGGGCCACTAACGGACGTATCATCAGGGTATCCATCTTCTAGTCCCCCTGCTAGGTTTATCCAAGAGAGGCTCATGAGACTTAAGCTCAATAAATAGATTAATATTTTAAGGGGGAGTGATTTCATGGGAGCTCTATAGAAACCTATCGCCAGTAAAACTTTAATGTGTAAATGAGGCAGGGTATAAGCGCAACAGGGAGAATCCAAGCGATCGATAGTGGAATTCTTTTTAAAATATTGGTGGGCAGCATACTGCAGAGATAAGAGACAACTAGCGCCATCAATAACGAAGATAAAATCCAACCATACCAATACATAGCAGGTCCATCGTCAACTGATGAAGGTAACCAACCCCAGGCCATTTTATGAGTGGCAGGATAGTAACTAAAAGTAGGTAATTTCAAAACATCTACCAATAAATAGCTGAGTGAAAAGCTAGCCGAAAAGATAGTCACAAAGGTTCTATACCTGAGTGTCGATAGATCATTCTGAGAAGCTAGATATTCATTGCTCATGCGCCATATCCTCTGACATTATTCACAATATGACCCGTTAAAAAGGCGTACCAACAGACTACTGCTAAAAATAAGGTCGTGTATTTACGTAATCTAGCATAATTTTCTTGTTGAGAAAATTTCCAAGCGAAATGGTAAATTGGCAACATACCTAAGCCAAAAACCGCCAGATGCTCTTTGAGTTCAAAAGCTCCAAGGGTTTTATAAAACTCTTGTTGCTCAATCGGGATTCTGACATAGATGCGATATTCCGAATAGATCCATCCGCCTAGTATGAAACTCATGACCCATAAAACACAAATGGCTTTTGCGTATTTTGTAGCTTTTACAGATCGAAACGCATCAAAAAATGTTTTATCTTGTTGCGCCAATTGGGTTGGACGCATTATCGCCATCGCTTGATGACTTAATGCGCCTAAAAGAGCAACGGACACTAGGCCATGAATGATTAAAAGGATTGTCCAAAAGGTGTTAATGGACACAATATCGAATAACCAATTCATTAACCTAAACCTTAATTTGCGGGGGCGCCTTTTAATATCCAGGCAACAATCTTATTGAGATTTTCTTCTGTTGCTTCTGGATGCGCTGGCATGGGAATTTTTCCCCAAGAGCCAGCACCGCCATTGCGAACTTTATTGACTAATGTTTTTTGAATATCTGATTGCCCTTGATATTTCTCGGCAATCGATTTATAAGCTGGTCCCACGAGCTTTTGTGTAGCGTTGTGGCAGATCATACATCCATTTGATCCTGCTAGAGCTAGTGGTGAGGGTTCATCTGCAGCGCTAGCTATATTGCAAAAGCCAGCAAGAGAAAGGAGAATGAGTAAATTTTTCATAGATCAATTGGCGTATCGGTTAATTGGCTAAAGGGTTAGGACGAATTTGAACTTTAAACACTTTGGGCGGAAGTTCTTTTCCTCCATCGCCGCTGTGGAAATTATTACGAGTACCTGACGTCGTCCATACTCCACGACCTTTCCAGCCTGAGTTTTGATCATCAATACGACCGTCAACGTTTTTCGTAAAAAATCCGAGAGGGTATGGAATTCGTAGAGTAACTAATTTTCCATTAACAACGGCGATAAGCGCCTCGCCACCACTCGATGAAGCGATAGGGACATCTTTACCGAGCCCAAGCGTGTTGTGTAAGTCAACCCAAATATAGTAGGCGCCATCGGCACTGCCTTTTGGATCGTTCACATTTTTAAACTGAGGACCAGGCAAGCGATACAGTGTCCAACCTTCTGGGCAATGCTTACCTTCTGCAGTCGTTGGGCCATTTAAAGGACCTTTACATTTCTTTCTATCAAGACTGGCGATTTGTCCACTTGCTAAAACCGTCCAAGCAACTCCTTTGGAATCTACATCAACACCTCGTGAACCATAAGTACCCTCTGGTGACTGGTAAATTTCAGAAAGTGCAGTATTACTAGGATCAGAGCCAGGGACTAAACGGATTAAGTATCCAGGCTGATTAATCCTCGAGAAACCTACGTCCATGGATTGACCCCAAATTGAATCATCTGCTGGACTTGGTTGAACCCCATAAAAGGCCGCCATGATTCTCTTATCTTTTGAAGGGTCTAATGGTTGGTTTGCTTCAACGTATTCATCACGTTTACCATTACCGTTTGTATCAACAATTATGGGTGTCCATCCTTGCGACTTTTGTTCATCTTTAGTTTCTAAATACATTTTTGTGTTGAGCCAGCCGACCACGCCTGATGCTGGAGATCCTGCGCTCGTCCACAAGGTATCATTTTTATCTCTCGCAAAATACACATGGTGAGTTGTAAAGCAGGTATTGATCAAGCTCCATTCTTTAGTTTTTGGATCAAACATCGTGATTTGACGAGCAGACTCATTCAGAGGAACAACTTTTGCTGAAGGATGATCAGAGCCTTTTTTACAAAAATCAGGGTTACTACTTGGTCTGATTTTTGCCGCAAACCATAATTTATCTCTTTGATCCCAAATGAGGTTATGGATACTAGTGTGCCCATCCCAGATTTTCTCATCACCCCAATAGGCGGACTCTGCTTTAGGTAATTCTAACGATGAAGTATTTTTTGGATCAAGATAAGGCATCTTGATTTGACTGACCACATTGGTTTTAGGATCTAAAGTAGGAACCAAATCCGTACTTTCTTCAGGTGATCCATAAATGAGACCATTGGCATTTAAGGTTGGGTTACGTTTATCCGTCGAAATCGCATCATGCAAATAATATTTAGCATCTGACCAGTTCCACATGGTGTAAACCGCATTTCTTTCAATACCTTGAGGTCTTGTTGGTTTTGCAAAGGGAACTTCTCCTTTAGCAATACGGTCAGTCCAATCAGCAAAAATAGCTAATGATCTTTCAGGGCCCATTCTGCCGAGTCCTAAAGCCATATTTGCCATTGCCTGACCAGCTTGTGTACGATAAGCCCAAGCCAACTCTGAATCGCCATTCGCTTTTTTAGTAAATAATTCAGGAACTTCCCGAATACCTTTTGGTCCCATCGCATGACAGGATTGGCAAGAGTTCTTGAGTGTATCCACCCAGTAGTATTGTTGTTTCATGACCTCAGGTATGCCATTACCTTTATCCCCAGTTCCGGGAAATTCACTGGCTTTGGGCACGTTGATCATCGAATACCAATACATGCCAGGATAATATTGTGCGGCTGCTTTTGCGTTCGGTGCTTGAACTGCTTTTAGGCTGATAATCTGTCCTGGTTTGGCACTTGTCTTTGCAGAGTCAATTAATCCGTAACCTCGAACCCAAACTTGATAGTTGGCGCTTGGTAATTCAGGGATTAAAAATCGTCCCTTGTCATCCGTAACAACAATTTTGGCAAATTTTGTGGGAAGATCGTTCGTTTCGGCAATGACCCAAACACCTGCTTCAGCACCGTTCACACCATTGACGGTACCGCCAATATCAGCGCTACTGATTTTTACCTGTGAGTTGGTGCTAAAAGAAGCAACTGCTAGTAGGCAAGTCAGAATTAAAGCTGAAGGATTGAATTTCATTGTCATCTCCGAATATATTTTGGTATTAGTTTTTATGGTTATTATTTTACCCATAAAGTCAGAACAGAATGCTAGGTTCTTACCCTTAATTACAGAACTTTAGAAAGCTTTTATCTAAATTAAATGACGAAAGATCAGGCGCTATGAGGCAGATTCAACGGATTGTTGATGCAAGCGGTATGAAGAAATTAGTCGAGAGTGACAAATACTTCGATCATGCCACCATTTTCGCGGGTTTCATAGTTCTGTAAATTGCATCCAGGGCGTTTAATTCGGCCAATGTATTCGCCACTCCAACCCTCAAATTCCCAAAGGTGTTTATTACACACGAGCCTATCCTCAACAATTTCACCATGAACACTTAATGGAAATCCTTCATGTGGACAAGTATCTCGGTAGGCAAGGATAGAGCCATCAAAGTTAACCAATATCATTTTCATTTCGCCAACTTTTACAGGGTAAATCTGGTTACTTTGAATTTCTGACTTCGGCAGGGTAGGGTGCCATTGTTGTATTACCAATTTCTTAGTTTCCTGTAAAGTTCGGTTTTCTTTTTTCGATAAAGGATTTTGCTCCTTCTAAATGATCGCTCGTTTTTTTCAGGATACTTTGGCCTAGGCGCTCAAAATTTCTTGCAGTATCTGGATCTACTTTGGCGCAATTATTTAATACGAGTTTAGCAACACCGAGGGCTTGGGGG
>CAIQUZ010000116.1 GCA_903875135.1 uncultured beta proteobacterium | reverse complement strand
GTTCCATGTGGGTACAACTTTCCCTGTTTGCTTTTTTGTAGGATACCAACTTGGGGTAATGTAAGCTTGCGGTCCTTGAAAGATCACGAGTACCTCAACCGTTTTATTCTCTACCAAAAATTGATACAGTGGATTTACTTTGGGGATGTGCGCTTGTAGCATTTGATTCTCATACAACCATGGCAGATGATTGGCTTGCGCCTCTCCCTGTTCTACCGTCACTAAAACACCTAAGGGATACTCCTGTATAAATGGGAGTATCACCTCTGCGCGATCTTCTTTAAAGTGCCCTGGAAGATACATTACCGTTATTTCCTAGTTCGCTCCGGAAACGGCAACGGCTGATCCGCTGGCGAAGATTCCTCACCAAGACTGAGCAACATAGCAACGGTGACGTAAGTTCCTGTTACGGCAACTAAATCGACTAATTGCTGCTCTCCTAAAATCAATTTAGCTTGATTAAAAAGCGCATCACTAATTTGATGATTTTTAGAAAATTCCATACAAACGTCATACACAATTGCTTCATCATCCTTCATATTCCGTGGACGAATATTTTGTTTTAAATCATCGGCAACTTGTTGAGGTAAGCCAGCTTTGAGCGCTAATGGGTAATGTGCGTACCACTCCACCTGCGATGTCCATAAGCGCCCTTGGATTAAGATAGCAAATTCGTTTAAGCGAGTTGATAAAGAGGAATTAAAACGAAGATAGTCGAGCAGCCGTTTCATACGATCAGCAAAAACAGGACTTCTTAACATGACGTTATAAGGACCAGCAATGCCAACACTCGATATTTTAATGATCTCCTGCGCCAATTTTTGCGCTTCTGGATCTAATTGCTCAACAGTCAATTGCGGAAAACGTTTTAGGGGCTGATTCATCAAAATCTCCTCAGTTATATTCTTGAACAACATCGTTCAATATAACCCAGCTAGAACATCACAACCATTTAATTTTTTTAAACCGGTAATACAACAGCGTACACCCGCCAAAAATAATCGCTAGTGCACATTCATATCCATACTTCCACTTCAACTCTTCCATACCCTCGAAGTTCATCCCCCAAATACCCGCAAAGGAAGTGGCTAGTCCAAAAATACCAGCCCATGCAGCTAACCTTTTTGTGATTTCTGTTTCATCAATGGTAACTAAGGATAAATTGACTTGTATCAGTTGTGACAAGGCACTTTCTAAGGTATCAATTCGGTCCACAACCCGTTTGAGGTGATCTTGTAAGTCTCGATAATATTCATTCAGTTCTCCACCTTCGAGAACTGCAGGCAACCTACCACCACTAAAATTAGAAAATTTCTCCAGTAATGGAACGCTTGCATGTTTCAATACCGATACCTTCTGCTTTAAGTAGTAAAGCGTTTCCACATTCGAACGCCCTAATAATTTTGATTTGGTAAAAATATCGCCTTCAACCTGATCTAAATCGACTTCCATATCGTTCAAAATATCAAAATAATGATCAACTACATAATCGACTAATGCATATAGCACATAACGTGAGCCTAATTTTAGTAAATAAGGCTCACGCTCGCAACGTTCTCTAACGCCCAAAAAATCTTGAGGGCTGTTTTTGCGGATGGACAAAATGAATTTTTTACCAGTAAAGATATCTAGCTCTCCAATGAGTAACTCTTTATCTGGTAACCGAGTAATGAGATTCGCTACAGAAAAAAGGACATCACCATACTCTTCTTTTTTCGGACGTTGATTACTATGGCGTACATCCTGAATCGCTAAATCATGTAAATTAAATTCTCGTTGCATATCTGACAACTCTTGGTCAGATGGATCCTTTAAAGCAACCCAAACGAAAACATCATCTTTTTCTAAGTAATCACTGATTTCATCAATCGTGATATCCGCTAACTTAAGACCATCTCGATAAGCAACACAATTTATTAGCATAAAAAAATCCTTTACGGTTATCTGTAAAGGATTTTAATAACAGTTTAAGAAACTACGCTATTTCTTTATGCTTTTGCTGCAAATGCTCCACACCAACCATTGGCAGCAACTTGCTTTCCAGCGAAAATTTGACACCCACCAGCCGCTCCAGCAGCACCTTTAAATAGAGCACATCCTGAACATTTTTGTGCCGCTGTATGCTTAGGATATTTAGCAGCATCGACCTTTGTTGTGTCAGACTTATAACCTAAACCAACAGCTTGTGGATCTGTCTCAGCAAGCATTGGATCTGCCGCTAATGTTGTTCCTGCAGTAGCTACTGCTAAAGTTGAAGCAGACAAAATCATAAATTGGCGACGACTTGTTTTCATTAGACTTCCTTTCAAAGGGGATTAAAAATACAACAATGTAAGGATAATTGATAATTAATTAAGCGTTTTTTTCGCCACAACATATTGATTTATATGCAGTTTTAAATGAAAATGATTCTCAATTGTCTTTACTAGGGTTATTACTTATAACGACTACCCAGCAAAGATAAAAATTCTCTACGTAAATTGGGGTCTTTGAGGAAGGTTCCGCGCATCACACTATTGAGCATTTTTGATTCAGTATCCTTCACCCCACGCCACTGCATACATAAATGATCAGCATCCATGACAACTGCCAGACCTAAGGGTTTCATTTTTTGTTCCAAAACATCAGCCAGCTGAATCACCGCTTCTTCTTGAATCTGAGGTCTACCCATAATCCACTCTGTCATCCGTGCATATTTTGATAAACCAATTAAATTACTATTTTGATTGGGCAAAACACCAATCCATACTTTGCCCATAATCGGGCAAAAGTGGTGCGAGCAAGCGCTTCTTACAGCAATTGGACCAATGACCATTAACTCATTGAGATGCGAGACATTGGGAAACTCTGTTAATACCGGCATCTGGTTGTATCGTCCGGCAAAGACTTCTTTAACAAACATTTTCGCAACACGATTCGCGGTATCTTGGGTGTTATGATCACCATCTGTATCAATCACTAAACTGTCCAAGACACCTTTCATTTTAATTTTTACTTCAGCAAAAATGGCGTCAATTTCGCCAGGCTCTAAATATTCTGCAATATTGTCATTGGCATGAAAACGTACCTTCGCTTTTTTTAATCGCTCACGAATTTTTGTAGAGACTGGAGTTCCGATATCCTCGGCCTGTTTCTTAGGGGTTACTTTTGCTTTAGTCATATCTGTTATTTAATAGTGGAAATTGATTGTCGCAGTTATTGCATAAATTTTCAGGTGACGGCATGATTCTTATTTTTGACCAATCTTACCCTCACTCCCATTGAGTAGTTTTGTGATATTACCCCGATGACGCCAAATCAGAATCAGTCCAATCACAAAGACGGAGAGACAGATTCCCTGTAAGCCAAATAAGAAAAAACAATATAAGGGGGCAAAGATGGCTGTTGCTAGGGCGGCTAATGACGAATAACGAAAAAAGAATGCCACAATCATCCACGTCGATAAGGCTGCCAAACCAAGAATCCAGTTAATCCCAAATAAGATTCCCGCTGCGGTTGCCACTCCTTTTCCTCCTTGAAATCGATGAAAAATAGGATATACATGGCCTAAAAATACGGCAATTGCGACAAATGAAATCACCCACTGCATTTCGGGTCGGACTCCAAATAGGTATTTTGCTAGCAATAGCGCAATTAACCCTTTGAAACAATCCCCCAGCAAAGTAAGTATCGCGGCCTTTTTATTGCCAGTTCGCAGGACATTCGTCGCTCCAGGATTGCCTGATCCGTAGGTGTACGGATTGGGCAATCCCATCGCCTTACTCACCACAACAGCAAATGAAACAGATCCTAAAAGATACGCTAAAAGAATCACGGCAAGGGCATACATTGTTTCCATTTCATCCTCTAGGGTGATGTTGTTGATGAATATTTTTTAAACGCTCGCGCGCAATATGCGTATAAATCTGCGTCGTGGAAATATCCGCGTGACCTAATAATAATTGAACTACACGAAGATCAGCCCCATGATTGAGTAAATGGGTGGCAAACGCGTGTCGTAAAGTATGCGGTGATAAGTGACCCTGGACTCCTGCAATGATGGCATAGCGTTTAATCACATACCAAAAAGCCTGCCTAGTTAAACAACTACCCGTATGTCGACCAATAAATAAATACTCACTCGCATACTGTTCTAATAAAATTGGCCTTGCCACTTTGACATACTCATCAATCCAAAGCGTCGCCTGGGCACCAAAAGGTACTAATCTTTCTTTATTGCCTTTACCCCCAACGATATGAATCACCCCTTCGTTGAGCCGAATATGAATCAATTTCAGATGAATGATCTCTGATACACGCAATCCACTGGCATACATGAGCTCTAGCATCGCACGGTCTCGCAGACCAAGAGATTCTTCCACATTAGGCGCCTGTAATAAAGCCTCTACCTGAGCCTCTGACAAACTTGTGGGAAACCGCATGGCTTGTTTAGCTGGACGTAAATGGATACAAGGATCTTCTGTTAAAAGATTTTGCCGTATCATATATCGAAAAAAACGTTTGAGAACGGTTAGGCGTCGATTGGCGGAGCTTGCCTTATCCGCTCTGCGCTGAGCCATGAAGGCGGTAATTTCAACATCCGTGGATTGCAGTATGTTTTTTTGATAGCTTGTATCGAGCCAACTGGCATAAATTTCTAGATCACTGCGATAAGCTTCTAAGGTATTTTTGGACAAGCCGTCTTCTAACCATAGAGCATCGATGAATCCTCCAATATGGCCAGTACTTTGCCGTAAAATAAGCGATTGCTCGACGGTTTGATCCATTTATCTTGAAATGTTCCCCTTGAATACTGCCTTCATTCTTCTTCCCGATTTTATTCTGATTCTTGTTGCTTGGGGTATTCGTCATTACACCCCACTTCGTCAATCCATTTGGGAAAGTCTAGAACAACTGGTTTACTGGGTTTTATTTCCTTGCCTGCTTTTTAGCTCTGCTATCAACGCCAAATTGGTTTGGGCTGATAATATGACGATGCTGTTACTGTTAGGGTTTTGCATGTGTGCCAGCGGTGCACTTGCCTACAGTGCGAAATGGTTGTTTCATCCTGACCCAGTCAATCTCGTATCAGGCATTCAAACAACGTTTCGTTTTAATACCTATATCGTTCTAGCGGTCTCTGCCCGACTCCTCGATACATCCGGACTTGAACTGATGGCCATTACAATCGCCTGTTTAGTCCCGATCTCCAATGCTTTATCAGTAATGAGCTTGGCGCACCGTTCTGGGCAAAGTTTGTTGATAGAACTCCTCAAGAATCCTTTTGTGTTGGCAACTAGCGCTGGACTATTTTTCAATGCTTTGGGAGTTCATTTGCCAGAAATGATTCAACTCAATGTAAGTCGTTTAGGTAATGCCTCAATTACCCTTGGGCTGATGACTGTGGGCGCCAGTCTGCAGTGGGTAAGTACCAAAAAAGATGGCATATTGGTGTTCTATTGGACTTTCTTAAAACTCATTGCGCTTCCTGCAATGGCATTATTGGGTGCAAATCTCCTTCATTTACCCCCATCCCAAAAATTGAATGCCGTGCTTTTCGCCTGCATGCCTACAGCGACTAGTGCCTTTGTCATGGTCAATCGTATGGGTGGCAACGGATCCATCGTAGCGGTCACCATTTCTATCATGACTTTAGTGGCGGCAGTCACCATTCCGTTTTGGATTTACTTCGTCAACGATTGAAGTTGTTCAATTAATCCCTAAAGTTGTTAAAGTTCAGTGGCGATTCTGATACGTCTTTTTTCAACATCGCCATCGTCGTTTGAAGATCATCTCGCTTGGCGCCTGTGACCCTCACAGCGTCGCCCTGAATACTGGCCTGAACTTTGATTTTGCTATCTTTAATCACTCGTACGATTTTTTTAGCAAGATCACCATTAATACCTTTTTGGATGTCAATCAATTGCTTGACCTTATCACCAGAAATTTTATCTTTTTTGCCATCTTTTAAAAAACGAACATCTACCTGGCGTTTGGCCATTTTATTCAATAAAACGTCCCTGACTTGGGCGAGTTTGAAATCATCATCTGCATACATGGTCAACTCTTGTTCTTTGAGCTCGACCCTAGAATCTGAGCCTTTAAAGTCAAAGCGCGTTGAAATCTCTTTATTGGCCTGTTCTAGGGCGTTTTTCACTTCAACCATATCTGGTTCACACACGACATCAAATGATGGCATTTAATTTCTCCTGGATTGATTAATTCAGTAATAATATCTCTCTGTGCAAACTATTATCAACTTTCCTCTCAAATCTTTGAATTCCTTTGGTTTTGATGTCAAAGCCAAAGAGTTCATTGCGGTGGAATCAAGCGCTAATTTGCGCAGTGCCATTGATTATGCACAAGCACATTCTCTCCCTTGGTTTGTCATCGGTGGTGGGAGTAATCTCGTGATTCATAATGATTTGCCTGGACTGACCATCCATGTCCAAATCATGGGAAAAAAACTCGTGTCGAAAACGGCAACACATGCTTTCGTTGATGTGGGTGCTGGAGAAAACTGGCATGCGTTTGTGCAGTGGTCCCTTGACAACCAACTACCTGGTTTAGAAAACTTAGCTTTAATACCAGGTACTTGTGGCGCCGCCCCCATCCAAAATATTGGAGCCTATGGTTGTGAAATCGGTCAATGGATCGACTCCGTAGAAGTTCTCGATACCTATGAGAGTGATGAAGATCGTATGTGGCAAACATTGACGCGTTCTGATTGCCAATTTCAATATCGTCATAGTGTTTTTAAAAAAGATCCGGGACGTTACATCGTGACGCAAGTTCGGTTGGCGATTCCCTTAGTGTGGCGGCCCAACTTGCAGTACGCAGAACTTGCCAAGCATGTTGCCAATATCTCCCCTCTACTACCAAAAGATGTTTTTGCTGCCGTCTGCCACATTCGTCAAGCAAAATTACCCGATCCAAAGGTGCTGGGTAATGCCGGTAGTTTTTTCCATAACCCGATCGTGGATGAATCGACTTACTTATCACTGAAGAATCAGTTTCCTGACCTAGTTGCTTACCCTAGCGATACTCTGAATGGCACACCACAATTCAAACTCGCCGCTGGCTGGTTGATTGATGCTTGTGGATTTAAAGGTTTTCGTCAAGGAAATGTTGGGGTTTATCATCAACAAGCTTTAGTCCTCGTCAATTATGGGCATGGTAATGGCAAAGAATTACTTGATTTGGCTAGAACCATTCAAGAAAAAATCCACGCTGTTTATGGCGTGGATTTGACGCAAGAACCAATCAATCTACCCTAGAGGTAGATTGTCAATCAAGCAAAATTCGTTGCTACAAATTCCCAATTCACGAGATTCCAAAATGACTCTACATATTTTGGACGTGCATTACGGTAATCAACATAATAAGCATGCTCCCAAACATCACAAGTGAGCAATGGCTTTGCGTCCGTTGTGAGTGGTGTTCCAGCATTGCTCGTAGAAACTAAATCAAGTGATCCGTCAGCTTTTTTCACTAACCAAGCCCAGCCTGAACCAAAAGTTCCAACTGCACACTTGGTGAACTCTTCTTTAAACTTGTCAAAAGATCCCCACTTGGCATTAATCGCATCTGCTAAAGCGCCAGTCGGAGCTCCACCACCTTGTGGCTTCAGGCCCATCCAATAAAACGTGTGATTCCATACCTGCGCTGAATTATTAAATACACCACCTGATGATTTTTTAACAATTTCCTCAAGTGTCATCGCCTCAAATTCAGTCCCTTTTTGCAGGTTGTTTAAATTGGTAATGTAGGTCTGATGATGTTTACCATAATGAAACTCGAGAGTTTCTTTAGAAATATGGGGGGCTAAGGCATCCAAAGCATAAGGTAATTGGGGTAAGGCGTGTTCCATGTGTTCTCCTAGGGTTAAATCGATCAATTAATCATATTCATTTTAAGCAGTAATTTTGACGTTTGCATTTTTTAGTCCAATTTACTATTAGACAACTTTATATGTCTTGATGAATTTCTACTGAGTCTAATTGTATCGTGGCAGTCCCCTTTGCCATTGCCACCACATACGCGGTATTTGTTTGTAGCTCTTGGGCATCTCTGAGGGCTTGATTGTCCTTCAAAATCAAGGAATAACCTCGCTCTAAAGTTCTTTGTGGATTAAGTGTCTCTAATTGTAAAAAATAATGTGCTTGTTGCTGGCGGTGGTAGCGAAGTTTCTCCTGCCAAGCTCTTGCTAAGCGATCTTGTAATTGTGATTGCTTGAGCTTCATTTGTTCAGGGTTGGGGATGGCGTGCTGCATACGTAAACTCAATTGATCTAGTCTTTGAGCCTCACGCTCGACCTTTAAATGCATCATACGGCTCATCATTTGTGCATAAGCTTGCACTTGACGAAGTAATTCCATGCGATCTGGAGTGGCGAGTTCAGCCGCGGCAGTTGGTGTCGGCGCCCGTAAATCGGCAACAAAATCGGCAATCGTAAAATCAGTCTCATGACCTACCCCAGAAATAATCGGGATAGAACACTGAGCAATTGCGTAGGCCAACTGCTCATCATTAAACGACCATAAGTCTTCAATACTGCCGCCCCCCCTCACCAGTAAAATGACATCTACCACCTGATGTTTCTGTGCTTGAGCCAAGGCTTTTATCATTCCCGGTGCAGCTTCCACACCTTGAACGGGGCTCGGGTAAATAATGACAGGGATATGGCCAGCACGGCGTGCCAAAGTCGATAAAACATCTTTCAGAGCAGCAGCCTGGGTTGAAGTGACAATGCCAATGGCTCGCGGATATATTGGGATATCTTTTTTCTGGGCAGTATCAAATAATCCCGCTGACTCTAATTTCGCCTTGAGCTTCATAAAGGCTTCATATAAAGCCCCTGCGCCAGCCTTCCGCATCTGTTGCACTGTGAGCTGAATATCACCCCTTGTGGCATAAAAACCAAGTTGCGCTGCCACTTCAACCTGATCTCCATCCCTGGGCGGAAAATCTACCGAAAAGTTCTTGCCTTTGAACATCACGGCATTGATTTGACTATCTGCGTCTTTTAATTTGAAATACCAATGACCACTTGGATAGCTTTTAAAATTAGAAATCTCTCCGCGAACCCAAAGAGTATCAAAGGAGGCATTAATGAGACTAGATATTGCCTCATTGAGTTGCCCAACAGAGATGATTTCGCTAGTAAATTCCATGGTCTTTGAAAAAGAAGTGATGTTTTATGAGGGTTAGAAGGGAATAAATGTCCACAGGCTATATAAATACTGAGGAACTAAGTCTAAAAATTGTCACAATTTTGTATTAATATGCTAAGTAATTGTTTTTAAATGTTTTTTACAATCGAATAGATATCTTGTACCATTCTTTTGTGTCATTTTCAAGCAAAAAATATTTTTTAAAAAAAAGTTTTGCACAGGGTTATCCACAGGCAAATAAAGTAAAGTGTGAATATGTTAACAATTATTTCTTCCTCGGGCTGGACCATCTGGCCGCTCCTTTTCATATCGATTGTCGGTTTGGCAATATTGTTAGAAAGGGGGTGGTTTTTACGCCAAAAAAAGATAGCCCCTTTAGAAAATCTAGAGCAAGCACTAACTTACTTGAAGACTTTTCATGTAGGACAAAGTATCAACCCTGTCCATTTGGAGAATTTAGAGAAGGCCTCACCCTTAGGCCAAATTCTCAGTAAAGGTCTTCAAGCCTTTTTATCAAAGTCAGGACAATTGGAGTGTTTAGAGGTGATGAGGGAAACCGCCTCACCTATTCTAGGCAAACTAAATCATTACCTCAGTACTCTAGCGACCATCGCAACCATCTCCCCCTTGATGGGATTGTTTGGTACCGTCTTGGGAATGATTGAGATTTTTGGCAGCCAAGGTACGACAGGTTCTCCTCAACAATTAGCCCAAGGCATATCGATGGCTTTATACAATACCGCCTTTGGTCTTCTGATCGCTATTCCTGCACTGGCTGGTTGGCGTTATTTGAGAAGCCTGGCCGATGCTCGAGCACACGAGCTCAATGATGCCACCCGCATCCTTTTGAAAAATATGTTTACCCAATGATTCTTCAACATCAGCCTCTCCTGAAATCTGTAGAGAAAACCGAGCTAGACAGTTACTCGGTTGCTCGTCAAGCACCTGAGATTAATTTAATCCCATTCATTGATGTTCTTTTAGTCATTTTGATCTTTTTAATGATTTCAACGACGTTCACCCAATATCAAGAACTGTCGATTACCCTGCCGAGCGTTTCAGGAGAAACAGCAACGCCAACGGTCAAAGAAATCCGCATTGCTGTAAGTAAAGATGGAAAATATGCTATCAACAGCGTTGTTGTAGAAAACAAAGATCTTGCAGAACGCCTGCAGGCGATTAAAGGCATCCCCAAAGAGGCCGATACTAGTTCTGAAATTGCGATTAGGGTGGTTATTTCCGCAGATGCCAAAGCGTCTCATCAATCTGTGATGCAGGTCCTCGAAGTGGCTAGTCTAGTTGGTATCAATAATATCGTTTTTGCAACACAAGATCCAAACCCTAGCAGTTCAAAGAAGCGTTAAATCACTCATGAATATGCATCTAAAAGCTCCAGCATTTTGGGAAACAAAAGGCCCTATTGCTTTTTTATTATGGCCTATTGCACTGATCTATGGCTTCGTTATGCAAGGTCGAAAATATCTATTTGACCGAGGCTTTCTGAAAGCAAACGCCCTGCCAGTGCCGATTATTTTTGTTGGCAATATTCGTGTCGGTGGAACTGGTAAAACGCCCTGCGTGATTGCGCTAGCCCAGGCCCTTTATTGGGCAGGATTCTCACCTGGGGTGATTAGCCGAGGCTATCGCTCCAGCCTAAAACCAGATCAAACGAAAGAAGTTACTTTGAGTGACTCGGCACTAGATGTGGGCGATGAACCAAAATTACTCGGCCGCTACCTGAGTCCTTTACAAATTCCTGTATGGATTGGCGCCAATCGACAACTCGCAGGCATCCATCTTCTTCAAGCCCACAAAGCATGCAATGTCATCATCAGTGATGATGGACTATCTCATTACAGCTTATCGAGATATTGCGCCAGAGAAGGCGGTCGAGATATTGAACTAGTTGTTCGTGATGCACGTCGTGAAGGTAATACATTTTTACTACCCGCAGGTCCTCTTCGAGAGCCATCTACGAGGGCTCGCGATGCTACTCTAAATATCTCGATGACCTTAGATCAAAACCACCCAAATCCTGAAACCACCATCACCAACCAACATTACAGTATCGACTGCGTCATGGGCGACGCTTATCAACTGATTCAACCCAAAATTACTCGAGCACTTCGAGATTTTAAAGAACAAACTGTTTTGGCGGTTGCGGGTATCGCTCATCCAGAGAAATTTTTTGCTCCTTTACGCTCGATTGGGATTGTTGTGTTGCCTTTAACTTTAGGTGATCATGCGGACTATTCGAACATTGCGTTCGATGCCTACCTCAGTGATCCAGATGGGGTGATTTTGATGACGGAAAAAGATGCCGTAAAATGTAGTCAAATACAGGATCCTAGAATTTGGGTAGTGCCACTAGTGATGCCGTTACCGAAAAGCTTATTAAACTGGATAACTCAAATATTGCATCGCCAACCGGATAATCAATAATGGAAAAAAGATATCTCAATATTTTGGTTTGCCCTAACTGTAAGGGTAAATTATCTTTTGATGACAATGCGCAAGAACTCATTTGCGATCTCGACAAGCTCGCCTATCCGATCAAAGAAGGTATTCCTGTCATGCTGATTGATCAAGCGCGTCAAATCCTCCCCGCAGTCAATACTTAAGGTATGACAACCCCCTTTATTGTTGTCATTCCAGCACGCTTAGCCTCGACAAGACTGCCACGAAAACCGCTTGCAGATCTTGGTGGCGCACCCATGGTCGTCAGAGTCGCCCAACAAGCAGCAAAGAGTGCCGCAGTCAAAGTCATTATTGCCACAGATAGTCAAGAGATCAACGATGTCTGCCAAAGATTCCAATTAGAAGTAGTACAAACAAGTGATCAACATCTCACTGGCACGGATCGTTTAAGTGAAGTAGTAAATCAACTACACTTAGATGGTAATGCGATTGTGGTGAACGTCCAAGGTGATGAGCCATTTATTCCGCCTGACCTAATCAACCTAGTCGCAGAATCGCTGGCGAGTCATCATGACTGCGCAATTGCGACAGCCGCTGTAAAAATTATCAATGCCTCAGAAATACAAAGCCCGCACGTTGTCAAGGTCGTTCTCAACGCGAATGAGCAAGCGCTCTACTTTTCAAGAGCGGGTATTCCATTCCAGCGGGATGATGGAAATCCATCAGTGCCGTACTTACGCCATCTAGGTATTTACGCTTATAGAGTTCACTTTCTCAAAGCGTTTGCCCAACTTGCGCCAGCACCTATCGAACAGATGGAAGCCTTAGAGCAGCTCCGAGCCTTATATAATGGCTATAACATTCATGTAAAAATTTATCATGAAACACCACCCGCAGGAATTGACACCCCTGAAGATTTATTGATTGCTCAAAAACTTTGGGCACAATTGCTTCAAAAATAAAGTTAAGATGATGGTATTTGTATTTAAAGAGGAAAAATAATGAGACTAATCTTATTAGGCGCTCCAGGCGCTGGTAAAGGTACACAAGCAAAGTTTATTTGTGAAAAATATGCCATCCCTCAAATTTCGACGGGTGATATGTTGCGTGCCGCCGTCAAAGAAGGAACTCCTCTTGGTGTCGAAGCGAAAAAAATCATGGATTCTGGTGGACTCGTTTCCGATGACATTATTATCGGCCTCGTGAAAGATCGTTTAATGCAACCGGATTGTTCAAAGGGTTATTTATTTGATGGCTTTCCACGAACGATTCCTCAAGCGCAAGCCATGAAAGATGCAGATGTTCCCATTGACTATGTCGTGGAAATTGATGTTCCTTTCGATGCCATTATCGATCGTATGAGTGGGCGTAGGGTACATATTGCCTCCGGAAGAACTTATCACCTGCGTTATAACCCTCCCAAAGTTGAGAGTAAAGATGATGTGACCGGTGAAGAATTAATCCAACGTGACGACGATAAAGAAGCCACTGTTCGCAAGCGCTTAGATGTCTACGATGCTCAAACAAAACCATTAATCAACTACTACTCCTCTTGGGCCAAAGAAGGTGATGCATCGGCAAAAGTATCACCACCTAAATATGTACAAGTAAACGGCACTGGCTCCGTAGAGGAAATTACTTCGAGGGTTTTAAAGAGTCTTTAATCGTTAAAGGTCTTTTTAAGTAGTAATTAACTTCTGAGCCAACTCAGGTAATGAAATCACTTCCATATCATCCGCTATTTGGTAGTTCTCGTTTCCTGGGTAAACAACATATTTTTATGTGGTTTTAAATCCTCACATGCCACATAAATCATCCTTATAATTACAAGAAATGATTACCTGATTTACAAGGTAAATTTAAATTAAAAAAATAATAAATCTAGAATAATCAATTATTTAAGCTCTTTAAGAGCCGTTTCAAAAGATTCAATATCTTCAAAACTACGGTAAACCGATGCAAATCGTATATAGGCAACTTTATCTAAGCGCTTGAGCTCACGCATCACCAACTCGCCGATGCGCGATGTGGGTATTTCTTTTTCCCCTAGACTAGTAACACGGTCTTCTAAGTGAGCAATCGCCTGCTCCAGTGCTTCTGAAGATACGGGCCTTTTGCGTAACGCTAAACGCATCGAACTAAAGATTTTTTCACGGTTATATTCCACTCGGCTACCATCTTTTTTAACGAGTGTAGGCATCGATAGCTCAATACGCTCATAGGTGGTAAAGCGCTTATCGCATTTTTCACAACGACGACGACGTCTAACGGCACGACCATCCTCAGAAACACGTGAGTCAAGTACTTGTGTTTCTTC
>CAIQUZ010000115.1 GCA_903875135.1 uncultured beta proteobacterium | reverse complement strand
CTAAATATTTTTCCTAATTCCAATTTATTACGTGGATTCAACTACTTAATCGGTACAATGAATCAATTTAAAACCTTTTATTCTTCTGGGTAATGAGCAATTATTTCCTACTCACTTATTTCGGAAAGTGACAGGAGAGGGGGTAATTATGAGAGTAGTTACTTAATCCTCTGCACTCTTTAATGCTCTGCCATTAAATTAACTATGAGAATCTAATCTCATAATTAATTTAAAGTTGCTATAGTTTAAAGCACTATGCTTATTGTAAATCGATGATACTAGACAATGAGAACGATAACTTAAAAGTCCATGAGTGGATTGCCAAATATACCGAAGAAGGTACTGTTGATATCGTTACAGGTTATTTTACTATCGGGGCTTTAGCTTATCTTTCACGGCAGATTAATCAGAAAATTATCAACTTTCGCCTGGTACTTGGAGATATTGTTAACTTAGATCGAGTAGAAAATCGTCCATTAGATTTACTAAACGAGAATATTACGATTGAAGCAGCACTCAATCTCAGTCGTTTGGCGCAGGAAGCTGTTGATTTTTTAAAACAGGATAAAGTGAAGGCAAAGACTTTAGAGCCAAACTTTTGTCATGCTAAATGCTACTTATTTGAGCCTTCCAAGAATGACGATCGCAATAAATACTTTATTTCTGGTAGCTCGAATCTAACTGAGGCTGGGATTGGCTTAAAGCATACTAATAATCTGGAATTGAATATTGCAGAGACAGGAAATAATAACCAATATAAAGAACTAGTTGAATGGTTTGATACGCTTTGGGATCTACCTCAAACTCATAACGAAAAAACAATTATTGCTAAAGATGGTTCAATTCGCAAGCATAATTTCAAGCAATATCTGATTGAGGAAATTGAGAAAATATTTATTAAGTACACACCAAGAGAAATTTACTATAAAATTTTATTTGAATTATTTGGCAATCAGATTCTAGAAATTGAGAACGATCCAGAATTTAATCGGCAGGTGGGCAGATTAGAGAATACTGCTATTTTTGGTACGCTGTATGATTTCCAAAAGAAAGGTGTTCTTAGCCTGATTCGGATGCTTCAGAAATATGACGGAGCGATTTTAGCGGATGCTGTGGGTTTGGGTAAAACTTGGAGTGCTTTAGCTGTAATGAAGTTTTTTCAGATGCAGGGGCGAGAAGTTATATTGCTTTGTCCCAAAAAGTTAGAGATCAACTGGAGACGCTACAAGGAAGATCAAGTATCAAAATTTGAAACTGATAAGTTAAAGTTTTTCATTCGCTTTCACACGGATCTGAATAGAAATCGCTTAAATTCTTATAGCGATCGTGCTGACAAATTTTTTATTGATGACAAGCCTAAACTAATTGTAATTGATGAAAGTCATAATTTAAGAAGTCATAAATCCGATCGCTATAAGTTTTTGATTAACGAAATCCTCAAAAAAAATCAAGATATTAAAGTTTTGCTTGTATCGGCTACTCCAATTAACAATTCTTTAAATGATGCTAGAAACCAGTTTAAATTAATGGTGCAAGGTGATGTGCATGGTTATGATGAAAAATTAGCTATCAAAAATATTGATTATTCTTTTAAACAAGCGCAAACTATATTTAATGAATGGCGTAGAGATAAAAAACCACAAATAGGTGATTTCATCAAAAAGCTATCGGGCAATGACTTTTTCAGATTGACGGATTCTTTATTAGTTGCCAGAACTAGAAAGATGGTCGAAAGTCAGCAGTCAGATCTAGTATTTCCTGTCAAGACAAAACCGCAAAATTTATTTGTGACACCGCACCAACTTGGTAATTTTGAAACCTTTGAAGAATTATTTGACCATTTTCCGCCAATGTTGTCAGGGTATCAGCCAGCTTTTTATTTAGACGATCGAAAAGAGATTAAAAAAGATATACTACGCGATGAAAAACTGCGCGATCGCTTTCTAGTCAAAATGATTTATATTTTGATGGTGAAACGGTTAGAGTCGTCTTGGTTTTCCTTTTACTCGACGGTCGAGAAAATTAAAAATCATCATCAAAACGCTCTGGATAGAATTAAGGCATATCAAACAAATAAATCAAAAATGGTATTAATGGAAAATGATGCCCATGATTTAGATCGTGACGAGAATGACGATGATTTTACAGAAGCAGTTGAACAATATACACTAGGCAAAAAGCGGTCGATTAGTATTGCTGAGATCGATCTTGCTGGAAGTTTGGATCGGTTCAAGGAAGATCTAAAAAAGGATTTGGATGCTCTTGATAAGCTCTCGGTCAATTTGCAAAAATTTTCCAATAAAATTGACAAGGAAGTGACCAAGCCCAATCCGTTTGAATCCTGTGATGATAAGTTAGAGGCACTGATTGTTGAGATTATCAAGAAGCGGAAGTCGGGAGCAAATAATCATAACCAGAAAGTAGTGATATTTACTGTTTATCGCGACACTGCAATTTATTTATTTGAGCAGCTTAAAAGTAGAGGCTTTGGTAAGATCGCGATTGCCTCTGGTACTGGAGCGCAGTCTGATGATGACGACGAACGCAAGCAGACAATGGAGTCAATTTTAGAAAGATTTGCACCTTACACAAAGTTATTTCGCGGACAAGAATGGGCTTTTAGTTCTGAAAAAGAAGATTTAGAAGCGTTTGCTGAGTGGAAAATCTGGATTGCCGATCGGCATCTGGAAACTCACCAAAAGCTAAATAAGCCAATTGATATCTTGATTGCTACTGATGCTTTAAGTGAGGGGCAAAACTTGCAAGATGCAGATATGGTGATTAATTATGATATCCATTGGAATCCGGTGCGGATTATTCAGAGGATGGGCAGAATCGATCGCTTGGGCAGTCCGAATCAACAAATTTTCGGGATTAACTTCTGGCCCTCGGATAATATTAATTCCTACTTGAATCTGCAAGGACGAATCGAGCAGCGGATGGCAGCGATGAAATTAGCTGGAGCAGAAGTCGATCCTCAATTTTCTGATAGTTTTGCCAAGATGGTTCACGATGAAGCTTTCGATCGGAAGATGAACGATTTGATGATGCGGCAAATGCAAATCACTTGGGAGGATATCGAGGTGAGCGATCGCGGGTTAAGCTTTGATAGTTTGTCTTTAGAGCGGTATCGACAAGATTTGTTAGCAGAGTTTAATCGCGACAAGGATAAATATCGCCAAATGCCCAAGGGTGTATATACAGGATTTATGGGAGAGACAGAAAACTGTCAGCGTGATGGGATAATTGCGTTGTTGGGTTATCCGGCGAAGCCAGTCAAGAAATTAGATCATCAATATCAGTCTTTTGATTTGATTTATATCGATAAGTCTGGCAACTTGGTATTAAACAATCAAAAAGAAGTTTTAGATTTGCTGACTTTATATAAAGATCGAGAGCGATTTGTGCCCGATCCGATCGATTACGGTGCGCCAGCGGCGATCGCTGATTTGGCGAACGCGCTCAAAGCTTGGCTAAATCATCAATCAGTTCAAACTGAGGTGATGGCAGATGGCTCTGTCAAAAAGACAATGGGTAAAGCTTCGAGGGCACTTTTAGGGATGCTCAAAAAGGGAAATAAGGTTGCTGTAGATGAGATTAATCAAAATGTTAAGATTGACGAAAAATTTCAGCCTGATAATTTTGATTTAATTTCTTGGTTGTTGGTAAGCATTTCAGAATAATTAAAATTTACTATTGCCAGATTAAATAGAAATGAAACTCACCATTTTTAATGAACTAGATTTTCTACCTGCTTTACGTGCTTTGTTCGAGGATCTGCAAGTACCGATTAATACGGTGACGGATCAGCCAATCGCTGCTTCAGAATTGTTAACAAGCACCTATCGCGACTCATTTAACTCCATCGCTGATGTCTATTTCTTAGGCATGGTTGATGATGCGGCGTTTAAGGGGAAAGGCGTAAATGGATTGGCAGAGGTGCAGCAAATTAAGCAAGATTATGAGGGGATTGTCATTTTTGGGGTGATGTTAAACAGGCGTAAGGGCGGATTATTGCCCACGCGCTCACATTTGGCTGAAATATCTAGGGCATTTAATCGAGAATTTTGCTATACGCCTGTGGTGCTGGTATTTCGGTATGGTGGTGAAGAGGGCGAGTATCTGGCGTTTGCAAATACGGAGAGGTTGAAATATCAAGGCAATCGTGAGGGTGAGAAAGCGGGGAAGGTCACGCTGTTGCGGGATATTGATATTCACCAACCGCATTCGGGACACGAACGGATTTTGGCAGATCTCAAGATTCCAACGGTGGGTAAGGATCGGGTTGATTCGTTTGCCAAGTTATATACTTATTGGCAAAAGGTACTTGATGTCAGCTTACTGAGTAAGAAGTTTTATCGAGATCTTTCTAACTGGTATCTGTGGGCGGTCAAGCAGGTTACTTTTCCGTTAGAGCCAACTTTGGAGGATGCCTATACCCAGAAAGTTGACTTTGATAATCTCCAGCAAGAACATAAGGCAAAAAATGTGATCCGGTTGCTAACGCGATTGCTGTTTGTTTGGTTTATTAAAGAGAAAGGGTTAATCCCTAAAGAGCTATTTGAGCTTGACACTTTACAAAGTAATATTCTCAAAAATATAACTCCTTATCATGTAGGACTGTTTAAGCAGGTCAGCAAAGACAGTGTTTATTACAAAGCCATTCTCCAAAATCTCTTTTTTGCTACTCTCAACTGTCCAATTAAACCAATGGAAAGCGAAGATCGTCGCGTCAGAGGCTTTCGGAAGATGGATAACTCTGGACAGCACCGAGACGCAAACTTTTTGATGCGCTATGAAAAATATTTTCAACATCCAGAGCAGTTTGTGGAAATAGTAAACGATGTCGTTCCGTTCTTGAATGGTGGGTTGTTTGAATGTTTGGATGATAAGTTAAACAATGTCTATATTGATGGATTTTCTGACAGCGTAGCTATAGGTAAGCAGCTAGTTGTGCCTGATTACTTGTTTTTTGGGACGGAGGAGAAAGTCGATCTCAGCGTAGAATATGGTGTAAATAACAAGGGAACGAAGGAAGCGGCAGTCAAGGGTTTAATCAATATTCTTAAAGCTTACAAATTTACGATTACGGAAAATACGCCAATTGAGGAAGATGTGGCACTAGATCCTGAGTTGTTGGGTAAGGTGTTTGAAAATCTTTTAGCTAGTTATAATCCTGAGACGAAAACGACAGCCAGAAAGCAAACAGGCTCTTTTTATACGCCCCGTGAGATTGTTAATTACATGGTGGATGAAAGTCTCATTGCTTACTTAAAGAATGAGTTACAAGCCCAAGAGTCTGGATATCAAGATGAAGATTTAGATCGACGACTGCATCAACTTGTTTCTTTTGATGCTATCAATCCATTTGCCGAAGATGCTGAGGTTCAACAAAAAATTATCCAGGCTTTAGATAAATGCACAATTCTTGACCCTGCTTGTGGTTCGGGAGCTTTCCCGATGGGAATTTTGCAAAAGATGGTACATATTTTATCTAAGGTTGATCCTAACAATACTGGCTGGAAACAACGTCAGATTGCCAGGGTTGAAGTAGCCATCGCTCAATTAGAAGAGTTAGAAGATGCTGAATATCGAGAGCGCAGTATTCAAGATTTACAGACTCAAATCAAAGATATTGAAGAAGCTTTTATAAATAATGAGCTGGATTATGGACGTAAGTTATATCTAATTGAAAACTGTATCTATGGCGTAGATATCCAACCGATTGCCATTCAGATTTCTAAGCTCAGATTCTTTATTTCGTTAGTGGTAGATCAACGGGTAGTTCCAAATAAGGAGATTAATTTTGGGATTCGTCCTTTGCCTAACCTCGAAACTAAATTTGTAGCGGCTAATACGTTGATTGGAATCGAGAAATCAGAAGGGCAATTGAGTTTATTCGATACTTCAGAGGAGATTAAGAAGTTAGAAACGGCGTTGAAGAAAGTCAGACATCGTTTATTTAGTTCCAAGTCGCCTAGTCATAAGCGCAAGTTGCGAGAGGAAGATAAGAAGTTACGGGAACAGATTGCTGTGGTTTTACAAAAGCATGGTTGGAAGGTTGATACTGCTAATCAATTGGCAAATTGGAATCCATACAATTTAAACGATTCTGCTGGTTTCTTCGATCCAGAATGGATGTTTGATATTTCAGGTGGTTTTGACGTGGTGATTGGTAATCCACCTTATGGTGCTGCATTAACCAAAGAAAAAGTTGATTATTTCAAAAAAACTTTCATACTCAAGACAAGTGAAACAGCAATTCTCTTTATTGAAAAAGGGAAATCTTTTCTTAAATATAGCGGCTTATTGACTTACATCGTTCCGAAATCATATTCATTTGCTTCAAACTATGCTGCAACTCGCAATTTCACTATTCAAGAACTTACTTTAACAGTAGATTGCGGAAGAGCATTTGAAAATGTACTTCTCGAAGCAATGGTGTTTCTCTTAGAAAATAATCAGAAACAAAAATATTATCGCTCTGTACTATTTGACGGGCTAGATTTTTTAGAAATTTCGACAGTTGACAAATCATTAGTTGAATGTTTTGGCTTTGTATTGAACGGAATTACCGAAGGGGAAATTGCTATTGCTTTGAAAATGACACAGACAAGAAAATTTTTAAATGATATCGCAAACAATAGTAGAGGTGAAACATTTCAAAAGTTTATTGAAGAGACAGGAGATTTTCCTGTCATTGGTGGTGCAGAAATTAATGAATATGGTATAAGGGGAGTGAAAGGATATATTAATAAACAAAATATTTTTTCAGATAAAGGCTATACAAGAAAAAATTCGCTTCTGTTGCAAAACATAGTAGCCCATCTACGTACAGGACAAAAATTGAAGACAGAGAAGGAAGTCATGTTGTTTTAGATCCAGATCAACAAAAATGGAACGCAGAAAATCAAGTCCATAACGAAAAATACTTTTTGCTGGTCGACTATGCTTTTTTATTTTGATGG
>CAIQUZ010000114.1 GCA_903875135.1 uncultured beta proteobacterium | reverse complement strand
TGGCTCGGCATTGCCTTATGAATTTCTTCACTTAGGTTTCACCGAATTTGACGCCATTCACACAGCGACTTTCGTCATCTGGTGCACAATTTTCTATGAGTCCTCTGCTCTAACCAACTGAGCTAACGGCCCGAAACTTTTCGGGTACAGCAACTACTTTTTACTTCAAAACCACACAAAACCGCTATTTACTACACACCATGAAAAACCCCACGGTGTGTAGTTGGTGTGTAGTGTTTTTTCTGCACCTCCACCACCACTAACCTATTGAAATCATTACAATTTCTACTTCTAGGACCCATGGTTAAGTCCATTATGAGTCCTCTGCTCTAACCAACTGAGCTAACGGCCCGTATTGAAAATTAATCTTCCTCTAAAAAGCTCTTCAACTTATCACTTCTACTTGGGTGACGCATTTTTCTAAGTGCTTTTGCTTCAATCTGACGAATACGCTCACGCGTTACATCAAACTGTTTACCAACTTCTTCTAAGGTATGATCAGTGCTCATCTCAATACCAAAACGCATTCTGAGAACTTTCGCTTCACGAGGTGTTAAAGAATCTAAAATATCCTTCACCACATCACGCATTGATTCATGTAAAGCAGCTTCAGCTGGTGCAAGCGTATTTCCGTCTTCAATAAAGTCACCTAAATGTGAGTCTTCATCATCACCAATAGGCGTCTCCATGGAGATAGGCTCTTTGGCAATCTTCATAATCTTGCGAATCTTATCTTCTGGAATTTCCATCTTAGCAGCTAAAGTAGCAGCATCTGGCTCTATACCTGTCTCTTGCAAAATCTGACGACTAATACGGTTCATCTTATTAATCGTCTCAATCATATGCACCGGAATACGAATTGTTCTGGCCTGGTCAGCAATCGATCTTGTTATCGCCTGACGAATCCACCAAGTCGCATAGGTCGAAAATTTGTATCCGCGACGATATTCAAACTTATCAACTGCCTTCATGAGACCAATATTACCCTCTTGAATAAGATCTAAAAACTGCAAACCACGATTGGTATATTTCTTAGCAATCGATATCACTAAACGTAAGTTAGCTACGGTCATCTCACGCTTCGCTTCTCTTGCACGCTTTTCACCAGCGGTCATTTGCTTATGCACTTCTTTTAATTCAGGTAATGGCAACACCACTTTATTTTGTAAATCAATCAGCTTTTGCTGTAACTCTTGCAGTGCTGGAACATTCCTCTCCAGTAATGCGGTGTAAGGCTTTGGATCTTTTAATAAGGTTTTAGACCACAGTAAATTCATGAGATTTTTATTGAGTTGGGCTAAAACTTCAGCGCGCGGTATACCAATCTTGTCGACTAACAGATTAGCAATTGCGCGCTCAGTGGTCCATACTTGATTGACTTGGGCACGAATCGTGTCGCATAAACGCTCAACACTTTTGGCGGTAAATCTAAATCCAAGCAATTCATTACGAATCAATGTCTGTGCTTTAACGTAGTTAACTGAGTTATAGCCCTCTTTGTCATAAGCTCGACGCATTTTGTCGAACTGATTACGAATAATGGCAAACTTTTCTACAGAAAGCTGTTTCAGTTCTTCGAGTTGTTTTGCCGATGCGGCAGATGCAGCAGCGCCACCAGCTCCGCCATCGTCATCTTCATCCTCGGAATCTTCATCGATGTCATCTACTTCCACCTCTTCAACTGCAATTGGCGTCATCGGAATATCAACCGCATTCGGATCAACTAAACCATCAACGAAATCATCCACTTGGATAGTGCCCGCCACAATCTGATCTGCAAGATCAATGATCTCAGCAATCGTCACGGGACAAGCCGATAAAGCCATCAACATATCTTTGAGGCCCGCTTCGATCTTTTTCGCGATGACAATCTCATCTTCACGAGTCAGCAAATCGACTGTACCCATTTCACGCATATACATGCGGACTGGATCAGTCGTTCTACCAAATTCAGAATCAACTGCACCTAAAGCAGCTTCAGCTTCCTCTTCAGCCTCTTCATCTGAAGATACAGTAATTGCATTCTCATTCAAAATTAAGGTCTCAGCATCAGGCGCCTGTTCATAAACAGAAATACCAATGTCACTGAGAAGAGCAATTAATGTCTCTAGAGAGTCCGTATCGGATAACTCATCAGACATCACATCATTAATTTCACCGTGCGTTAAATAACCACGGGATTTACCCATCTTGATCAAATGCTTTAAGCGAGCACGACGAAGCTCTAACTGCTCTTCACTACCTAATTTTGTCGCATTAAACTCTAAAAGAAGCGCTTTTTCTTTTGCCTTGCGATCACGCGCTTTTTGACGATCAGTACGAATGTCGGCATTCGGATCAACTTCTGGTTTTGGCTTTGGTTTTCTGCCACGAGTCTTTTTAACCGGTAACTCCAAACCAACTTCACCATCTATTAAGACGGACTCGTTGACCTGAGCTGTCACTTCTTCAGTAACTACTTTTTCAGCCTTTTTAGCTTTCGGTAATTTTTCTTTGGAAGGTACTGCTAATTTTGGTTCAAGCTTGATCGCTTTTTTAATCTCTACTTTTTTAATCTCTACTTTAGCAACTGTCTTTACAGGCGCTTTTTTAGTCGCCGGCTTTGCAACTGGTTTAGTGACTTTTTTTGCCAAAGGTTTAGTGGTCGGCTTTGTCACGACAATTTTTTTAGCAATCAGCTTACCCGTTGGGGCTTTCGTAACAACTTTCTTTACAACTGTCTTAGCTACTGACTTCACTGCCTTTTTTGCGGGCACGGAAGTCTTTTTAGGCATCCCCTTCACAACTTTAGCAACAGGCTTTATGGTCTTTACAACAGCCTGAGACTTTTTAGGCGCAGTCACCACTTTTTTGGCAACGTTTTTTGTAGGGGCTGATTTTTTGGCTACAACAGTTTTTGAGCTGGTTTTTTTAACTGGGATTGTTTTTGGCATGTTCGCTTGCTGTTAAAAAATTAAAGGAGTTTGACGGATTTTTGAAACGTTTCACACAATAATGACGCCCCTGAGGGACATAAAGTTCCCCTATCTCAGGCAAGTCGTTGAATTCAATATATATTTGATAGCCTTGTATTATACTGCCAAAATGGTGTTTTTTTCAAGGTTAGGTCCATTTTTATCTTTGTAAATTGATATTTTTTAGCTCTTTTCGTTACTTCTACTTCAATTTAACACCTAGCTCTCTGTAACGAATAAGGTCCTCTGGACGCTCAATTTTTTGTTGAATCTTTTCAGTAATTTCCAACATTTCTTTCTTAACAGCTTCAATCTCAATTTTTTTGAGAGCCCCATCTAAGTGCCTCTGCCCGTCTTCCATCGTCAATTCCGATTCGTAGGCTTTTTTCAAGAGAATTCCATATTCTGCAGCCATGGGTGAACTCATTAGACTATTTTGAAAAACCGCAAAATTGATTTCTTCGGGAACTTCTTTGCACAATCCCAACAAATCCTGCATGAGTAACCCCGCCCTCGTAGACCTTTGATTGGCTACCAATAACATCAATTCTTGCTGTGCTGTATTCAGCCCTTTACCCAGTTGTGGGTACTGAATCAAAATCCACATCATTTGGATTGCTAAATTAGTAGGTGTGACCGGCTTTTGCTTGGCTAAATTTTCTAAAGCTCTTAACTCGTTTTTTTTCTTCCAATCATCTTTACCACCGCCCTTTTTTAAATAAGGGTCTTTTGGTTTTTCTATCTTAACGACATCAATCTCTTGAGTACTCGGTAATCCATAAAACTTTTCTAACTCGATTTGCGTTAGCCCTAAGCGCTGAGCGAGCTCACGTAAAATTTGAACTCGCAGGGCAATTGCAGGAAATTTTTTAAAGTATTCTTTGGCATTGTTTTGAGCTTGCGCTTTTCCTTCTGCACTTGTCCACTCAACCCCATCCCCAATGACTTCTAAAAAAAATCTTGATAATGGTAAGGCCTGGTTTATCTCTTTTTGGAAACGCTCTTGACCAAATTCACGAATAAAACTATCTGGATCATGCTCTTTAGGTAAAAATAAGAATCGTATTTCTTTCTCGTCCGCTAAAAGAGGAACGCACGCTTCAAATGCTCTCTTGGCTGCTTTTCGACCTGCAGAATCTCCATCAAAGGAAAATACAACGCGGTCTGTATGCCTAAGCAACATTTGTATATGCGTTTCTGTACATGCTGTTCCTAAAGTGGCGACACTGTTCGGAAACCCAAGTTGCGCTAGGGCTACAACATCCATATATCCTTCACAAACGAGTACAAAAGACTTCTCACGGATAAATTTTCTTGCCTCAAACAAACCATATAAGGTTTGTCCTTTTTTAAATAAGGTAGTCTCCGGAGAGTTTAAATATTTAGGCTCGCCTTTATCCAAAATACGGCCACCAAATCCAATCACTTGCCCTTTAAGGTTACGGATCGGAAACATAATACGATCTCTAAATCGATCATATCTTTTCGCTCTCACTGACCCCTCGGCAGCTCCCTGAATCACCATGCCCGACTCCACTAAGAGCTTCGCCGTTTCATCATGATCGTATGTGCCAAAGACAGCCTCTAAATTTTGCCAAGCATCCGGTACATAACCAATGGCATATTTCTTCGCCACTTCACCTGATAAGCCACGACTTTTTAAGTACTGAACCGCCCGTTGATTTTTTTTCAACTGCTCTTGATACCAAACTACCACCTTTTCCATGTTTTGAGTCATCGCTAAGGTTTGCTGTACATCAACGATTTTGGTGATGTCTTGCACCTCTTTAGGGACAGTTAAACCAACAGATTTGGCCAAATCTTCAATCGCATCAACAAAGGTGAGTCCGGCATACTCCATCAAAAAACTAATGGCCGTCCCATGAGCCCCACATCCAAAGCAGTGATAAAACTGCTTAGTTTCAGATACAGAAAATGAAGGCGATTTTTCTTGATGAAAAGGACACAGTCCTTGTAAATTTGATCCTGATTTTTTGAGCGTTACTGATTGACTGACGATGTTGACAATATCAACTCGGTTCAACACTTCATCAATAAAGGCTCGGGGTATCACACCAAGACCCTTATTACTTCTGCAATGCGTTTTTGACAAGCCCAGACACTTTTCCCATATCGGCTTTTCCAGCGAGCTCTGCTTTTAAAAGTCCAATTACCTTCCCCATGTCTTGAGGACCAGTGGCGCCACTCATCTTAACTGCTTTTTGTACAGCCGCCATCACCTCATCATCTGATAGTTGGGTAGGCATATAAGTTTGTAAAAGCTCTAATTCTTTTGTCTCTTGCAAAACAAGATCATCTCGCTTAGCCGCCGCAAACTGAGTAATGGAGTCTTTGCGTTGTTTAACCATCTTTTCAATGATCGCAACAATGTGCGCATCGGTTAACTCAACGCGCTCATCCACCTCTTTTTGTTTCATTGCGGCCAACAACAACCTAATCGTCCCTAAACGTTCGGCTTCTTTACTGCGCATGGCGTCTTTCATGTCACTCGTTATTTGTTCTTTTAAGCTCATGATTTCCTCTTTTGATATTTTTCTAACCTTATTATGACAAGTATTTTTAGCTGCCACATCATTAAAACCAAAATAAAAACCCACCATAAGAAATATGGTGGGTTCAATTTTAATCAATCTGTCGGCAAAGCCCTAAGGCATGCCCATACACAGATGAGTGATATTGGGATTAGAACAGTTTTTTAGGCAACATTTGGCTACGGATGCGCTTATAGTGGCGCTTAGCAGCAGCTGCTTTTTTACGTTTACGTTCTGCCGTTGGTTTTTCATAAAACTCACGGGCACGTAAATCCGTTAACAAACCATTTTTTTCAATAGTGCGTTTAAAACGGCGTAGAGCAACTTCAAATGGCTCATTTTCACGAAGGCGAATAGTGGTCATGCGTAATATTTCTCTAAATAGACTAAAGACTACAAGTATATCATGAGAAAATCAAAATATGTACATCTTAGGTATAGAAACTTCTTGTGATGAGACGGGTATCGCTGTCTATGATTCCCGTTTTTGGGAATCCAAACAACCAGCTTACCTAGGTCTGTTAGGCCAAAGCTTATTCTCACAAGTAAAAATGCATGAACTCTATGGCGGTGTGGTTCCCGAACTTGCCTCCCGTGACCACATCCGAGTGAGCCTGCCTCTGATTGAAGACTGTTTAAAGCAATCTCAACTACAACTACAAGAGATTGATGCATTTGCCTATACCAAGGGTCCAGGATTAGCAGGTGCATTGTTAGTGGGCACTTCCATTGCTAAATCAATAGCTTTCGGACTGTCAAAAAAAACGATAGGGATTCACCATCTAGAGGGGCATTTATTATCCCCCCTACTTTCCCCCGAATTGGAATCATCATCCCCTCATCATTTATTTCCTTTTTTAGCTCTTTTAGTCTCTGGAGGACATACCCAAATCATGTTGGTAAAAGATATTGGGGTCTATGAGACTTTAGGAGAAACTTTAGATGATGCCGCTGGAGAAGCATTTGATAAAACCGCTAAATTATTAGGCCTATCTTATCCGGGAGGTCCGGCAGTATCTCAACTAGCGAAAAAAGGGACTGTTGGAAAATTCCAACTTCCTAGACCTCTTATGCACTCAAAAAACCTAGACTTTTCTTTTGCAGGTCTTAAAACAGCGGTGTTAACGCAAGTCAAGTTGAAGGGTGTTATGGATGAGCAATTCAAAGCTGATTTAGCTCTCGCATTTGTCGATGCAGTGGTTGACGTCCTTTGTAAAAAGGTAAAAGATGCTCTTATCTTGACAGGATGTAAAACACTCGTCGTTGCTGGAGGAGTTGGTGCCAATAGTCAACTGAGGGATGGATTCAAAACCCTTCGTGAAAAAACCAATACACATGTTCTGTATCCACCACTGGATTTATGCACAGATAACGGTGCAATGATTGCTTTTGCTGGGGCAGTGAAGTTATTACAGAACCCAACTCTTGCCGACACTTCTCTTGGGTTCGATGTACTTCCCCGCTGGTCGCTCAGCGAGTTATAAGCTAAGAGCGAATCCGCGCGTAAGCGCTATGATTGTGGATCGATTCAAAATTCTCCGCCTCAACGTCAAATGAATCAATCGAACTGAGCTGCGCGACATGACTTGCAACATCTCTGACTAAGTCCTCAACAAACTTTGGATTCTCGTACGATTTTTCAGTGACATATTTCTCGTCAGTTCGCTTGAGCAATCCCCATAATTCACAAGATGCTTGTGACTCAGCAATTCGAATCAACTCTTCAACAAATATAGTTGTATCTTTTTTCAGACAAACTTCTATCGTGACATGCGAACGTTGGTTATGCGCACCAAAATCAGAGATCTCTTTGGAGCATGGACATAAACTCATCACAGGAACAACGACTTTCAAAAAATGAATACTTTCGACTTGCCCTTGGTGCTCATGTCCTTCAGTGGTCCAAGTAACTTGATAGTCCATCAGACTTTCGATTCCTGATACAGGAGCAAATTTATTGACAAAGTGAGCGTAACTTAATTCAATCACCCCTTTTTTAGCTTCCAACAGTGGAATCATTTTCTTCATCAATAGATCCATGGATGACGCACTCACTGGCTCTTTAGATTCTTGCAAAAGAGCCATAAAACGTGACATATGCGTCCCCTTCTTTTCAGGGGGTAACGCCACATTTAAACTAAATTGGGCAATCGAAGGGTGAACATCTTTTTCCCCTTGAACCATGATCGGAAACCGAATGCCTCGGACCCCTACTTGTTCAATGGCAAGGTTTCGGTGGTCTTCACTCGACTGAACATCGGCCATCTTTGATGGGCTTACATGTTTGGCTTTCATATCATTCATGATTCTATTGTCCTAGAAAATAGGTTTGCTTGCCCGAATTGAATTGCGGGTACTTCTTGCGAATCGCCATTTCGATGCCGTTGACATCAAGTCCACATTGCGCCATTAACTTTGCTGGATCACCATGGTCAATGAACTGGTCGGGCAGCCCAAGCTGCAAAAATGGTTTATAAATATTTGATTTCACTAAAAATTCTATACAAGCACTGCCAGCGCCGCCAGCAATTACCCCCTCTTCAAGGGAAACAAATCCATCGTACTCTTGACCAAGCTCTAGCAATAAGTCCTCATCAAGCGGTTTCACAAAACGCATATTCACAACCGTTAAATCGAATCTTTCCGCCAGCTCTAAGGCAGGATATAAAAGCGTACCGAAACATAAAATAGCGATCTTATGACCCTGCGCTTGTTGGGTGACTCTCTCCATTTTTGCCCGTCCAATTGGCAAGGTTTGAAGTGTGCTTGAAGTTGTTTTGCCTACCCCTGCACCTCTTGGATAGCGAACAGCACTCGGATGATCAATCGCAAATGCAGTCGATAACAACTGTCGACATTCTTGTTCATCAGCAGGTGTCATAATGAACATATTGGGAATACAGCGTAAATAAGGGATATCAAATGCCCCAGCGTGTGTTGCGCCATCTGCCCCAACAATGCCGGCTCGATCAATCGCAAAAACCACTGGCAAGTCTTGAAGTGCAACATCATGAATTAATTGATCATAACCACGCTGTAAAAAAGTGGAGTAAATCGCTACGACTGGCTTTAACCCCTCACAAGCCAATCCTGCCGCAAATGTTACTGCGTGTTGCTCAGCAATCCCTACGTCGTAATAGCGCAGTGGAAACCGTTTTTCAAACTCCACTAAACCTGAGCCTTCACGCATAGCAGGCGTAATCGCAATCAGTCGTTCGTCAACACTCGCTTGATCACAGAGCCAGTCGCCAAAGATTTGCGTAAACGTTTTTTTCAGTGGAGCACTACTGGACTGAATCCCTAACAATGGATCAAATTTACCTGGCCCATGATAAAGAATGGGGTCAACTTCAGCGAGTTTATAACCATGGCCTTTTTTGGTCACGACGTGTAAAAACTGAGGGCCCTCGCCATCAAGTGCAAGTCGCATAACATTCTGTAAGGTTGGGACTAAAGAATCTAGATCATGCCCATCAATGGGACCAATGTAGTTAAATCCGAACTCCTCAAAAATAGTACCCGGAACAACCATACCCTTTGCATGCTCCTCAAGGCGCTTGGCGAACTCTCGTAAAGGCGGCGCTAAGGAAAGAACAGAGTCAATACCTTTTTTCGTATTGGCATAAAAACTGCCACTCATGAGCCTTGCCAAATAACGATTGAGTGCCCCAACCGCAGGGGAGATCGACATATCGTTGTCATTGAGAACCACAATTAATGGCAAATCATGATAAATACCTGCATTATTTAAAGCTTCAAATGCCATGCCCGCACTCATTGCACCATCACCAATAATGGCGACTGCAACTTGCTTAGTGCCTTTGGTTTGAAATGCTCGAGCCATGCCCATGGCAGCAGAAATACTAGTGGAAGAATGGGCCGTGCCGAAGGTGTCAAAAATACTTTCGCTACGACGTGGAAAACCAGAAATACCCCCTAATTTTCTGAGAGCTTGCATCTGATCTCTACGCCCCGTCAAAATTTTATGCGCATAACTTTGATGCCCCACATCCCAAATTAAGCGATCGTTGGGGGTTTGAAAGACATAGTGCAACGCAATGGCTAATTCAACTGTTCCAAGATTCGACGATAAATGCCCGCCAGTTTGTGAAACTGACTCAATGATAAAGGTCCTTAATTCGCGAGCAAGCTGTGGCAAATCATCGCGCGACAATTTTCGTAAATCATCAGGAGTTTCAATTTTATGAAGTATTGGATCTTGCATGTTTAACCATCATTTTCAAGAAGCTATCCAAGTTGTGAATAACACAATAGGGTAAACCTTTATTATCCCTCAGGTCTTCATTTCTAACAGGATTGTAAGAAATCTCAATAGTTAAGTCACTATGACTTTCTCGTAAAAGCCCATGTGGAAATTGCTCTTAAGGGGTCTGCCTCCGGCCCCCACTGGGTCAAGGTGTCTAAAGACTTTGTCAATAACTCTTCAGCATACTTTTGTGAAGCCTCTAAGCCCATTAAACTAACAAATGTTGGCTTATTAGCTTGCTCGTCTTTCCCAGCGGTTTTACCCAAAGTTTCAGAATTCTGCGTCGCATCGAGAATGTCATCTGTTACCTGAAAACCTAATCCCACATCCTGTGCAACTTGATCAAGCAAATCTCTTTGTGCTTGAGGTACCCCCCCAAGAATAGTTCCCATGCGGATCGCACATCGTAATAAAGCACCTGTTTTTAAGCGGTGCATTTTTTCTAAGGTTTGCAAATTCAAGACTTTTCCAACATTGGCTAAATCAATTGCCTGCCCTTTACACATGCCATGCATGCCAGCACTAATCGATAACTCTTGGATCAACTCTACCTTTAATTTGGCAGGTATCTGCATTTGCGTAATGATGGTAAACGCTTCACTTTGCAAAGCATCTCCCACCAATAACGCAGTCGCTTCATTAAACATCTTGTGCGTTGTTGGTTTGCCACGACGTAAATCATCATTGTCCATCGCGGGTAAATCATCATGAACCAAAGAATAGGTATGAATCAACTCAATAGCAACCGCTGCGGCATCAACCTGCTCAATATCTTGCTGACTCTTTGGATGCACTTGACCTAATTGCCAAGTTGCATAAATAAGTAAAGGACGAATTCTTTTCCCCCCCGCACGAACAGCATATGCCATAGCAGAATGCAACTGATCTAAAGGATCTTCTACCGCTGGAATCGCGTGTACTAAGGCTAACTCAGTACGCTGAAAATGCAAAGAATGCCAGTTCTTCCAATCAAACATTATTGCGCTTCAAAAATTTTAACTTGTTGTTCTACTTGATCTAGCAGTCTCTGACATAACTTGATCAATTCGGTACCTCTTTTGTAAGAAGCCAAATTAACTTCTAAGGACTGCTTACCGGATTCCATCTCCGCAATGAGCTTTTCTAACTCAGCAACCGCTTGTTCATAATTCGGTTGAGCATCTGCAGGCGCAGTATCTTCAGCATTGGATATTTTTGATTTAGCAGTAGCCATCCCAATAAGACCTTTAATAAATAATTAACAATAACGCATATTAATGAAAATAATAGACTTCAAATTTCTCTTTTAGTATAATGCTAGATTCCTTTCCAATATCGACATGTCGATGGTTGGATTGGTTATTCCGCTTAGCTTCGGCTGACTTATTTTTTCGGGGGTGGGGAGAATGACTAATCTGGCTACCGCGCAGCAGCTTGCGCCGTCCAATTTGCAGTTACCTGTCAGTGCGTATTTTGACACTGAATTGTTTCAAAAAGAAATGGCCTTGCTATTTGCTAATGGCCCTAAATATATCGGTCATGAACTAATGGTTCCTGAAATTGGGTCCTATCAAACCTTGCGTACCGAGAATGAAGGGCGAGTTCTTGTTCGTAATGAACAAGGTATCGAATTATTGTCTAATGTGTGTCGTCATCGCCAAGCTCTGATGCTAGGGGGTAAGGGTATCGTTGATAACATCGTTTGTCCACTCCATCGTTGGACCTACGACCTTCAGGGGGAACTTTTAGGCGCCCCGCACTTCGGGGTGAATCCGTGTCTTCATCTGGGTAAAAGTCCTTTACAAAATTGGCAGGGGCTGCTTTTTGAAGGTCCGAGAGATGTCAATGAAGATCTACGAAAACTTGGCGTCAAGGACCAACTCCGATTTGATGGCTACCTGCTCGACCACGTTGAAGTTCATGATTGTGATTACAACTGGAAAACATTTATTGAAGTCTATCTAGAGGACTACCACGTTGGACCTTTTCACCCTGGGCTTGGTCAATTTGTTACGTGTGATGACCTGACTTGGGAATTTGGCAACTGGTATAGCGTTCAAAGCGTTGGCCTGAATAATCAACTTAAACGCCCTGGCTCACCGGTCTACTCTAAATGGCACGATGCAGTTGTTCGGCACCATGGCGGCAAACTACCTGATTGCGGTGCTATTTGGCTGACCTATTACCCGAATGTGATGGTCGAGTGGTATCCCGGAGTGCTGTGTATCTCTACATTGCAACCGCTAGGGCCGAATAAAACGAGAAATATCGTTGAGTTTTACTATCCAGAAGAAATCGTTTGGTTTGAAAGGGAATTTATCGACGCCGAGCGAGCTGCGTATATGGAAACCTGTATCGAAGATGATGAGATCGCCCTGCGGATGGATGCTGGTCGTGCGGCTCTCTTAGCTAGAGGCCAAAACGAAGTTGGCCCCTATCAAAGCCCCATGGAAGATGGTATGCAACACTTCCATGAGTGGTACCGGAAAACGATGTGTTTCAAATAGGTTAGCCGTGAAGTATTGATAGGCCTAGTACAAGGCCTATTCCACATAAAATTAAAGTTACTTGTTTAAGAGATTCTTTAATCTGTAAACGACGATTCATTTGTGGCATTAAGTCACTGACCGCAATATAAATAAAACTACTTGAAGCAAATACCAGTAGATATGGAATCAATGCCTGCGACTGCTCCAAAAACAGATATCCTAATACTCCCCCTACAACTGCTAAAAGCCCACAAATTAAGTTATAAAACAATGCTCTTTGTTTAGAAAAGCCCGCATTGAGTAAAACCATAAAATTGCCAATTTCTTGGGGTATTTCGTGCGCAATAATGGCGATGGCTGTCAAAATACCAACTTCTGGATTCGCAATAAATGCAGCCGCTATCAAAACACCATCGACAAAATTATGGACCCCGTCACCAACTAATATCATCCAACCACTTTTACCCGCCTCTTCACGATCATGTCCTTCATGATGATCGTGACCATCACCCTCATGGTGATGGTTGTGCCGCAGTAAAGCCACTTTCTCTAACGCAAAGAAAAATAAAATACCAGCAAGTAACAAAGAAAATAAACTAGCTGAATCAATACCTGGAGCGGCAAACGCCTCTGGTAAAGAGTGCAAAAAAGCAGTCGCTAACAAGAGACCTACAGAAAAGCTCACCATGTTCTCGACGATGGAGGCTAAGTATTTAAACGATAATGAAGCTGCCGCAAAAATACTGATAATCCCAGCCGACAATGTTGCTAGAATGATCCAAGTTAATATCATGTGAACTCCCTAGCTTTAATGAGCTTCTTCCCAATTATCACCAATACCAATACCAACCTCGAGAGGAACGCGCAAGGTGGCGACAGTGGTCATGAGCAAGTCTAAGTTTTGCTTTACCAACTCCATTTCGTGCTGTGGAACCTCTAAGACTAGTTCATCGTGCACTTGAAGTAATAGTTTTGTTTCTAGTTTTTCTTTTTCTAACCATGCCTGAACGGCAATCATCGATAACTTAATCAGGTCAGCTGCAGTTCCTTGCATGGGGGCATTAATCGCAGCTCTTTCCGCACCTTGGCGACGCATACCATTGGTACTATTAATTTCCGGCAGCCAAAGACGTCGGCCAAAGATGGTTTCTACATAACCCTTATCTTTCGCCAGCAGACGAGTATCCGACATGTACTTAGCAACTCCTGGATATCTTCCAAAATATGTATCAATGTAGGTTTGAGCAGCTGATCGTTCAATGCCTAAATTACTCGCTAAACCAAAAGCACTCATGCCATAAATTAAACCAAAATTAATCACCTTGGCATAGCGCCTTTGTTCTGAACTGACGTCGTCAAGTACGGCACCAAAAATTTCTGCAGCAGTCGCCTTATGAATATCTCGCCCCTGTGCAAATGCCTCTAACAAATTAGCATCCTGTGCAATGTGAGCCATGATGCGTAGTTCAATTTGCGAATAATCGGCCGACATTAAAGAACAACCCGGCCGAGCAATAAATGCTTCGCGAATCTTACGCCCCTCTTCAGTCCTAACAGGGATATTTTGCAAATTAGGCTCATTGGATGCTAACCTTCCAGTCGCGGCTACTGCCTGAGCGTAATTCGTGTGGATTCTGCCAGTTTTAGCATCAGCCATTCTAGGTAGCTTTTCAACATAGGTCGACTGCAACTTCGCAAGACTTCTGTAATCTAAAATTCTTGCCGGTAACGGATAGTTTTCAGATAACTTCTGAAGTACCTCTTCATCTGTCGATGGTGCACCACCCGGAGTTTTCTTGATAACGGGCAGGTTCTTCACCTGAAATAAGATCTCTCCAATTTGTTTTGGCGATTGGATGTTGAATGGCTGTCCAGCTAAGTCATGGATCTCTTTTTCGAGCTCTAACATCCTTCGTCCAATAACCTGCCCTTGCGCGGCTAACTTATTGGAATCAATCAAAATACCATTGCGCTCCATAATCGCCAGCACCCGCATCGTCGGTATCTCAATGTCTTGATATACATATCGGAGACTTTCTTCTTTTTGGATCAGTGGCCAAAAATGTTGATGGAGTCGTAAAGTAATATCGGCATCTTCTGCCGCGTATTGGGTGGCACGGGCTATATCCACTTGATCAAAGCCAATTTGAGAAGCACCTTTGCCACAAACCTCTTCAAAAGTAATCGTCTTCATCCCTAAGTGACGCTGCGCCATTTCGTCCATATTATGAGATCGGTGGGATTCATAAACATAAGACTCTAACAGCGTGTCATGGGCAATCCCTCGCAAATCAATACCATGATTGGCGAAAATATGTTTGTCAAACTTGATATTTTGACCAAGCTTTAGTGCCTGAGGATCTTCTAGCCAAGATTTTAAAAATTGCAGAGTTTGTTCTCGATCTAGCTGATCCTCATTCGTCAAGTGTTTGAGGGGAATATAGCAAGCTTGACCAACTTCAACAGCCAAAGAGATTCCAACTAACTGAGAACGCATGGGGTCTAGTCCGGTCGTTTCTGTATCAACACTTGTAAGTATCGAAGCTTGAATCCGGTCTAACCAAACTTGTAACTGTTCTTGCGTCAAGACACATTCGTACTGGGTTTCAACAACTTGTGTCGGAAAGGACATGGTGTCCTGAGAACTTAAAGCTTGATTGTCATTTGGCGATGAAACGGGTTGTGAGTGTTGTCCCTCAAACTCCCTCAACCAGGTCTTAAAACCATAACGAATGAATAACTCGCGCAATTGGTCATGATCTTCATGGCGCGCGATGAGTTCTGACAAATCATCTAAATGTCCGTCAAGTACGCAATCCAATTTGACAGTGAGTAAACGCTTCGCTTGCGTTAACCATTCTATCGATTGCCGTAAATTTTCTCCTACAACACCCTTAATTTCGTTCGACTGCGCGATGACATTATCTAAATTGCCATACTCAGTGAGCCATTTCACGGCAGTTTTAGGGCCTGCTTTAGGTACTCCTGGAACGTTATCGACCGTATCACCCATAATTGTCAAATAATCCACAATCAGATGAGGGGGAATGCCGAATTTCTCTACAACACCTTGAATATCCAGTTTTTCATTTGTCATGGTGTTGATCAACGTGACTGATTCGTCCACTAATTGGGCAAGATCTTTATCTCCTGTAGAAATTACCGTCTTCCACCCCAACGCTGTGGCTTTTTTGGATAAGGTACCAATCACATCATCCGCTTCTACTCCAGGAACCATAATCACCGGCCAACCCATCGCCTTCACTACAGCGTGGATAGGCTCGATTTGCTTGACAAGATCCTCGGGCATGGAAGAACGGTTCGCTTTGTACTGTGGGTACCATTCATCCCTAAATGTGGGGCCTTTTGCATCAAAAACACAGGCTATGTGGGAAGTTGGTAAATCACTTCGTAAACGGCGTAACATGTTAATCATGCCGTAAATAGCTCCCGTTGGCTCTCCATTGGGATTACGCAAATCCGGCATGGCATGAAAGGCCCTATACAGGTAACTTGAACCGTCAACGAGCAATAATAATTCTTTAGACATACCTTAATCGTACAATTAACCTATGAACTACTTCCATTTTTTATATCCTAAACATTTCCTAGGGCTTATTATCTCCCTATTTTTGATAACCTCTTCTTATTGTATTGCTCAAACGAGGACGGATATTCTGTCCAAGGAAGAACTCAATGCGATTAATAATCAACCGATTGCACCTAAAGTCAACGCAGCAGACCGTATACAAGGCGTTCAAAAACGCGACAAAAGCTACACCCTAGAAGAGCCCAATGGTACAAAAGTCGATGAATACCGCGATGTGGGTCAAAATGTAGCGATTGAAGTTGAGTCAAGCATGGGAACTCATTATGAAATGAGCCCACCTCTCAGTCGAGACGGTGTATCTACAAACCAAGTGATTAATCGAGTGCCCTCTATCAACTTGCCATTCTAAAGTCTATGGCTGTTTACACCTCATTAACTCTTGAAGAAGCAAATGCCTGGTTTACCAAGTCGTTTGCCCTAGGTGAACTCAAGAGTTTCAAAGGCATTAGTGACGGAATAGAAAATAGTAATTTTTTTATTGATGCAAACTATCAAGGCAAGATTACAGAATATGTACTCACCATTTTTGAACGCCTTCAATTTGATCAACTACCCTACTATTTAAATTTAATGCTGTTTTTGTCGAATCATCACATCAAGGTTCCAACACCATTTCTGAATCGTCAGCACCACATACTAGATACGTTAAAAAATAAACCAGCTGCCATCGTGAGTAAGCTTGAGGGATCTCCACGCCTCTCACCGAATGAAGATCAATGTGCGAAAGTGGCTAGGATGTTAGCAAGCATGCATTTAGTCGGAAAAGACTATCCAGCGCATCAAGAGAATTTAAGAAGCTTACCTTGGTGGCAATCTGTAGCTAAAGAAATTATTCCTTTTCTTGATGAGGCCAAAACAAATTTACTTTCCTCAGAAATTACTTTCCAGACCCAATTCTTCAGTAGTGTAAATTACACTACATTACCTTTTGGCGCATGTCATTGCGACCTGTTTAGAGACAATGTCCTGTTTAAAGATAATGACGAGTTAAGTGGGTTTTTTGATTTTTATTTTGCAGGCACCGATAAGTGGTTATTTGATGTTGCTGTAACCGTGAATGATTGGTGCATCGAACTTAGTACTGGTGCGTTTGATCAGGAACGATTAGATGCTTTTCTGAATGCCTATCAAGAGGTTAGACCATTTACCGTCGCAGAAACAATCGCTTGGCCAAAGATGCTACGTGCTGCAGCACTTCGTTTTTGGATCTCTCGCTTATGGGACTTTTATATCCCAAGAAACGCTCAATTACTAACGCCACACGACCCATCCCATTTCGAAAAAATACTCCGCCTAAGAATTCAATATGCAAATTAACCAAGTTTCATCATCAACTGGCTTTACCTGGATCCGTCAAGGTATCTGGCTTTTTAAACAAAGCCCATTTACTTTTTTAATGCTCGTCTTTTTGTATATTTTTGTTGTTCAACTGTCCATGTTTATTCCTATTTTAGGCTTGATGATTGTTTTAGTCTTAAGCCCCATCTTTTCTGTCGGCTTTCTCACGGCTTGCCAAAAAGTGATCCGCAAAGAAATTGTTCGTCCAACGATTTACCTGTCCCCTTTTCGAGACTACCCTTCGGTTATACGCACACGCCTGATCCAACTCGGGTCAATTTATACCTCAATGATTGTTTTACTGAGTATCGTCGCTTCTCGATTTGTGGATGTTGAAAAAGTACTGCCTCTTATCACTGAAGGAAAAATATCTGGCCCTGAAATGGTGACAGAAATGTATACTGCCATGCTTGTTGCCGCAGTTCTTTACCTACCCATTGCCATCCTGATGTGGTTCTCACCGCAACTCATTGCATGGAAAGATGCCACGGTTGCAAAGGCGCTATTTGGCAGCTGGATGGCCTTTTGGCTTAACAAAGGTGCTTTTTTTATTTACTTTTTGACTTGGACCATCGTCTTGGTGGCGATACCCCTATTTTTGGGTGCTCTCTTTGATGCATTTGGCATTGGCGAATACGCATCCTATGCTGTCACTCCATTTAGCATGGCAGCAGTTACAGTTTTATACTGTACCTTTTTTGCGACTTGGAAAGGCTGTTTTAAAGACCCATCCGAGGTACTGCCCATTGTCGATTAAATAGCAGTTAACTTTGCAATGCTCAAAGCTAACCACTTAGGGCCGTGACGAGAAAAGTTTACCTGTGCTTTTGCATCAGTTCCAGTCCCCTCAAAGCTAATAATGCGCCCCTCACCAAACTTACTATGAAATACTTGCTGACCAATATGAAACCCATGATCATCTTGAGATTTTGTATTGGCCACAAGAATAGAAGAAGTGGATTTGGTGGCGTAAGATGGTAGCCGGTCATCACCTAAGCTGCCATTGCCCCAACTAGGGTTGACTTGACGTGAATGACTGGACCATGAAGAGTCTTTTTGCTTTGGCACCAACGCTTTTAAATTTTCTTTAGGTAACTCCTCTAAAAACCGCGAGGGTAAGTTATACCTTACTTGCCCATGTAGCATCCTAGACTGCGTATGCGATATATAAAGACGATCTCTAGCCCTGGTTATCGCGACATACATCAGTCGACGCTCTTCTTCTAAACCCTTCTCTTCATTCAGACTGTTTTCATGAGGAAATAACCCCTCTTCTAGACCTGTGATGAATACAGCTTTAAACTCGAGACCTTTGGAGGAGTGTACCGTCATCAATTGCACGGCATCTTGCCCTGCTTGCGCCTGATTATCCCCAGCCTCAAGAGATGCGTGCGACAGGAACCCCGCTAAAGGAGACATCTCAATGGGGCCTTGATTGGCAGGTTGTCCTTCAAAAAGTGGCTCTCCAGGTATGCTTGTATTGAACTCAATTGGAGTGAGTGCTTTTGTATCTTGGCTAATACCTTCCTCCGCAATAAATGCCGTGGCAGCATTAATTAACTCTTGTAAGTTTTCTATCCGATCTTGACCTTCTTTTTCTGCTAAATAATGTTGAATTAAGCCACTATTTTGAATGACGTAATCGATCAATTCAGGCAAGGTATTATTTCTTGTAGCATCTCTTAGGTGGTCAATCAGTCGAATAAATCCATTTAACGAAGTTCCTGCTTTACCTTCTAAAAAACTAGCAGCTGCATATAACGAGCTTTGCTGCGTTTTAGCAATATCTTGCAAGGCCTCAATCGATCGAGCACCAATACCCCTAGTTGGAAAATTTACCACCCTTGAAAAGGAGGTATCGTCATTTGGGTTCTCAAGTAACCGCAAATAAGCCAAAGCATGTTTGATTTCAGCGCGTTCAAAAAACCGTAAGCCCCCATAAACACGGTAGGGAATCGCCGCTGAAAATAAACCATGCTCAATGATCCGAGACTGGGCATTACTACGATATAAAATGGCGACCTCGCTGCGGGCATATCCTTCATTGATCAAGCTACGGATTTCTTCCACTAACCAACCAGCTTCAACGCCATCGCTTGCAGCTTCAAATAATCGCACCAACTCGCCATGACCAGCATCAGTTCGTAGGTTTTTTCCTAAACGCTCGGTATTGTTGGCAATTAAGTGATTCGCCGTATCAAGAATATGTCCATGAGAGCGATAGTTCTGCTCCAACTTCACCATCATCGGTTTGTATTGTTTTTCAAAAAGCCGCATATTGGCAACATCAGCACCCCTAAATGCATAAATACTTTGGTCATCATCTCCAACCGCAAATACAGCAGAGGGATTATCTCCGCCCTGATTCGATAAAAGTTTTAACCATGCATATTGCAAAGCATTCGTATCTTGAAACTCGTCTACCAAAATATGGCGAAAGCGTTGTTGATAGTGTCGCCGAATAGGCTCATGATGCTTCAATAATTCGTAGGAACGCAGTAATAACTCTGAAAAATCAACAACTCCCTCACGCTGACATTGCTCCTCATAGGCAGAATAAAGCTTGATTAACATCCCTTGAAAATCATCCGATGCAGAAAGATCCCTAGGGCGATGACCTTTTTCCTTGGCATGAGCAATAAAATACTGTAACTGCTTGGGTGGGTATTTTTCATCATCCGCTTTTAATACTTTTAGCAGGCGCTTAATGGCAGAGAGTTGGTCTTGCGTATCTAAAATTTGAAAGGTGGAAGGCAAGCCCGCATCCTGAAAATGAGCCCGTAATAGTCGATTACAAAGGCCATGAAAGGTCCCTACCCACATCCCGCGAGTATTGATGGGCAACATCGCGGATAATCTCGTCAACATCTCTTTTGCCGCTTTGTTGGTAAAAGTGACGGCCAGAACGCCAACTGGCGAAACCTGGCCTGTTTGTACTAACCATGCAATCCTTGTGGTTAACACTTTTGTCTTGCCGCTTCCAGCTCCAGCCAAAATTAAAGCGGAGGGTAAATGCCCTTGAGAAGGCGTTGCGCTGAGGGTTACTGCCTCTAACTGCTCAGGATTTAAGTTGTTAAGAATGTCGTTCACTGAAGTTTGTTTAAATACCAAATTATAATTTGAGTCATATGTCTAAAAATGAAAATCCTACTCCAGAGTCTGCCGAAGAATTATCGGGAAATGCTTCCTCAGAATTAGCTAAAGCATTTGAGCCCAATAAGGTAGAAAAACCCTTGTTAGAAGCTTGGGCAGAAAAAAATATCGGTGGGGTTGATTTACAAGCCGGTCGAGATAATTTTTGTATTCAATTACCACCCCCTAATGTTACAGGGACTTTGCATATGGGGCACGCTTTTAACCAAACCATTATGGATGGTTTGACCAGACATGCAAGAATGCAGGGGAAAAATACCTTATGGGTCCCTGGAACAGACCATGCAGGTATCGCCACTCAAATAGTGGTTGAGAGACAATTAGATGCTCAAAAAGTATCTCGGCATGATTTGGGTCGCGAAAAGTTCCTAGACAAGGTTTGGGAATGGAAAGATAAATCTGGCTCAACCATCACGAATCAAATTCGCCGCATGGGCGCTTCCATTGATTGGAATCATGAATACTTCACCATGAATCCAGCGATGTCTGAGGCGGTGGTAGAGGTCTTTGTCTCTTTGTTCGAACAAGGCCTGATCTACCGCGGTAAGCGACTTGTCAACTGGGATCCTGTTTTAGGCACTGCGGTTTCTGATCTTGAAGTGGAGAGTGTCGAAGAAGCAGGGTTTATGTGGAAGATCCGTTACCCATTAGCGGATGGATCAGGATTCTTGACGGTTGCTACAACTCGTCCAGAAACTATGCTTGGCGACGTTGCCGTGATGGTTCACCCAGAAGATGAGCGTTACCGCCACCTCATTGGCCAACAAGTTGAATTACCTCTATGTGGTCGTCAAATTCCCATCATTGGCGATGATTATGTCGACATGAGTTTTGGTACCGGTGTCGTTAAAGTAACTCCGGCTCATGACTTTAATGACTATGCAGTTGGTCAACGACATCAATTGCCACTCATCAATATTTTGACTCTCGATGCAAAAATCAACTTGGATGCACCTCAGCCCTACCAAGGTCTTGACCGTTTTGTAGCGCGCAAACAAATTGTTACAGATTTAGACACGGCTGGTCTTTTAGAGGCCGTCGTCAATCATACGTTAATGGTCCCAAGAGGCGACCGCACCCTAACCGTCATTGAACCGATGCTAACCGATCAATGGTTTGTGGCGATGTCAAAACCAACCGATGCTAACCAATATATGCCGGGGGAGTCGATTGCGAGCGCAGCTCTGGCAGCGGTCACTAAAGGTGATATCACCCTAGTGCCAGAAAACTGGAATAGCACTTACAAAGGATGGTTAGAAAATATCCAAGACTGGTGTATCTCTCGCCAATTGTGGTGGGGTCATCAAATTCCCGCTTGGTATAAAGATGATGGCTCATTTATCGTAGCGAGGTCTCTAGAAGATGCTCAGGCGCAAGCTAAGGCACAAAGCTATACTGGCTCACTCAAGCGCGACCCTGATGTCTTAGATACTTGGTTTAGTTCAGCGCTAGTTCCGTTCTCATCCTTAGGTTGGCCCAAGAAATCTGAACTCCTTGACCATTTTTTGCCTTCTACGGTTCTCGTCACCGGATTCGATATTATCTTTTTTTGGGTCGCTAGGATGGTGATGATGACTTGCCACTTCACCGGTAAAGTGCCTTTTGAAAAAGTCTATGTTCACGGCTTAGTGAGAGACTCTGAAGGACAAAAAATGAGTAAGTCGAAGGGCAATACCCTAGACCCGCTTGATCTCATTGACGGCATTAGCCTTGAAGATCTTTTAGCCAAAAGAACTCAAGGCTTGATGAATCCAAAGCAAGAAGAATCCATCACTAGAAAGACGAAAAAAGAATTTCCGCAAGGTATCACCCCATTTGGAACAGATGCACTGCGTTTTACCTTTGCGTCGATGGCAACACTTGGAAGAAATATTAATTTTGATCAAAAGCGTTGTGAAGGCTATCGTAATTTCTGTAACAAGTTGTGGAATGCGACGCGCTTTGTTTTGATGAATTGCCCAGGTGGCGATAAAGAAAATGGATTCGTGCCCTGTACTGGTGAATGTGGTCCTGAAGGTAATTTAGATTTTTCTGCTGCAGACCGTTGGATCGTTTCTCTTTTGCAACGTGTAGAAGCCGATATTGAAAGAGGTTTTAAAGAGTATCGATTTGATCTGATCGCTAACTCCCTTTATCAGTTTGTTTGGGATGAATACTGCGATTGGTACCTTGAGCTGGCAAAAGTTCAGTTACAGGTCGGTTCAGCGGCAAATCAGCGCGCAACGAGAAGAACTCTGCTAAGGGTGTTAGAGACGATTCTGCGACTTGCTCATCCTTTAATCCCCTTTATCACGGAAGAGCTTTGGCAAACCGTTGCTCCTAAATCGGGTAAAGATCTTTCAAAATGTGCTAAACAAACGATTGCTTTACAAGCTTATCCGACACCACAAATGGAAAAAATCGATGAAAAGAGTGAACAATGGGTACATGAATTAAAAGTGCTAGTGGATGCCTGCAGAAACTTGCGGGGAGAAATGCAAATTTCGCCAGCAACAAAAGTGCCGCTCATCATTCAAGGCGATCCTTCTGCATTAGAGCAGTACAGTCCTTATCTATTGAGTCTCGCTAAGCTCTCCAAGGTCGTCATCGATGCGAATGGCTCACAAATTGATCAAAAGGCCAGCCAAGCACCCGTCGTAATGGTCAATCAATATAGATTGCTCTTAGAAGTTGAAGTAGACATTGCCGCTGAAAAATTGAGGCTCGATAAAGAAATTTCTCGATTAGAATCTGAAATCATGAAAGCCCATATAAAATTGAATAACAAAAGTTTTGTCGATCGAGCACCTGCGGAAGTGGTTGCTCAAGAACAGCTTCGTTTAAATGAGTTTTCTACTCTTCTAGAAAAACTTCGCTCACAAAAAGAACGTCTTCAATCACCTAATTAAACTCCAACTATGAAAACAAATGTCTTTAAAGCAGTATTCCCTGTAGCCGGACTCGGCACACGCTTCTTGCCCGCAACAAAAGCAATGCCAAAAGAAATGCTAACCGTGGTTGATAAGCCTTTAATTCAGTACGCCGTTGAGGAGGCCATTGCGGCAGGTATCACTGAACTGATTTTTGTAACGGGACGTTCAAAAAGAGCGATTGAGGATCACTTTGATAAAGCGTATGAACTTGAAAATGAACTTGAACAAAAAAACAAAAAAGATCTGCTTGAAATTGTTCAAAATATCAAACCAAGTCATGTCGATTGTGTCTATGTCCGTCAAGCGGAGGCACTTGGATTAGGTCATGCGATTCTTTGTGCAGAAAAACTGGTGGGAGATGACCCGTTTGCTGTCATCCTTGCAGATGATCTTTTAACGGGCAAACAACCTGTACTCGATCAAATGATTAAGCTCTTCCAACATTACCGTTGCTCCATCATTGGGGTTGAAAAAATCGCACCTGAACAAAGTCGCTCTTACGGCGTGATTGACGGAAAAAAATGGGATGACAATATTTATAAGCTAGCGAATATTGTTGAAAAGCCGGCACCTGAAAATGCTCCTTCAAATATGGGCGTGGTAGGCCGATATGTTTTAACCGCCAACATCTTTAACCATATCCGTAATCTAAGCCCTGGTGCAGGTGGCGAATACCAACTCACCGATGCGATTCAGTCTTTGATTCAAAAAGAACAAGTTCTTGCTTATGAGTACGAAGGAATTCGTTATGACTGTGGCAGTAAACTCGGTTACCTAAAAGCGACTGTTGAATTCGCCCTTAACCATCCTGAGGTTGGCCCAGAATTTGCAGAGTTTCTGAAAAACCGTTGATTCATTAACGGCGTTTGAGATAAAAGATAAAAATATCGTCACTGACTTCTGTACTAATTAATTCATTTCCGGTTTGCTTGGCAAACATCGGAATATCATGCTCAGCGCCGCGGTCAGTTGCTCTGATTTTAAGCACTTGTCCTGTCTGCATATCGGATAATGCTTTCTTCGTTCTAAGGACAGGCAAAGGACAAATCATCCCTATGCAATCAAGCTCTTTATCAATTTGTGTAGGCGTCATAAATGCTCCTTAAACCAAGTAGTTAAACTTCCAAGTGCCTTTGGTAACTCGGCGGGGTTCGTACCTCCTGCCATTGCCATATCTGGTTTACCACCACCCTTACCACCCACTTGCTGGGCAACAAAATTCACAATCTCCCCAGCCTTCACCCTCGTCAGTAAATCCGCAGTGACTCCTGCGATGATCTGGACCTTACCATCCTGAATAGTTGCTAATACAATCACGCCAGATTTGAGCTTATTTTTGATTTGATCCAAAGTTTCACGAAGTGCCTTAACATCAACCGACTCTAGTAATGCCACTAAAGTGTTACATCCATTCACAGTGACCACCTGAGATATAAGTTCCTCACCTTGACTAGCTGCCATTTTCGATTTAGTGCGCTCTAAATCTTTTTCTAAAGCCTTAATCTGATCTTGAAGTTGCTGTAATCGTTGTTTTAACTCGTCCGGATGTACTTTTAATGTGGCGGCTAATTGATGAATTTGCTCATCCATTTTTTGTACCCGAGTCACAGCATTCTCACCTGTAATCGCTTCTATACGACGAATACCTGCAGCCACACCACTCTCAGAAACAATCTTAAACAAACCAATATTACCCGTGCGGTGAACGTGTGTTCCACCACAGAGCTCTTTTGAAGAACCAATCTCTAAGACTCGAACGACTTCGCCATACTTTTCACCAAATAACATCATGGCGCCCGTTTTTTGAGCATCATCAATACGCATTGTTTTAGCAGAAGTCGAACTATTATTTAAGATTTCGGTATTCACTAAGTGTTCGATTTTTTCTATCTCTTCACGAGTCACTGGATTCATATGCACAAAATCAAATCTCGTCTTATCCGCATCGACTAAAGACCCTTTTTGTTGCACGTGAACACCTAAAACCTCTCGCAAAGCTTTGTGCATCAAATGAGTCGCACTATGGTTTCTAGTGATTGCCTTGCGGTTGGGCTCATCAACTTTGGAATTTAACACATCACCGACCTTGAGAGCTCCTTCCAACAAGCTTCCATGATGACCAAACACATCTGCTTGAATTTTGATTGTGTCGTCAACTTGAAAAAGGGCAATCTGATTTCGAAGTTCTCCAGCATCGCCTACCTGTCCACCAGACTCAGCATAAAAGGGCGTCTGATCTAGAACAATGATGGCGTCATCTCCACTTTTGATTTCCAGTACATGAGAACCATCAACATAGAGGGCCTGAATCGTGGCTTTTTCAAGTGTTAGGTGTTCATAACCACAAAACTCGGTGGGAGACCCTGAATATTCTATCCCCTGGGCCATTTTAAATTTGCCTGCAGCACGCGCTAGAGTTCTCTGCTGACCCATCGCTTCTTCAAATCCAACACTATCAACTTGCACATTTCTTTCACGACATACATCCGCCGTAAGGTCAAGTGGGAAACCAAAGGTATCATGTAACTTAAAAGCAATGCCACCATCTAAGACTGGTTGTTGGGAATCTGAAGATATTTTCGATAGGGCCTGTTCTAAAATCTCCATACCGTTGGCAATCGTTTGAAAAAAGCGCTCTTCTTCTTGCCGAATGACCTCGGTAATTTTTATTTGCTGAAAAGCTAAGTCTGGATAAGCTTGCCCCATTTCTTTGACTAAAGCATCTACCAATCGATAAAAGAATGGAGTTCTTGCCCCTAACTTATAGCCATGACGAATTGCGCGACGCGTTATACGTCTTAAAACGTAGCCTCTTCCAGCATTGCCTGGAATCACTCCATCAGCAACGGTAAAACTACAGGCTCTTATGTGATCAGCAATGACCTTCAACGATGGGCTTTGAAGATCTACATCAACTCCCCCAGAAGCTACAACAGAAGCTTTTGCCGCATCAATTAAATGGACAAATAAATCGATTTCGTAATTTGAGTGGACGTGCTGTAAAACAGCAGAAATTCTTTCAAGGCCCATGCCCGTATCAACACTTTTCTTCGGCAATGGGTGCATGACGCCATGTTCATCACGATTAAATTGCATGAACACGTTATTCCAGATCTCAATAAAGCGATCACCGTCTTCATCAGGACTGCCAGGGGGGCCTCCAGGGATATCTTCGCCATGATCATAGAAAATTTCCGTACAAGGTCCACAAGGACCTGTATCACCCATCATCCAAAAATTATCCGATGCGTACCTGGAACCCTTGTTATCACCAATACGAATCACTCTTTCTGGGGGGATTCCCAGTTTTTTCGTCCAAATATCATAGGCTTCATCGTCTTCGGCATAAACCGTGACTAATAATTTTTCTTTAGGTAATTTAAATACCTCTGTCAGCAGCTCCCATGCATATTGAATCGCATCTTCTTTGAAATAATCGCCAAAAGAAAAATTTCCCAACATTTCAAAGAAAGTGTGGTGCCTGGCCGTGTAACCCACATTATCTAAGTCGTTATGTTTGCCCCCAGCACGAATACACTTCTGGGCAGTTGTGGCTCTTGAGTAAGCTCTCTTATCAAAGCCCAAAAAGACATCTTTAAACTGGTTCATACCAGCATTGGTAAAAAGAAGTGTGGGGTCATCCCCAGGAACTACGGGGCTAGAACTAACGATTTGATGGCCTTTGGAGGCAAAAAAATCGAGGAAACTTTGTCGGATTTCATTAACTTTCATGTATACAATTATCTCATTTCAGGTTGGGCAACAAATTTCTCACAATTATTTTGTGATTTAATCACACCCTAAGGGGAAACCCTAGGGGTAAGATATCATGTTTGAACTTACAATCACACATCGTTGTAAAACAATTATTTAGGAGTCGTAATTGAAGATAAAGAATTATAAAGATTTCATGTCCGGAGTTATGTTCATTGCATTTGGTGCCTTTTTTGCCATTCTTGCTCGCGGTTATCAAATGGGTACACCTGCAAAAATGGGATCTGGTTATTTTCCGTTTTGGTTAGGTGTGGTACTCGCGTTATTAGGTCTTGCTGTTTTATTAAAATCGCTCGCCGCAGATACTGAAGATGCAAGTCTTGGTAAATGGGACTGGAAGTCAGTTGCTTGGGTTACAGGTTCGGTTTTGGTCTTTGCCGTCTTGTTGCCTTTGCTTGGTCTCGTTATTGCCTTAGTGGCACTCGTTTATCTCTCCGCCCTTGCTAGCCATGAATTCAATTGGAAGCAAACTTTTGTAAATGCGTTGATTTTGATTGTTATTGCTTACGGGGCTTTTGTTTGGGGTCTGAAACTTCAATTCCCAGTATGGCCACCATTTCTAACAAACTAATTTTTATCCCAAAACATATTTAGAAAGAAAATATCCGATGGATCTGTTAAGTAATCTTTCATTAGGGTTCGCAACTGCGTTTACCCTACAAAATCTTACATACTGTTTAATTGGGTGTGTACTAGGGACACTCATTGGTGTTCTACCAGGCTTAGGCCCAATTGCTACTATTGCCATGTTATTGCCTGCGACTTATGCACTTCCTCCAATCGCCGCCTTAATTATGTTGGCCGGCATTTATTATGGGGCGCAATATGGTGGGTCTACAACAGCGATTTTGATTAACATCCCCGGTGAATCATCCTCGGTGGTGACAGCCATCGACGGCTACCAAATGGCCAGAAACGGGCGAGCGGGCGTAGCACTCTTTACTGCTGGTGTTGGCTCATTCTTCGCAGGTTGTGTGGCTACATTAGTGTTGGCTGCTTTCGCTGCTCCGTTATCTGAATTAGCCTTCAAGTTCGGTCCCGCAGAATACTTCTCCCTCATGGTGCTGGGTCTGATTGGTGCGGTGGTTTTAGCTTCAGGATCTCTGATAAAAGCGATTGCCATGATTGTTCTCGGTTTATTGATGGGTCTAGTTGGAACAGACGTTAACTCTGGTACTTCGCGTTACGCCTTTGATATTCCTCAGCTGACCGACGGATTAGGTTTTGTTACAGTGGCTATGGGTGTTTTCGGATTTGCTGAAATTATGGTGAATTTAGAGCAAAAAGAAGCGCGTGAAACGTTCCTGAAAAAAGTGACGAATCTCTGGCCATCTAAAGCAGACTTTAAACGAATGATCGCTCCAATTTTGCGTGGCACACTCCTCGGATCTATATTAGGTATCCTCCCTGGTGGTGGTGCTGCTCTAGCTTCTTTTGGTGCATACTCGCTTGAGAAAAAAGTTTCTAAATATGGTCACGAGTTTGGTAAAGGTGCTATCGAGGGTGTTGCTGCTCCAGAAAGCGCAAATAACGCCGCTGCTCAAACTTCCTTTATCCCTTTACTAACATTAGGTATTCCACCAAATGCCGTGATGGCTTTAATGGTCGGTGCGATGACGATTCACAATATCCAACCTGGTCCACAAGTCATGACGAGTAACCCAGCCCTGTTTTGGGGTCTGATTGCCTCCATGTGGATTGGTAACTTCATGTTGATTATCTTGAACTTGCCAATGATTGGTGTATGGGTTAAGTTGTTAACAATTCCTTATCGTCACCTCTACCCAGCAATTTTGGTCTTTTGTTGTATTGGAGTTTACTCAGTCAACAATACTGTCTTTGATATTTACTTAACGGCTATTTTCGGTATCTTAGGCTATATGTTTACAAAGTTACAGTGCGAAGCTCCTCCTTTACTCCTCGGTTTCGTTTTAGGGCCAATGATGGAAGAGAACTTCCGTAGGGCATTACTATTGTCCCGCGGTGACTTTACAGTGTTTGTTACGCGTCCATTATCTGGATGTCTGTTATTAACGGCTTTAATCCTAGTTGCGTTAGTGTCGATTCCAGCATTCAAGAAAACAAGGGAAGAAGCATTCGTCGAAGATTGATGAAGTTTTCCAAGGCACATTACAATATGTGTCTATGTCTAAAGAAATAAATATTACTCCAGAAACCTCGGCAAACACCGAGGTTTCTAACTTTTTACGGCAGATTATTGATCATGACTGCGCTAACGCAACCTTCGCCAACCGGATCAATCATGACGGTCAAGCATTACCCAGCGTTATTACACGTTTTCCACCTGAGCCAAACGGATACTTACATATTGGGCACGCCAAAAGTATTTGCTTGAATTTTGGCCTTGCTAAAGACTATGATCACATACCAGGTGGCGCCCGTTGCCATATGCGATTCGACGACACAAATCCTGCTAAAGAAGAAACCGAGTATGTTGATAGTATTCTTGACGCAGTGAAATGGTTAGGATTTGATTGGCATCATCACGATCAAGCGTATCAATTTTATGCCAGCGATTACTTTGAACAACTGTATGCCTTTGCCGAGATACTCATCTCTCGTGAAAAAGCGTATGTTGATAGCCAAAGTGCTGATGAGATTCATCACAACCGAGGTAATTTTAATCAAGTTGGAACCCCGAGCCCCTTTAGAGATCGCACAGTTGCCGAGAATTTAGAGTTGTTCCGTGCGATGCGCGCTGGTAAATTCCAAGATGGCGAACACGTTCTCCGCCTAAAGATTGATATGTCCTCGCCAAACCTCGTGATGCGTGACCCTGTTGTTTATCGTATCCGTCACGCCCATCACCACCGAACGGGTAACACATGGTGTATTTATCCATTGTATGACTTTACCCACTGTATTTCTGATGCCCTAGAAAACATCACCCACTCAATTTGCACACTGGAGTTTGAAAATAATCGCCCCCTCTATGAGTGGGTACTCAACGAGTTATCTGAGGCCGGGGCACTTCAGCATCCACTCCCGCATCAGTACGAATTTGCCAGGTTAAATTTAACCTATACGCTGACAAGTAAACGTAAATTACTACAACTAGTTCAAGAAAACCATGTGGATGGCTGGGATGATCCACGGATGCCGACCATTGTTGGCTTACGACGTAGGGGCTTCACCCCAGAATCATTACAACTCTTCTGTGAACGCATTGGTGTTTCTAAAGCAGATAGTTGGATTGATATGAGTGTTTTAGAACAATCCCTACGCGATGATTTAGACCCTAAAGTAGAGCGTGGTATTGCCGTTTTGCGGCCGTTGAAGTTGATCCTCGATAACTTTACACAAGAATTTGAAGCCTGCTCAGCGCCAAAACATCCGCACCACGAGGATTTAGGTAGACGTGAGTTTCATTTGACGAAAGAACTGTGGATTGAAGCAGACGACTTTATGGTCAATCCAATCAAAGGCTTCTTTAGATTATCTCCACCCAAAGATGGTCAGCCTGGAAGTCGAGTTCGTTTAAAGTACGGATTTGTCATTGAATGTACGGGATTTGATGCAGATGCCCAAGGTAATGTTCTTGCGGTTCATGCAAGCTATTTCCCTGACAGTAAAAGCGGCACCCCTGGCTCTGCTGACTATAAAGTCAAGGGTACTATTCATTGGATAAGTACTCAAAATGCGATCAGTGCTGAGATTCGAATGTACGACCGTCTTTTTACAGACCCTAACCCCACAAGCGGGGATAAGGATTTTTTACGTCTACTTAATCCAGACTCTAAACAAGTTTTAAAAGCATTTGTAGAACCGAGTCTAGCAATGTCTCACATTGAACAACGCTTCCAGTTTGAACGGCACGGATATTTTGTGGCAGACCGAAATGACTACCGCCCTGAGCGACCTGTATTTAACTTTGCGGTTGGCCTCAAAGATCAGTGGAAGAAATAGCTAAAAAAGAGACTTTTGAGGAGATTTCTGTGTCTCTAAAAAATCAGTGACCGTCGGGTAAGTAAAATTAAACCCGATTTCTTTTAATCGGTCATTTCTTAAGCGTCTCGACTCTTTCATAAAACCCAGCATTTGCGGGGAGACCTGTGTCCTTAACTCTTCAAAACCTACCCTTTTGGGAGGGCTAAGATGAAATATTTTCGCCACGGCATCAAAGTACTCACCCATTTTCATCCAACTCGCATCGCTGGCATTCATCACCCGTTGCGGTAAGCCTCGGTAAAAAGCCAATAAAATCATTCTTGCCAAGTCATCTGCATGAACATGATTGGTATAGACATCCTCTTCCGGTTTTAAAGCCGGAGTTCCCGCCTTTAATCGCTCAATCGGTAATCGATTGTCAGCATAAATCCCAGGAACTCTAAGAATACTAACTCTGACTTGGTGATGAATTGCCCATGACCTGAGTTGCTGTTCTGCATCATGCCTTCTTTGCCCTCGAGGGCTCGTTGGCGCCACCACCCTAGTCTCATCAACAAAATCCCCTTTACAGTCTCCATAAACACCGGAGGTGCTCACATAAATCAATGTCTTTGTCAGTCCACCTTGAGATAAAGTTCGTAATAAATTTCTCGTACGAAGGTCATTTAGCCCCTCTTGATTCGGTGGTGCTAAATGAATCACTGAAGGCGCTAAATGAGCTAGTTTTTTTAAGCTTTTACCATCATCTAAATTGCCAATAAAAGGGCATGCGCCAAGGCTTCTAAACAATGCCAATTTACTTTCTTGAGTCGTTAAAACATAAACCTTGTGAGTTTTGACTAAAATAGGCAGTAATCTTAATCCTACATCTCCACAACCAATCATTAAAAGTCTGGGTTTGCCTAAAATAGTAGATGATGTAGAGTACATAAAAATATAGTAAATGATTTTTGAAAGGAAGTATCTTGGATTCTAGCTCTCATTTTGAAATAACACTTCAAGGAAGTGGCAAAACCTTTAACGTTGGCGTGGATGAAACTATTCTCGATGCCTCTTTAAAAGCAGGTATTGTCTTAGCCTATGGCTGTAAAAATGGCGCCTGCGGATCATGTAAAGCAAAAGTCATCTCAGGTGAAGTCAAAATGGGGCCACATAATGCCTCGACATTAACCGCAGAAGAAGAGGCACGCAAAATGTCTTTATTGTGCTGCTCTTTCCCATTAAGCGACTGCACCATTGCTGCGCGAGAAATTGAAGCTGGATCTATTCCTATCAAAAAAGTACCTTGCCGTGTTGCTGAACTAGAGCAAGTAGCTCCTGACGTCATGATTTTAAAACTGCAATTACCTTCAACGGAAAAATTTCAATATCATGCTGGGCAATACGTGGAATTTTTACTCAAAGATAGTAAACGCCGCGCCTATTCCATCGCTACACCACCCCACGCTGATGGTCCATTGGAACTCCATATCCGTCATTTGGCTGGTGGACTCTTTACCGATCATGTTTTTGGTGTCAATCCAAATTTGGTGATGAAGGTTAAAGATATTTTGCGATTTGAGGGGCCTATGGGGAGTTTTTTTCTGCGAGAGGATTCCGATAAGCCAATGATTTTTATTGCCTCAGGGACGGGTTTTGCCCCTATCCAAGCGATCATTGAACATACTGCTCATGAAAATATCACACGTCCGATTCATTTGTATTGGGGTGGACGACGCCCAATTGATCTTTACAAGCATGATGAATGTCTTGAGTGGGCCAAAAGCATGCCTCATTTGACCTATATTCCAGTGATTTCTAATGCTCTTGCTGAGGATCACTGGACTGGCAGAACTGGCTTTGTACATCAGGCTGCTATGGCCGATTTTCCAGATATGAGTACTTATCAAGTCTATGCGTGCGGTGCGCCGATTGTGATTTCATCATCCCAAAGAGATTTTGTAGAGAAGTGCCAGTTACCTGAAGATGAATTTTTTGCTGACTCCTTTACCTCTGAAGCAGATTTAGCTTCCTGAGATATTGTTGTCATCAAGCAGTTTTAAAATAATTAAAGTTTAATTTTTTAACAAGGAAATCATGCACGATACTAGTTCCGTCATGTTCATTACAAAGCGTCCTGAAATTGAAATGGTTTCCGGACAAGGATCTTGGTTAGTCGACAACAATGGCAAACGCTATTTAGACTTCATGCAAGGCTGGGCTGTCAATTGTTTAGGCCACAGTAATCCAGGAATGATCGCCGCCCTAGACGCTCAAGCACGTAAGGTGATGAACCCAAGCCCGGCTTTTTACAATCAACCGATGATTGAGCTGGCGAACCTGCTCACGCAACATAGTTGTTTTGATAAAGTGTTTTTTGCGAATAGTGGTGCTGAGGCTAACGAAGGCGCTATTAAATTAGCCCGTAAATGGGGCCAGTTGCATAAAAATGGCGCTTATGAAATCATCACTTTTGATCACAGTTTCCACGGTCGGACAATTGCTACGATGAGTGCTTCTGGCAAGCCGGGTTGGGATACGATGTTCGCTCCCCAAGTGAGTGGCTTTCCAAAAGCTGACTTGAATGATTTAGCCTCCGTTGAAAAACTAATCACCGATAAAACTGTCGCTATTATGCTTGAGCCAGTCCAAGGTGAAGGTGGTGTGATTCCTGCAACACATGAATTCATGAAGCAATTACGCGAATTAACCATCGCCAAAGGAATACTGCTCATCGTGGATGAGGTTCAAGCTGGCTGTGGTCGAACCGGTAAACTGTTTGCTTATCAATTATTTGATGTCGAACCAGACATCATGACACTGGGTAAAGGAATCGGTGGTGGTGTGCCACTATCAGCTTTACTCTGTACAGATGCAGTGGCTAGTTTTGTACCTGGTGATCAAGGTGGTACATACAATGGAAACCCATTAATGACAGCAGTTGGAGTGAGTGTCATCTCTCAACTCACTGCGCCTGGTTTTTTACAAGGCGTTGTCGAAACTGGCGAATATTTAAAAGAACAACTGTTAACACTATCTGGTAAACATCATTTAGATGGTGAGCGTGGCGAGGGACTATTGCGAGCGCTGAAATTAGGACGTAATATTGGCGCTGAACTTGTCGAAAAGGCTAGAACACAAGAACCCGTTGGACTGTTGATTAACTCTCCTCGTCCAGATCTTCTGCGTTTCATGCCAGCCTTAAATGTAAGCCGCGAAGAGATCGATCAAATGATCTCGATGCTAGATCATTTACTCGCTCAGGCTCCTAAATAGGCCTCTTGAATACGAGGATCTTTACCAAGATCCTCGCCAGTACCTTCCATCGTCATCTCGCCGCTTTCCATCACATAGGCTCGGTCTGAAATAGTTAGCGCAACTTTAGCATTCTGTTCGACTAACAAAATAGTCATACCCTGCTTTGAAACTTGTCGGATTACATCAAAGATGGTCTCTACCATGATTGGCGATAAGCCCATCGTTGGCTCATCTAATAATAATAAGGTAGGTTGGGACATAAGTGCTCTAGCAATGGCCAACATTTGTTGCTCACCTCCCGATAGAGTGCCCGCCAATTGACCTGCGCGTTCTTTAATTCTGGGGAAGTACTGAAACATTTTTTCCATATCTTCAGCAATTTGGTCATCTTTTCTGAGATAAGCGCCCATCTGTAAATTTTCAATGACCGTCATGCGTGAAAAAACGCCCCGCCCTTCGGGCACTAATGCCATACCCCGCTGAACCAACTCGTGACAATGCCCGCTGCTTAAAGAATCTTGAAAGAAAATTTTTCCAGATTTTGGTTTGAGGAGTCCTGCAATTGCTTTTAAGGTCGTTGTTTTACCAGCGCCATTCGAGCCAATCAAACTAATTAATTCTCCTTCATTTACCGATAAAGAAACTCCCTTGACCGCTTCAATGCCGCCATAAGATATCACTAAATTTTCTAAAGCAAGAATACTCTTTGCCATCTTTACGATCTTCCTAAATAGGCTTCAATGACCAATGGGTTGTGGCGTACATCCTCTGGTTTTCCTTGAGCAATTACTTGCCCTTCGTCCAAAACGGTAATTTCGTCACAAATCCCCATGACTAATCGAACATCATGTTCGATGAGTAAGATCGTTTTACCATCCACCCTAATTTTCTCTAATAATTGTTGGAGCTCTACTTTTTCTGTTTGATTCATTCCTGCAGCAGGTTCGTCTAATGCTAGTAATAATGGGTCTGTTGCCAGTGCCCTAGCGATTTCTAAGCGCCGCTGAGAGCCATAGGATAAGTTTTTAGCGATTTGATGAGCTTCTTTTTCTATGCCCACATAGGCCAAAAGACGTGTCGCATCCTCAACAATTTGCCGCTCTTCCTTTCGGTTCGATCGCGTTTTTAAAATCGTAGCAAGTAGTCCAGAGGAGGTTCTTGAGTGACGACCCACCATCACATTTTCTAATACGGACATTTCTTTAAATAATCGAATATTCTGGAATGTCCTTGCAATACCCGCACGCAATACCGCATCCACAGCTACAGGGTCATAGGCTTGGCCATTTAAAACAAAACTCCCACTATCTGGTTGATAAAGCCCAGTCATCACATTAAAGAAAGTAGTTTTGCCAGCACCATTAGGCCCAATCAGGCCAACAATTGCGCCTTTGGAGACCGTTAAATAAGCCTGATTTAATGCTTGTAATCCGCCAAAACACTTGCTAACACCACTGACTTCTAACAATGGGGTCATGAGGTCCTCGCTTGCGGCCATAAACCATGTGGTCTAAAGCGGATGACTAATATCAAGGCACAACCATACAAAAATTGACGAATAATCTCTGCATCGATCACAACATGTCCAAATAACATGTTTTGCATCGGTACGAGTACGGCTCTTAAAAACTCAGGAAAAATAGCTAACATCACACTACCTAAAATCACCCCTGGAATGTGTCCCATTCCACCAAGGACAACCATCGCCAAAATCACCACCGACTCTGAAAGTGAAAAAGACTCTGGGGAAATAAACCCCTGAAATGAAGCAAATAATGCCCCTGATACCCCACCAAAGGAAGCCCCAATTGCGAATGCCAATAATTTTAAATCGCGGGTCTTGATACCCATCGCTTTGGCTGCAATCTCATCTTCCCGAATCGCTACCCACGCTCTTCCAATGCGAGAAAACTGTAGCCGTTGACAAATCACCATCACGACAATGACTAAAAGTAGGAATAAATAATAGTTAAGAATGACGGCGGGGATAGAAAATCCATCGAACTGAAACTGTTTATTAAAAGAAATGCCGCCGATGCTAACAGCATCGATCCCATTAATCCCTTTTGGTCCATTCGTAAAGTTCATAGGTCGATCTAAATTATTTAAAAAAATACGAATAATTTCTCCAAATCCTAGAGTCACTATGGCTAAGTAGTCGCCACGTAATTTCAAAGTAGGAGCTCCTAGTAAGATGCCAAATATAGCAGCCACCACTGCGGCTAAAGGCAAAATAAATAGGTAAGAAGTATGCAATCCTTGTGGAAAGTTTGCTTGTATCGCTGCAAAGGCAAGTGCTAAATGCGGCGAAGCTAATAAACCCGCACAGTAGGCACCAACAGCATAAAAAGCAATATAACCAAGATCTAATAAGCCGGCAAATCCAACGACGATATTCAGACCTAATGCTAAAAAAACATAAAGTAAGGCAAAGTCTAAAACTCTTACCCAATAATTCCCGCCCGAAATGACACAGAACCAAGGGGCAAGACAAACAAAGACTCCCAATATGATCCACTGAAGTGTTTTCAGATTTTTTGCCAAAATTGGGTCACTCCAATTCATGAGCGGTCACCTAATTTTTCTCCCATCAATCCTGAGGGCCTAAAAATCAATACCGTAATTAATACAATAAAAGCGAAGATATCTTGATAATTTGACCCTAATACTCCACCAGTGAGATCACTAATATATCCAGCTCCTAAAGATTCAATAACACCTAGAAGTAAACCACCTAGCATTGCTCCTGGGATGTTACCAATTCCGCCTAAAACAGCGGCGGTAAATGCCTTTAACCCGGGGATAAAGCCCATATAAAAATGAGCTGATCCATAATTTAGGGCAATCATCACTCCGGCTAATGCCGCTAGCCCACCACCTAACATAAATGTATACGAAATAACACGATTCGTATTAACGCCCATCAAACCTGCCACTTGGGGATTTTCGGCGGTTGCACGCATCGCCCTGCCAAATTTGGTCCGTTTTACTAGGATTAATAATCCTACCATCACGATGAAGGATACAACGATAATGATGATTTCTTTTCCAGTAATCGTGGCCGTAGAATAGGGAATCGGAATCATTTGACTTGGCAATAACTGCGGAAATCTAAGCGGTGTTCTTCCCCAAATCATCATCGCAATCGTTTGCAACAAAATCGACATTCCAATCGCAGAAATTAATGGTGCCAAGCGGGGAGCAAAACGGAGCGGGCGATAAGCCAACTTTTCAATATAAAAACTGATCAACGAGCAAGACGCAATGGCGATGACCAAAACAATGATCACCATGAACCAATCATTCATCTGTGGAAATACATATTGAAGCACCTTCATGGCTGTTAATGCAATCATTGCACCCAACATCAATACTTCACCATGCGCAAAATTAATAATGCCAAGTACCCCGTACACCATGGTGTACCCCAAGGCAATTAAGGCATAAATACTCCCTAAAACTAAACCATTCAGAATTTGCTGTAAGAGAGTATCCATAAGAAAACGGCAGAGTTCAATCTGCCGTTATTTTTAATTACTGCATCTTGACAACTTCAAGTGTCACGACTTTTCCATCTTTATATTGGTTGAGTGTAATCACACTTTCTTTTAAATCACCCTTTGCGTCAAAGGCGATTTGACCAGATAAACCTGCATAATTAGTCGCAGGCATGGCAGCAAGAATGGCCGCGGCATCTGTCGAATTCGCGCGTTTCATAGCATCCACTATCACCATCACCGCATCGTAGGCCATCGGCGAATAGATCTGTACTTCAGCATTAAATCGCGTTTGATAATTTTTCAAAAATGCCTCGCCATTCATCAAACTTTCTTTGGGGACGCCTACTGTTGAACAAACAACATTACCTACAGCATCTCCAGCCAGTTGGGCTAATGTAGGGCTACAAATACCATCACCACCGATAATTTTTGCGGTAATTCCTAACTCTTTAGCCTGTTTCGCAAAAGGTCCACCAGTAGCATCCATGCCGCCATACAAAATGATGTCCGGTTTTTTTGATTTAATTTTCGTCAGGATGGCTTTAAAGTCTGTCGCTTTGTCATTCGTGGCCTCATGGACAACAATCTTTCCACCTGAGGCTATCACCGTTTTTTCAAACTCATCCGCCAAGCCTTTACCGTATTGTGTTGAATCATCAACAATCGCAATATTCTTTGCTTTCAATTTGTCCATGGCAAAGTGGGCTAAAACAGGACCTTGTTGAGCATCGGTACCAACCAGTCGGTAAGTCGTTTTAAAACCTTGATTGGTATATTCAGGGTTAGTTGAGGAAGGTGAAAGCTGAACAATTCCTGCTTCGCTATAAATCTTCGATGCGGGAATGGACACTCCTGAATTTAAATGTCCAACAATTGCAACTACCTTTTGATCAACTAATTTTTGTGCAACTTGTGTACCCTGCTTTGGATCAGAGGCATCATCTTCACCAATAAATTCTAAAGTTATTTTTTTACCATTAATTACCAAGCCCTTCTGATTGATTTCTTCAACTGCAAGACGCGCACCGTTTTCGTTATCCTTACCTAAATGCGCATTGGGGCCAGTCAGCGGTGCAACGTTACCAATTTTGACAATTAATACATCTGACTCAGTTTTAGCGACCTCTTTTTTTCCACATGCGACGAACATAGCAGCACTTAGAGCAATGATGGTCGTTGTTTTGAATCGCGCGCTAATTCTTCCTTGATTGAATAACTTCATACTGACTCTCCTAGTAGGTTCATTAAGATGATGCACTGAAATTTCATTTAATTCATTTTACTAACAACCACTTCATTAAGACCTTTTGGTAACTGAAAAATCGTTTTTTCAGTTACTCCATCTAAACTCTTGATCGTGCGTGGTCCAAACTCTCTGATTTTTTCAATAATCGACTGAGCTAAAACCTCTGGAGCGGATGCCCCTGCCGTTAAGCCAACTCTTTTCACACCGATAAACCACTCTTCTTTTAATTGCGCAGGGTCATCCACCATATACGCTTTTACCCCAAGTTTTTCAGATAGTTCCCACAAGCGATTCGAGTTTGAGCTATTAGGACTTCCCACGACAATAACTAATTGAACTTGTGGTGCCATAAATTTAACGGCGTCTTGACGATTCTGCGTGGCGTAACAAATGTCTTGTTTTTTAGGTTGTGTTATCTGAGGAAACTTATTTTTTAATGCCGCAACAATATCTAATGTCTCATCTATTGAAAGCGTTGTTTGCGTGACATAAGCAATGGGTTGATCCAAAGGTAACTGTAATTTTTGAACGTCTTCTACTTTTTCTACCAAACTTATTCGATCTTTCACTTGTCCCATCGTACCTTCAACTTCCGGATGTCCCTTGTGCCCAATCATAACGATGTAAAAACCCTGCTGATACATTTTGCTCACCTCAACATGAACCTTGGTAACCAATGGGCATGTTGCATCAAATACTCGAAATCCTCGTTGAGCGGCTTCTTCTTTAATACTCGGCGGGACCCCGTGAGCACTAAATATCAAGGTGGCACCAGGAGGAACTTCCGCAAGATCCTCAATAAAAATAGCGCCACGGTTGCGCAAATCACTCACGACATACTGATTATGAACAATCTCATGACGTACATAAATGGGGGCTCCAAATTTCTCCAAAGCTTGGTTGACGATCGTAATTGCTCTATCCACGCCTGCGCAAAATCCCCTAGGCTGCGCCAACAATATTTCATTTTGTTCTATGGTCTGTGTCATCAATTATTTTTTTATTTAGTACATCTAAAATCTATACTGATTCAATATTTACAAAACGGATATCAACTTCACTTCAAAAATAATATCTTTACCAGCCAATGGATGATTAAAGTCAAACCAAGCGCCAGTCTCATCGATACTTTGCAGGACACCTGCATATTTCCCGCCATGCGGCGCATCAAATTCAACCATATCTCCAGCGGAAAAATCGTGTTCTGGATCACTATTTTGTTGCAGAGTTTGAAGAGAAATCTTCTGAACCAGCTCTGGGTTTCGAATACCAAAGCCATCCTGAGGACTAAGTGTGACGGTCTTTTGATCACCTTCAACCATTCCAAACAGGGTTTTTTCCAGGCCCGGCGCAAACTGCCCGCCACCCATCAAAACCGTAGCCGGTTTATCCGTAAAAGTATTTGCAATATCTGCACCATTTACAAAACTCAATCGATAGTGCAATGTCAAAAAAGAGTCGATTTTTACAATATTTTTCATATTCTTCCTATTGTAGCGATGGCTCAGCCATCTCGTCCATCGATTCGACATTGGCCCACCAATATGAGGCCACGAGAACGACTTTTAGATGAGGGTGCACAATCCCTGAGCAATGCCGAACTACTATCGATTTTCATTAGAACGGGCACGCCTTCCAGAAATGCCATTGAACTATCCTCTGATATTTTGCAACATTGTGGAGGAATACATTCACTACTAAGTTGCAGTATGGAGGATCTTCGACATATCCATGGGTTGGGCTTATCCAAATGGTCGCAACTACAAGCCGCTAAAGAAATAGTGCGCCGTGCTAGCTTAGAAAAATTACATGAACGCCCGCTTCTTAAATCCCAAGCTACGACAAGAGAGTTTTTACAAGCGACCATTGGTCACCTCGACCATGAGGTTTTTGCCTGTTTTTTTCTGGATCAATCCGGCTACCTCATTGAATTTAAAATACTCTTTCGAGGAAGTACGGATCAAACCCTGATTTATCCACGACAAATCGTTAAAGAAGCCTTGCAACGAAATGCCTCTGCGGTGATTTTTGCGCATAACCATCCAAACGGTATCGCCAGCCCCAGCCAAGCTGACCTCCGTCTAACCAATCAACTACAAAAGCTATTAAAATCGATTGAAATCAGTGTTTTAGATCACATCATCGTAACTATAAATACCTACTACTCCTTTTTAGATGGTGGCCAACTGAAAAATGAAGGTTTTGATAAATTTTGATTTTACACTTGGCAAATAGGAATACTAAATGATACAATCATGGTCTTTAGTTAAGAATATGAAGGAGTGTGTCATGGCTAAGGTCTGCCAAGTCACCGGGAAAAAGCCGATGGTCGGTAACAATGTTTCCCATGCAAACAATAAAACGAAACGCCGTTTTTTGCCAAATCTGCAAAATCGTCGTTTTTGGGTAGAGTCCGAAAACCGTTGGATAAGCTTACGCTTAACCAATGCAGGTTTACGTCTCATTGATAAAAATGGTATTGATTCAGTTTTAGCTGATATCCGTGCTCGTGGCGCACTATAAAAAAAGGAATTCATCATGGCTAAAGGCGGACGCGAAAAAATCAAATTAGAATCGACTGCAGGTACTGGACACTTTTATACGACAACCAAGAATAAAAGAACAACCCCTGAGAAGATGGAAATTATGAAGTTTGATCCTAAAGTGCGTAAGCATGTTTCTTATAAAGAAACGAAGATTAAATAATTAAAATCTCTCTAAAAAAAACCGCACTCATTTAAGTGCGGTTTTTTTATGCGTATGTTTTCAGTTTCTGAGAAAAATTTTGAAGTAACTGCAAATTACTTTTTTCAGCCTTCAGGCACCAATGATGAAGCTGTTCTGTCAGTTGCTCTCTAGAAGCCGTGGACTTTGTCCAAAGTTGCGTTAACTCTCGACGCATCTCAATCAGGTGTTTAATGCGTTCATTAACCCCCATTAAAGTTTCCAAACGGGCTTTTTGTGATGGATTGAGATTGGCTTCATCTTTAAATAACCAATGGTGATTATCGGCGAATTCTTTGGCTAAACTTTTCATCGTTTGAACTTCTAAATTAAATGCAGCTTTGAGTGTTTTACTATATCTAGACATAATTTCGTAACGATGCGTCACAATCGTTTTAACTAAATCTTCACTGATATGGCGAGGGTGTGATGATTTTATTTTTGGAATCGTCTTTTTGACATTGGCCAATCCACAAGTTTCTAAACATCGGATATAGAACCAACCAATATCAAATTCATACCACTTACTCGATAACTTGGCACTAGTAGCATAGGTATGATGATTATTATGCAACTCTTCGCCACCGATAATAAGACCGATCGGAGAGATATTGCGTGAGGCATCTTCGCAATCATAATTACGATAACCCCAATAGTGCCCAATCCCATTAATGATGCCTGCCGCTGTTATCGGAATCCACACCATTTGAATTGCCCATACGAGGCCACCCATCGCACCAAACAAAACTAAGTTGATAATCATCATCAACCCTAAACCTTGCCAACGATATTTGTCGTAAAGATGATTTTCGATCCAATCATCTGGAGTGCCCTGACCATATTTTTCGATAGTCTCACGGTTTTTACTTTCAATCTTATATAAATCCGCACCACGCCACATGATGGTTTGAATACCTTGCATTTGCGGACTATGTGGATCATTTTCAGTTTCGCACTTCGCGTGGTGTTTGCGATGAATCGCTGCCCATTCCTTCGTAATCATGCCAGTGGTTAGCCATAACCAAAAACGGAAAAAATGCGCAACATTGGGATGCAAATCTAAGGCACGATGCGCTTGATGACGATGCAAAAAGATGGTGACGCTCGCAATAGTAATGTGCGTCATGATCATAACGTACCAAAAGAGACTCCAGCCAGACCACTGCAAAACACCACCAGCAATCCAATCGATTAACCAAGCTGGCATGACTTGATTGAGTTCAGTAAAAATTGTCATCAATATTGCCCGAAAAACCTTATTTTACTCTTCTATTGGCTTCTCTTGGTCTGGATAGACCTTTTTGGGAGTTGGGGTTGAATTTCTCTCAAGGATGGCGGCAAAAAATCCATCCGTTTCATGCTGATCTGGCCACAATTGCCACCAAGAATTCTCCAAACTTGCCCCTACTGGTAAATCATTGATACGCGGAAATGGTGCAGTCAAAGCAAGCTTTGGATCTAATAAAATAAAGTTGGTGTGTTGTTGTAAAAACTCATTCACAATCGTTTGGTTTTCTTGTTGTAACAAACTACAGGTTGCATAAACTAATCGGCCACCAGGTTTTAACAATTTAGCCGCTGCGCTCAAAATAGAGAACTGTTTGGCTTGAAGCTCTTCAATCGATTGAGGCGTTTGGCGCCATTTAAGATCGGGATTGCGCCTTAAAGTGCCAAGTCCGCTGCAGGGTGCATCTACTAACACTCTGTCAATCTTACCGGCTAAGCGCTTCACTTTTGCATCATTTTCGCTATCAATCCACACGGGATGAACATTGGATAAACCACTTTTAGCGACCCTAGGTTTGAGTCTGGCTAATCGCCTGGCTGAAATATCAAAGGCATATAAGCGCCCCATGGATTTCATCATGGCACCCATCGCCAAGGTTTTACCACCCGCTCCTGCACAAAAATCAACCACCATCTCCCCCCTCTTGGGGGCTAAGAGCATGCTTAATAATTGACTGCCCTCATCTTGCACTTCAAATTTTCCGTCTTTAAAACTCTGTAAATTCTGTAATGCTGGCTTGCCCAGCAACCGCACTCCTAACTCAGAATAAGGTGTTGGAATAGCTTGATATCTCCCCCCCAAAGTATTGAGTTCCTCTAGTAAGACCTCTCTTTTTTCTTTTAAGGAGTTAATGCGACAGTCCAAAGAGGCTGGCTTTAAAAGCGCTTTAGCCAAAGACTCTCGATGTTCAGAACCAATTTGGGTTGCTAACTCATCCCATAACCAATCTGGCAGATTATGCTTCACCTGCGGCGTCAGACTATCCCTAGGATATGTCACAAAACGTTGCAACCAATCAACTTCTCCAGGGTGCGCTATAAAGGCTAAATCCGCTAAGGCACTTTCTAAACGATGACTCGTTCCTAAACCGCCCTCAGATAAAGCTATCATGAGCCCTAGCAGACCAATTCTGCGTAACAATGGCCCTTGACCACTTTGAGCGTATTGCAATAACTCTAATTTATGTCTCAAGACTGAAAAAGTGGACTCAGCAATCAAGGCCCGATCACGATTGCCTAACTGGCTGTTATCTTTAAAGTACTTACTTACCACCATGTCCGATGGTGAGTCAAACTTCAAGACCTCAGGCAAAACTCGTATTAAGTGCTCTAAATGGACAGGTAAGGCCTTAGCTTTAGCCATTGCCGGGTTATATGGCGTTTTTTTGCTTACTGTACTCGAAGTGCGGGAAGGTGCTGGTCTTTTTGAGGCGGGAGATTTTTTATTGATCATTGGAATGAACGTATTCCTTAAGGTGTTATTGGCAACTGAAAAAATTGTTGCTGCGCAGGCTCTACTCTAACATTGCCATGCTCTATATGTAACCGCCCCTGAATAAACCATTCAATTGCTTGTGGATAAATACTGTGCTCGATTTGTAAGACCCTTTGCTCTAAAGTCGGCTGCGTATCATCTGGGAAAACTGGCACTGCTCCTTGCGCAATAATGGGGCCTACATCCATCTCCTGCGTGACAAAGTGCACTGTGGCGCCATGCCATTTAACGCCCGTAGCAATTGCGGCGGCATGGGTCTTTAATCCAGGAAAACTTGGCAATAATGATGGATGGATATTCATTAAACGATGCTGGAAGAACTGAACAAATTCTTGGGATAAAATCCTCATAAAACCTGCTAAAACGACTAAATCAGGCTTAAAACTTTGGGTTTTTTCGAGTAATTGTGCATCAAACTCTTCTCGTGAATGACATGCCTGATGGTCTAAAATCGTCACTGGAACGCCAAATTCTTTGGCAACAGCAATTCCATGAGCTTGGGGACGGTTGGCAATGACTTGTACGGTATCAGCCTCCCAAGCCTTTAAACGTTGGGCTTGAAGTATTGACCGTAGATTTGAACCTCGACCAGAAATAAGAATCACAATTTTTTTCATCACCCCTAATATAATTGATTAATTGTTGTGAAAGTTATCCGCGGAATACCCCCCTCTTTACCACGTACCCCGTGCGCCTTAACCATTGGTAATTTTGATGGTGTGCACCTGGGGCATCAGGCGTTGCTAAAACAATTACATGAAGTTGCTCAGGCGCGTCATCTGCAAACTTGTATTTTGACGTTTGAACCTCATCCGAAAGAGTTTTTCGCACCACAAAATGCTCCTACTCGAATCCTCAGCTTAAGAGACAAACTGGCAGCGTTAAAAGAAACCAATATTGACTTGGTGGTAGTAGAACATTTCAACGCGAATTTTGCTAAAAAAACAGCCGATGAATTTGTTAAAGATATTTTGGTACATGGCTTGAATACACAACATATTGTCATAGGGGATGATTTTCATTACGGATCAAAGCGCGCAGGCAATATTGACTCCCTCAGAATTGCGGGTGCACAATACGGCTTTACCGTGCAAGCCCTAGAGACGATTCACGATAGTCAACAACGACGGATTTCAAGTACCGCGGTCAGAACTGCCTTAAAAAATGGTGCTCTTCAGGAGGCTCAGGAACTCTTAGGTCGACCCTTTATTATTTCTGGCCATGTGATCCATGGTAAAAAATTAGGCAGGACCTTAGGATTCCCTACATTAAATATGGCTTTATCAAGTAAGCTTCATCAACGGCCCCCAGCCATGACGGGCATCTTTGTGGTTCAAGTCCATGGTATTGGAAATGCGCCCTTACCTGCTGTCGCTAGTCTAGGCTTTCGCCCCACCGTCGAGGATGCTGGTAGAGTACTCCTTGAAACACATATATTTGATTTCAATCAAGATGTCTATGGACGAGTTATTCAAATAGAATTCTTGAAAAAACTGCGAGATGAGGCAAAATACTCTGATTTAACCAGTTTGCAACAAGCTATTGAAGCAGATGCAACAGCCGCTAGGGAATACTTTAAAAACTCTCATGTCCGATAATCAATACCCTGTCAATTTACTAGATACGCCTTTTCCAATGCGTGGCGACTTGCCAAAACGTGAACCCCTATGGGTGAAGCAATGGCAAGAAAAAAATCTCTACGAAATCATTCGTCAATCACGTGTTGGTGCGAAAAAATTTATTTTGCATGACGGACCACCCTATGCCAATGGTAATATCCATATAGGTCATGCGGTAAATAAGATTCTTAAAGACATGATTGTCAAAAGCAAGACCTTAATGGGCTTTGACGGTGTCTATGTGCCAGGTTGGGATTGCCATGGAATGCCGATTGAAATACAAATTGAAAAAAAATATGGCAAAAATCTTCCTACCGAGGAAGTTCAATCAAAAGCGCGAGCCTACGCTACAGAACAAATTGAACAACAAAAAATCGATTTTGAACGTTTGGGCGTTCTAGGTGATTGGAAAAATCCCTACCTGACCATGAGCTTTAAAAATGAAGCTAATGAGCTTCGTGCTTTAGCGAAGATCATGGAAAAAGGGTTTGTGTTTAGGGGCCTCAAACCGGTGAACTGGTGTTTCGATTGTGGCTCTGCATTAGCCGAGGCAGAAGTTGAATATCAAGATAAAAAAGATCCTGCCATCGATGTGGGCTTTCGTTTTGTTGATGCAGAGAAATCTCGTTTAGCCAAAGTTTTTGGACTTGACGCCTTACCAAAGATGGAGGGTCGGATTGTTATTTGGACAACAACTCCATGGACAATCCCCTCGAATCAGGCTTTAAATGTTCATCCTGAATTTGAATATGCTTTAGTGAATGCGGGTTCTCAATTACTTATTTTGGCAAAAGAGCGTGTAGAGACCTGTTTAAGTTCCTACGACCTCGAAGGTCATATCATCGGGACTTGTCTAGGTAAAGATTTAGAAAACTTTACTTTTGAACACCCGTTAGCTTCTCTTGATGCCGGTTACCAACGCTTCGCTCCAGTCTACTGTGCACAATACGTGACTCTTGAAAGTGGCACAGGGATTGTTCACAGTGCACCAGCCTACGGAGAGGAAGACTATAAGTCTTGTAAAGCTCACGGCATGAAAGATGCTGACATTATTAGCCCCGTGATGAGTCATGGTGTATATGCCAGCACCCTTCCTATCTTCGGGGGTCAATTTATCTGGAAAGCGAATCCAGAAATCGTTAAGGCCTTAGCCCAAGCTGGGTCACTCTTAAAATCAATTGAGTTTACCCACTCTTATATGCATTGCTGGCGACATAAAACTCCCATTATCTATAGAGCGACATCGCAATGGTTTGCCAGTATGGATAAAATTCCTGATGGCGCTACCAAAAGCTTGCGTCAAATTGCTCTAGAAGGTATTGCCGCTACACATTTTTATCCGGCATGGGGTCAGCAACGTCTTCACGGAATGATTGCGAACCGTCCCGATTGGACTCTTTCTCGACAGCGTCAATGGGGCGTACCAATGGCATTTTTTGTCCATCGTGAAACCGGCGCATTGCATCCTCAGACACAGTCCCATATGGAGCAAATTGCTCAACTGATTGAAGTTAAAGGAATCGAAGCTTGGCAAACATTAGACCCTGTAACTATCTTAGATACTGATAGCGCTCATTACGAAAAAAATAAAGATACTTTAGATGTTTGGTTTGACTCAGGAACGACCCATTGGCATGTGATCCGCGGCTCTCATGCAAAAGAGTTATCCATTGGCGATACTCAGGAGAGGCTTGCAGATCTCTATTTAGAGGGCTCTGATCAACATCGTGGCTGGTTCCACTCCTCACTATTGACCGGTTCGATGCTGGATGGTAGACCTCCTTATAAAGGCCTGCTTACGCATGGCTTTACAGTTGATGGCCATGGCCGAAAAATGAGCAAATCCTTAGGTAACGTCATCGCACCTCAAGAAGTCACCGATAAAATGGGGGCTGAAATTATTCGTCTATGGACAGCCTCTACCGATTACTCTGGCGAAATGACAATCTCTGATGAAATCTTAAAGAGAGTTGTTGAGTCTTATCGTCGTATCCGAAATACCTTACGTTTTCTTTTGGCCAATATCAGCGACTTCCATCACCAAGAGGAATCAGTTGCCGTTCATGACTTAATCGAAATTGACCAATATATGCTGGCTTTAGCCGCCCAGGTTCAGCAAGAAATCTTGGCGCTGTATGATCGGTATGAGTTCCATACTGCCGTAGCTAGAATCATGACGTTTTGTTCGGAAGACCTCGGAGGATTTTATTTAGATATCCTTAAAGATCGTCTCTACACAACACCCGCTCAATCTTTGGCTAGAAAAAGCGCTCAAACCGTCTTACATACGATTACTGATGCCATGCTTCGTTGGATGGCGCCATTCTTGTCGTTTACGGCTGAAGAAGCCTGGCAAATCTTTGAACATGGCACTGCAAACCCTCAAACCATTTTTACTTCTCAATATACAGTTCTGAATACGCCAGATCATTCATCTGCATTATTAGAAAAATGGTCTCATATCCGCCAAATCCGACAAGATGTGACAAAAGCGATTGAAATTGAACGTGAGTTGGGGAAAGTTGGTTCCTCTCTTCAAGCAGAAATCACCATTCATGCAGATCCGATTGAGGCTAAGTTACTGAAGAGTATCGACATCGATCTCAAATTTGTCTGCATCACATCGAGCACTAGTGTGATCGAAGAAGATGTAGGTAAACCCCTTCAAGTCGTTGTTAAAGCATCCTCTTATTTAAAATGTGCTCGTTGTTGGCATTACACTCCCGAGGTGGGTACCCTGACCACACATGTCGATCTCTGTCATCGATGTGAAAATAATTTATTTGGTGATGGCGAAGTTCGTCACTTTGCCTAAAACGAAACGAGGAAATATTTAATGCCTAGATCTAGATCGCCTTTTTCGAATAAAAGTTCATATGGCTTTAAGCTTTGGATCGGTATTGCCCTCCTCGTGATCATCATCGACCAACTAACCAAATTAGTCACGGTGAATAAAATTGCTGAGCTGTCTTCCCATCCGATCACTTCATTTTTAAATTGGGTGCTTGTGTATAACCCAGGAGCTGCGTTTTCTTTCCTGTCGAATGCCTCAGGATGGCAAAAATGGTTTTTTATCGGAATTGGTTCAGTTGCCGTTGTAGTCATGCTGTGGTTACTTATCCGCCATGCAAGCCAAGGCATATTTTGCTTTTCTATTTCCCTGATTTTAGGTGGTGCAATCGGTAATTTAATCGATCGTTTTTCCCACGGAGCAGTGGTGGATTTTATTGATGTATATTATCAACAGTATCATTGGCCCGCTTTTAACGTGGCCGACAGCGCGATTACTTTAGGTACTGCATTACTCATTATTGATGAACTAATACGCGTTATCAAAAAACGCTAACACCACTTGGAGAGTTCTGTCATGATGTCTCTCAACAATAAAACGATCCTTCTGGGCATCACCGGAGGTATCGCAGCATATAAATCCCCTGAACTGGTCAGACAACTCATCAAGCAAGGTGCAAAGGTCAAAGTGGTGATGACCGATGCTGCCACTCATTTTGTAACGCCAACGACTCTACAAGCCGTCTCAGGCAATCCTGTTTTTATCAGTCAATGGGATGCTCGAATACCGAATGGGATGCCCCACATCGAACTATCAAGAGATGTAGATGCCATCTTAATTGCTCCAGTAAGCGCTGACTTTATGGCGAAACTGTCTTTAGGTCTAGCGGATGATCTGCTCTCAACCCTCTGCCTCGCTCGGGGTCACGAATCCAATGGTGTCTTAAGCGATTGCCCACTTCTCATCACACCTTCAATGAATCGACAGATGTGGGAACATGTAGCTACTCAACGCAGTGTAGAAAAATTATTACAAGATCAAGTGATTCTTTTAGGACCCGCAAGTGGCGATCAAGCCTGTGGCGAAGTGGGAATGGGGCGGATGCTTGAGCCCGTAGAGATTTGTGAAGCCCTGATTGCTTTTTTTCAGCCAAAGTTACTTCAGGGTAAAAAAGTACTGATTACTGCAGGTCCAACCTATGAGCCGATCGATCCTGTGCGAGGGTTAACCAATCGCAGCTCAGGAAAAATGGGCTTTGCCATCGCAAGGGCTGCTCTTGAAGCCGGCGCAACCGTCCATCTCATCGCGGGACCTGTCTCATTAGAAACTCCGCTAGCTTACAGCGGCAAAATTACTCGAGTCAATGTCATGAGTGCCGCTGATATGCATGCTGCCGTGATGGCCCATCCCGATTGTGATCTATTTTTTAGTGTTGCCGCAGTTGCGGATTGGCGAGTAAATCACATCGCTGAACAAAAAATTAAAAAACAAAGTGCCTCGGATATTCCTGCTTTTGACTTGGTCCAAAACCCCGATATTTTGCTGGAGTTTGCTAAAAAAAGTGTTAATCAACATCCTTTCTGTATAGGGTTTGCTGCTGAAACACAAAATCTAATTGATCATGGCAAAAAGAAACTCCTCGCAAAAAATATCCCGCTGTTGATTGCGAATCATGGGCCTAGTACCTTTGGTGAAGATCATAATCAAATCACGTTAATAGATGCGCAAGGTGAAAGTCATTTTGGCCCAGCTGATAAAATTTCATTAGCCCGCGATGTGATTCGTGAAGTCTCAAAACGTCTCTAACCCCAATCAACTATGCAAAAACTTCAAGTCAAAATTATGGATGAGCGGATGCGCTCACAACTCCCGCAATATGCCACCTCTGGTAGTGCCGGCTTAGACCTCAGAGCCTGTCTTGATGAGGCTGCGGAAATTGCTCCAGGTCAAACCATCTTAGTTCCTACCGGCATTGCAATCTACATTGGTGATCCAAGATATTGCGCAATGATATTACCGCGCTCAGGACTTGGCCATAAACACGGTATTGTCCTCGGTAACTTGGTCGGCTTGATTGATTCAGATTATCAAGGGCAACTGATGGTCAGTACCTGGAATCGATCCAACAGCGCCTTTCGACTTGAGCCAATGGAAAGATTAGCCCAACTTGTCATTGTGCCTGTCATGCAAGTTGAGTGGTCTGTAGTTGATGAATTCGCATCATCTCAGCGAGGTGATGGGGGGTTTGGGAGTACTGGGAAAGCATGATTTAAGGTGACACAGACTTATAGTAATATTTAGTAAATATTACTACTAGAGACTTTCATGAAAAAAATATCCCCAACCGCGGTCATACTTCTCTGCATGCTCTTTGGTATCGCAGTTGGCTCCATGCTTCACTCATCCATCACGGATCCTAAAGATATTCAAGAAATCTCGAATTATTTCAGTATGCTTTCTGAAATCTTTTTGACACTGATCAAGATGATTATTGCACCCCTCGTATTTTCCACATTAGTTGTTGGTATCGCCCATATGGGAGATGCCTCTTCAGTAGGTAGGATCTTTTTTAAATCTCTCGGATGGTTTCTTACAGCTTCTTTAATCTCGCTCTTGCTCGGCTTAATCTTGGCCAATGTTTTACAACCAGGATCGAATCTAAGCTTGCCATTGCCAGACTCCCACCTCAGTGCGAATTTAGCTACTAGTGAATTTACACTGCATGAATTCATTAAGCATTTAATTCCTAAATCATTTGCCGATGCAATGGCTAAGAACGAAATCTTACAAATTGTCGTTTTTTCAATGTTCTTTGGTATCGCCATGGCCTCACTCGGTGGTCGCGTTAAATACCTTCTCAATAGTATTGATGAACTTTCTCATGTCATGCTCAAAATTACTGGCTATGTGATGAAATTTGCACCAGTGGCAGTCTTTGCTGCGATGACATCTACCGTAGCCATCAATGGCCTCGGAATACTTCTTCAATTTGCGGTATTCATGTTCGACTTTTATATCGCTTTGTTTATTTTATGGGGTGTACTGATTTTTGCAGGATATGTATTTTTGGGGCCACGCGTCAAAGACCTCTTAATCAATATTAAGGAAGCCTTTTTAATTTCTTTCGCAACAGCAAGTTCCGAAGCCGCTTATCCTAAAATTTTGGCCGGACTTGACCGTTTTGGTGTTAAGCGAAAAATTTCTAGCTTTGTCATGCCCTTAGGTTATTCATTTAATCTCGATGGTTCAATGATGTACTGTACTTTCGCTACTTTATTTATTTCCCAAGCATATGGTATCGATCTATCGATAGGCACCCAAGTCACGATGATGCTGATTTTGATGTTAACTTCTAAAGGAATGGCGGGAGTTCCCCGCGCCTCACTTGTTGTGATTGCTGCCACACTCAATCAATTTAATATCCCTGAAGCTGGCTTACTCATGATTTTAGGTGTCGATACCTTCCTCGATATGGGCCGTTCAGCAACCAACGCAGTTGGTAATTCTATTGCCTCAGCCGTTGTTGCCAAATGGGAAGGCGGGCTTTTATCGAAAGAAGAGGCTGCTATCAATGCTCAAAAAATCGACGCCGAAACTGCTACGCAAATGCACGAAATTAACTCGTAAAAAAAGGCCTCTAAAAGAGGCCTCTTCGTAACACATCTACACCTCAAATCTCTTCTGAAGTCTCTGCAGATGCAGTCTTACCCTTCACTGCGATTGGCTGAATATCCAAGATGACTTGATGTTCAGCATCAACATCCACCATGACGCTTCCACCATTCACTAATCGACCAAAGAGTAGTTCATCCGCTAAGGCCTTACGCACTGTATCTTGAATTAAGCGTTGCATCGGTCTTGCTCCCATTAAAGGATCAAAACCTTTTTTCGCTAAATGCGCACGAAGTCCAGCAGAGAATGTCGCGTCAACTTTCTTTTCATGCAACTGTTCTTCAAGTTGCATCAGGAACTTATCTACGACCCGCAGAATGATGGACTCATCAAGTGCCTTGAAGGAAACAATCGCATCTAAACGATTTCTAAACTCTGGCGTGAACATTTTTTTGATATCCACCATTTCATCACCAGACTCACGAGGATTGGTAAATCCAATCGTCGCTTTATTCATCGTCTCCGCACCAGCATTCGTCGTCATAATAATGATGACGTTTCTAAAGTCTGCCTTACGGCCGTTGTTATCCGTTAAGGTGCCATGATCCATCACTTGTAAAAGGATATTAAAAATATCAGGATGTGCTTTTTCAATTTCGTCTAACAAAAGAACACAATGGGGCTTTTTATTGACCGCTTCCGTTAATAATCCGCCTTGATCAAAGCCCACATATCCTGGGGGCGCTCCGATCAATCGACTGACTGCATGACGCTCCATATATTCGGACATATCAAAACGTAATAATTCAACACCCATAATAAAAGCGAGTTGTTTGGCAACTTCAGTCTTACCTACTCCAGTAGGACCTGAAAATAAGAACGATCCAATCGGCTTATCAATCTTACCCAATCCAGCACGCGCCATTTTAATCGCAGAAGCCAATACTTCAATCGCAGGCTCTTGACCAAAAACAACACTCTTTAAATCACGATCCAGTGTCTGTAACTTACTACGATCATCAACGCTAACGGATTGAGGCGGTATGCGCGCAATTTTAGACACGATGTCTTCAATCTCGATGCGGCCAATTGTTTTTTTCTGTTTGGACTTTGGTAATATTCGCTGAGCAGCACCAGCCTCATCAATCACATCAATCGCTTTATCTGGTAATTGGCGATCATTAATATAACGTGACGAAAGTTCTGCAGCAGCACTTAAAGCGCTTTGAGTATATTTAACACCATGATGCTCTTCAAAGCGAGATTTCAGCCCACGTAATATCTGTACTGTTTGATCGATCGATGGCTCTAAAACATCAATTTTCTGAAAACGTCTTGAAAGAGCAGCATCTTTTTCAAAAATGCCACGGTATTCTGTAAAAGTAGTGGCGCCAATACACTTGAGCTGACCGCTTGAGAGAGCTGGTTTAAGGAGATTGCTTGCGTCTAAGGTTCCTCCAGACGCTGCACCAGCTCCAATTAATGTGTGAATTTCATCAATAAATAAAATGGCATTGACATTGTCTTTTAAAGACTTGAGGACCGCCTTCAAACGTTGTTCAAAATCACCCCGATATTTAGTTCCCGCAAGAAGCGCTCCCATATCAAGTGAGTAAACAATCGCATCTTTTAAAATTTCAGGTACTTCTTTTTGGGTAACTCTCCAAGCAAGCCCCTCTGCTATCGCTGTTTTTCCAACTCCAGCTTCGCCGACTAGTAATGGATTATTCTTTCTTCTGCGACACAGAATCTGAATCACTCGCTCAACTTCTAACTCACGACCAATCAAAGGATCTATCTTGCCTTGCCGTGCTAAAAGATTTAAGTTTTGCGTATATTGTTCTAACGGGCTATCTTTGCCAGAGCCATTCGCCTCATCATTTTCAGTACCCACGGACTCAGGCTTTGTTGCTTCAGTTTGATCTTTACGAATTCCGTGACTAATAAAGTTAACGACATCTAAACGTGTTACGCCTTGTTGTTGGAGGTAGTAAACAGCGTGTGAATCTTTTTCGCCAAAAATAGCTACAAGTACATTTGCGCCAGTCACTTCTTTCTTACCGCTCGAAGTCGACTGTACATGCATAATGGCACGCTGAATCACTCGTTGGAATCCTAGTGTCGGTTGCGTATCCACTTCTTCAACACCAGGGACTATCGGGGTATTGTCATTAATAAAGTTTTTCAGTTGCGCTCTTAAGTCTGCAATGTTGACGGCACATGCCTTCAACACTTCAACTGAAGTGGCATTATCTAGCAGTGCGCACAATAGGTGTTCAACCGTAATGAACTCATGACGCGCCGCTCGAGCATCCACAAAAGCCATATGTAAACTGACTTCAAGTTCTTGGGCAATCATACTTCCTCCATCATGCATTGCAAAGGGTGGCCGGATTTCCGGGACATGTCTGAAACTTGCGCTACTTTAGTGGCTGCGACATCATGGGTATAAACTCCGCAAACACCTTTTCCTTCTATATGTACTTGTAACATAATTCTTGTAGCCGTCTCCTGATCTTTGTGAAAAAATTCTTGAATGATCATCACAACAAATTCCATTGGCGTGAAATCATCATTGAGTAAAACCACTTTAAATAATGGCGGTGGCTCTACTTTTTGAACCTCACGGTCTAAAACTGTAGCCCTCTCATCATCACCCAAAGGTTTGGAAGTATCAACAGCAAAAGTCGGTATTAAGCTCAATTTCAAGTTCATACTTCAATTCTAACCAATTATCAATTTACTAGTTTTTTTGATCTTCGGGAGATTAATTTTTATTGAAATTTGCCATATTGGTCACAATTTAATAAAATCTGCATCAAATAAGGGCAAATACTAGTGGTTTTTGAGTGATTTATCCTTGACATAAGCTCAATAAAGGAAAACAATCCTTACTATGTGCAAAGAGTTGATTGCACGAGGCTTGTAGATGTGTTGGCTTTACAGTTTTTCACGCTTCAAGATTGATTTATTTTATATATGTAATGGAGTTCGAATGGCAACCGGTGTCGTAAAATGGTTTAATGATGCAAAAGGTTTCGGGTTTATTAAACCTGATGATGGCGAAGAAGAGTTATTTGCTCACTTTAGCGCAATAACAATGAGTGGCTTCAAAACCCTCAAAGAAGGCCAAAAAGTTACCTTTGATATTACTCAAGGCCCAAAAGGCAAACAAGCGACCAATATTCAAGGCGCTTAATTGAGTTAATCCTTTATAGGATGTTGGACAAAAACCCCTTGCGAGGGGTTTTTTTGTTGTTGATACAGCATTTTCTCTCTTCCACAAAAGGAAAAGGTCCCATCAAGGGACCTTCTTCATCTAGCATGATGTTTTTTACATATGGTCAATCATGACCTGTCCAAAGCCTGAACAAGAAACTTGGGTTGCCCCTTCCATCAAACGGGCAAAGTCATAAGTCACTTTCTTCGACAAAATGGATTTTTCCATAGAGCTAATGATTGCGTCAGCCGCCTCAAACCAACCCATATGACGTAACATCATCTCGGCAGACAAAATCTCTGACCCCGGATTAACATAATCTTTACCAGCATATTTAGGTGCAGTGCCATGGGTTGCCTCAAACATAGCAATGGTGTCAGATAAGTTGGCGCCTGGTGCAATACCAATACCACCAACTTGAGCTGCTAAAGCGTCAGAAACATAGTCGCCATTCAAGTTCAAGGTAGCAATCACACTATATTCATTAGGACGTAACAGAATCTGCTGCAAGAAAGCATCAGCAATCACATCTTTAATGATGATCTCTTTTCCTGTCTTAGGATTCTTCATCTTGCACCATGGGCCACCATCAATTAATTCAGCACCAAATTCTTTTTGGGCAATCTCGTAACCCCAATCACGGAATCCACCTTCAGTGAATTTCATGATGTTCCCTTTATGAACTAAGGTCATTGATGGCTTGTCATTATCAATCGCATACTGAATCGCCTTACGCACCAAGCGGAAAGTACCCTCTTTTGAAACGGGCTTAATACCAATGGAAGATGTATTCGGGAACCGAATCTTCTTCACACCCATTTCTTTAATCATAAAATCAATGATCTTTTTAGCACCGTCTGACTCTGCCATCCACTCAATACCTGCATAAATGTCTTCTGAGTTTTCCCGGAAAATTACCATGTCTGTTTTTTCAGGCTCTTTTAACGGTGAAGGTGTCCCTTTGAAATAGCGAACAGGGCGTAAGCAGACATATAAATCAAGCTCTTGGCGCAAAGCCACGTTCAAAGAACGTATACCGCCACCGACTGGAGTTGTTAAAGGGCCTTTAATTGAAACAACATATTTTTTAACCGCTTCAAGCGTTTCCTCTGGCAACCAAACATCTGGCCCATATATCTTTGTTGCTTTTTCGCCAGCAAAAACTTCCATCCAAGAAATTTTCTTTTTACCACCGTAAGCTTTTGCAACAGCAGCATCAACTACCTTAATCATCACTGGAGTAATATCTAAACCGGTTCCATCCCCCTCAATAAAAGGAATGATAGGTTGATCTGGGACATTAATTGAAAAATCGGCATTAACGGTAATTTGTTCCCCAGCTGGAATCTTAATGTGCTTGTACATATCGAAAAACTCTCCTCAAAGATATAAAAATTTTAATTATTAAACTGCTTGTGTATTCGCTGTGCAAGGACATGATCTTGTCAAAATATGATTTGCCTCTAAACTTATGACACCATTAAATCAATTTAATATCTTATTATTACAAATTTAAATAGTTAATTCTTAAATCTGAGGACTCCAAACCCTTTTAAGGTACAAGATTGACATCTTTTATACTCTTTTTCATCACTAGATTGTGAATTTTATGAACAGTACAAGCAATTTATATAAGCTCATCGGTATCTTTGGATGTGTTTTTTCTATCGCTAGTCATGGCGCATCACTTCCTACTATTGAATTAAAAATCGGTAAAGAAATTATTAAAGCCGAAGTAGCATCGACGCCAGCAAGCCGAGAGCTTGGATTAATGTATCGAAAAACATTGCCCGAGAACACTGGCATGCTGTTTGTATTTGATCAAAAAGCGGGGCATTGCTTTTGGATGAGAAATACTCTAATCCCTCTATCCGTCGCTTTTATTGACGACGATGGAAAAATTGTCAATATCGATGAAATGAAGCCGCAAACTGAAGACAATCACTGCCCTACCAAAACAGTTCGATACGCCCTAGAGATGAACACGCAATGGTTTGATAAGAAGCAAATTAGTGCAGGTAGACTCGTTGAAGGTTTACCAAAGCCTTAGGCACCCAATGAATTAGCCGAAGTGACAGACGTAATGCAAGGGCTCTTCGACCCGAATCTGAAAATAGCCACCCGCCCCGACTTCCCATTGTTGACCGTTAACAAAAGTCAGCTCAGGACCGCCATTGATTGCAACAAAGGCTTTACCATCAATCACTTCCATGATTTCTTTCGTCGTTAAATCAAACCTTAAAGTACTGGGCAGGATGACGCCGACTGATTTTTTTGTGCCATCCGCCAAGGTCACTGGATGGGAAACACACTTCCCGTCAAAATAAACATTGGCTTTTTTTCCTACAGAAACTTGATCAAATTGCATAAGTACTCTTTCTTTACTGAATATTTCTTTTACGTTTAGCGATTTCAGCAATCCTCATACGCAGCGCATTGAGTTTGATAAAACCGCCAGCATCTGCTTGGTTATAAGCGCCCCCATCATCGTCAAATGTTGCAATATTTTGATCAAACAAGGTATTGACAGAGTTTCTTGAAAGTACAGATACAGACCCTTTGTACAACTTAACTCTGACGAACCCATTGACCATCAACTGCGTATGATCAATTAAAGTTTGCAGTGCGATGCGCTCTGGTGACCACCAATAGCCGTTATAAATCAAACTAGCATAACGAGGCATTAAATCATCTTTCAAATGGGCAACTTCGCGATCCAAAGTAATACTTTCAATGCCGCGATGCGCTTTAAGTAGAATGGTTCCGCCTGGGGTTTCATAACATCCACGACTTTTCATGCCAACAAACCGATTTTCAACCAAGTCAAGTCGGCCAATGCCATGCTGACCACCGAGCTCATTCAATTTAGCCAATAATTCATGTGGCTTTAACTGTTTGCCATCAATCGCAATTAAATCCCCTTTAGCAAACTCTAGCTCGATGACTTGAGGTTCATTGGGGGCTTTTTCGGGTGCAACGGTCCAACGCCACATGGATTCTTCTGCTTCTGCATTTGGATCTTCTAAATGCCTACCCTCAAAACTGATATGCAACAAATTAGCATCCATGGAATAAGGAGCTCCACCCTGTTTATGCTTCATTTCAACAGGAATGCCATTTTTTTCAGCATAAGCCAACAATTTTTCACGAGAGAGTAAATCCCATTCGCGCCATGGGGCAATCACTTTAATACCTGGCTCCAAAGCGTAATAACCGAGCTCAAAACGCACTTGGTCATTACCTTTTCCTGTGGCCCCATGAGAAACTGAATCCGCGCCAGTTAAACGTGCAATTTCTATTTGGCGCTTGGCAATGAGTGGGCGAGCAATCGAAGTACCTAATAAATATTCGCCTTCATAGATCGTATTCGCCCTAAACATGGGAAACACAAAATCTCTGACAAACTCTTCACGTAAATCATCGATATAAATGTTTTCAGGCTTGATCCCAAACTGAATCGCCTTTGCCCGAGCAGGTTCAAGCTCTTCGCCCTGACCAAGATCTGCCGTAAAAGTAACAATTTCACAATGATAGGTGTCTTGTAACCACTTCAAAATGACGCTGGTATCAAGACCACCCGAGTAAGCTAAAACAACTTTATGAATATCTGTCATATCTTTACCAGTTAATTAAATTTACCGCACAATAAAAATTCCATGAGAGCCTTTTGGACATGCAATCGATTTTCAGCCTCTTCCCAAACGACACTTTGTGGACCGTCAATCACTTCACTAGAAACTTCCTCACCACGATGCGCTGGCAAACAATGCATAAATAATGCATCCGCCTGTGCAACGGACATCTTCTGCCCATCAACGATCCAAGCAGAAAAAGCCTTTAAACGGGCCTGGTTCTCTTCTTCGTAGCCCATGCTAGTCCATACATCCGTCGTCACCAAATGCGCGCCCTGGCAGGCTTCTAATGGGCTATCAAACACTTTTAAATGCTGTTGTTCTGATGCGCTAATACGTGTCATGTCTAAAGGATAGCCTGCAGGACCTGAAAAGTGGAATTGAAAATTTAAAATGCATGCAGCTTGTAACCAGGTGTAAGCCATATTGTTGGCATCCCCAACCCACGTCACAATTTTGCCAGCAATATCCCCACGTAATTCATGGAACGTAAAAATATCCGCTAAAACTTGGCACGGGTGAAATTCATTGGTTAACCCATTGATCACGGGAACCCTCGAGTTGGCAGCAAAGCGCTCCAATATATCTTGCCCAAAAGTTCGAATCATAATGATGTCTGTCATGCGGGAAATGACCTGCGCAGCATCCTCTACGGGCTCACCACGACCGAGCTGTGTATCGCGCGTATTTAAGTAAACCGCATGCCCACCCAATTGGAACATCCCGGCCTCAAACGATAACCTTGTTCTTGTGGAGTGCTTTTCAAAGATCATCGCTAAAGTTCGATCATGCAAAGGATGCCATGTGTCGTAATCCTTGAACTTATCTTTCAAAACTTTAGAACGATTTAAAATATAAGCGTATTCCTCAGAACTAAAATCAGAAAACTGAAGATAATGCCGAAGTGGTACTTTTAATTGCGTCATAAATTTTTATTGTTTATATAAATAAGTATTGTATTCAATCAACATACTGTTAAACTTTTTTTAGTCACCTACGTGAACTAAAGTTACTAAACATTCACTCGCTAATTCTAGATTTTCTAAATTGATTCATAAACAGTTCCTCATTCAAGGCCTTACTTCAAATGGCAAAGTGTTTCGTCCTAGCGACTGGATCGAGCGGCTTTGTGGTGTTATGGCACCATTTAGGCCTAAAGATGACTATGGCGATCCTCGCTTTACCCACTCTCCCTATGTGCGCCCCGAAACAATAAATGGTGCTAAATGCGTTATTGTTGATGAACGTTTAAAAGAAATTGATCCTCGCGCATTAGACTTTGTTTTAGGCTTTGCAAAAGATAACGATTTAATGCTAACTGAAATCTGTGAATTACCACCAAGCTAAAACCCCACCACAAACTAAAAGTCCGCCATCGGCGGACTTTATACTAAAAAGAAACTATTTTTAGTTAGTCATGCCTTTAATCGCCGCTGACAAACGTGACTTTTGACGTGAAGCTGTGTTTTTGTGAATAATCTTTTTGTCAGCAATTTGATCAATCGTTGTTTGCGCGGCTAAAAATACTTTTGCTGCAGCTTCTTTATCGCCGACGCTAACTGCTTTGCGAACTGATTTAATTGCTGTTCTTAAACGTGAACGCAAGCTAGAATTGTGAGCATTTTGCTTCACTGCTTGACGTGCGCGCTTACGGGCTTGTGCTGTATTTGCCATATTTTTTACTCAATTTCTTTCAAGGTATGAATACACAGAAGTGCCATTCATTACAAATTTTGGTTAAGCATTCAAACTCCCTAACAAGCTAACATGTGACTAGATTATGAAGTTTGAAAAACGTAATCCATTATTATAACTGAACAAAGTTATTTTGACTACTCCCCCCAATATAGGGCAAACTTCTAGAGTGAACCTTTTATCTTCCGCATTAAAAGTAAGTAGCATGACCATGCTCTCCCGAGTCCTTGGACTCGTTCGGGAGACCTTGATTGCTCGAGCCTTTGGCGCCTCAGAAATGACGGATGCCTTTAATGTGGCATTTCGGATACCGAACCTGTTGCGACGCCTTTTTGCAGAAGGCGCATTTTCACAAGCATTTGTCCCCATTTTAGGTGAAGTTAACGCCAAAAATGGCCCGGATGCGACAAAACAACTCGTTAATGTCGTCGCTACCCTGCTTTTTTGGAGCCTCTTAATCACCGTCATTCTTGGTGTTGTATTTGCCCCATACCTTATTTTAGGGATTGCATCTGGCTTTAAAAGTTCAAATAGTTATGAAATGAGCGTCGTTTTGACTCGCCTAATGTTCCCATACATTGGCTTTATTTCTTTGGTTTCCCTCGCTGCCGGTATTTTAAATACAAATAAAAAATTCCTTATTCCTGCATTTACCCCAGTTTTACTCAATCTTGGAATGATTACAGGCTCTTTAATCATTGCTCCTTATTTCGAAACCCCTATTTACGGACTCGGACTTGGGGTGATGATTGGTGGGATATTGCAATTAGCCATACAAATCCCAGCTTTATCCAGAATCGGCATGATGCCTCGTATCGGTCTGGGTTGGCAAGCCCTCAAAGAAGCTGCTAAGAATCCCGAAGCTCGGAGAATCCTTCGTTTGATGGGGCCTGCTGTTTTTGCGGTCTCCGTCAGCCAACTCTCACTCATTATTAATACCAATATTGCTTCACACCTGAGAGCCGGCAGTGTTTCATGGCTGTCCTATGCCGATCGCCTCATGGAGTTTCCAACGGCATTGTTAGGCGTTGCTGTTGGAACGGTCCTATTGCCAAGTCTAAGTAAAGCTAATGCCACTGGCAACATCCAACATTCAAGCGAGCTTATACATTGGGGAATTCGTCTTACATTTATTCTATCTGCCCCCGCAGCTTTAGCCTTGTTTCTGTTTGGAACACCTTTAGCGGCCAGTCTGTATCACTACGGAAAATTCACACCCTTAGATGTTGAAATGACCAGAACTGCACTTCAAGCTTATGGCGTTGGTCTCATCGGCTTAATCTTGATCAAAATCCTCGCACCAGGTTTTTATGCCGCTCAAGATATTCGTACACCAGTAAAGATTGGTCTGTTTGTGCTGGTCTTTACCCAAGGCATGAACCTGATTTTTGTCCCCTACTTTCAACATGCCGGCCTAGCTTTATCGATTGGACTGGGCGCATGTTTAAATGCTGCTCTACTTTGGGTAGGTCTGGTCAGAAAAGGCTCATTAATCTCCGTTGGCCAGGCTTGGGTGCCATTCTTTTTAAGACTCTTTACAGGACTGTGCGTGTTCGCCGGAATACTTTATATTGGTGCAAATCATTACGATTGGATTGCCTTAGGCGAAAAACCCCTAACGAGAATTTTTCTAATGCTAGGCTGGGGTACTTTAGCTATGGTAATGTATTTACTCGTACTCAAAATTTGTGGATTTAACTACAAAGAACTTTTAAGACACTCTCAATAAGTCATGCCTACAAAACATTTAGATTACTTTCACTCTCTTGTTGCAGATGATGCCCATTTCCCTTTAACCGAAGCCGTTATTGCTATAGGGCAACATGCTTTTCCAGCGTTAGATGTCCAATCAACCCTTGATGAAATCGATCACATGGTCATCAAGCTCAAGTCAAAATTTACCGCTGAAACGACTGATTTGCAAAAACTCCAATTTCTCAAGTATTTCTTTTTCCAAGAAATGCACTTTGAGCTCAATACCAACGATTACTATGACCCAGAAAACTCGTATTTACATAGCCTACTTCAAAAACGCCGAGGTATTCCTATCTCTCTATCCATTCTGCTAATGGAGTTTGGTCAGCAAATAGGCCTCCAAATTCGAGGCATCTCCTTTCCTAATCATTTTTTAGTCCGCATCTCTTTACCGCAAGGTGAAGTTGTGATGGATCCAACAACAGGCTCATCACTGTCTAAAAATGAATTGCAGGCCATGTTGGATCCTTATCTTGATTCTCAGGGGTACCGTGGGGAACTCGCATTGCCATTGAGCTTGTTTTTAAGAAGCTCCAGTCCTCGAGAAATTCTCTCTCGTTTTCTGAGAAATTTAAAAGCGGTTTATACCCATCAAGAAAGATGGGAGAGGTTACTTGGAGTTCAAGAACGTCTCGTTATTTTACTTCCTAACGAAATCGAAGAAGTGCGTGATCGAGGCTTAGCTCTTGCGCAACTAGACTATATCCGTCCGGCGATTGATGATATGCAAATCTATTTAACAAAAAGTCCTGAAGCGTCAGACGCAACAGATATTAGAGAACAACTTTTAGAGTTGGAGCGATCTCTAAAGCATCACTAATTTATCTTGTAATGACGCCTAAAATAAGTTAAGTTTTATTTTTTTTCAGCGACTGTAGCAATTGTAAAAATCCTGCAATCATTGTGGGAATAATCGCAGCACTTGCCCCTATTAAAACAATGATATTTAAGTTATCACGAATAAAAGGTAAATTACCAAAGAAGTAGCCGCAGACAGAAAGTAAGCCGCTCCATAGAATGGCGCCAATCACGTTGTAGATTTGGAACTTGTGATGATCCATATGGGAAACACCAGCAACAAAAGGTGCAAATGACCTCACTAAAGGGACAAACCTAGCTAAAATAATGGTTTTACCCCCATGCTTTTCAAAAAACAAATGCGTTTTTACTAAAGCGGCCTGATCAATCCACTTGGCCTTTTTAATATCAATTCGATCGACTAAATATTTACCAATCCAAAAATTCATCGTATTACCAATAATTGCTGATGCAATAATCACGATATTGAGGATGGCAATGTTCAACTGACCACTCGCGCAAAAAGCCCCCGCTGCGAAAATTAATGTATCACCAGGCAAAAAAGGGAAAATAACAAACGCCGTCTCAGAAAAAATCACCGCACTCAAAATGACATAGGCTAAAGTGCCATACTCAGCGAGATGGTCCCCAATATGCATCACAAACTGAAATAAGGCGATTAACTGTTCCACGTTCGACATCTTAACAGTTTCATTCAATCTTCAGCCATCTCATGAGAAAATAAACTCATGACGAGAAACCCTATTCGAACCCTTCCCGATCAACTCATTAGCCAAATTGCTGCTGGTGAAGTCATTGAACGCCCTAGCGCAGTCGTTAAGGAACTTCTAGAAAATGCCGTCGATGCCAAATCCTCTGCAATTGATGTCCGACTCGAAGAGGGTGGTACAGCGAGAATCGTCATTACCGATGATGGTCTGGGGATTGAGCAAAAAGAGCTGATGCTGGCCCTGACACGCCATGCAACGAGCAAAATTTATAGTCTAGAAGACCTTGAGTCAGTCATGACGATGGGGTTTCGTGGAGAGGCACTGGCTTCTATCGCATCCGTCGCTAAAGTCTCTTTAACCACGAGAACAGCTAATGATGATCATGCCTATGTGATTGACAATACTGCTTTCGATATAAAACCATCGGCAGGAGATTTTGGGACGCGTATTGATGTACAAGATATATTTTTTAATACACCAGCAAGACGCAAATTTTTAAAATCAGCAAGTACCGAATTTGGACACTGTATCGAGGCTATTAAACGTTGTGCTTTAGCCAACCCACAAATCACTTTTTCGGTTTGGCATAATGGCAAACCCATTCATCGTTGGCTTGGAGGATCATTAGATCTTCGTGCGGACGATATTCTCGGCGCTGAATTCCATGCGGCAAAACTACCATTGCAAATGGGAACAGACCTCATCAAGTTAGACGGATTCATCGGTGCTCCTACCGCAAGCAGAGCCAGATCCGATCAGCAATATATTTTTGTCAATCATCGATTTGTCAAAGATAAACTGATCCATCATGCGATCAAGAGCGCTTATCAAGATGTGCTTCATGGTGACCGTCAACCCATCATACTTTTAAATTTGACGATTGATCCAGAGTTGGTCGATGTGAATGTTCATCCTGCTAAGATTGAAGTTAGATTTAGGGATAGTCGCGCAGTGCATCAATTTGTTTATCACTCAATCAAAGATCGTTTGGCCCATGGTGCTGGTCAATCCAATCTAGAGAATCATGATGCAGTTGAACCAGTGTCGACCGCTACATCATTCACCTCAACACCGTTGATACCAAATCCTGTTAGCAACTTTACCGGTACATCTTTCGGACAAAGCCTGCGGCTTAACCTTCCAGTCAATCAATCGATTAAATCCTCAATGGACCAATTACTGGCTAGTACCCCCTCTATTTCAACCAGTCAAAATGCCTCCATTTCGAATCTAAAAGAGTCGGTGGACTATCCCTTAGGCTATGCTATTGCCCAACTAGCTGGGATCTATATCTTGGCGCAAAATCACCAAGGCCTCGTTCTCGTTGATATGCACGCAGCCCATGAGAGAGTTCTGTATGAGCAACTAAAAGATCACTTAGGTAGTCAAATTGCGGTCCAATCACTTCTTGTACCTGTTGTGATGAATGCCAGTCGACTAGAAGTTTCGCTCGTGACAGAAAATCAAGCGTTATTAAATGAGCTAGGTTTTGATATTTCGACGATGGGTCCAGAACAATTGGGCATTCGTTCTCTTCCAGCATTATTAAGTAAGGCTGATCCTATTCCTTTAGTACGTTCTCTCATCAGTGACCTTGACGAAATAGGTTCAACGCAAATGTTGGATGCTGCCAAACATGAGCGGTTGGCCTCAAAAGCTTGCCATGCGGCGGTGCGAGCGCATCGGCTGTTAACGGTTCCCGAAATGAATGCGTTACTTCGCCAAATGGAAATGACTGATCGCGCTGATCAGTGCAATCATGGGCGCCCAACCTGGGTACAGCTGAGGGTCCAAGACTTAGATAAACTATTTTTAAGAGGTCGTTAATTCTCTAACCATGTCATTTTCTGAACATCCTTTAGAAAATATTCTGGCTCTTGTTGGACCAACTGCTAGTGGTAAAAGTTCATTATCTGTTGAACTGGCGAATAGGGCTCATCAGAAAGGCCATACGATTGAATTAATTAGTATGGATTCAGCCTTAGTCTATCGTGGCATGAATATTGGAACGGCTAAACCAAGCGCTCTTGAACAAACGCAGGTTCAACATCACGGTATTGATATTCGCGATCCATGGCAAAGCTACTCTGCGGCACAGTTTGCCAAAGACGTTGTTATTTGGGTAAAAGAAATTCAACAAAGGGGTCATTATCCGGTCATTGTGGGAGGAACCATGCTTTACTGGCGAGCCCTCATGCAGGGGCTGACTGATTTGCCCGCATCAACCCCGGAAGTACGTAATAAAATTGCGCTAGAAGCCCGCCAAGTTGGTTGGGATGCTATGTACCAACAATTACAAAATATTGATCCTGAAACTGCATCTCGACTTCCGGCGGGTGATACCCAGCGTATTTCTCGAGCCTTGGAAGTTCATGCCATGACAGGTCAAACAATGTCATCTTTTTTAGAAAAAGATCCCTATTCAACTTCTCGTGACGATGCAACGTTTCAACACCGATTGATTTCCCTAGAGCCCACCGCCAGAAGTTGGTTACATCAACGTATTGAAGAGCGTTTTTACGCTATGTTAAAAAAGGGGTTCTTGGCAGAAGTGGAGCATCTTCTTAAGCAAGAAGATATCAATGAAAGCCTACCGTCAATGCGTGCTGTCGGATATCGTCAAGCCATTTCGTATTTAGCCGGCGATATCACGGAAGATGAATTTATCCAAGCAGGTCTTGCCGCGAGTCGCCAGCTTGGAAAAAGGCAACTCACTTGGTTAAGAGCAATGCCCAGTCGAGAGATTGTTGACCCCAGTAACCAACAATCTGTTCAGCAAGCCATTGACCTGTGCTTACAACATATTGAAGCAAGGTTTAAATAACGATTGTTTGATGCGCCCCTTGAGGCCGATCAACGATTTCACCAATTTGATATGAAGCCATCCCCTTATGGTTTAAGAAATCAATCGCCTTTGAAGCATCTTGACTTGATAAGATAACGACCAATCCAATGCCGCAATTAAAAACCCGATGCATTTCTTGATCAGCTACCCCGCCCTCATGAGCTAACCATTGAAATAGTATGGGCAACTTCCAAGTTTCACGATGTAACACCGCTTGCACGTTTTCCGGTAGAACCCGTGGGATATTTTCCACCAAACCACCACCCGTGATGTGCGCCATGCCTTTAATGGTTACTTCCTGAAGCAACTCTAAAACGGGTTTGACATAAATCTGTGTCGGTGTCATCACAACCTCTTTTAAAGACTTTCCTGCCAATTCAAAGTCAGAACTGACGCCACTGCGTTCAATGATTTTTCTAATCAGTGAATAGCCATTTGAATGAGCCCCGCTTGACGCCAAACCAATCACAATATCTCCGGGAACAATACTTTTACCTGTAATAATCTTCGATTTTTCTACGACACCAACGGCAAATCCTGCTAAATCATATTCACCATCGGGGTACATACTCGGCATTTCTGCAGTTTCACCACCAATTAGTGCACATCCTGCAATTTCACATCCTTTGGCAATTCCCCCAACTACAGTGGCAGCAACCTCCACATTTAATCGCCCACAAGCAAAGTAATCTAAGAAAAATAGTGACTCGGCCCCCTGAACCAATATGTCATTCACACTCATCGCCACCAGGTCTTGGCCAACCGTGTCATGCACCTGCCATTCAAAGGCAAGCTTTAATTTTGTCCCTACCCCATCAGTACCTGAGACTAAAACAGGCTCTTTATAGCGTTTTGGAACCTCAAATAAGGCGCCAAAACCTCCGATTCCCGCTAAAACACCTTCTCGCATCGTCTTTTTAGCTAAAGGCTTGATTCTTTCAACTAAAGCATCACCTGCCTCCATATCCACGCCGGCATCTTTATACGACAAACCCTTTGAGTTGTTATGATTGGAAGAATTTAAATCGTTATTTGTCGGATTTGACATATTATTCCTATGGAATCGGTAGAATGAGATGAAACTAATTAATAGGGTAAGTAATGACAGATTTTATATCAAGCTTTATGGAAATAATGATGCCATTTTTGGCGGCTTTTATTTTTGCCTATATTTTAGAGCCCTTAACTAAAAGATTACTAAAGGCAGGCATCCCACATGCCATAGCAGCATTGATCTCTTTATTGATTGGGGTACTGGCAAGCCTCATTATCTTCATGTTGCTATTGAATCTAATCAATCACGAAGTGCCACTCATAAAAACACAATTTCCAATTTGGTTAAAAGCCACCCAAGAATGGCTTGAGCCCGTGTTAGCAAGCTTTAATATCGCTCTCGATTGGAATATGATTCGTGAACATGCTCAAAGCGCAATTACATCTCAGTTGTCGGATAACGCTAATACGCTGGTCACTAAATCCTTGGGCACCGTTCTAAAATCCTCTGGATCTGTGCTTGGATTTTTTGCCAATACCGTCATGGTGCTATTTGTTTTGTTCTACTTACTATTAGAATGGGACGCATTTTTAAGAATGGTTAGCTCTCTAATACCGGTGCGCTTTAAACAAACTGCATTTACCCTAATAAAAGAAGTCGATGTGTTACTCTCCCAGTATTTACGCGGTCAAATTCTTTTAATGTTAGTCTTAGCTTGCTTCTACAGTATTGGTCTTAGTTTGATTGGTGTGCAAAGCGCGATACCATTGGGTGTTTTTACCGGATTAGTCGCATTTATCCCTTATGTTGGTTTTTTATTGAGCTTCACACTGTCTTTACTGGCTACCCTGCTTCAATTTGGGCCAGGTAATGCCCTCATTGCAGTTTTAGTTCTTTACGGAGTGGGGCAATTTCTAGAGGGGTTTTTCCTCACACCGCAATTAGTTGGAGAACGTATTGGTTTGCATCCAGTGGCGGTATTATTCGCTTTAATGGTTTTTGGTCAAATGTTTGGTTTTTTTGGGATTCTTTTGGCATTCCCAATGTCAGCCATTTGTTTAGTAGCAATAAAGCATTTAAAAGGCCGTTTTCTTTCCAGTGAATGGTTTAATTCAAATTCATGATCGGTATGACCAGTAAAAAACCTCAACAATTTACCCTAGATATTCTGGTATCGCCAGCACCAAGTTTAAGTAATTTTGTTCTGTCCAAAAAGGATAAAAAGACGAATTTACAGCTCATGGAGCTTTTAAATACCTTAGTACATTATTGGGAAAACCCGACCAATACAAATCCAGAATTAGAGATTATTTATATATGGGGACCCACTGGGTCCGGTAAAACACATTTACTCAAAGCCTTGTCTCAATGCGCCCAAGAGAATGAAGTAAGTACATGCTACCTTGAGCCAGGCAGTAGTCTATGGAGTTATCTAGATTATGGGAACATGTTGGTGCACAAAGTCTACCTCATTGATAATGTAGATCATTTAAAAGAAAATGAACAAAAATCCTTCTTCCGCTTACTGATTGAGGCAAAGGAAGATGAAGATATTCTCATCATTACCACTGGATCACAATCTGTTAGCGGTCTTTCTTTGCGAAGTGATATTTCCTCACGACTTTCTTCAGGAATTAACTTTGGGTTACACACCCTTAATGATGATGAGAAGGTTAAAGCGATTAACGATGTTTCTGTCGCTAGAGGAATTACTTTACCGGCAGACATTGCGCCTTGGTTGATTGAGAATTTTCATCGAGATCTACCAAGTTTGATCAGTTTAATAGAGGCTCTCGATCACTATTCTTTACAAACTAAAAAATCGATTACTCTCGCTTTGGTAAAAGATCTTCTAAAAAACAAAATTTAAGCAATGCCCAGCTCCTCTACAGTCCTCGCCTTATTTGATTTAGACCATACTTTGTTACCCATCGATAGTGATCATGAATGGGGTAATTTTTTAGTTGAAAAAGGAATCGTTGATGCGCTTGAGTATAAAAAGGCAAATGATTACTTTTATGAGGCCTATAAAGCTGGGACACTCAATATTGATGAGTTTTTGGACTTCGCATTGAGGCCTTTAGCAAGCCATTCAAGAAAACAACTGGAAGTATGGCATGATGAATTTATGCGCGTAAAAATTGAGCCTCAAATTCGTTCCGAAGCGATTCATCTGGTTCAGTTCCATCAACAACAAAACCATTTGTGCTGTGTTGTCACCGCAACCAATAGCTTTGTCACTAAACCAATAGCAAAGCGCCTTGGAATAGACCATTTAATTGCTACAGAGCCACAAATGAATCCTCAAGGTGAATTTACAGGAAAGGTAGAAGGCTTGCCAAACTTTCAATTTGGTAAAGTTACCCATGTTGAATCATGGCTCAAAAAACAAGATCTGAGTTTTGATCTTGTTGCAAATAGTATTTTTTATTCTGATTCTTTAAATGATTTACCACTTTTAGAAAAAGTGAAAGAACCTATCGCCACAAATCCGGATCATCGATTGCAATCGATTGCCATCGATAGGTCATGGAAAATTATCCATTTATTTGCATGATAGATCAATTTATACGACGCATTCTTGGTAAAAAAGTGGCGGCTCCATCTTCGACTTCACGAAAAAAAATACCTCAAGAAGTACCATTCAAGCATCATCAAATTAATCAAGATCATATTTCTAAAAATGCTATTAAGGTAACGCATACCCTTCAAGCAGGCGGCTATGAGGCATTCATTGTGGGTGGCGCTGTACGTGATTTAATTTTAGGCATTGTTCCTAAAGATTTTGATGTCGCGACCAATGCTACGCCAGAACAGGTTCAATCCTTGTTTAAAAAATCCCGTCTCATTGGTCGGCGTTTTCAAATTGTTCACGTCACCTTCTATGGTGGAAATAAGCCAGAAATTATTGAAGTCTCAACTTTTCGAGCGATGCTCAATAACGAGAGTGAGCACATCAATGAAAGCGGTCGTATTCTTAGTGATAATATTTGGGGCAGCCAATCAGAGGATGCCGCGCGACGGGACTTCACCATCAATGCAATGTACTACAATCCGGCTACTCAATTCGTCCTTGACTACCATGGCGGGATGAAAGACATTAAAGAGCATTTAATTCGTATGATTGGTCAGCCAACACAGCGTTATCGTGAGGATCCGATTCGAATGTTACGGGCAGTTAGGTTTGCCGCTAAAACAGGCTTCAGTATTGAAACGCTGACTCTGACGCCGATTGCAGAGTTGGCTCCATTAATTCATGATGTGCCCAGTGCGCGGTTGTTCGATGAAATTTTAAAATTACTCATGTCCGGACATGCTTGGGCCTCGCTAGAAGCATTACGTCACGTCGGTCTAGGTCAAGGTCTTCTACCAATGATCGATGCGATTATGCAACAAGCCAATGAGGATAGTTTTGCAAAAATAGCCCTTGATCGAACCGATGAACGTGTCCAATTGGGTAAACCTATTTCACCTGGATTTTTATTTGCCACCTTGTTGTGGCATGAAGTATATCTAGGGTGGCAAAATGAAATGAGCACAGGTAAACCTCAGATACCTTCTCTGCACGATGCTATTGATCAAGTTCTTGCCAATCAACGTGAGGTTTTTGCTATTCAAAGAAGATTTGAAACAGATATGCGAGAGATTTGGAGCTTGCAACCGCGTTTTGAAAAACGCATTGGTAAGATGCCCTATCGCTTACTAGAGTCCCCGCGCTTTAGAGCTGGTTATGATTTTTTATGTTTGAGAAGCATGGCGGATGAGTTACCCTCATCATTGACAGAGTGGTGGGATAAATTTCAAACAGCTAGTGCGCAAGAAAGAGAGCAATTAATACTCGATGCCAAGGAAGAATCCCTACTAAATCCATCAAGTACCCCTGGCAAGTCGAGACGAAGAAGACGCAGAAGCCCTAAACAACAAGCACTGACCAATTTTCCAGATGACTCTCAGCAAGGTTTGTGAAATTTGATTAAAGTATCTATATCCATGCCAACTTAAAGGGTATTTTTTATGGCAAAAGCATATATTGGTTTAGGCGGCAACGTTGGAGATTCACGACAAATTTTGACAGATGCAGTTATTTGTCTTGCACAGATACCATCCATTCAAATTAATGCAAGAAGCTGCTTTTACATCAGTAGTCCCGTCGATGCCCCTGGAAATGACTATATCAATAATGTTATCGCCATTACCACTTCCTTAGAGCCAATTCCATTGCTGCATGCCTGTCAATCTGTTGAGCTTCATTTTGGTAGAGAACGTCCTTTTGCAAGAGCTCCTCGGACATTAGACATCGATTTACTCACCTATGAAAATCTCTCATATACCGATCCCGAACTAACGATTCCTCATCCCAGAATCACTGAGCGTATGTTTGTTCTCTTGCCACTTTTGGAAATTGAGCCTGAAATCGAGTTACCGCTTTTCGGAAAGCTGAAAAATCGTCTCCCTGACTTATCTTGGCAAAAAATTGAAAAATTGCAAATGCAACAATGCCCAAAGGGTGGCGAATCAAATAATACCCATTAATCAAAAAAATTCGTTATATTGATGTTTTAGCATAAAGGTAGTTATATGGCATACATCGATACCAATGAATCAATCCCAGCACTTACCATCAGTTCATTAAATAAGATGTACCAAGCTCGCGAAAAAATAACGAGCCTGACAGCATATGATGCAAGTTTTGCTACTTTATTTGATCAAATTGGCATTGATATTATTTTGGTGGGTGACTCTCTTGGCAATGTGATTCAAGGCCATACAACCACCCTCCCCGTTCTCATTGAGGATATGATTTACCATACGCATTGCGTCAGTAAAAATCTCCGGCGCTCTTACCTGATCTCTGATATGCCTTTTGCTAGCTATGCAGAACCATCGCAAGCACTTAAAAATGCCGCCTTGTTGATGCAAGCTGGGGCAAAAATGATTAAGTTAGAGGGAGGCGCTTGGTTAGCACCGACTGTTGAGAATTTGGTTCGTCAGGGTATTCCAGTCTGCGCCCACTTAGGTTTATTACCCCAATCTGTCAACACACTTGGCGGCTTTAAGGTGCAAGGAAAGTCATCTTCTCAAGCTGAACAAATGTTAAAAGAAGCAAAAATATTAGAGAGCGCAGGTGCACAAATGCTGGTTTTAGAAGCTATACCATCTTCACTAGGCAAAGCAATTACGGAAAATATTTCGATACCGACGATTGGTATTGGCGCAGGAGCCGAGTGCTCTGGTCAAGTTTTAGTCATGCATGATGCTTTAGGCGCCTTCCCAGGAAGGCAACCAAAGTTTGTTAAAAACTTTTTGGCAACTACCGGTACGATTGATAAAGCCATTGAACTTTATATTACGGAAGTAAAGTCGGGAGCATTTCCAGCTCCCGAACATTGTTTTTCTAGTTAAAAAAACCTTTTACGCGATCAATCCATCCTCTTTCTTGAGGATTGTGCTTTCGACTATCTGATTGCAAACTTTGGTCTAGCTCTTGTATTAACTTGCGTTGTTGATCATTTAACTTCACAGGCACTTCCACTTGTATATGAATGTATAGGTCTCCAGGTATCGATGCCCGGATTCCTTTAATCCCTTTACCTCGCAAACGGTAAGTGCGGCCAGTTTGAGTGCCCTCGACCACCTGAAAGCTGGCCTGACCTGCAAGAGTTGGTACCTGAACCTCGCCACCTAAACATGCTGTCGCAAAAGAAATCGGCATCTGGAAATGCAGGTCATCTCCATCCCGCTCGAATACCGTATGCGCCTTGATATGTACCTCAACGTATAAATCTCCAGCAGGGCCTTGATTAATGCCGGGCTCTCCATGACCTGTCAAACGAATGCGCATGCCATCTTCGATGCCGGCCGGTATCTTTACTTCTAAGGTTTTTTGTTGCTTGATTTTCCCTTCACCATGGCATTTCTTACATGGCTTCGGTATGAATTGTCCATTACCTCGGCACTTAGGACAGGTCTGCTGCATGGAGAAAAAGCCTTGAGACATCCGAACTTGACCCTGACCATTACAGGTCGAACAGGTTTCTACCTTGGAGCCTGGCTCAGCCCCAGAAGAATCGCAAATGTCACAAGCACTCCAACCAGGTACTCTAATTTGAGTTTCATGGCCTTTAGCCGCCTCTTCTAGAGATATTTCCATGCTGTAGCGTAAATCTCCACCACGATAAACCTGTGGCCCACCACGCCCTCCTCGAGCGCCTCCGGCGCCAAACATATCGCCAAATATGTCTCCGAAAGCATCCGCAAACCCACCAAATCCTTGGGCTCCAGCCGCACCAAATCCACCCATACTTGGGTCAACGCCAGCGTGACCATATTGGTCATAAGCCGCTTTCTTCTGTGGATCAGAAAGCATCTCATAAGCCTCTTTGGCTTCTTTAAATTTATCCTCTGACTCTTTGTTATCAGGGTTGCGGTCAGGATGGTACTTCATCGCCATTTTTCGATAAGCTTTTTTAATCTCATCGTCACTGGCGCTTTTCGGTACCCCCAAGACCTCGTAAAAATCTTTTTTTGTCGCCAAAGCTATTCCTTTAATGAACTACCAACTAATTACTTCTTATCAACTTCCTTAAATTCAGCGTCGACCACATTATCATCTTTAGGCTGGCTGGCTTGAGCGGAGTGATCTCCCTCAGCTTTTGCCTTCTCAGCCATGGCTGCATAAACCTTTTCACCAAGCTTTTGACTCACTTTCCCTAACTCTTCAGTTTTGGCTTCAATATCCGCTTTATCAGATCCTTTAGCAGATTCTTCCAAGGCTTTTAATGCCGCCTCAATTTGCTCTTTTTCGCCAGCATCTAAAGACGCGCCATGTTCTTCAAGGGATTTTTTGGTTGAGTGAACTAGAGCTTCCGCTGTATTTCTAGCATCGACAACTTCTCTTAATTTACGGTCCTCTTCAGCATTCTCTTCGGCATCCTTGACCATCTTATTGATCTCATCTTCCGATAATCCAGAATTGGCTTTAATGGTAATTTTGTTTTCCTTGCCAGTCGCTTTATCCTTCGCGCCAACATGCAAAATACCGTTAGCGTCAATATCAAAGCTCACTTCAATTTGCGGAGTACCACGGCTAGATGGAGGAATTCCCTCTAAGTTAAATTCACCAAGACCTTTATTCGCGGATGCCATTTCACGCTCACCTTGAAAGACCTTGATAGTAACGGCAGGTTGGTTATCTTCAGCTGTTGAAAAGACCTGAGCATACTTTGTTGGAATCGTTGTATTCTTTTTAATCATCTTCGTCATGACACCACCCAAGGTCTCAATACCGAGTGAAAGTGGTGTGACATCCAATAAAAGCACATCGGTACGATCACCTGCCAACACAGCTCCTTGAATCGCTGCGCCTACTGCTACAGCTTCATCAGGATTCACGTCTTTACGAGGCTCTTGTCCAAAATACTCTTTAACTTTCTCTTGCACTTTTGGCATGCGCGTCATACCACCGACCAAAATAACATCTTGAATATCCGTTAAAGCAATTCCAGCGTCCTTCATAGCAACGCGGCATGGTTCAATCGTGCGAGCAATTAAATCTTCAACTAAAGACTCTAATTTAGATCGCGTCATTTTAATATTCAAATGCTTAGGCCCTGATGCATCCGCAGTGATGTAGGGAAGATTAATCTCCGTTTGCTGGCTAGAAGATAGCTCAATTTTTGCTTTTTCAGCAGCCTCTTTGAGGCGCTGTAAAGCCAACACATCTTTTGATAAATCGACACCTTGATCTTTTTTGAACTCAGTAATAATAAAGTCAATAATACGTTGGTCAAAATCCTCTCCGCCCAGGAAGGTATCACCATTCGTTGATAACACTTCAAACTGTTTTTCACCATCAACATCAGCAATTTCAATAATGGATACGTCAAAAGTTCCACCACCTAAGTCATAAACAGCAATCTTACGATCGCCACCCGAGACTTTATCTAAACCAAATGCTAAAGCTGCAGCAGTAGGCTCATTAATGATGCGTTTCACATCAAGTCCAGCAATACGACCAGCATCTTTCGTTGCTTGTCTTTGACTGTCATTAAAGTAGGCTGGCACAGTAATCACTGCTTCAGTAACTTCTTCACCGAGGTAATCTTCGGCAGTTTTTTTCATTTTGCGTAAAACTTCAGCCGAAATCTGTGGGGGAGCTAATTTATTGCCCCTTACCTCAACCCACGCATCGCCATTATCTGCTTTAGAAATCGTGTAAGGCATTAAATCGATGTCTTTTTGAACTTCTTTTTCTGCAAACTTTCTACCAATCAAACGCTTGACGGCATACAACGTGTTTCTAGGATTTGTCACAGATTGACGCTTGGCAGGAGCTCCAACTAAGATTTCTCCATCTTCCATATACGCAATAATCGAAGGTGTTGTTCTTGCACCCTCTGCATTTTCGACGACCTTGGGCGTGTTTCCCTCAAGAATTGCTACACATGAGTTGGTAGTTCCTAAGTCAATTCCAATAATCTTGGCCATTTTGTTTCCTTTTTAAATGATCTGTATATTCTATAAATAAGGGGATTGTTGGGCTTTTCAAGAGCCCACTTAAAATTCTTTACGTTATTTAGGCTGGCTGACAGTAACTAAAGCTGGGCGTAACACCCGATCAGCAATTAAATATCCTTTTTGTAAGACAGTAACTATGGTATTTGACTCCTGATCAGAGGCTACCGTAGCAATGGCTTGATGATGATGAGGGTCAAATTTGCTTCCAATTTCTGGATGAATTTCTACAATTTTTCCCTTTTCAAGAGCAGCTTTCATTTGCTTTAAGGTTAACTCGACGCCCTCTTTTAACTTGTTAATGTCCTCGTTATGATGCTCCATTGCCGCATGCATACTATCCATCACTGGCAACAAATACTCAGCAAAACTTTCAATAGCAAACTTATGCGCTTTTGCAACATCCTCAACACCTCTGCGGCGCGTGTTTTCTGCCTCTGCCTTGGCTCTTAAAAATGCATCCTTACTATCATTTAATAATTGCGTCAATTGTGAAATTTGCTGTTCCACTGAAACCTCTGGGGACGCTGGATGTGTTATTTCAACTTCAGGTGCTTGCTCAAGCATCGGTTTTTTTTCTTCAGTCATTTCAATACTTTAGGAGATTAAGGTTAATTAAATACCACATTACAGTCCTAAGATATAGGCAATGGGGTTGATTTCAAGCCCTATTCTTAAAAAAATTAAGAATTACTCAGTGAGGGACTTTTCTATGACTTGGTATCGGGTTTTTCGCAACTCCAGCTCTTCAACTGAAGAAATTTTGCCCCAACCTCGCGTATGCTCCTCAACCATGGCTCTTAATGCCATGATCCATTGAGTTTGAGAATTCAGACAGGGAATCGCGTTATAGCTCTGCCCCCCAGCATGCCGAAATATTTCTTTACCTTCCATGGCAATTTCCTCGAGGGTCTCTAAACAATCCGCTGGAAATCCTGGACAAAAAATATCCACCCTCGTTGTACCTAACTTTCCTAGGCTCTCCAACAAAGGTGCTGTGTATGGCTTTAGCCACTCAGCTTTGCCAAAACGCGATTGAAAACTCACTAAAGCCTCATCAGACGTTAAGCCGAGTGCTTCACGCAACAAGCGTCCAGTTTTATGACACTCGCAGTGATACGGGTCCCCAAAATCTAATGTTCGTTTCGGAACCCCATGAAAAGACATAATGAGTTTTTCACCTCGCTCAAAATTAGGTTTGCCATGTTGCTCCCAAAACTCCTCTACTTGGGCTTTTAGGGCTGCAATATAAAGTGGGTGATCATGAAAATGCTTAATCGTCCTAATTTCAGGTGGATTTCTACTTTCTTTATAAACTCGGAATATTTCATCATACGTAGAAGCTGTTGTTGCAGCTGAATACTGCGGATATAGTGGCAAGACCAGCAAACGATCTACTCCTTGTTGATCGAATTTGTCCAAAGCACTTGCCAAAGATGGGTTGCCATATCTCATCCCCAATTCAACCACGACTGGATGAGAGGGATCCGTATTCAACTCTTGTCGAAGTAGAACTGCTTGTTGATTAGAATAAACAAATAATGGCGCCCCACCTTCTAGGCCGTCCATCCATACAGAAGCGTATTTTTTCGCTGACGCACTGGATCGTATTGGCAAAATGATCAAATTTAAAATAAACCACCAGATGATCTTAGGGATTTCTATGACTCGTGGATCTGATAAAAATTGCTTAAGGTAAGGACGAACCTTTTGCGCGGTTGGTGCGTCAGGTGTACCAAGGTTAACCAGCAATATGCCTAACTTTGAGCTAGTTGCATGCGCTTTTATAGGGTCTAATTTTTGTTTATTCACAATGTACTTTCGAATTTACTGCTGGCTTAACGCACTACTTAAGAGCTTAGCAGTAATGTCGACAATCGGAATTACTCTCTCATAAGCCATTCTGGTGGGGCCAATCACACCAAGTGTACCTACAATGATACCGTTTACATGATAAGGTGCTGTGATGACAGCCATGTCGTCAAGGGGAACCAGGCTGCTTTCTCCGCCGATAAAAATTTGAACGCCACTCGCTTTGCTCGATTCATCCAATAACTGAATCAAGCTTGCCTGATGTTCAAATACTTTAAACAATCGCTTAATCTTATCCATGTCTGAAACTAATTCGCCAACTTCTAATAACTTTTTTTCACCAGCAATAATTACGCTATCTTGATTTTCTTTTAAGGAATCGGAACTGGCTTCTACAGCCTGATTCATGAGTGCCGTAATGTCTGCTCTTAATCCGTCAAGCTCTGACCTTAAACGGGCACGAACTGATTCAAAGTCAAGCCCAGCATAGTTTGAATTAATGTAATTACTCGCTTCCACAAGTTGTGACGGCGAGTAATCGGTAGTTGTCATTAAAATTCGATTTTGGACGTCGCCCTGGGGAGATACCAAGATCAGTAAAATCCTTTTTTCGGATAATCGTAAAAACTCAATTTGACGGAAAACTTGTGTCCGTTTTGGTGACATTACCACACCAGCAAAACTGGATAAATTGGATAGGACTTGAGCCGCGGCGGCAATGACCCTTTGCGGAGAGTCCGGCTGAATACCATCCGTCGCTTCTCTCGTAGCAATCTCTTCTAGCGGCTGAATCGTTAACATGGTGTCGACAAATAACCGATACCCTCTTGGCGTCGGAATACGACCTGCTGATGTGTGAGGGCTGGTAACAAAGCCCATATCCTCTAGATCTGCCATCACATTACGGATAGTCGCTGCAGATAAATCAAGGCCGGAGTGCCTTGAAAGGGTTCTAGAGCCAACGGGCTGCCCTTCAGATATATATCTTTCGATCAGGGTTTTAAGTAGTTCTCGGGATCTTTTATCCATATAAGTCATGATTCTAACCAATCCTGATCGATTTGGTGATAGGATTAAATTGAAAGTGTGCTTTTGCTATGGTTTAATCAAGGAATGGCAAATCAAAAAACCTCACCCTCAATCTTTGCACGAGTAGCTTTAATTGGTAAATTTCAGGCTGAAGGTATCGATCAAGTGATCGAACAACTGACAACCCTAGTCACGAAACAAGGTAGTCAAGTTTTTATCGAAGAAGAAACGGCTCGCTTTACTCAATTCACAAAACAACCTTCCATTAAGATTAGTGAACTTGAAGGTCAAATAGATGCTGTGATTGTGATTGGTGGCGATGGAACTTTACTCGGCGTTGGTCGCCATCTTGCTGGTGCCAATATCCCCGTAATCGGCATTAATATGGGCCGATTAGGCTATATGACCGATATTCCATTACAAGAAGTAGCGCAAATTCTTCCACAAATGCTTCAAGGTAGTTATGAACTTGATTCCCGATCACTGTTAGAAGCAGAGGTGGTTCGTGAAAATGCCATTACGCATTTTGGACTTGCTCTAAATGATGTAGTTGTGAATCGCTCACGCCTAACCGGCATGGTTGAACTTGCCGTCAGTGTGAATGGTAGCTTTATGTATAACCAAAGATCAGATGGCTTAATTGTTGCCACCCCAACAGGCTCAACAGCTTATAGCCTGTCTTCAGGGGGACCAATCTTGCATCCTCGTGTTGATGGTATCGTTTTAACCCCTATTTCCCCCCATGCCTTATCGAATCGCCCCATCGTTCTTCCTGCTAATGTGGAAATAACGATTGAGGTTGCTGGTGGAAAAGATGTTAGTGCCCACTTTGACATGCAATCTCTATCAACTTTGCAAATTGGCGACCAAATTCGAGTGAGGAAATCCGATAAACTCGTAACACTTCTGCATCCGAAAGGTCATAGTGACTATCGGACACTCCGAGAAAAGTTACACTGGAACGAGTACCCTTCGTCGTTGTAAAAATATGCTACAAAGTTTAGATATTCGCGATTTTGTCATCGTCAATCATCTTGAATTAGATTTGATGAATGGCTTTACAGTTCTGACCGGGGAAACCGGTGCGGGAAAGTCTATCCTGCTCGATGCTTTAGCCATTGCGATGGGTGGCCGTGCCGATAGCAGTCTGATTCGTGAGGGGTGTTCGCGCGCTCATATCTGTGCCAATTTTTCTATCTCCACTGAAATGCAAGTGTTACTCAACCACTGGTTGGAGGAGTTTGGTTTTCCATTAGAAGATGATGGTCATACCATTCAATTGAAACGAATCATCGAGGGCTCCGGGCGAGCTCGCGCTTTTATCAATGGCACGAATGCCACTCTGCATCAAATGAAAGAATTAGGTGAGCAACTCGTCGATATACATGGTCAACATGAACATCAATTATTGTTAAAACCTGGCGCTCAACGAGACTTACTCGATCGTCATGCAAACCTCACAGGTCTTCGGGACGAAGTCCTCCAAACTCATCAACATTGGATGGCTATTGAAAAAAAACTAAATCTAGCAAATGCTGCGGGCCAAAATTTAGCGAAAGAAAAAGAACGTTTGGAATGGCAACTAGAAGAGTTAAATCTTTTAGCCCCAAAGTCTGGCGAGTGGTCAGAGATTCAAATTGAACACAGCCGCTTGTCGCATGCAGCAGAACTCATTGATGGCTCTCAAGAGTTGGTTAACCTCCTGAGTGACGGAGAAAATGCTTTAATGGACCAAATATCTAAAGCACAAACCCTTCTGGAGAGTTTATTGCGAATGGATAATGCATTACTGAGCGCCAAAGAAGCTTTAGAACCCGCCGCAATCCAGATTGATGAAGCAGCCCACACCATTAATCGCTATTTACAAAAACTCGACCTAGACCCTGATCGTTTAACTCTGCTCGATACACGACTTCAAGAATATTACCGATTGTCTAAAAAAATTCATTGTCAACCAAATGACCTGCCTCAGGTTTGGGAAGATTTGCAAGAAGAATTGTCATCATTAGAGGCCGCTCAAAATATTGCAGCTCTTGAAAAAGATCTGGCTAAGGCTTCTCAAGATTACTTAAAAATTGCCAAGCAGCTATCACAAGCGAGAAAATCAGCCGCTGCAGATTTATCTAAAGAGGTCACTGAAGCCATGCAACATCTGGCAATGACGGGTGGAACTTTTAGCATTGAATTAATCCCCCTCGAACAAGGTAATCAATTTGGGCTAGAAAGTATTGATTTTTTAGTGGCCGGACACCCAGGTGTAAAGCCAAGATCAATTGCTAAAGTAGCTTCTGGTGGTGAACTGGCACGGATTAGCTTAGCCATCGCTGTAATCGCTAGCCGTGCGAGTGCCATTCCAACGTTAATCTTTGACGAAGTAGATGCCGGTATCGGAGGTGCGGTTGCGCAAACGGTGGGGGGCTTGCTCAAGAAATTGGGACAATCACATCAAGTGATGTGTGTCACTCATCTACCGCAAGTTGCTGCTCAAGGTGATCAGCAATGGCGCGTGCAAAAAATCATCGAAAATCAACAAACATTGAGCGAAATCAAAGTACTGACCCGACAAGATCGCGTCCAAGAAATTGCCCGTATGCTGGGCGGGGCAACAATTACAGACACCACCCTAAGACATGCACGTGAACTACTGGGTCAATGATTCGCTAGCATCAGTCGTCGCCAAAGTTGTTGCACCCGTTCTCTAGCGTCTAAAAATGGTTCGTTACTATCCAAGCTGGAAACACGCGCAACCGTTTGACCGTCAAGACGCAATTGATGCTGTTTTTTTCTAAATAGGCGATAGGCTGCTGATATATCATCGGCATCTTGTTGTTGAATAATCAAAAATTGGGCGGCTGTTTTCAGTAAAGCAATGTTACCTAAATTTAGAATGAGCTCAGGGTATTCCCAAGCATGTTGTAAAACAATGAACTGCACCATAAATTCAATATCAACCATTCCACCAGCGTCATGCTTTAAATCAAATAAGTCAGTCCGATTGGGATGCCCCTCATGAATTTTTTCCCGCATATCCTGAATTTGCGTTCGTAAATAGGTCGGATCTCTCAACATGGTTAAAACACGAGAACGTATTTCATTAAAACGCGTCTTTGCCGACTCACTACCGGCACAAAATCTAGCACGTGTCAGTGCCTGATGCTCCCATAACCACGCAGCATTACTACCTTGCAGCATTTGGTATTGTGAAAATGATGTGAGACTAGTCACCATTAATCCAGAAACGCCATTAGGGCGTAGACGTGTATCAATATCAAATAAGGTTCCTGAACTCGTCGCCGTGGTAAACCACATAATAAGCCGACGAACCAATACGAGAAATTGTTCTACAAATTCTTCTCGAAAAGCAGGATGTAAATCATCGTAGACAAAAACCAAGTCTAGGTCGGACCCATAACCTAACTCTTTACCACCTAATTTGCCATATGCAATGACACCAAATCCTGAATCTTGAATATCCGCCGGAAAACCAAATTTCTTCGCAATAGGCGTCCAAATTTGATGTAATGTTTGATCAATAACAATATCTGCCATAGAAGAAAGGCGATCACTCACCTCTTCAACCTTTAATGCTCTTTCCCTACCAATCCCTAAGTCAGCCAGTAGAGTTTGAAAGATTTCGGCATGATGTGTATCTCTTAAGGCATTCCATAATTGCTCTTGGCTAGAGTCCTCTTTTTGAATAGCCGCCAACTTTCTTTTCAGTTGTAACTGCCATTCACGCCAATAGGATGGACCGTCTTTTTCTGGAGAAAGCTCCTGTTCTGGATAAATTAATTCATCTAAAACATGTGGATGCTGAATTAAATAACCCGTACCCCACCTAGATTCATTCAGGAGAATGAAAACTCGTTCTAAAACTTTTGGATATTCTCTTAATAGCGATAAATAAGCAGTTCGCCGCAGAATCACCTCAATAAAATCTAAAAATTGAAGTAATACATGCTCAGATACACAAGGCTGATATTCAGCAACTCTCAGTAGAATAATGTTGAGATTTTGTTTCGCTAAATCATTCGCTAACAGATATCTAGGACTTTTTAATAATCGCTCATACCGTCTTTTAAATTCTGGGTATAACTCAAAAAAACCAAAGAAATGCTCATCAGCAATAGCCAATTGGTTAGGCTGATTATCTAAGGTAAATGCCTCAGAAAATAATTGGGCAACAACTGTCTGATGATCCTTTAAATTTTTTAAAAATGGCTCCGTCGTATCAAAGTTCATGCTATGCGCAAGACGAAGAAGCGCTGTCTCATCAATTGGTAAATAATGAATCTGTGCATCATTCCACCATTGCAAGCGATGCTCTAGTTGTCGCAAGAAATAATAAGCGCCTAGTAATCGTTGAATATCTTTTTCAGATAAAAATCTCAAAGATTGAATGACTTTTAATGTTTGTACCGTTGAACGAATTCGTAAGGCTTGTTCTTGCCCTCCCCGAATTAATTGATACATTTGTGCCAAAAACTCTATTTCTCGAATTCCGCCACTACCCAATTTAATATCTGCTGCGCGGTCAGGGAATTGCGTAGCTCTTAAATTAGCTTCATAACGAATCTGTTGATGTAGGTTTCGAACGGCATCAACAATCCCATAGTCAAGATATTTACGATAAACAAACGGCTTCACTAATTTCATTAAGGCAGGACAAAGTCCTGAACCATCATCTTGTGAGAGGGGGTAAACTAAACGCGCCTTAATCCACGCATATCGCTCCCACTCCCTACCCTGAACTAAAAAATATTCCTCAAGCATCTTTAAAGAACAAACCAAGGGCCCTGAATCACCATTTGGCCTTAAGCGCATGTCTACTCGAAATACAAAACCTTCGGCTGTGAGATCACTGAGCCCTTTTATCACTTTTTTACCTAAAAGAGTGAACCATTCATGATGCGATAGTGATTTACCCCCTCCCTGAGTCTGTCCATCAAAGTCATATAAAAAAATGAGGTCGATATCTGAACTCACATTCAGCTCTTTTCCTCCTAACTTACCCATCCCAATAATCCACAACTTCATTTCCTGATGAGTCTGGTCAAGAGGACTCCCAAAGGTGGCTCGCAGCTGCTGTGCGTAGTACTCAGTCATCATGAACAGCGCTTTTTCGGCTAAAAGAGTCACCGCTTGCATGACTTCTTCTAGCGTCGCTTTTCCTGATAAATCCCTCAGCGCCATTAACAACATCAATTTTTGTCTAGTGATACGAATTTTTGCTAAAAAGTCGGGCTCGTCGAGATCCAGAAAGGAATTCCCCACAGTTTCTTCAAAAAAAGTCTCTAAGATTGCCGGATTGACCTCCAGATGACAGCGGTCTAAGATCGATTTTTCCCAATCAGGATGAGCGTTTAGCCTTGTTTGGAGGAATTGTGAATATTGCTTAGCGATATCAAGATCTTCGGACATCTCAAAATAGTATCAAAAAACCCATCGCCTTCATCACCTTATCGGATAATAAGAGATATGTTATCGATCTTTTTAAATCACATGCCTATTCGCATTGTTAAGACAATTCCGGCTAAATGATGCAATCTCGACTCCTGAGAGTGTCCCTATATTCAATTTTTGGTATTGTTTTCGTCTCTTTGTTTCTCTCGCAAATTGTCGTTCGATATCTTCTTTGGCCCCTAGTTGAGTCTAAAAAAGATCAAATAACTAGCCTCATCAGTGAGCAGTTTGAAATCAATGCTCATATTGGATCTATCAAAACACACTGGGAAAACTTCCATCCAGCATTCGAAATCCAAAATATTCATTTTGAAAAAAAAGACTCTCCTGAAAAACTCTTAGATATTCCTAAGATTACCGGCGTTATTAGCTGGGAATCGCTTTGGGACAGACAGCCCCTCTTTGAGGATCTTGTCGCCGAAAATATTTCTGTCAAAGCACAAAGAAATCAGGATGGGGTTTGGAGCTTTGCGGGAATCAAGAGTCAACCATCAGGAGATAACTCTAGTTCGTTGCAATGGCTTTTGCGGGTTACGAAACTAGATCTGAAAAATATTCAGGTGGACCTTGCCGATGATCTTGTTAACAACTCAGATACCGACTTTACTATTGAATCTTTTTCTGTGGAAAACAAAAAGAATAACCACCATATCCACTTAAATGCTTTTGTTAGGCCAACTCAAGGTCTTTTAACTATTTCTGGCGAGTTTCAACACCAGTCCTTTTCAGATCGGGCAGATTGGAGAAATTGGAATGGTGAATTTCAATGGGATATTCAAAAGGTCAATATTGCAAATCTATTAAAAATTACAAAGTCTCCAATTAAGTCAGGGTCTGGAGAGATAAAATTCACTGGGCATACGCAATTTAGTGAGGGTATGTTGAAACATAGCGAGGCTCAGCTCAATGGCTCTCAAATCAATATTCAATGGCTGGGCAATCGTTCACCATTAAAACTACAACGGATCAACTTAGCCATTGACCAAACCTCAAAAGATAAAACCTATCTGATAAATACGAAAACTTTTCAGTGGCAAATGTTAGATGATACGAAAAATCAAACCTACTCTTTGGATGATCTAGGAATTAAAGTTACTCCAACTTCTAACAATCAAGGTATTCAATTGCTGGAGGTCGTGGTGCCACAACTGCCGCTTTCTGAATCCTCGTTATTCATTCAGGGGTTACCTCTGCCGGAAAAGTGGATCAGCCCAATGAAAGCACTTCAACCAGAGGGGACGATTGATCAGCTGCACATACTGTGGAAAATTCCTCAGGAAAATGCTTTATTAAAGCCCCTTTCCAAAGCACATGAAGAACTCACTTTCTCAGGGAATCTTAATCGTGTTGGATGGCAACCATGGAAGGATGAGATTCCGGGCATAAAAGGTGTTTCTGGAATACTCAAGGGCTCCTTAGATGCAGGTTCATTGGCGCTTGATTCTCAAGAATTACTACTTCAATCAGAGTCCTACTTCACAGAGACCAAAGTGACTGTTCCCCCAATTTCAGGTGAACTTTACTGGCAGAAAAAAAAGTCTGAATGGGAATTTGGCTCGCGTCATCTTCAAATCAAAGACTCACAAAATGACCTCTCTGCTAAGTTTGCCTATACAACTCCCAATAAAGGCATTAAAGATCATCTTGACTTAGATATCGACTTGGTCAAAATTGATGCTAAAAAACTCTTAAGTTTGGTCCCTAGTTATATTGCAAAATCTGCAATGACCTATTTAAAAGGCGCCGTACTAAAGGGGCGCTTAGAAAATAGTAGTCTTCATATTCATGGGGACACCCACAACATCCCCTACTCCAATAAGTTTCCTGGCGAATTTAAATTAGATGCTCATCTAAAGGACGCATCTTTTAGACCAATACTGCCAGACTCTACGACAAAAGGTGAGTGGCTAGCTTTTGAAAAAATTAATGCCGATATCACGATGGACAATAGTTTATTAAATGTCAGTACACCGCTAGGTATCTATAAAAATGTTCAAGTTAAAAATGTTGTTGCCAGAATGGACTTATCTGAAAGCCCTAATCATTTAGCCGTTACAGGGGTTGCTAATGGCGCTCTTGGAGACTTTATTCAATATTTGAGTGCTTCGCCAATCGGTTATCCATGGCAATCGCAGATGAAGCAACTATCTTTCAATGGGAATGCTCAACTCAATTTAAAAATAGACCACTACTTTAGTCAAGTTGAGAAAACACTGCTAGATGCTCAAGTTGATCTTGATAAAAACCAAATTCGCTGGGGCAACCATCCTCCTGGAATGATTCAAAAAGGGAGCCTTAGTTTCGATGAAAAAGGCCTAAAAAAAGCTGATATCGTTGGGAGCTTTTTAGGTGGTCCAGTCGTTATTAAAAGTAACCCTGGGCATCCTGAACAAATTGATCTGCGTGGCGATATCGATAGCGCTCAATTACAAGAACTGCTTTTAGTGAGTCAAGGGTTACATCAAGATACACTAAAAAATGCTCTTACAGGGAATTTGGCAATTCAAGGGACTATCCTCAGAAATCCGAATGAGTCATCCGTTCTATTAAATCTTGATTTAAAGCGAACGCGCATTGATTTACCTCAACCGATGGTCAAATTAGCGGGTGAATCCATGGAAGGAGTCGTTAAATTGACCACCAACTCAACAGCCAATCACACAACTGATTGGCATATGAAGTTGGGTAATCTGCTTCAAATAACGGGACAATTACGCAATAAGCACATCGAAAAAGCGGCCGTGATCGTTGGAAATGCTACTTTAAACAATGTCTCTACCCCTGTGAACATTGCATTTGATATGGATACTCTGCAATTAGACCAATGGATTGAACGAGTGAGTGAAGTTCAATCTTTAAACCCCGCCATGTTCGATCAATCCAAAAGCGAAAATCAAGAAATGTCCGGACAAGCCCCTTTAACCGCGACCTTGTCCGGAAAAACTAATCAAATGATTGTTCTCAATAGAACGTTCCATAAAATCAATCTAGAGGGTTTGCAAACGAATAAAGACTGGGTAGCTAAGCTCAACTCACCTGAACTTGAGGGAGAGCTTCAATGGCAGACTCCTAACTCTCAGATTCCAAATGGTGCAGTCAAAGCTATCTTAACTAAACTTCAGATTCCTGAGCCGAACAAGGAGGTTCACGCAAACACTAAATCAAAATCAACTACTCAAGATCTGCCGAATATGGACATCTCCATTAAAAACCTGATATTCGGAACTGCAGAATATAGTGAGGTCAACTTTCAAGCTCATCAAGTGAACAAGCATTGGAATATCGACCAGATGTTGATCAAAAATAAAAATGGCATCCTATCTGGTAACGGTCGTTGGGAAATGCCCTCATCCAATGAAGCTGGTAAAACATTTTTAATGATCGATCTTGAAACGAAAAACACCGGAGAGCTCATTTCTTCAATCAGTCCTAAATCTAAAGTACTTTCAGGTGGTGCAGGTACGATTCATAGTGAGGTGAATTGGCAAGGCTCCCCTATTGACTTTAATACCCTAACCCTCAATGGTGAGATGAGTCTAGAAATTAAAAATGGCACGATTTTGCAAGTAGATCCTGGGGCTGCAAAATTATTAGGAATTTTGAGTCTACAAAGCTTGTTTAAGTTTGTGACATTAAACTTTAAAGGCAGTCTAGGAGAAGCTATCAGTTCTGGAACGCCTTTCGATAAAATTCAAGCCACTGCGAATATTCGACGCGGCGTCATTAATAATAAGGACTTTGAATTACAAAGTACTCTCGCTCGAATTACCTCAAGGGGTATCATTAATTTAAATCGTGAAACTCAGGATCTTCGTGTCACGATTTACCCTAGAATTAATTTTGGTTCAGCATCGCTAGCCGCTTTATATTTTGTAACGCCCATTATTGGAGTTACAACCATGATTGGGCAATACCTATTTTCTACTGGTGTTAATAAAGCCTTACAAACTGACTTACTAATCCAAGGGAGTTGGCAAAATCCGGAAGTAATTCCACTGGACCAGTCTGGCAAACCGATAGATCCTGAGGTGTTGCAAAATATTCGACGTAAAGCTCTTCTCAATGAGCCCGGTAAAAATAATACAAGTAAAAGTACCCCTATTTCTCCAGCATTGCCCCTGCCCAACACGGGCCCCTAAAAAGTGCTAATCTATCTCAATGATTAAAGTTGCTAGTATCCAAATGGTGTCAGGTTCTGATCTGACAAAAAATCTTGCCAAAGCCAAAGAATTCATTCAACAAGCGGCTAATCAACACTGCCAAGTCGTTGTTTTACCTGAATACTTTTGTCTGTTAGGGAAAAAAGATCGTGACAAGCTCGAAATTCAAGAAAAATTTGGTGGTGGCAGGATACAAGATACTCTGAGTCAATGGGCTAAAGATTTACAAATCTCTATCGTGGCTGGCACAATTCCTCTCTCCACAGATATCCCCGATCGTGTTTTAAACTCGACCCTAGTTTTTGATCCCCATGGAGTGGTCATCGCACGTTACGATAAGATTCACTTGTTCTCATTCTCTTCCGGTGGGGAAAGTTATGACGAGTCTAGAACGTTAATCCCTGGTCATGACCTAACCCAATTTGAATTGATTCATGCAGATGAGAGTTGGCGTTTTGGACTGAGTATTTGTTACGACCTGCGCTTTCCTGAAATGTACCGCGCGATGGGTGAAGTAGATTGCCATTTGTTGCCAGCGGCGTTCACTTACACAACTGGAAAAGTACATTGGGAAGTTTTACTACGTGCAAGAGCTATTGAAAACCAATGTTATGTAGTGGCATCAGCTCAAGGGGGTCTGCATGATAATGGCCGCCAAACTTGGGGGCATACCATGGTGATTAATCCGTGGGGCACAATAACAGCAGTTCTTGAAAAAAACCAAGGCCTTATTATTGGTGAACTTCATAAAAGTGAACTTCTTGAAATTCGTAATAAACTACCTGCTTTGCAGCATAGAACCCTTAATAAAATTTCATAAATATGTCGAATACCACCCTAGACTCAATTCAAACTGCAAAAAGTATCCTTCTTACCCCAGGAGGTATTGATGAAAGAGTCATCGAAAAAGCTTTAGGTGAAATGTACCTTCATCGGCTCGATGATGCAGATCTCTACTTTCAACATACTCGTTATGAATCCTGGAGCATGGAAGAGGGAATTGTGAAGTCCGGTAATTTTAGTATTGACCAAGGCGTGGGGGTTCGTGCCATCGCTGGCGACAAAACCGCTTTTGCCTATGCCGACGTTGTCAATATGGATACCCTGATGCAAGCAGCTAAATCAACAAGAGTCATTGGTGCTGCTGGTGGAAAAAAGAAGATCTCTTTACAACCCATTACCGTATTTAGTGGTCCAGCACTGTACCATCCCCAAGATCCAATGTTCAGTCTAAAAACGGAAGATAAAATCAAACTCTTAGAGCGGATTGACAAAAAGGCGCGCGCGAAGGATCCGCGGGTTGTTCAGGTAATGGCAAGCCTTACCGGTGAATTTGATGTCGTTCTTGTCGCTCGAGGCAATGGTAAATTAGTTGCCGATATTCGTCCTTTAGTGCGCGTCTCCATCAGCGTCATTGTTGAACAAAATGGTCGTCGAGAATCCTCCAATGCCGGGGGCGGAGGGCGTCATGATTACAGCCTGTTTACAGAAGAGCGTATTAATAACTGGGTAGACCGGGCTGTTGAATCAGCACTTACCAACTTAGAGTCCAAACCTGCTCCGGCAGGTCCAATGACGGTGGTGATGGGACCCGGATGGCCAGGTGTGCTTTTACACGAAGCAATTGGTCATGGCCTCGAAGGTGACTTTAACCGTAAAGGCTCATCAGCTTTTTCAGGAAAGTTAGGCCAGAAGGTGGCTGCTAAGGGAGTTACTGTCGTCGATGATGGTACTTTAGAGGGTCGACGTGGCTCTCTAAATGTCGATGATGAAGGTAATCCGACACAATGTACTACCCTAATAGAAAATGGTATTTTAAAAGGATTTATGCAAGATGCGATGAACTCACGACTCATGAAAATGCCGTTAACCGGTAATGGTCGTCGGGAAAGCTACGCCTCACTCCCCTTGCCTCGTATGACAAATACCTATATGTTAGGCGGGGATAAAGACCCTGGAGAAATTATTGCCAGTATAAAAAAAGGTCTATACGCAGTCAATTTTGGTGGCGGACAAGTGGACATCACCAATGGTAAGTTTGTCTTTGCAGCGACGGAAGCTTACTGGGTAGAAAATGGCAAAATTCAATATCCCGTCAAAGGTGCCACCATCATCGGTAATGGTCCAGAATCCTTAAAACAGGTCAGCATGATCGGTAACGATCTTCAATTAGATGATGGCGTTGGCGTTTGTGGCAAGGAAGGTCAAAGTGTCCCTGTAGGCGTTGGACAACCTACCCTGAGAATCGAAAATATGGTAGTAGGGGGCAGTGTTTAATGCAACATCATATTTTTGTGTTAAATTGATACTTATGTTTACAGGAATCTTCTACTACTTTTACTTTTCCATCTCAGACTTGGCGGTCGAGAGGTAATAGTTTATAAAAATATTCCTCCAATAAACCGCCATCAAAGGCGGTTTTTTTTTGATTGTGTATGAACCTAGTGAAGGATTGAAATGAGCGATAAATCTATGAGCACCCAAGAAAATTGGTATGCCAGTATTGATAAAACATCATCTACCGATGATGCACGGATCAAAAATATCAATATACTGCCCCCTCCAGAGCATCTCATTCGATTTTTTCCCATCTCGGGAACGCCGATTGAAAAATTAATCTCCAATTCACGGAAAAAAATCCGAGAAATTATTCATGGTCAAGATGATCGACTTCTAGTGATTATTGGACCTTGCTCTATTCATGATCCAGCTGCTGCCGTAGCCTACGCAAAAAAACTATTGCCACTGCGCGAACAATTCAAAAAAGATCTTGAAATCGTCATGCGAGTCTATTTTGAAAAACCAAGAACCACCGTCGGGTGGAAGGGTCTAATTAATGACCCTTATCTCGATGAAAGCTATAAAATTGACGAGGGTCTACGAATCGCTAGACAACTATTAATCGAAATTAATCGTCTCGGAATGCCTGCCGGTAGTGAGTTTTTAGATGTTATCTCCCCTCAATATATTGGTGATCTGATCTCTTGGGGCGCAATCGGCGCTAGAACAACAGAAAGCCAAATACATCGAGAGTTAGCCTCTGGTTTATCCGCCCCCATCGGTTTTAAAAATGGTACTGACGGGAATATCAAAATTGCAACTGATGCCATTTTGGCGGCCTCAAGAGGTCACCACTTCTTATCCGTGCATAAAAATGGGCAAGTAGCGATTGTGGAAACCACGGGCAATAAGGATTGCCATGTGATTCTGCGTGGTGGAAAAACGCCTAACTATGATGCTGCAAGCGTTGCACAAGCCTGTGATAGTCTCGTTAACTCAAAACTACACCCATCTCTCATGGTCGATTTATCACATGCCAACTCGAGCAAACAACATGAAAGACAAGTCAACGTTGCGCAAGATGTCGCAGATCAAATGAGTAAAAAGTCTAAGTCCATCTTCGGTGTCATGATTGAAAGTCATTTTGTCGGGGGTGCACAAAAATTTACTCCAGGTAAAGATGATCCTTCTCAATTAACCTTTGGACAAAGTATTACTGATCCTTGCATTGATTGGGATGATTCAGTGAAGGTGCTTGAAATACTTGCGAAAGGTGTTAAAGAACGCCGGAACTAGGTAGCCTTGGGGGATTTATGATGGTTCCACAAAACATCTTTTCCCCCAGCACTGAGGTTTAAAAAGCGCGCCAAGACAAAAAAGAGGTCAGACAGACGGTTCGTATACAGTCTTGGGGAGTCATTGATGGAGTCTGAGTGGCCAAGCTGCACAATCGACCGCTCTGCTCTGCGGCAAACAGTACGACAAATATGTGCCTGTGCTGCCGCTTTAGTCCCACCTGGTAAAATGAATTCCGCCAATTTGGGAAGCTGTGCATTGTATAAAGCCAACTGCTCATCCAAATAAAAGACTTGTTCTTCTTTTAATAATGTATATCCAGGAATACACAACTCTCCTCCCAAATCAAATAAATCATGTTGTACTTGATTTAATAAGGATCGCATGGCTTGATTAATCAGCTCAGGGAATTCTTCTGTTAATAAAACGCCAATTTGTGAGTTCAGCTCGTCAACATCTCCCATGGCACAGATCCGGTCATGGGTTTTATCAACCCTTGTCCCATCTCCTAAACCCGTTGTTCCCGAGTCACCCGTACGGGTTGCAATTTGTGTCAACCGATTTCCCATAAAATGTATTATAGAGGGATAATTAAACCTATGAATGCAATTACTGAACCGTCCTTAAGAAGCCGCCAAAACTTTTTAGTTGGCCTTTTGAAACCAATCCTCGATGAGGACTGTTTGCTATGGGAGCCGGAAGACACTATCCCCTATGAATGCGATGGGCTGGCTGCTTATCGTCAAATGCCGCTTGCAGTAGCGCTCCCGACCACAGAGCAACAGGTGATCGCTATTTTAAAGATTTGCCATGATTATCAAATTCCGATCGTCCCGCGCGGAGCAGGAACCGGTTTATCGGGCGGAGCAATGCCGATTGCACAAGGGCTTGTTCTGTCATTGGCAAAATTCAAAAAGATCTTAGCCATTGACCCCATTGCGAGGACTGCCAATGTTCAACCAGGGGTCCGAAACTTGGCAATTTCTGAAGCTGTCGCTAAGCATCAACTTTATTATGCGCCAGATCCGTCATCGCAAATTGCTTGTACCATCGGCGGTAATGTCAGCGAAAATTCTGGTGGCGTTCACTGCTTAAAATATGGCCTTACCATCCATAATGTTCTGAGAATAAGAGCAATTTTAATCACTGGGGAAGTTATCGAGTTTGGTGGTATTGCTCCTGATAGCCCTGGTTTAGATCTTTTTTCAGTGTTTATAGGTAGTGAAGGCATGTTGGCAATCGTTACAGAAGTGACGGTGAAGTTAATCCCAAAACCTCAAATCGCCAAAGTGATTATGGCTAGTTTTGATGATATCGAAAAAGGTGGTCATGCTGTTGCTGCCGTAATTGGTGCTGGAATCATACCGGCAGGTCTAGAGATGATGGATCAACCCGCAACAAGAGCCGTTGAAGAATTTGTTCATGCTGGCTACGATATCGACGCTCAAACCATCCTTTTATGTGAATCCGACGGAACTCCTGAAGAAGTCGAAGAAGAAATCGCAAAGATGAGCGCGGTTTTAAATGCCAGTGGCGCAACGCGTCTTCAAGTCTCAAAGTCTGAAGCCGAAAGACTCAAGTTTTGGAGTGGTCGTAAAAATGCGTTTCCAGCAGCTGGTCGAGTCTCACCAGATTACTATTGCATGGATGGTACCATTCCTCGTCGTCAAATCTCCGAACTTCTCAAGCGGATCAAAGGGATGGAGGAAAAATACCAATTAGGCTGTATGAATGTATTTCATGCCGGGGATGGCAATATGCACCCATTGATTATGTTTAATGGCGCAGATCATGCGCAATGGCTTCGCGCAGAAGACTTTGGCGCAGAAATTTTAGAAGCTTGTGTGGAGCTTGGTGGAACGATTACTGGAGAACACGGCGTTGGGGTCGAGAAAATTAACTCTATGTGTATTCAGTTTTCTGAATTAGAAAGAAATTTCTTTTGGGGTATCAAGGCCTCTTTTGACCCACAAAAACTGCTCAATCCTGATAAAGCAATACCAACCCTTCATCGTTGTGCTGAATATGGCCGTATGCGCATTAGCAAAGGAATACTGCCGCACCCAGAATTGGAGCGTTTTTAATCCTGCCCTATGCACGCCGCTATTTCACAATTCAAGGAACAGATTCAATCAGCGATTACGAATCAAAAAAATATCAACATTGTGGGTGGTAACACAAAACATTGGTATGGTGATGTAGCTCATGGAATAACGCTTGATACAAAGTCATATCAAGGAATTCTTGACTATCAAGCGGAAGAACTCGTCATTACGGTTTGTGGTGGAACCCCACTCAAAGATGTCGAAGCCGCTTTAGCTGAAAAAAATCAGTACTTTGCCTTCGATCCGCCACATTTTGGTGAAGAAGCTACCATCGGTGGCATGATTGCCTCGGGTTTGGCAGGTCCTGGACGCGGTCAATACGGCAGTCTTCGGGATTATGTTCTTGGCACAAAGATCATGGATGGTCGTGGTGAAATCCTATCCTTTGGCGGCAAAGTCATGAAAAATGTTGCGGGCTATGATGTCTCACGCCTGCTTCCGGGCTCGCTGGGCACCATCGCCCTTTTGCTAGAAGTATCCATTAAAGTTTTACCACGACCCCCAAGAACACAAACTTTACGATTTCAAATCCCTCAAGCTCAAGCCATCATCCAAATGAATACCTGGGCAAGTCAGCCACTCCCTTTATCAGCGAGTGCTTGGATTGGGGACTCTAAGGATGGACAACTATGGATGCGATTAGCTGGCGCAAATGCAGCCGTAGAAGCGGGCATCATCAAAATGAACCTAAAGCTACCGGCTCAATTAGTTCCAGAAGATGAGGCGATGATCTTTTGGGAAAGCATTAAAGAACAACAGCACTCTTTTTTTACGGATTCAGACGATCTTTTATGGCGCTTTGCTATTGCCCCCCTCAGCGCTCCTCTTCCCTTCGAGCAAACCACCCTCATTGAATGGTACGCTGGTCAGCGTTGGATCAAAGGCCAACTGTCCGCAACACAGGCCCAACAAATAGCCCAACAGAACGGCGGTCATGCAACCCTCTTCCGAGGCAAAAAACCTGACAATACAAGTGTTTTTACGCCCCTCTCATTCAATCCATTAACGGCTCCCTTAACCATTGTCCAAGAACGCATTCGGCAAACTTTTGATCCTCATGGCATCTTTAATACAGGCCGAATGCCCTACTAATTTATGCAAACAGACTTAGCGCCACAATTGATCAATCACCCAGAGGGAATAGAAGCACAAAAGCTTCTCGCCAACTGCGTGCATTGCGGTTTTTGTACTGCAACCTGTCCAACCTATCAGATTCTTGGGGATGAACTAGATGGACCTCGCGGACGTATTTATCTGATCAAACAAATGGCGGAAGGTAAGCAGGCTACAGAAAAAACGCGATTGCATTTAGATCGTTGTCTTACTTGCCGCAATTGCGAAAGTACCTGTCCAAGCGGTGTGCAATATGGTCATTTATTAGATATAGGTAGAAAATGGGCTGAGGAACAAACACCCCCAAGACCGATTAAAGACCGAGTCATCCGCTGGCTTTTAAAAGAAACCCTCACGCGATCAGAAATATTTAATCCTGCGATGAAAATTGGTCGTGTTGTTAAACCGATACTGCCGGCTTCGTTACAAAAGAAAATACCAACCAGCTATTTTGATCCTACTCCCACGCCACAAAAAATACCAGGGTTTAATACAAAAATGCTTTTTTTAGAAGGTTGTGTTCAGCCAGGGATGCTGCCGAATATTAATCAGGCTACTCGACGCGTCTTTGAAGTGCTCAATATTGAATTGATTACACCTCCTAAAGCAGGCTGTTGTGGGGCTATACGTCATCATCTCAATGATCATGACGCTGCTAAAAATGATATTCGCAAAAACATTGATGCTTGGATGCCGATCATTGCGCAGGAAAAAATAAGCGCAATCGTGATGAATGCCTCAGGATGTGGTGTGATGGTAAAAGATTATGCTTATTATCTAAAAGATGATCCGATATATGCGGCTCTCGCAAAAATAATCAGCGCTCTAACGAAAGATATTAGTGAAATCCTTCCGCAGTATTTGCCGGATTTAATCAATGCAGTTGGAACAGATAGTCAACTCAGGCTAACCTATCATCCACCCTGCACCTTGCAACATGGACAACAAGTTAAAGGTAAGGTTGAAGATCTGCTGACACAAATAGGCGTAAAAGTGAATCTTTGCGAAGATAGCCACTTGTGCTGTGGATCCGCTGGAACATATTCCATCCTTCAAGAATCTTTATCAAATCAACTCAGAGAAGGTAAATTGGTTAAGCTATTGGATGCTTGTCATGAAAATCAATCAAAATATATCGTATCTGGTAACGTAGGTTGTATCACGCATCTTCAAAATGACAATGTACCCGTAACCCACTGGATTGAGATTATTGATCAACTTCTACAACATAAAGACTTCAAATGAGTTCTATTTCTGATCAGCTGATTTTCGTTAAAAGCCAAATCTCCCAAGCATCTGCACGCGTTGGTAGACCGAACAATAGTGTCCAACTGATTGCCGTTTCAAAAACGCACCCAGCATCAACAGTCAGGGAAGCATTTGTCGCTGGTCAGAAAGATTTTGCTGAAAACTATGTTCAAGAAGGTACGGACAAAATAGTTGAGCTGGATGATCTTCGGAAAAAAATCATATGGCACTTTATCGGTCCTGTACAAAGCAATAAGACACGTTTTATTGCTGAATCATTTGACTGGGTACAAAGCGTTGACCGTTTTAAAATAGCGCAACGCTTATCCGACCAACGCCCCAAAGATATGGAAGATTTAAATATTTGTCTCCAAGTTAATATTTCTGGTGAAGCTTCAAAAAGTGGTGTGCCCCCAGAGGATGCTTTATTGACGTGCCTTGATATTGCGGAATTACCGAATATCTCGTTAAGGGGTCTAATGGCAATACCTGAGCCAGGTGCTTCATTACAGTCAATGAAAAAATTTCAAAAGCTATTTCTCGACATACAACTGCATCTCAAAAGACATCAATTTAAAAATCGTTTCGACACTTTATCACTTGGGATGTCGGATGATTTAGAGCGCGCCATCGAAGCTGGAAGTACGATGGTCCGTGTTGGAACGGCTATTTTTGGCCCACGTGAACCAGATGTTATCGAGGAAGATTCCGAAGAATAAATATGATCAATCTAACACAACTCAAAATTGCATTTATTGGTGGCGGCAATATGGCAAGTGCAATGCTCAGCGGGTTGATTCAGAATGGATTGGACCCAAAAAATCTTCTAGCTATCGATCCTGCAGAGTCTGCGCGTGAACTACTGATTCAAAAATATCACATCACCACCCAAGCAGACATTCAATCTAGTAAAAGCTTCCTCAACACCGCCTCATTGATTGTGCTGAGTATTAAGCCTCAACAAATGAAAGAAGCACTCAAAGCACTCAATACAGTTTTACAAGAGTTTGCTGATTCTCAACACTTAATTCTCAGTATTGTTGCTGGAGTTCGATTAATTGATATTGAACAATATCTAAACAACGCGCGTCTTGTGCGTGCCATGCCGAATACTCCAGCCCTTATCCAAAAAGGTGTGACAGGGCTATATCGTGGTAATTCAGTGAAGGAAGCTGATGTTGAGTTAATAGAAGTCGTCAACCGTGCCATTGGTCATTTTGTCTGGGTTGATCAGGAAGAACTGTTAGATGTGGTTACCGCACTATCAGGTAGTGGTCCAGCCTATGTGTTTTCTTTCATTGAAAACCTGATTAAAAGTGGTTGCTCTCTCGGCCTTACTTATGAACAAGCAAAATTACTTGCTACTCACACCATCATGGGTGCTGGAGAGTTAGCTTATCAATCGATGGAATCTCCAAGTACTCTGCGTGAGAAAGTGACCTCTAAAGGCGGCACTACTTTTGCTGCACTTGAGGTACTTCGTGAAAAGCAATGGGGTCATTCTTTGCAAGAAGCAGTTAAAGCGGCCGCAAAAAGAGCTAAAGAATTAGGTGATGAATTTAGCCAACCATAAACTCAATTGAGGTAGGCTAAAGCAACGCCGCCAAATAAGGCTGCCCCTAACCAGTTGTTGTGATTAAAAGCCTTAAAGCATTGCATACGTTCTCGAGTTTTAACCAGTGTGTAATGATAAACAGCACATCCGAAAGCAATAAGCCAACCCGCCCAAAACCAATGGTTAAGTCTTTCAAGTAAGGCCAGATAAGCCATAACACTAAAAAATAATAGGTAACAGATCACTATAGCGGCAACCTCAAACTTCCCAAAAGTAATGGCTGATGTCTTGATACCAATTTTTATATCATCGTCACGGTCCACCATCGCATACGCGGTATCGTAGGCAATCGCCCAAAATATATTGCCGAGTAACATTAACCAAGCTTGCCATGGTATCTCATTTAATTCCGCCGCATATGCCATTGGTATCCCAAAGCCAAAGGCGATTCCAAGAATGGCCTGTGGCATAGCAAAAAACCTTTTTGTAAAAGGGTACAAAACCGCAATGAATAAAGCAGCAAAGGACAACTCAATGGTCAATCGATTTAAGGGTAAAACTATCACAAAAGAAATGAAGGCTAAAACCCCAGCGACAAATAAGGCTTCTTTTTTACTAATTTTTCCGGACGTTAGGGGGCGGTTTTCAGTACGCTTGACGTATTGATCAAAATCACGATCAGCATAATCATTAATGGCGCAACCCGCACTTCGCATTAGCAAAGTACCTAAACAAAATATGCCTACATGCAACAGCGGAGGACGGCCATGGCTTGCAAACCATAAAGCCCACAGGGTCGGCCATAGAAGTAATACCGTTCCAATAGGTTTATGTAATCTGACTAAATAGGCATACTGAATCAGCCGAAACTTGAACTGTTCCATCAAAGCCACTTTACTCCTGCCAGTGCGCATAACTGAATCGTTTTTGCGAGAGCCTGAATCGCTGGTGCTCTTTGAATTCCTTTACGATAGACAAGAACAATTCGTCGGCAAGGTTGCGGATCAACAAAGGGAATATATTGAATTAATGACTCTTTCAGATTGGTTTCTGAAACGGCTGTTTTTGGCAATACCGAAATTCCAATACCACCAGCGACCATCTGTCGAATAGTTTCTAATGAGGATCCTTCGAAATTTTTGGGGCCCTCATCAAATAAAAATTTTGCTCGGTTTAATTCTGGACAGACTTGAAGAACATGATCTCTAAAACAATGTCCAGCCCCAAGTAGTAACATATTTTGTGTGCTTAATTCATGCGGCTCAATCGACTCTCGCTTTGCCCATTCATGCGACTTTGGAACAGTCACCATATAGGGCTCATCATACAGCTCAATCACTTCTAAACCATTGCGGTTAATAGGTTCAGCTAAGACGGCGCAATCTAATTCATCTTGCTTAAGCATTTCTAAAATGGATGCCGTAAATGTCTCATATAAAAATAAAGGGATATGCGGTAATCGATCTTTTGCTTCACTAACCAAACTTGGCAATAGATAGGGTGCAATCGTATAAATAGCCCCTAGGCGCAGAGGCCCTTTCATGGGGTCTACACCAATCTTCGCCATATCAGAAAAACGCTTTGTTTCTTCCAGAATACGAAGCGCTTGTTCTATCAGTAATTTCCCCAGGGGTGTCACTGAAATATCCCCTGAATGCCGATGAAAGATTTGAACGTCTAACTCTTCTTCAAGCTTTTTAACCGCTACTGAAAGTGTGGGTTGTGAAACAAAACACGCCTGTGCCGCTCTTCCAAAATGTTTCTCTCTAGCAACCGCAACAATATAGCGAAGTTCAGTAAGGGTCATATTTATGCTTTAAGGTAATCAGCTCTTGAGCCAAGCCAGCGCTGCAGGTGAAGCTCTGCTAATTCAGGAGCTGTAGCTAATATATCATGTGCGAAGTCTTTTACCAGTGAGACTAACCAGGCATCCCTTTGTAAATCAACAAAGCGCAACATTGACTCTCCTGACTGCCTTGATCCCAATAATTCTCCTGGTCCTCTGAGAGATAAGTCATGCTCCGCAATAATAAAACCATCAGAATTTTCACGCAAAACTTTTAATCGTTCTTTTGCCGCAAAAGATAATTGCTCACTATACAAAAGAATACATACTGAGTCGGCTTCGCCTCTTCCAACTCGCCCGCGTAATTGATGTATCTGCGAGTATCCAAAACGCTCGGAGTGCTCAATAATCATCAGGCTTGCGTTAGGAACATCTACCCCAACCTCGATTACCGTCGTACTCACCAATAACTGAATACTGCCATTCTTGAAGTCGGCCATGATGCTGGATTTTTCCTCACTCGACATCCGACCGTGCATCATTGCTATGCGGTACTCTGTGAGTTTGGATTTTAAAGACTCAAAGGTGTCTGTCACGGTTTGTAATTGTAAAACTTCAGACTCTTCAATCAGCGGACAAACCCAATAAGCCTGCCGACCAAGAGTGAGTTCTTTTCTGATGCCTAGAATAACTTCATCTCGGCGTGAATCTTTAAATAATTTCGTCAAGATGGGCTTACGTCCAGGTGGTAATTCATCAATCACAGAAACTTCTAAATCGGCATAATAGGTCATTGCCAGCGTTCTAGGAATGGGCGTGGCAGACATCATTAATTGGTGAGCAAAAATATCTTCCGAGCCCTGTTTCCCATGAAACTGTAGGCGCTGTCTAACCCCAAATCGATGCTGTTCATCAATGATCGCTAGGCCTAGTTGAGCAAACTCAACCCCCTCTTGGATTAAGGCATGAGTTCCAATCGCTAACTGTGCTTGACCTGTTTTTATTTTTTCTTGGGCTAATTTCTTTTCCTTGGCTTTCAAGCTACCAGTCAACCAGACCATTTCAACGCCTAGTTTTAAAAACCAAGGCTCAAACTTTCTGAAATGTTGTTCTGCCAAAATTTCTGTTGGTGCCATTAAGGCCACTTGATAACCATGATCAATTGCATGAGCTGCCGCAAGCGCCGCGACGGCGGTCTTGCCGCTACCAACGTCGCCCTGTAGTAAACGATTCATCGGATAAGGTTTGGCTAAGTCATTAGCAATTTCTGACCACACCTTTTTTTGAGCGCCCGTTAAAGTGAATGGTAGTAAATCAAAAAGTCGTTGGACAAACCCCCCAGAGGATTGATTCATAAACGGCGCTTTTCTTTTTTGTCTTTCAATATGAGCGCGCTGTAAGGAGATCTGTTGCGCCAATAATTCCTCAAACTGAATTCTGCGCCAAGCAGGGTGGGTTCGTTCTAATAAAGCATCTTTATCGGTCTGGACAGTTGGATAGTGCAAAGAAAAAATAGATTCCTCCAAACTTGGTAAATCTTTCAAAAAACGATACTTCGGGTCAACAATGCTACTCAACGGAATAATCTCGCGTAAAAACTTTCTGACTGTAGGATCCTTTAAACCTTTTTCTATTCCTTTTCGAACTGTGATTTGCCCAATACCCGCTATAGTTGAATAAACTGGGGTTAATTGTTGAGGTAAAGGGGTTTCTGGTAGCACTTGTTTGACGGTTGGATGCACCATTTCAGGCCCCATAAACCCTTGTTTCACATCTCCCCTGACCCTTAAAAAGTTTCCAATTGCCATTTGTTTTTGTTGACTAGGATAAAAATTCAAAAAACGCAGGACCAATTCAGCTTCTTGATCAGCAATGACGACAATTAATTGGCGACGCGGTCTAAACTTGACATCACAAAGAATGACTTTACCTTGGGTTTGAACAGTAGCTTGACCAAAGCCAGAAATGGCCTCTTCAACAGAAATTAATTCTGTCTCATCCTCATAACGTATAGGAAGGTGTAGAGCTAAAGCCGCTGGAGTGACGAGGCCAAGACGCTCTAAAGGTGATTTATTTTCTGGCATGAAGTTTCACTAATCCGTTTAGAATATCCCATTTAGAATGACATCACTATATGTATCTCTCTGATTTTGATTATGAACTGCCCAATGAATTAATCGCTCAGTTTCCTCTACCTAGCAGAAGCGCAAGCCGATTACTCATTGTTCAACAAGAAAATCAGTCCTCAGAACCCGTTTTCCAAGATGCCTATTTTACGGATATTGTTGGACTTTTGAAAAAAGGGGATTTATTGGTCTTTAACGATACGAAGGTCATTCCAGCAAGAGTCTTCGGATATAAAGAAACCGGTGGTCGAGCCGAAATTTTAGTGGAACGTATTCTCGACGAGTATCAAGTCCTTTGCCAAATTAAAACCTCAAAAGCTGTCCAACCAAACTCTAAGTTGTATTTGGGAAATCCCAATGATCCAGAAGAAGTTACCGTCATCGCACGCCACACTTCCCCCAACTCTCAAGAAATATCGCCGTTCTTTATCATCGCTTTTTCTAAGAATGCTTTTGAAACATTACAACGTATCGGTGAACTCCCCTTACCTCCGTATATTAAACATTCCGCTACTGAGGCTGATGAAGGCAGGTACCAAACAATCTATGCGACAACTCCTGGCGCAGTCGCCGCTCCGACCGCAGGACTTCACTTTGATGAAGCTCTCATAGATCAACTATCTTTGCTTGGGGTAGAAATAGCCAACATTACATTACATGTTGGTTCTGGCACATTTTCACCCGTTCGCTATGAAGATCTTTCACATCATCAAATGCATTATGAAAGATATTCCATCTCACCAGCTACACGGCTGGCTATCAATAGGGCTCAACAAGAGGGTCGACGTATTATTTGTGTGGGGACCACTTCTCTGCGCGCCTTAGAGTCAGCCGTATCAATGGGGGATAATGGGGATACGAATTTATTTATTACTCCGGGCTATACCTTTCAAGTAGTGGATGCCTTAATCACCAACTTTCACTTACCAAAATCAACACTTCTTATGCTCGTCAGTTCCTTTAGTCAGTTTTCTACCATCAAAAAAGCATATACCCATGCTATAGAAAAGCAATATCGATTCTTTAGTTATGGTGATGCGATGTTTTTAGAACGCCTGGATCCGTCATAATGACTCGTCTTCAATTTAAAGTCACTCATCAAGACCCACATTCGCATGCTAGAAGAGCTAGCTTTCAATTACCCCACGGTCAATTACAAACTCCGATGTTCATGCCCGTTGGAACCTATGGCACTGTCAAGGCCTTAACACCTCGAGATCTTCATGAGTCACAGGCACAAATTATTCTTGGTAACACTTTCCATTTATGGCTTCGCCCTGGTTTAGAGGTCATCCAAAAATTTGGGGGATTACACCGCTTTATGGGGTGGGATTTACCAATCCTCACCGACTCTGGTGGATTCCAAGTCTTTAGCTTAGGAGCGCTGAGAAAAATTACAGAAGAAGGCGTGACATTTGCTTCCCCAGTGAATGGGGATCGTTTGTTTATGTCCCCTGAAGTATCCATGGAAATTCAGGCTATTTTAAATAGTGATATTGCTATGCAATTTGATGAATGTACTCCTTATGAGACGAATGGGGTACTGACCGATGAAAAAACTGTCAAAACTTCTCTAGAGCTTTCTCTTCGCTGGGGTGAACGAAGTATCAGACGGTACCGGGAACTCAACCAAACCAACGCTTTATTTGGGATCGTCCAAGGCGGTATGTTTGAAAACCTCCGTAGCTATTCATTAGAAAAAATTACCGAGCAAGGTTTTGATGGTATTGCTATCGGCGGTCTATCTGTCGGCGAACCAAAACCTGACTTTGAACGGATCTTAAAATATATCGGCCCTCAATTACCTACCCATCAACCACGTTATTTAATGGGCGTTGGCACTCCTGAGGATTTAGTTTTTTCCGTGGGGCAAGGTATCGATATGTTTGATTGCGTCATGCCTACCCGTAACGCAAGAAATGGCTGGCTATTTACCCGTTTTGGAGACTTAAAGTTACGTAATGCCGGATACAAGAGTGATGAGCGTCCATTAGATCCAAGTTGTCAATGTTATTGCTGCAAAAACTTTAGCCGAGCTTATTTACATCACTTACAAAAAGTGAATGAAATACTTGGGGCACAATTAAATTCGATTCATAACATTCACTATTATTTAAACTTAATGTCTGAAATACGAATTTCTCTAGAAAATGATAACTTCCAAGAGTTTGTCAAAGTTTTTGAACAAAACCGACGAATTGGTCCTCAAGATGAGGGTTAAATTAAATCTTCGGGAACAAAAACATAAGTCCGTTAAAATCAATCTAATTAGAATTCATCTTGTTTTATTAACTTTATAAGGAATTACCATGTGGATTAACAATGCTTATGCTCAATTTGGTGGAGCTGGTGGTGCGGATAGTGGAATGTCATCCATCATCATGATGATTGGTATGTTTGCCGTACTCTATTTCATTATGATCAGACCACAAATGAAACGCCAAAAAGAATTAAAGGCCATGTTAGAGTCGCTCGCTAAAGGTGATGAAGTATCCACCGCTAGTGGGTTGATGGGTAAGATCACTGAAATCAAAGATCAATACGTTACTGTAGAGCTTGCGCCTAACCTCACTGTTAAAATGCAACGATCTGCGATTGGTGCAGTTCTGCCAAAAGATACTCTTAAATCTATTTAAGTACCCGCATGAATCGCTACCCTCTTTGGAAATATGCCGTTATAGTAGTCGCTCTAATCATTGGAGTGATTTATTCAGTTCCCAATTTGTTTGGTGAGGTGCCAGCGATTCAAATTGCTCCAGCGCGAGCTGGCTTAAAGATTGATAGTCATCTTCACGAAAAAATTGATGCCGCTCTTCAAAAAGCAGATTTACTCAAGTCTCAAACAGGCTTCGAAGAGCTCTCCCAGGAAGGCGTCATTCGAATCCGCTTTAACGATACAGATTCACAACTTAAAGCAAAAGACATTATTGAAAAAGAACTAAATCCAGATCAAACTAGCACTGACTATATTGTTGCTTTAGCACTCGTTTCAAATACGCCCAATGGGTTAATGAGTATTAATGCCTTGCCTATGCCATTGGGACTTGATTTACGAGGTGGTGTTTATTTCTTGCTAAAAGTTGATATGCAAGGTGCTCTAGAAAAGAAACTCAATGCCTTAGCCACTGATGCGAGAAGTCGTCTGCGTGATAAATCGATTCGTTACCAAAATATTGATAAAAAGAATAGTCAACTATTCATTAAGTTCGCTTCTGCTGATGATGCTAATAAAGCAAGGGATGTTTTAGTAGACGGTATTCCTGACATGAAGTTTGAGTCAGAAAAAGGGGTTGATTCCTTTTTGTTAAGGGGTATTTTTAGACCAGAGGCCATTAAGGCAACGCAAGAAAATGCTCTAAAACAAAATATTATTACCTTAAACAAACGTGTCAATGAACTTGCTGTTAAAGAGCCCGTTATTCAAAAACAAGGTGTTGATCGGATTGTTGTACAGTTGCCGGGTGTTCAAGACACCGCACGCGCGAAAGATATTATTGGTCGAACGGCTACTTTAGAAGCTCGGCTGGCAGATCCAATACAGTCATCCATTGGTCCTCTCGATACTCCTCCTATAGGGATGGACGCTTTTAAATTTGGCGACCGACAAGGTGTATTTAAAAAGAGTGTCATTATTACCGGCGATCGCATTATTGATGCTAGCGCTGGATTCGATCAAAACCAACGCCCTTCCGTCAATCTAACCCTTGATGCCGCAGGTGGTCGCGCTATGCAAGAAATGACTAGAGAGAATCTTCAAAAACCGATGGGTATGATTTTGTTTGAAAAAGGAAAGGGAGAAGTTCTCACCATCGCTACCATCCAAGGTGAATTTGGTTCTAAGTTCCAGATTACAGGTCAGCCAACTACACAAAGTGCCAATGATTTAGCTTTATTGTTAAGGGCGGGCTCTCTCGCAGCTCCCATGGAAATTATCGAGGAAAGAACGATTGGTCCAAGTCTTGGAGCAGAAAATATTGAAAAGGGTTTTAAATCATTAGTCTATGGCTTTATTGCTATCGCCATCTTTATGCTCCTCTACTACATGCTGTTTGGACTTTTTTCAGTCGTCGCATTAGCTGTCAATTTATTGTTACTGATTGCTGTTTTATCGATGTTGCAAGCGACCCTGAGTTTACCAGGTATTGCTGCGATGGCTCTAGCTCTAGGTATGGCAATTGACTCAAATGTTCTGATTAATGAGCGTATCCGTGAAGAGTTACGACAAGGCACTAATCCTCAACTAGCGATATCCACGGGCTTTGAAAAAGCCTGGGCAACCATATTTGACTCCAATGTGACAACTTTAATTGCTGGTTTAGCTCTCCTAGCTTTTGGTTCCGGTCCGATCAAAGGGTTTGCGATAGTCCACTGCCTCGGCATTTTGACGTCAATGTTCTCAGCAGTATTTTTCTCACGTGGATTAGTTAATCTTTGGTATGGCTCCAAGAAAAAACTACAATCCGTTTCAATAGGATAAGCAAATGGAATTTTTCCGAATTAAAAAAGATATTCCTTTTATGCGTTATGCGTTGATTCTGAATGCCATATCACTCATCACGTTTTTAGCCGCCGTGTTTTTTATTTGGCAAAAGGGCCTGAATCTGTCTATTGAATTTACTGGTGGAACAGTAATTGAAGTTCAATATAACAAAGCAGCAGAACTCGAAGCTGTTAGAAACGCTGTCACAACTTTAGGTTATGGCGAAGTGAATGTTCAAAACTTTGGTAGCTCAAAAGATGTCATGATTCGCTTGCCATTGATTAAAAATACTGATGGAACCGTCATGTCTTCTAGTGATCAAAGCAAATCTGTTCTATCCAAATTACAGGAGATCGACAGTTCTGTTCATTTGCAACGCGTCGAATATGTAGGTCCTCAAGTAGGAGAGGAACTCTTATATGGCGGCATTAAGGCCTTACTCTTTGTTGTTATTGGCATTGTGATTTACTTGTCTATTCGTTTTGAATGGAAGTTTGCCTTGGCCGGTATCATCGCTAACTTACATGACGTTATTATCATTCTCGGTTTTTTTGCTTTTTTCCATTGGGAGTTTTCGCTATCCGTTCTTGCAGCAGTTCTCGCCGTACTTGGATATTCAGTCAATGAATCTGTCGTTATTTTCGATCGAATCCGTGAAAATTTTCGACGTTTTCGTAAACTCGATACGCCAGACACGATCGATAGTGCAATTACTAGTACGATGAGTAGAACCATCATTACCCACGGTAGTACACAAATGATGGTTTTATCAATGCTTTTATTTGGTGGTGCTACCTTACATTATTTTGCGGTAGCTCTGACCATCGGCATCCTATTTGGTATCTACTCCTCAGTGTTCGTTGCCGCTGCCATCGCGATGTGGCTAGGCGTTAAGCGTGAAGACTTAGTGAAGACGGAAGTAAAAGTAGAAAAGGATCAAGCGCGTTTAGATGATCCTAATTATGGTGCTAAAGTTTAACGATTATTCAGCAGTTATATTCTGATCTTTAATTGTCTTTGCCCAACGCACCGCATCCTTATCAACAATCTCCTTAAATGCAGCTGATGAACTCGTTGCTGGCTCTAAACCCTGAGCAGAAAAAATAGTCTTGATTTCTGGATCCGATAAAACATCTCGGATTGCCTGACTTAAACGATTAAATTCTTCAGCAGGAACGCCTTTGGGAGACATCACTCCAAACCACATTGAGACATCAATATCACCAATTTTTAATTCATTAAATGTAGGTATTTGACTGGCAATCGGATTACGTTTTTTAGAACCAATTCCAAGCGCTCTTAATTTCCCCGCCTTCATATAATTCATCGACACATGAACCGGTAAAAACATGGCATCCACTTGACTCCCTAAAAGGTCAGTTACGGCAGGCGCAGTCCCTCGATAAGGAACATGCAAAATATTCACTCCAGCAATATGCTTAAGTTCTTCCATACCTAAATGATGTGGTGTACCTATTCCAGGTGATGCATACGTTAATTTACCGGGGCTTGCCTTAGCGGCCGCAACAAATTCTGCAGCAGTCTTATAAGGAGAATTTGATGGCACCACCAAGACTAGGTCTCCATACGCGGCGAGCGTCATTGGGGACAAATCCGTCAAAGGGTCAAACGTGGCTTTGGGATACAGCGCACGGTTCATCACAATCGTATTGACCGTCACTAACAGCGTTGTCCCATCGGGTTTGGCTCGAACAACTCCTTCTGTTCCTATATTTCCAGATGCGCCAGCACGGTTATCAACAATGACCGGTTGCCCTAGTTTCTCTGAAAGTTTAGGCGATAAAGCTCTCGCAATCGTATCTGGGCCCGTTCCAGGAGTAAAAGGAACAATCAATTTGATGGGTACGCCTGACTGGGCGAAAGTCGATACACTCAATAAGACTGCTATTGATAAAAAAGCAAAGTGAAGTAATTTTTTCATCATTATCTTTTATGCCGCTACTGTTTTTTTATCGTAACCAGCAACATTTTTATATCGCTGAGTAATCGCTTCCATTTCTTCGTGTGAGATGACATCATCAATATGATTGAAAGGTTTGTCATCGGTACGCTCCCAAACCTCGCGCAAAATAGCGTCAGGTGGATTAATCCGATTCATTCTAACGACATTACCTGTGGCCTCTAAACGAACTCCCTCATAGAGTTGTAACGCTTTTTCAACCTCATTTTCTTGTACTAAAAATTTCGCTAAAGACTGCGCATCCAGTATCGACTGCCCAGCACCATTTGATCCTCTAGGGTACATTGGGTGAGCGGCATCACCTAACAAGGTTGCACGCCCCCTTGTCCAAAAGGGAAGAGGCTCTTGATCAATCATGGGAAACTCTAATATCGATTCTGCGCCACGAATTAATGCTGGAACATCTAACCAATCAAAATGCCAATCTTCAAAGGCGCCAATAAAATCTTCTAATCGTCCTTGCTTGTTCCAATCACGCTCTAAATGGTTAGGGGTTTCTAATTCAGCTACCCAATTGATCAATTGACTTCCTTGCCCGTCGATATTATTTCTGATCGGGTAAATAACCATTTTCCCATGGGTTAACCAACCAGCTCTAACCATACTGGCCTCTGATAAGAATGGTTTCCATTTGGTTGTGCCACGCCACATATTCACCCCAGAATACAAAGGCTTACCTTCATTAGGATGGAGCTGTTTACGAACCACAGAATGCACGCCATCACAAGCAATGACCGCATCACCTTTCACAGCAGTTTGCGTTTGATCATCAGATCTTGATTGTTTAAAATAAGCAACCCCACCGATCTCGTCAACTCGAATACAATCCCTGCCCAAATGCAGATGCTCTTTACCAACTCTTGTCAAGAAAGCATCTAAAAGAACCATCTGCAAATCACCACGGTGGATGGAATATTGTGGCCAGGCGTATCCGGCCGATCGACCTGATGGCTCAGCATAAATTTTTTGACCAAAACGATTAAAGAAGATGGCCTCTTTAGTCAATACGCCCTTCTTCGAAAGCTCTTCCTCTAATCCAAGACTTTCACAGAGAAAACGACTTGCGTGAGGCAAAATATTAATGCCTACACCTACCGGTTTTATCTCAGACACTGACTCATAAACATCGCAGGATATTCCTGCATGATGAGCTGCCAGAGCCATCGTTAAACCGCCAATCCCTGCGCCGATAATCACTAAATGCATGTCAACTCCAAATTGAATATCAAAAATTTATGAAACATCATCAATTGTAAAAATGATGGCTTATATTGACTAATAGTTTAAACCTTCCAGAGTTTTTTCTGTGGCGCCTTGATGTAATTGTGCATAGCCGCGACTTAAAGTTGCCATATTTTGTATTATCTGAGGTATTTTTATCAAATTCTCCATACATTCCTGAAGTGCAATTTGGAGACTCTCTTCTGTGTCCCCTCGAATTGGAATAGCAATGCCAGCAACAATAGCGTCCTGGCAAATTTGCGCAAAGTTATAGGTCGATGGACCTAAAATAACCGGCTTACCTAGGGATAGAGGTTCAATCAAGTTTTGCCCACCGGTACCCATCAAAGTACCCCCCATCAACACATAATCGGCACAAGATAAATAAAATGCCATTTCACCCATCGTATCTCCAATCAAAACATCTGAAGTCACTTCGCTAGCATCTTGAATTTGACTGCGCTTGGTATAGATCATTTGTTGACGATGCAATATCTCTTCAATTTCTTTAACTCTGGGCAAATGCCGCGGCACAATGAAAAGTAAAGGTCGATTCTCAGGATTCATTTTTTTCCAAGCATTGATGATCAGATTCTCCTCCCCCTCTCTCGTACTCGCCGCACAAACCACTTGCCTCGATTGCCATAAAGTTTTCCAGTGCTGGCCTTGCAGAATTTTTTCTTGGGGGAGAATGACATCAAACTTTAAATTACCCGTCACAACACAATCATTCACACCAAATAGCTGATAATTCTCTTGATCCATATTGGTTTGAGCCAGAACCCTTTGGAATAAGCTAAAAAGTGACTGGCTTAGCTTTCCATACCTTGCAAACTTCATACTGCTTTTAATCGAGAGTCGACCATTAATTAGATAGATCGGAAATCTACTTCTGGCAAAAAATAAAACTCCAGGCCATATCTCTGTCTCCATCAAAATGCCTTTTACTGGGGCGTAGTGTCGGTAAAACCGGGATATCGGCCATAAAAAGTCATAGGGGATATAGCGTTGGATTAATTGGTGCTGAGTAATTTGTGAAGAAAATAGTTCCGCGCCTGTTTGCCTGCCTGTTGGAGTCATATGCGTTAATAAGACTCTTTGACCAGCGGCAATCAATTTTTCAATTAAAGGTGCCGCTGCTCGTGTTTCTCCAACAGAAACAGCATGTACCCAAACGGCATGAAGAAAATCATCCTCCTCATAAAAACCAAACCGCTCTAAAAGATGAAGTCGGTAGCCAGGCTCTTTTTTGCCTTTGTACCATAAGCGCACAACCGCTAAAGGAGCTATAAGATGCCATAAGCATTGATATACGACGAAGGCAATGACAAAAGAAACCGTTAATGGTTGAGGCTTCTTTAGCATTTTTTAAGTAAACTCAATGAAAGCGTGGGTTTTATTTCAGGCGCAAAGTAAGTTCAATCGCTTTACCGACATAATTACTTGGCGTAAGTGCGAGCAAATCGTCTTTTGCTTCTTTGGGGATGTCTAAACCTTGAATAAAGGCTTGTATCCCCTCTTTAGTAATGGCCTTACCGCGTGTCAGCTCTTTTAACTGTTCATAGGGATTAGGCACTTGATAACGACGCATAACGGTTTGGATCGGCTCAGCTAAAACCTCCCAACATTGATCTAAATCTTCGGCTAAACGACTTGGATTAGTCTCTAGTTTTCTTAGCCCTCTAAGCGCACTTTCATAGGCAAGTAAGGAGTGCCCAAGAGCATTACCTAAGTTTCGCAATACGGTTGAGTCTGTTAGATCCCTTTGCCAGCGAGAAATGGGGAGCTTCTCCGATAAATGACGTAACAAGGCATTCGCAATACCTAAGTTACCCTCAGAGTTCTCAAAGTCAATCGGATTCACCTTATGCGGCATCGTTGAAGAGCCAATTTCACCTTCTTTTGTCTTTTGTTTAAAGTATCCCCAAGCAATATAACCCCATAAATCTCGGTTCATATCTAACAAAATCGTATTTGCTCTGGCAAAAGCATCAAACAACTCAGCCATCGCATCATGGGGTTCGATTTGAATCGTATAAGGATTAAACTCCAAACCAAGGCGATTTTCCACAATATCCTTTGAAAAGGACTCCCAGTCAAATTGTGGATAAGCAGATAAATGGGCATTGTAATTACCTACAGCGCCATTCATTTTTCCGCTCATCCTCACTTTTTGAATCTGCTGGATAGCTCTTTCTAGACGTTTTGTGATATTTGCCATCTCTTTGCCCAAGGTAGTTGGAGAGGCTGGCTGTCCATGCGTTCTGGACAACATGGGTACTGCTGCATTCGAAATGGCGAGTTCTTTTAAGGTCTGGTGTACTTCCATTAGTTTCGGAAGCATAACTTCATTCACAGCCCCATTGAGCATCATTCCGTGCGAGGTATTGTTAATATCTTCAGAAGTGCATGCAAAATGGATAAATTCACTAGCTTTTTCAAGCTCAGAATCGCCTTTTACTTGCTCTTTTAACCAATACTCTACTGCTTTAACATCATGATTTGTAACGGCTTCTATCTCTTTTATACGCTGAGCATCATTTTCTGAAAATTGCTCGACGATTTTTAACAGCTTTTGCTCTGAACCGTCTCTAAATGTAGGCATTTCTGCCAATCCAGATTTGGATAAGGCAATTAACCAGTGAACCTCTACCTTGACACGATGATGCATAAAGGCGGCTTCAGATAGCCAGGTTCTTAAAGGGTCAACTTTTGAGGCATATCTGCCATCAATCGGTGATAAAGCATTCAAGGTGTTTAAAGTATTTGTCACGTTCTTCGTATATGTTATTTAACAATATCTATTTTATTCTTTATCATAGACGACAGAACTTTTTATTTAGGAAAGCATTATGAAATTAATAGGATCACTCGCTAGTCCGTATGTCCGTAAATCACGGATTGCTTTTGCTGAGAAAAAAATTGAACTTGAATTGGTTCTTGAAGACGTTTGGAGTCCCACCACTAAAATGGCGGAAATGAACCCGTTGGGTAAGGTTCCGGCGCTGGTCATGGACGACGGTGGTGTGATGTTTGATTCAAGAGTAATCGTTGAGTATGCCGATGCATTAAGTCCAGTCGGTCATCTCATTCCAACAAATGGTAAAGATAAAGCTGCAGTCAAAACTTGGGAAGCTTTATGCGACGGGATTTTAGACGCCGCTATATTAATTCGACTAGAAAAAACTTGGGTTGGTAGAGAACAGCATCGTAGCCCAGCTTGGATTGATCGCCAAATGAGCAAAATTAATGCTGGCCTGAAGTCTATATCTGAAGGTTTAGGCAGTAATCCTTGGTGTTATAACAATCAGTTTTGTTTAGCGGATATTGCTGTTGGCTGCGTACTGAGCTATTTGTTATTTCGTTTCCCAGAAATCAACTGGCGTGATGAATATCCTAATTTGTCGACGTTTCATGACAAAATTAGTCAACGACCTTCTTTTGTCGATACACCACACCCCAATTAATTTTTAAACAATGATGCCACCTCCTAGACATATCTCCCCGTCATATAAGACGGCAGATTGTCCAGGAGTGATAGCCCACTGCCTCTGATCAAAAGTTAATCGAAACTCATCTGCGGCAATATCTCTAATCGGAGTATCAATGAGACACCCAGCATCAGCCTGCCTATATCTTGTCTTAGCGCCATAGTGAGCACAAACTTCAGGACTTCGCCCAGCTACCCAGCTAGCATTTTGCGCCTTTAAATTGGCCGACTGTAACAAAGGATGGTCATGGCCTTGAACCACATTCAAAACATTATTCGCCATATCTTTACCGGCGACATACCAGGCATCTCCACTTCCATCTTGACTGCCTCCAATACCAATCCCTTTTCTTTGACCAATCGTGTAAAAAGCTAGTCCAATATGCTCGCCAATAGAAACTCCCTCAGGGGTTAACATCGGACCAGGCTTCGTTGGTAAATATTTTCCTAAAAACTCCCGAAATGGTCTCTCACCAATAAAACAGATCCCTGTAGAGTCTTTTTTCTTGGCATTAGGCAATCCAATCGCCTCTGCGATTTCTCTGACGAGCGTTTTCGGTATTTCTCCTAAAGGAAATAGAACACGACTAACCTGCTCTTGATTAAGCCGATGTAAAAAATAACTCTGATCTTTTGTTAAATCTAGCGCTTTAAGTAACTCAACCCCATTTTCTGTATGCCGTGTTCTTGCGTAATGACCCGTGGCAATCACATCTGCTCCCAGCACCATCGCGTGATCCAAAAAAGATTTAAATTTAATCTCTGCATTACATAAAACATCAGGGTTAGGTGTCCTGCCAGCAGAGTACTCTCTTAAAAAGTCTGCAAATACTCGATCTTTATACTCATTAGCAAAATTAACCGCTTCAACGTCGATCCCTAGGAGATCGGCTACTGACACAACATCTATCCAATCCTGACGCGTTGAGCAATACTCCGAATTGTCATCATCCTCCCAATTTTTCATGAAAAGACCAATGACTTCATAACCTTGCTGTTTCAATATCCAAGCAGCTACAGACGAATCTACCCCACCCGACATACCTACCACTACTTTTGCAGGAGGTTTTATCTTCGGATGAATTAATGATAAAACTTGTTCGAAATTAGCTGTCATCTTCTCAATATTGTATGATTGTATGCTTTATTATGATGAACAAATTAGTGTTCGTCCTGATGAATTAAACTAATAGAAGTTTACTTACATTATTGGGGATCAGCATGCGGATTGGTGTGCCTTTAGAGACAAGACCTGAAGAGTTTAGAGTTGCGGTAACTCCTGAAACAGTCAAAAAATATATTACTGCTGGTCATAGCGTGATTGTAGAGTCTGGTGCAGGTGTCGCGGCAAGTATCCCAGATACTGCATACCAGGCGGTAGGCGCCACTATCGGTAATGCTGCGGATGCCTTTGGGTCAGAAATGATTCTCAAAGTAAGAGCTCCCTCAGGGGACGAATTAACCCAAATGAAAGCAGGGTCTGTCCTGATTGGCATGCTCGATCCGTTTGATAACCAAACAATTGCAGCGATGGCCTCTCAGGGAATTACTGCTTTTGCGCTGGAGGCAGCGCCTAGGACAACGCGTGCACAAAGTATGGACGTCCTTTCCTCGCAAGCTAATATTGCTGGCTATAAAGCGGTGATGATGGCTGCAAACTCTTATCAACGATTTATGCCCATGCTGATGACTGCTGCTGGTACAGTCAAAGCTGCTCGTGTATTGATCCTTGGTGCTGGCGTGGCGGGACTGCAAGCCATCGCAACGGCAAAACGCTTAGGTGCGGTGATCGAAGCTTCTGATGTTCGTCCTGCCGCAAAAGAACAAATCGAGTCTTTAGGTGCTAAGTTTGTGGATGTCCCCTTCGAAACGGATGAAGAAAAGGAAATCGCAAAAGGAGTTGGAGGCTATGCTCGTCCCATGCCCGCTTCTTGGATGCAACGTCAATCCGTCCTGGTAGCCGAACGAGCAAAACAAGCCGATATCGTCATTACAACGGCGTTAATCCCCGGCAGAAAAGCTCCAATGCTACTTGCCTCAGAGACGGTCGCTCAAATGAAGCCGGGCTCAGTCATCGTCGATCTAGCCGCCGGTAAAGGTGAGAACGGATCTGGTAACTGCCCCCTCACAGAAGCAGATAAAACTGTAGTCAAACACGGTGTCACAATTATCGGCTTGAGCAACCTTCCAGCAATGGTCGCGGCTGACTCTTCAGCGTTGTATGCTCGTAATATTTTGGATTTTATGAAACTCATCGTTACCAAAGAGGGTAGTCTTGCCATTCCAACGGATGACGATATTGTCACTGCATGCCTGATGTGTCAAAACGGCAATGTGATTCGGACCAACAATTAATTAGGAACATCATGGAAATTAGTCACGGAGTATATAACCTTATTATTTTTGTCTTGGCGATCTACGTGGGCTATCACGTGGTTTGGACAGTAACGCCGGCATTACATACCCCATTAATGGCCGTTACGAATGCTATTTCAGCCATTATTGTTGTCGGCGCTATGCTAGCTGCGGCTCTAACTGTGGGACCTCTTGGTAAGTTTATGGGCACGATGGCAGTTGCTCTTGCTGCCGTCAATATCTTTGGTGGTTTTTTAGTGACAAAACGAATGCTAGAAATGTTTAAGAAAAAAGATAAAAAAGTGAAGTCAGGAGAATCAGCATGAGTATGGATTTGATCACTCTTTTATATTTAGTTGCCTCTGTCTGTTTTATACAAGCGCTCAAAGGCCTATCTCACCCAACCTCGTCTATTCGTGGCAATCTCTTTGGCATGATAGGGATGGCGATTGCTATCTGTACCACGGTTGGCCTTATTAGTAAATTGGCTGGCGCTTCGATGGCCGATGGCATGCTATATGTTCTTGGCGGTCTATTAGTTGGTGGTGGTATCGGCGCAGTGATGGCAAAACGTGTTGAGATGACCAAAATGCCTGAGCTTGTAGCCTTTATGCACAGCATGATTGGTCTTGCCGCAGTGTGTATTGCGATCGCTGCGGTTTCAGAACCTGCGGCATTTAATATCGTGCCCGCCGGAGAATCATTGCCTATCGGCAATCGTATCGAACTATTCATCGGTACATTTATCGGAGCAATTACTTTCTCTGGTTCTGTGATTGCCTTCGGCAAACTCTCTGGTAAATATAAGTTTAGATTTTTCCAAGGTGCGCCTGTAACATTTAAAGGTCAACACCCTCTGAACTTATTGTTAGCAATCCTGATGCTGGGATGCGGTGTTTATTTTGCGATGGATACAGGACTAACACCTGCTTGGGAACCTTTTTTAGCAATGCTTGCAATTGCCTTTGTGTTAGGTGTTTTAATTATTATCCCTATCGGCGGCGCCGATATGCCCGTGGTTGTTTCCATGCTGAACTCTTACTCAGGATGGGCCGCTGCAGGAATTGGTTTCTCACTTAATAATTCGATGCTCATTGTTGCTGGCTCTCTGGTTGGTTCGTCTGGTGCGATTCTCTCTTACATCATGTGTAAGGCGATGAACAGATCCTTCTTTAACGTTATTTTAGGTGGCTTCGGTGGTGATGCTGGTACAGTCGTCGCAGCAGGTGCTCAAGCCCAACGCCCTGTAAAAAGCGGCTCTGCTGATGACGCTGCATTCTTGATGGGTAATGCAGAAACATTAATCATTGTTCCAGGTTACGGCCTTGCTGTCGCTCGAGCTCAGCACTCCTTAAAAGAACTCACCGAAAAATTAATCCATAAAGGTGTCAACGTTAAATACGCCATCCATCCCGTTGCAGGTCGTATGCCTGGTCATATGAACGTTCTCCTAGCAGAAGCTGAAGTTCCTTATGATCAGGTTTTTGAAATGGAAGATATTAATGGTGAATTTGCACAAGCTGATGTAGTTTTAATTTTAGGAGCGAATGACGTTGTTAACCCAGCAGCAAGAACTCCTGGAAGTCCGATTTTTGGCATGCCAATCCTTGAGGCTTATAAAGCGAAGACTGTCATTGTGAACAAACGTTCCATGGCTTCCGGTTATGCTGGTTTGGATAACGATCTTTTCTATATGGATAAAACGATGATGGTCTTTGGCGATGCGAAAAAGGTCATCGAAGATATGGTCAAAGCTGTTGAGTAAATCACGCAAGCCATTGTGTTCAATTACAAATAACTAAAGGAGTCGACATGTCTAAAGTCAGTTTGTTCTTAAAATCTTTATTTTGTATTTTGTTTCTTTGCTCTATAAATGCAAAGGCTAATTTAATGTCGGACTGCAATGCTACAGCATCTGATATTAATAAGTCGACCCCACAAACCTTAGATAAAGTAACGACTCTATTGAACGCAATTTGCACCAATGACGGTGGGCCAGTCACGTTGGTGTACAGAAACAGATTAAATGTTCCTGCAGGCTCCGTAACTCAGAATGAAATTAATACACTCAAACCTGGAATGTTAAATACCTTGTGTACTGATCCAACATTAAGGCAGTTAATCAATACTGTTAACGTTCGCTACACCTACGCTGACGCATCTGGTCGCTTTCTCGGTCAAGTGGATCTGAATAAAAGAGAGTGTCGTTAAGTCAACGCTATAACTCATTTCTAAATGTTTTTTGAGGGCTGATAGCGATATCAGCCCTCAATCCTTGTAAACTCTTGGTCTTCGAGTCTAGCGATGAAGGAATATCGCTAGGGAGACAAATTAAATTCAAAATTCTATTTGCTATTAAATAGTTTAGTAGTAAACTATTTGTAACTAAAGTAAATTTCTGACAACTACCACTTCGCAAGAGGTCGCTATGAGCACAGGGCAGCGTGAGTATGACGGTTTTGTAAAGGAACACCTTCCCCCAATCGCTGAATGGCCTGAATTCCTATTCGATTCTCCTGAGCTCAATTTCCCAAAAGATCTTAACGCATCGACTGAGTTACTCGATAAGGCTGTCGAAGAAGGTTTTGGTCATCATACGGCCATCATCGGCTCATCCATCCAATGGACATATCTTGAACTTCAACAAGTAGTGAATCAAATTTGCCATTTCCTGGTAAAAGAGCAATCTTTTCAACCAGGAAATCGCGTACTGTTAAGAGGAAGTAATAGTCCCTGGCTGGCAGCCTGTTGGCTGGCTGTATTTAAAGTTGGCGGTGTTGCTGTTGGTACTATGCCTCTTCTGCGGCAAAAAGAATTATCCGAAATTGTTCAAATTGCTCAAATTTCTCATGCCATTTGCGATGAAGTCCTTAAAGAGGAATTATTACTAACTCAACAGAACTCTTCGTTTTTAAAACAGATAACTTTTTATGGTCCTCATGGATCACTAGAGAGTCAAATCAAGGATCAGCCAACACTTTTTAATGCCTATCCAAGTCAGTCCGTTGACCCTGCTTTAATTGGATTTACTTCAGGAACTACTGGCACCCCTAAAGGCACTATCCATTTCCATCGTGATGTCATGGCGATGTGCGAAGTCTTTCCGCGCCACTGTCTCAAACCAAATTCATCTGATATTTTTATTGGTACTCCGCCACTTGCGTTTACCTTTGGTCTTGGTGGCTTACTCTGCTTTCCGCTATGGGCTAGAGCAACTACCGTACTCATCGAAAAACTCAACCCTGAACTTTTACTACAGGCGATCGAAAAATATCAAGCAACTATCTGTTTTACCTCCCCAACTGGCTATCGGGCAATGACACCATTAGCTCGTCAACCACAACTACTGACTTTAAAAAAGTGCGTCTCGGCAGGTGAAGCATTACCCATCGATACACGAAAATCTTGGCAAGTAGCTACTGGGCTCGGTATTTATGACGGTATCGGCGGTACTGAAATGATTCATATTTATATCGCTTCTGATCCTAGTCATTATCGTGATGGATCTGTCGGAAAAACTTTACCTGGTTACATTGCAAAAATTGTCAATGAGGATATGCAAGAAGTACCTATCGGGGAAGTAGGTAAGCTTGCGATTAAAGGCCCTACAGGTTGTCGCTACCTGGCTGATTCAAGACAAACCAATTATGTTCAACAAGCTTGGAATTTGCCAGGCGATATGTTTCACCAAGATCAAGATGGGTACTTTTATTATCATGCTCGCATCGATGACATGATCGTCACCTCGGGCTACAACGTTTCAAGCCCAGAAGTCGAATGGGCCTTACTCGAGAATGCGGCTGTCGCTGAATGTGCTGTGATTGGTGTTCCGGATGATCAACGAGGCCAAATTATTAAAGCTTTTGTAGTTCTAAAGCCTGGCTTGATTGGTACCCCTCAAATGACTTCAGAATTGCAAGATTTTGTGAAGCAAAAAATTGCGCCTTATAAATATCCCCGTGCAATTGACTATCTCGATACATTACCTCGTACTGAGACTGGAAAATTACAACGCTTTCGACTTAAACAGATAAATGGTGTGTCATGAATATAGTTTGCATTGGTGGTGGTCCCTCAGGATTGTATTTTGGTCTTCTCATGAAGTTACAACATCCTGAGCACGATATTACTGTTTATGAACGTAATAAACCATACGACACTTTTGGTTGGGGAGTCGTTTTTTCTGATCAAACCATGGAAAACATGCAAAAGTGGGATCCGTCAACAGCGGCAGAGATTCAGAAGTCATTTAATCATTGGGATGATATCGAACTTCATTTTAAAAATGAAGTTATCCGATCTGGTGGCCACGGCTTTGTTGGAATTGGTCGAAAAAAACTGTTGAATATTTTGCAATTACGCTGTGAAGAACTTGGTGTAAAACTAGTTTTTGAAGCCGAAGTAAATTCTGATGATGATTTTCCCCATGCAGATCTGATCATTGCGAGCGATGGTATCAACTCTAAGATACGAACCAAATATGCTGATATATTCCAACCAACCATTGTCCCTCGGCCAAACCGTTTTATCTGGTTAGGAACAAATAAGCTCTACGATGCTTTCACCTTTTTATTCAAAAAAACTCAGCATGGTTGGTTTGCGGCTCATATTTATCAATTCGATGAAACAACTACAACATTTATCGTTGAATGTACTGAGGAAACTTGGCTTGCTCACCATCTGGATAAGGCATCTCAGGAAGAGTCTGTTACATTTTGTGAAAATATCTTTGCAGATAATCTGATAGGCGCAAAACTTTTGACGAACTCACGCCATCTTCGCGGCTCTGCATGGCTAAATTTTCAACATATTACTTGTCAAGAATGGTCTCACTTCAATGGTAATAGCCATGTAGTGATGATGGGTGACGCAGTTCATACGGCGCATTTTGCGATTGGATCAGGCACTAAATTAGCGATAGAAGACTCCATTGAGTTAACCCATTTATTTAACCAATTTGGGCATCAGAAAGAGTCCATTACAGAGGTACTAAAAGAATATCAAGCAGTTCGTAGAATCGATGTATTACGACTACAAAATGCTGCTTGGAATGCGATGGAATGGTTTGAAGTTTGTGGCAAACGTTATTGTGACCAACTTGAACCTCCACAGCTCATGTATTCGTTATTAACAAGAAGTCAGCGAATTAGCCATGAAAACCTGCGCCTACGAGATGCCAAGTGGCTGCAAAATTATGAAGCTTGGTTAGCCCAAAAGCATCATGTCGTGTTGAACAATCAACAAGCGACACCACCGCCAATGTTTACTCCATTTACCATCCGCGGCGTCACCTTGAAAAACCGAGTGATCGTGTCGCCAATGGCGCAATACTCAGCGATCGATGGTTCCGTTGGTGATTTTCACCTTGTTCATCTCGGCGCTCGTGCCATGGGGGGAGCCGCAATGGTGATGGTTGAGATGACTTCACCCTCAGCCGATGGAAGAATTACTCCTGGATGCCCTGGGCTGTATAAAGACGAACATATCATTGCGTTTACTCGTGTCGTCAAGTGGGTCCATGAACACACCGATGCCAAAATTGCACTACAAATTGGTCACTCTGGTCCAAAGGGATCTACAAATCTAGCCTGGGATGGTATTGACTTACCTCTTCCTGCTGATAATTGGCAAGTTATTGCTGCATCAGCAATGGCTTACTCAGAAAATAATCAAATCCCACGTGCGATGAATCGTAAAGATATGGATCGTGTGCGCGATGAATTTGTTGCTTCAACAATCAAAGCTACTGCAATTGGTTTTGATTGGCTAGAACTACATTGTGCGCACGGTTACTTACTTTCGAGCTTTATTTCACCGCTAACTAATCATCGAACAGATGAATATGGTGGCACTCTCGAAAATCGCTTGCGCTACCCTCTCGAAATATTTAGGTCGATGCGGGCTGCTTGGCCAAAAAATCTCCCTATCTCAGTGCGTATTTCTGCACATGATTGGGTCGATGGAGGAATAACGCCCATCGACGCAGTTGCGATTGCTAAAGCTTTTAAAGAAGCAGGCGCCGATATGATCGACTGCTCCTCGGGTCAAGTTAGTAAAGATCAACGACCGGTCTATGGCCGAATGTACCAAACTCCATTTTCTGACAGAATACGTCAAGAAGTTGGTATACCTACAATCGCTGTTGGCGCAATCAGTGAAGCAGACCATGTCAATAGTATTATTGCTGCAGGACGAGCAGATTTATGCGCTGTAGCAAGACCCCATTTAGCCAATCCTGCATGGACTTTAACTGAGGCTGCAAAAATCGGTTTTAAAGATCTTTCCTGGCCGAAACAATATGTCGCTGGTAAACCACAAATGGAAGCTTTATTTGAACGTGAAAAAATACAACAAAATCTCAACTCAAAACCAATGGTGAAACTTGACTAACTCAATGCAAACTCTTGCTGATCAACATGCCCTTGTCACCGGTGGGGGGCGCGGTATTGGTATTGAAATCACTCAACAATTGATTTTTCAAGGTGCGAAAGTAACGATCCTTGGGCGTGATCAAGAAAGTCTTGAAAAACTCGTTCAGCTTTATCCAAAGTCTTGTTTTGCTGTTAGTACAGATATCACCGATGAACACAGTGTAAAAAATGCTTTTGCGTTAGCTAAAAAACATTTTGGTCCGATTCAGATTCTTGTCAATAACGCGGGCCAAGCAGAAAGTGCCCCCTTCATGAAAACCGATGTGGCGATGATGCAAAGAATGCTTAATGTCAACTTGATTGGCACCATGCTTTGCATACAGGCAGCCCTTCCAGAAATGGTTGAGCAGCAGTGGGGACGCATTGTTAATATTGCCAGTACTGCAGGTATTACTGGCTATGCATATGTCTCAGCATATTGCGCTGCAAAACATGCTGTGGTTGGAATGACGAGAGCTTTAGCTTTAGAGTTATCGCAAAAAGGCGTCACAGTCAATGCAATTTGTCCAGGCTTTACGGAGTCAGACATTTTAAAAAATAGTATTGCCAATGTGATGCAAAAAACTGGGCGCAGTGAAGCTGATATTCGGAAAGAGTTTGCAGCCAATAATCCTCAAGGACGAATTATTCAACCAATAGAAATTGCTAATACGGTCCTTTGGCTATGCGATAAAAACTCCGGTTCAATCCATGGTCAAACCATACCTATTAGTGGTGGAGAAATTTTACAATGACGACTAAAAACGAAGATACTGGTCATGAAGCCAGAGTGAAGAAGAATGATCATATCGAATTGAAATTGTGGTTAAGACTTTTTTCATGCTCTACCCAAATCGAAGATCAAATTAAACAACGGCTACGCGATCAATTTCAAATATCTCTTGCGCGATTTGACTATATGGCTCAGTTATACCGTGAACCTCATGGCTTGAGTATGAGTGATTTATCCAATAACCTCATGGTGACCAAAGGAAATATCACCGGTCTTACGGACGAATTAGAAAATGATGGCTTAGTTGTTCGTCAAGCAAGCCCTGATGATCGCCGTTCTTGGGTCATCCAACTAACGCCTCAAGGAAATACTCAATTCAGTAAAATGGCTCATGAACATGAGAAATGGATTTTAGAGTTTTTTTCCGAACTTGAACCCCAATTAATCCAACAAATGTATCTACTGCTTGGCACCATTCGTCAACATGTTACCCATCTATCCCAACCAGTCTATTAAGAGAACCCCTATGAACTATTTAGAAAACGTGGATCCAGGTCTACTTGATCATAATCGTAAAGAGATGACGAACTATCAAGCGCAACATTTCCTGTGGGCTGTTAAAGAGAAAGTCGGTACGATCACCCTCAATCGTCCTGATCGTAAAAATCCCTTAACCTTCGAATCTTATGCTGAGTTAAGAGACCTATTTCTTGCGTTGCAATTTGCCTCTGATGTAAAAGCTGTTGTGATTCATGGTGCCGGAAACAATTTCTGTTCCGGAGGTGATGTCCATGAAATTATCGGCCCACTCATTGCACTTAAAACTCCAGAATTACTGATGTTTACGCGAATGACTGGGGAGCTTGTCAAAGCGATGCGGAAATGCCCTCAACCCATCATTGCAGCAGTTGATGGTATCTGCGCAGGGGCGGGCGCCATCATTGCAATGGCGTCTGATTTACGTTACGGAACACCTACCTGTAAAACAGCCTTTTTATTTAATCGGGTAGGTCTTGCTGGCTGCGATATGGGAGCGTGCGCGATGCTACCTCGCATTATTGGGCAAGGCCGAGCTAGTGAGTTACTCTTTTTTGGTCGCTCAATGAGTGCTGAAGAGGGTGAGCGTTGGGGGTTTTTTAATCAACTTGTCAGTCCTGATGCGTTATTGGCTCATGCCACGAAACAAGCAAAACTGATTGCTGATGGACCCACTTTTGCCAATGGCATCACCAAAACGATGCTACATCAGGAATGGTCAATGACTATTGATCAAGCGATTGAATCCGAAGCGCAAGCTCAAGCCATTTGCATGTTAACGGAAGACTTTCACAGGGCATACCATGCGTTTGTCGATAAACAAAAGCCGATCTTTGAAGGTAACTAGACAAAATGAATGACTCGTTTTTAAACCTCCCTTTTTTTGAAGGACATCATCGTCAGCTATTTCATGAATTAGATGCTTGGTCTAGTAAAAATATTGCATCATCTTCCCATGCGGACGTTGATGCTACTTGTCAACATTTAGTTCGTCTATTAGGTCAAGATGGATGGCTTAAATCGACAGTTAGCGGAAAACAGTTCGGTGGTAATTTTGATACGATTGATACCCGTACAATCTGTCTTAGTCGTGAAATTCTGGCCTATCATGAAGGCTTAGCTGATTTCTCATTTGCGATGCAAGGGTTAGGTTCTGGAGCAATCAGTATCGCAGGTAGTTCAGCACAAAAATCGAACTACTTACCAGATGTAGTATCGGGTAAAAAAATTGCTGCATTTGCTCTCTCAGAACCACACGCCGGATCTGATGTAGCTGCAATGCAATGTCAAGCGACCGAACAAGCAGATTACGCCGTCATTGATGGTGAAAAAACATGGATTTCTAATGGCGGTATTGCGAACTTTTATGTCGTTTTTGCGAGAGAGCCCAAGAGTATTGGAACAAAGGGGATCAGTGCCTGGATAGTCGATTCGAACACCCCCGGCCTAGAAATTACCGAACGCATTCATGTGATTGCCCCTCACCCTTTGGCAAGGCTAAAGTTTAACCAATGCAAAGTTCCACTATCCCAACGAATTGGGCTAGGCGGTGAGGGATTTAAAATTGCAATGCGCACACTTGATGTATTTAGAACTTCTGTCGCAGCCGCTGCTTTAGGTTTCGCTAAGCGCGCATTTGATGAAGCCCTTACCCATGCAAAGCAACGCCAAATGTTTGGACAACATTTGGCGGATTTTCAAATAACTCAAGCCAAGCTTGCAAAAATGGCAACGAGTATCGATAGTGCAGCATTACTCATCTATCGAGCAGCATGGTTACGTGATCAAGGAAAAGTGATTACCAAAGAGGCCGCGATGGCTAAGTTAATTGCGACTGAGGAAGCTCAACTGGTGATTGATCAAGCCCTTCAAATGTTTGGCGGACTTGGAGTGGTATCTGGTCATGTTGTAGAAAAACTGTATCGAGATATCCGAGCGCTCCGTATCTATGAAGGCGCCTCCGAAGTTCAACAATTAATTATTGCCCGTGAATTATTAAAAAACCCAACTCAATAAAGGATGATTGATGCAAGTTTTATTACCTGAAGGATGGCCTAGACCAAAAGGTTACGCTAATGGCGTTTCTGCTCAAGGTCGTATGATTTTTATTGCTGGGATGATTGGTTGGGACTCTAACTATCAATTTCAGTCCGACGATTTTGCTGCTCAGGCCCGACTTGCCTTAGAAAATATTGTTGCCGTGTTAAGAACAGCCCATGGCAAGCCTGAACATATTACCCGAATGACTTGGTATGTTGTTGATAAAAAAGAATATCTCGCAGCCAGTCGAGAAATCGGAAAAGCCTTCAAAGAAATTATTGGCTATTATGATATCGCTATGACCGCTGTTCAAGTGGTTGCTCTAATTGAAGACCGGGCAAAAGTGGAAATCGAAGTAACAGCTGTCATACCTGAATAAAGCATCTTGGTACTTTTTAGCATTAAACTCTATTTATATCTTTATAGAGTAGCTCATGAAAAAGTTCCGTTGTTGTGTGTTGATCGTCGTCACTTGTCTTTCTAGCCTTTGCTCCAATGAGGGATTTGCAAGCTCGTTCTTTTTCCCCGATATTAACCCAACGTTTTATCCAAGAGACACGCCCGCCTATTTAGCCGATAGTTATGGTAATGATGGATACATTACGATCACGTCTGAAGTCATTCCAATTTCAAGCTGTGTCTCCCTATCCAATAAAAGCTTTTTAAGTAGTGAAAAGACGCAGCTTTTAATCTCAATTACCAAAAATGGCTTTTTTGGACAAAACGAAGAGATTGAAATTCCACTAGCCACATTTGATGGCAGAGATAATGCCAATCAGTGTGCATCCCTGAGCACGATCCCTCTCAGAATTGTATCGAACTCTCTTTTAAAACCTTTTTCAACTTTTAATCCGGGAAGCCTTTCATTAATCGTTAATGTCAAAACCGCAACTGATTCAAACAATGATTTAGTGGGTTCCGCACAATTCCTCTTGGGCGCTGCTGCAATAGTGGCGACAGGCGGAACGGCCACCACCATTGCAGGGGCAACTTCCATCTTTGCAAATCCAGTGTTATCCGATGCGCAAAAACGTACTCAAGATATGCTTAAAGGTAGTCTCAATGGCAAGGTCCCAATGACATTTGGTTGGCCTGAAATCCGAAATGGTATAGACATGATTGAAGTGCCTGTTTACCGTGCTGAGGGAACTCTTGGAAGCACTCCTGATAAAAAGATACAAGCCCTACAACTTGACCCTAACGCGAATAAATCTCAAATACTCACAGTCAAGCTGTCCTTTACGTACACCAAGACTCTATTTGATCCCTCCGCCTTTGGCATCAATGATATTCCCAATCGTGAGGGTATTTCCTCTACCAATGTTTTGAATCATCCCACTTTAAAAGGAAATCAAAATTTTCTTCAATTACTCAATGATAAATCGCCAAGTCTTCTACAGATGATGAGTAATGCCGAAGGTGTCTCGTTAAAGAATGCTTGTAGTATCGGATTTGAGAAGTTAAAAAACTCTGGTCTTAATTATATGGACACGGCGATTGTGATGAAATCATTTATCGACGAGGCAAAAAAAGGGACTGATTGGTATACCAAACCACAGCTAGTCAACGTTTGTTTTGATCAAGCACCCAATATTCATAACTATCTATATAAAATTTATGGTGATGGTGAGCCGCAATTTATTATCGGTGACGTACAAGACGGCTTTGGAAGTCAATATTTAAGTTGGAAAAACCAGATTGGACCAGTATTAAATAATTTTCGACGTACTTTGCTAGCGAAAGAAAATCGATTTAATGAAATTGCTGAATTTAATGGTGGAAAAGATATTGATTTAAGTTTTTCTTCAGATGCCATCCCTTGGCAGAGAAGTTTAGAGACCACAGAGTCGCTCGGTGGCATTCGATGGTTGTCCGAAAAAAAGATCTCTAGAATGGGCTGCTTTGTCTATAAGGATAGTCAAAATTTAAATCCCAAAAATCTTGCTAGCTACACAATCGTCCAAGATGAAGATAACAATCGTTGGCTAGCCTTTATCCAACTATTACCCGAGGATAAAACTAAAATCAACAAAATTAAAGTATCACCTTTAACCAATGATTGGTTGAATTTTTTCAAAAAAATTCAATTCCCAGGCGGCGAGTGTTCCAGTATTCTTAGCGGAAATTAACGAATACCAGCAATGAAATGACCGCCGAGTGATTGATGTAAATCCACACGATTTCTCAGTCGATCTGCAGAAATTTTGATCAAATTACTTTTTGCATTCCCTAACTGAATCTCTTGTTGCAAGACTTGAAATTGATCAGACTTACCAACTTGAAATTTTTGTTTTTCAAAATCAACTGACTTACTCATATTCTGCGTTTGTGATGCCAAAGCTGATTGACGACTCTTTAGCTTTACATCGTTATCTAAACTACTTTCAACTTCGTTGAACGCATTCAGAGATACTTTGCCATAGTTCGCTAATATTTCGCTTTGCTTAGCGGTCTTGATGTCTTGTTGAGCTAATAACTGACCACCCATGAACAGTGGCATGAACAATGAGGCAGTCAAGCTATTAATTGGATTACTAATACCATTGGTGAGCAAAATTGCAGAGTCTTGAATATAACCAACGCCCCCGGTAATCTTAATCGATGGTAACCGAGCTCGCTTCGCTTCTTCAACATCATAAAAGGCCGCGTTATATCTTTCCTGTGCGGCTAAAACATCGGGTCTTCTTGCGATGATTTCTGAGGGAATACCTGCGGGTATTTCTGTGATTGGGGATGGAAAAATATTACTTGAATCAATTTGCGTAGCTGGGTAACGCCCAAGCAAAATTTCCATTGATCGCTTCGCTTGATTCAGTTGATATTGATAGGCAATCAATTGATTTTGGTAGATATCGACTGAAGCTAAATTTTGAGTGACTTCTTGAGCTGTATTTCTACCCACTCGTTCACCTTGAACCAAGAGCTGATTTTGTTGCTTAGCTTCATCGAACATCTGTTGGCTTAAAGCCACCTGCTGTTTTCCTTCCGTAATAGCAATCCAAGCCTTAATCACACTCGCTGCCAACATTTGTTGTGCGTAGAATCGGTCGAGCTCTGAGGCTTTGACCCGTGCTTTACTTCCTGCTGCTGCTGATGCATACCTACCCCAAATATCTAATTCCCAAGAAGCGATTAAGCCCGCTCCAGAGATCGCTGCCGTAGAAGTTGGTATCGTTGAAGTACCAGTTTGAGCCCCTATGCCAATATTGGGTAAGCGAGATCCCGATGTCATTGACAATACACCTCGAGATTGATCAATTTTTGCCAGTGCCATACGTATATCTGGATTATTAACAATCGCTTCTTGAATCAAACTTTTCAGTTGTGCTTCTAGAGGAAATCCGAGAGTCATCTCGTCAAATTTACCTGCAGAAAATTCACTACTCCACTGAGGGATGACGTCAGTTTTACCAAGCGCAAGATTTAGGACATCGCTTTGTTTTGGGGTAGGACTTGCACAAGCAAACAATAACCCACTAGCCACAATCGAAACGATGAAGCCCCGATGATTCATGATGTTCATCCTTAAGGTAATTTAAATACCAAATTGTTGAGGATTGCGTGTAATCGGATCACGAGCATTCTGACAATATGGAGTGGCTTTAGATGTTCAGTATAAATACCCCCCATCCCTCTTGCCCCCATGGGCATTGTAGGAATAGGCTCACCATCCATTTCTATAGGAATGATTTTTACCGCATACTTGAGGGGTAATGGAGCATGCAACATCTCGGCAGGAGCTGTCGGTATCGTTCCAGATTGTACGATTTGACCTTGACTTGATGCCCAGACAATAGAATCAACTTTGCCGTAAATCACTTTTCCTGGCAAGGCTTTTAATGTCAGTTCTACATCGTTACCTGGTTGAACATAACGCAGTTCATTTTGATCAAAAAAAGCAATAATACGCTGGTCATACCAAACAAAACTCATTAATGGACGCAGAGGCATGGAAACAGCATAATTTCCAGGGCGGACCGTAACTGCTACGGGATACCCATCAGCTGGAGCTCTGACAACACAGGATTCCAAATCATACTTAGCACTCTCTAATTGTGATTTGATTTGAGCAACAGACGCATTATCTTCACCAACCACCGCATTTAGTCTTAGCTGAGCTGTTTTTTCAGATGATTTGGCTGTATCAAATGCCCCTTGTGCTTTACGAACCTCCGCTTGAAAGTACTCTACATCGTATCGATTACCAGCTCCAGTTTTAGCCAGATCAGATGATTCAGTGAAACGTTTTTTCATGAGATCTAAATTTGCTTGAGCTGCTGAACTATTTGCTTGAGCCGCGTTATAAGTCTGTTGCAAAGTCTTCGCAGATGCGACTGTATCGGCAAGCTGCGCTTCCAGTTGTTTTACTTTTAATTGGTAGGGCTTCTCATCTATCTCGATCAGAATATCGCCCTTCTTGACAATCGTATTGCCCTCAACCGCAACCCTTGTTATAGTACCTTGCACCCTAGGTACTACTTCAGTAACAAAATTAATGACTCGAACATCCTCAGAACCCGGAGTAATAATATTGACTGTAAAGATGATGGTGGCTAAAAGTACAATGCCACCAATGGCAGAACCAATCTGAGATTTAATATTCCAAGGTAGCCATTTTTTCTTAATAAAAATGAACCAAATTAAAGCAGCATATCCACCGAGTATAAGTTCTAACATTGTTTGCCTAAGAGACGATTGCTTTATTTTGAGATTGAATAGCTTTATTTCTTCTTTGTTCTAGTCCATCAAGTTTTTCTTTGAGATTGGAAATCTCATCTTCAACGATAGCCAGACTAAGCGGTTTTTCGGCGTGTTTACCATCAGGGTCTAGGTAGTAATCATCTGATTTATCGGTCCCATAAGCCATTTTATGTAAGACGGGTTTAGAGTAAGCCAATATCCAAGCTAGTGGCCAAAGTATTCCACCAAAAATAATCGACATGATACAGATCACTTGGATTAGTTTTGTTTGTGGGTGATGTACTTTTTCAGCATATAGTTCCGGAAGAATATGTATTTTCCAAAATAGATAAATTACCGCAACAGGTACGAGTAGAATGACCACCCAGACTAAATAGTCTGCAATAATTTGTTCTAGATGTTTGTGTGCACCTTCTGCAAAAGATGTAATCGGCAAAATAATCGATATTGCCAAGATGAGTAATTTCAAATTTTTCATTTTTGAAATAATACTATATTTTCATTGCAACATTAAAAAGGCACCCGTAGGTGCCTTAGTTTTGCTTAAGAAGCAAATTACATCATACCACCCATACCGCCCATACCACCCATGTCGCCCATACCACCAGGCATTGATGGACCATCTTCTTTCGGAGATTCACTGATAGCACAATCCGTTGTGAGCAATAAACCAGCTACAGAAGCTGCATTAACCAGTGCAGTTTTTGTTACTTTAGCTGGGTCAATAACGCCTTGCTCTACTAGATCACCATACTCACCAGTTGCTGCGTTATAACCATAGTTACCCTTACCAGCGGCAACTTGATTAATCACAACACTTGCCTCATCTCCAGCATTAGAAACGATGACGCGTAATGGCTCTTCCATAGCACGCAATACGATACCAATACCAGCATTTTGATCAGCATTGTCACCTTTAAGATTCAAGATAGCTTGCTTAGCACGAACCAACGCTACGCCACCACCAGGCACAATACCCTCTTCTACAGCAGCACGAGTAGCATGTAATGCATCATCCACACGCGCTTTTTTCTCTTTCATTTCAACTTCAGTGGCCGCACCTACACGAATCACAGCAACTCCACCGGCTAACTTAGCAACACGCTCTTGAAGTTTTTCACGATCGTAGTCGCTAGTTGCTTCTTCGATCTGTGCACGAATCATTTTGACGCGTGCTTCAATTTGCTTCTCATCGCCACCACCATCAATAATCGTTGTATTTTCTTTGCCGATTTCAACGCGCTTAGCTTGACCTAAATCTTCTAAAGTTACCTTTTCGAGTGTCAAGCCAACTTCCTCAGCAATCACTTGTCCTTTTGTGAGAACGGCAATATCTTCCAACATCGCTTTACGACGATCACCAAAACCAGGTGCCTTAACAGCACAAGTTTTGAGAATGCCGCGAATATTGTTCACCACTAAAGTAGCCAGAGCTTCACCCTCTACATCTTCAGCAATAATTAATAATGGACGTCCAGATTTAGCAACTTGCTCAAGTACTGGTAGTAAATCACGAATGTTGCTGATTTTCTTATCAAATAACAAGATGAAAGGGTTTTCTAAAATCACCACTTGTTTTTCAGGATTGTTAATAAAGTACGGTGATAAATAACCACGGTCAAACTGCATTCCTTCTACAACATCTAATTCGTCAGCAAGTGATTTGCCATCTTCAACAGTAATCACGCCTTCTTTACCGACACGCTCCATTGCTTCAGCAATACGATCACCGATACTTGAATCGCTATTTGCAGAAATAGAGCCTACTTGTGCAATTTCTTTTGTCGTTGTGCAAGGCTTGCTCAATTTTGAAATTTCTGCAAGAGCTGCTGTTACAGCCTTATCGATTCCGCGCTTAAGATCCATTGGGTTGTGGCCAGCCACAACAAATTTCATACCTTCACGAACGATCGATTGGGCAAGTACAGTAGCAGTTGTAGTTCCATCTCCAGCGTCATCCGCTGTTTTAGAAGCAACTTCTTTTACCATCTGAGCACCCATATTTTGGAGCTTGTCTTTGAGTTCAATTTCTTTAGCGACAGTTACACCGTCTTTAGTGACCAATGGACCACCGAATGAACGCTCTAAAACAACATTACGACCTTTAGGTCCTAATGTTACTTTTACTGCGTTGGCAAGGATGTTAACGCCCTCTACCATACGGGTACGTGCTGAATCTCCGAATACTACATCTTTTGCTGCCATGTTAATTCCTTTCTACTGAGAATGATGCTTATTTTTGAACAACGGCCATGATGTCTTCTTCACGCATTACGAGAAGCTCATCACCATCAACTTTTACTGTTTGACCAGCATATTTACCAAATAAGACTTTGTCGCCGACTTTAACGTCAACAGCAATATGTTTACCTTGTTCGTCTCTTTTTCCAGGCCCAACCGCTAAAACTTCACCTTGGTCAGGTTTTTCAGCTGCGTTTTCAGGAATAACAATTCCGGAAGCTGTTTTTGTTTCGTTATCCAAACGTTTGATGATCACTCGATCATGCAAAGGACGTAAGTTCATGCAATCCCCTCTTTCAATAAAATTAAAACAATTAATAAAGCTATTCACTAAAGTTGCAATTAGCACTCTACCTCAGTGATTGCTAACAAAGTATAGAGAACCTTCGTAAAGTTTGCAAGCACCCCCCTATTAAAATCCATAAAATATTGATTTAAATAGATATTTATTTATCAATCTTTCAAAGCTTTGGTTTACATACAAAATTGATTAGAATAAAACTCCCTACTTTGGAAAGGCTTTATGGCTTCTTACGGATATATCATCTCCGCTCGTGTTGAGCCCCTTCAATCAGAAATAGCTAATCTTAGAGGAATAGCCACCTCCATCATCAGCGACGCCCTTGGCCGAGATTTAGTGGCAAAGCAAATTCTGCCAATTAATAAATCTCCCATCTCGATATGTGCGAACGCCTTTACGGTCAAAGTTCGCTCTGGTGATAACTTGATGATCCACAAAGCTTTGCAATTAATACAACCGGGGGATGCACTGGTCATCGATGGTAATGGCGATATGGATCGTGCTTTATTTGGCGAAATTCTAATGATGATTGCAAAAAAAAGAGGCGCTGTCGCCTGTGTTGTGAACGGTGCAGTACGAGATATCGATGCTTTTGATCGTGAAGAATTTCCCTGCTGGGCAAAGTCGATTTCTTTACGCGGCCCATTTAAAGATGGCCCCGGAACGATTAACGAACCTGTCATCATTGGTGATATGCTCGTTCACCCTGGAGATATCATTCTAGGCGACTTGGATGGCGTCATTGCTATTCCAAGACGCTTAGCTCAAGAAGCGGTCAAGCTTGGCAAAGCAAAAGTAGCTCAAGAAGTTTCTACTATTCAGTCGATTCTTGATGGCACTTATGATGACTCTTGGGTTGATCGAACTCTGAAAGAAAAAGGCGCTTTATAAGCGCCTCATTCGCGACTAATTTCTTGTTGTATTACATGGTGGGACTCTTAAACTCCCCACCTAAAACTTTAAGCCCGTATGGAATTAATTGCGCGTCTTGATTAAAGACAAAGTGTCCCGCAGAAGCATGTGCATCTCTAAACATTCTTTCAAATGAATGCTTTTCATAAATCCCATTTGCGCCAAGAAGCTCATGCAATATATCGACTGCCTCATTTGCCATCTTCATACCCATGGCAGTATTGCGACGATACTTTAGCTTTGCTTCAACATCAAAAGTTTGACCATTTTTATAGGTCATTTCTGCCTCTATGCAATTACTCATCAGCCATGTATAAGCGGCATCTATCTTACCACTAGCATTCGCAATTTTTAATTGCAATGTGGGAATATCGGACATTTTTGCCCCCGTATAACTTGTACTTTTGGACTTGATCCATTCAGTCGTCTCATTGAGCATCGTTTGCGCATTAGCAATCATTGCACCAGCTATCCCATTACCTCCAACAGAACTATTCGGTACTTTAAACATAGGGTTCGTGTGAATTTTTAATCCTGGGAAATGAAATCCAGGACGATGAATATGCATCGACAACACCCGATGCTCGGGAATAAAAATATCTTTACATTTAACAGTGCGACTTCCAGTGCCACGCATCCCCATCGTTTGCCAATCATCAACGATTTCGTAATCTTCTTTAGGAACTAAACACATACACCAATCGATCGGTTTGTTGTTCTCGTCTTTTATCGTGCAGGCAAGCATATTCCAGGATGAAATATCTACTCCAGAAGAAAATCCCCATTGGCCAGAGAGCAGTAATCCACCATCTATTTTTTGGCCCTGCCCTTGCACATAAGCGATACCCGATGCAATTAACGCATCAGGATCACTCGCTAAAATATCTTCTTGAGCCTGCATTGGCCACTGAGCCAACTGACGATGATGGGAGGCCATATTGGCAAATACCCAAGCAGTAGAGGGGCAACCTAATCCGATGATGTAAGGAATTTCCATAAAACCACGATAATCAACTTCCATTCCACCCCACATCTTGGGTTGCTGATACCGAAATAAACCAGAGTCATGTAAAGCATTGACGACAGTCTCGGGTATATAACTTGTTTTTTCAGTAAGCTCAACCTGAGATTTTAAAAAGGGGACAAGTGCGTAAGCCCTCTCTTTTGCTTCTTCATAAGAAACATCAACAAAAGATTGTGCTGTTTTGCGATTCATCTTAGAAGAAAGTATATTGGCACTGTTAGGGGCGTTCATGAAAAAACTCGTAAAAATAGAATATGCTCTCATCCTAAATTTCACACACTCAATTGTCAATACAATTCATTCGGTATAAACCCTAATTAAATAAAAAAATGTATTAAATAATTGATTTATATAGGAATATTTAAATCAATTTGCATTCAGATTACTTTGTATTTACAATTATTATGATGATATAGTCCATATATTCAATCTTCATTCTTAATCTCACCCTAAGAAAAGAACCTATATGCCTATCGTTGGATTTGCTCACGTTAATGTCAGTACTTCAGATTTAGAACGATCTAGGAAATTTTATGCTCAAGTTTTAGGCTTAGAAGACGGATACAGACCACCTTTTTCTAGAGCTGGCGCATGGATGTATTTAGGCGATCAACCAATTGTGCACATTTCTACCGCAAGATCGCCCCTACCAGCCCCAAAAAAAACCGACGCCTTTGACCACTTGGCACTATGGACAAGTGACATCGACTACTTTCGAAAAGTACTCAATGAGCATTCTATAAAATTTGTAGAATTCGCTGTTCCAGAAAACGATCAATATCAATTATTTTTTAAGGACCCAGATGGGACTGAAATTGAATTGATTTTTCGAGGTCAAGAGGCGTCTCAAGCTGCAAAAGCTAAAGGCGCCTTGGTGGACGCCAGTGGCGGAAGAAACCTTTGAACCATTCATAAGATGCGAAATTTACCGATTCATCAATTGATTTCCGATCAATTACGTAACGAAATTCAACAAGGGAAATTTCCTTTAGGTTCAAGATTGCCGACCGAAGAAGAACTGTGTGTCACTTTTAAAACCAGCCGACCCACACTTCGACAAGCGCTCAGTACACTCAGCAATGAAGGTCTAATCCATCGACGACCAAGAACTGGTTCGACGGTTATTGCTACAGAAATGCCTGTCGTTTTATCCCATGCAGTCAATACCGTCAACGAGTTACTCGATTATCCCGGAGTAATGACTAGACAAATTTTAGAAACTTCACAGATCAAAGCTGACGCCGTATTGGCGCAAAAAATTCAATGTGAACTTCATCAAGAATGGTTTCGGATTACCTCGTTAAGGTTTCAAAATCACGCAAATTTGCCCCTTTGCTTAACCACTTATTACATCTTACCGAAATATGCTGATGTGGTTAAACACCCACAATATCTGAGCAAACCTATCAGCGAACTCATTGTGGATATGTTTCCAGAGACCATTGAAAAAGCGCGTGTAGAAGTATATTCACAACAACTATCTGCAGATGAATCAACCGCATTAAAAGCAAAGGATGGATCTTCTGCTTTAGTCGTGATGAGAACCTATACCGGAAAAGATCATCAGGTTTTTCAAATAACTGTTAGTAGTCATCCAGAGGATCGTTATCGATACTCATTTGAACTAAAAAGAGAAGCTCGCTTAAATCCCCAAAATAACAAAAAATAAATTAGGAAACTTCATGACACAATTGTTCAAGATAGTCATTCTTTACTTCATCCTTCAAGTAAGCACAATATCTCAGGTCAGTGCAGAAGATGTCTTTCCGAATAAGCCGATTAATCTGATTAATCCCAATCCGCCAGGTGGATTTGTCGATAACGTTGCCAGAAGCCTAGCCATTGCAATGCAAAAGTATTTAAAACAACCCGTACTAATCATTAACAAACCAGGTGCAAATGGTGCAATCGGGCATGCCTTTGTCGCAAATGCTGTACCCGATGGATATACCTTATTAATCACATCCCCATCTTTAGCAACTCAACCTGCGATTGATACTCTCTTTAATCGAACACCAAACTATAGCTTAAACAAAATCCTACCCATTGCGCAAATTACCTCTGATCCCGCAATCATTTTAGTCAATCCGGATATGGGAGTAAAAACTATTCAAGAATTTATCAAAAAAGCTGGCCTCTCAAAAGAAAGTGTTGCCATCTCCTCCTCAGGAACATACGGAGCAACTCATTTACCGATGGCGATGCTTGAGGATGCCTCAAACATCAAGTTCAAACATGTCCCAACTAGTGGCGGCGCGCCAGCGATTACACTCGCAATAGGTGGGCATGTTAATGCCCTCGCCTCAGCACCAAGCGTCGCGAATCCTCAGGTTCAAGCCCACCGCCTGATTCCGATTGCTCAAACAGGATCAAAAAGATATCCGCCGTTTTTAGATGTTCCGACCTTAAAAGAAAGTAATTTGAATGTCGAATATGCTTTGTGGACTTCGATATTTGCTCCAGCTGGACTGCCTCCACACATTCAACAACAAATTACACAGGCCGTGCGAGAAGCTGTTCAAGATGAACAGTTTAAGCAATCCATGCTAAAAGGGAATTCCATCATTTCCTACATTGACGGAGAAGAGTTCAATACCTTTTGGAAAGCAGATGTTAAAAAGCTACAAGATACTGTCAAATTTATTGGTAAGGTTGAAGAATAAAAGTATTACAAAGTTTTCCACAATACATACATCAATAAAATTAACTGAACTATATTAATTGCGACGCTAAGCCCGTGTAAATATGCGAACCGTTTTTTTAAACTAGCATCTGTTGCATGATTAATCATCGGCGTTAAAACCCACAAAGACAAGGCAAATAAACCGGCGCATAAAAGAGCGCTATGGGAGACAAACGTTATCGGCGTTATTACCCCTGCCAAGAGGCACATACTGCCCAAAACAAAATAGTACTTTGGAAAGAACTTCCTGACATAAGCACTGGACCACTCTTTTGGAAGCACCGTAAACACAGTAGGGGCAACGGCAATGCTAAAAAACAAAATAATACCAACAACTGCAGCAAGGATATACGTACTTAACATAGAGGCGACCTAATTAAAACATCATCATAAGCAAATAAATGAATCTTTGCAGAAGTCTCTGTAATTTCAGAATTTACCTACTCATCAATCAGCAAGGCCCTCTTTTACTAATACGAAATAGTCTCTAGACTTTCCTAAGCTTAATTAGCAACAGAAGAGGGTATATGACAGACAAGAAGGGGCTTTACGGTAACTTAAAACGGTGGTTTGACCAACAAATGTTTATTGAGCAGCCGAAAAATAAAAACACATTATTTGAGTCACAGCATACCAATTTAGAGCCTATTTTCGATAGTTTGACAAATCAATTTATCGGCGTTATTTACACAGATCTAGGGAGCTGCCTACAAAAAGACTACTTAGATCACTTTTCTGATGCTCTAGATACGATGACCTATTGGTATTGTCATGGTAGAGCCATTTTGACACTTTTACCATTACCTATTGCGTTTATAAAAGATGATCTGTTTTTACAATCCTTGGAAAGCAAACTCATTGAATCAAAGCTACCAGTAGGGTATATCAAGATTCCACTACTCCACTTTAAAACTGAGGATTTCCATGCCTATGAGAAAAAACTACAGCAACTTCTTCGTCTTGGAATCATCCTTGAATTGAAGAGCTTTGCTGGTGGGGTAATAGAAATTGAGTGGTTGAATACCGGAATTTTCACCGGAATACATTTTTCAACGTCATTGATTCGTGCGGCCTCAATGACATCCTACTCAAAAGAATTAATCGATGATCTATTGATCACTTGTAAGAGTAAAAATTTCCATCTTTATAGCGAGGGTATTTCATTAGTTCATGATTTCACTTTCACAAAAATTAGTTGTATTCATTATTGTTATGGTCCCCTGATGATGCCCGCGGTTTCAAAACATCAAATTCTAAAAATTACTCAAAGTCAATTTACTGATGCTCTTACCCATACCCCTAAAAAGAATACACATGATAGGGATTGAGTATGCTGACAAAAGTACTTCTGGTGGATGATCATCCAGCGATGTTGCTTGCACTACGAACACTTTTTAAAAATCAAATACCGTTTGATATATTAGGCTTTGCACATGATGGCGAATCCTGTTTAACGTTGACCAGAAACCTGATCCCACAAATGATTGTGCTGGATTTAGACTTGCCAGGTACAGATGGGTTTGAGTTAATCCGAAAAATACGGGCTGTCTCTGAAGAAATAAAAATATTGATCCTGTCCAGCCTAGAAGAAAAAGTGTATGGCAATCGCGTAAGGACCCTTGGTGCTCATGGCTTTGTCAACAAATCAGCTTCTGGGAAAATTATCATTACTGCTGCAATCGCAGTTTCTCAAGGATATTCATTTTTTACAGCAAACCTTAATGGTGAGCCCCCATCTACTGAGGAAGAAATGATTCAACGAATTTCCGATCGAGAATTCCAAGTTCTTAAGTTTCTTGGTAAGGGGTTTAGTAATTTCGAAATTTCTGAACATTTGCATATTAGTAATAAAACAGTAGCTACTTACAAAAGTCGTTTATATGAAAAATTATCTGTCGATAATATTGCGGACCTCATTCGATTTTGTAAGCACCATAAAATTTGTGAATAACTGAGAAAGTAATCTATTGAAAAAGATCTTGTACTACCTCCTTATTATTTTTTTACTTGTTTGTTGGGCGATGTACTTCCATCTCATCCCGCAAGAAGGTTTTTACATATTTCAGCATCCACAACTTGCTTCATGGTTATTTGGCATGTTTTTAATGTTGTTATCCATCTTATTATTCCTCATCTATCAATTGCTTAAGACGCATTATTCATTTGTAAATACTCAAAAAAATATAGGCTCGATGATGGAATTGCATGAACATACCAAAGAAGCCAGCTCTGCAAAATCCCATTATTTAGCGACCATTAGTCATGAAATTCGTAATCCCTTGCAAGCGATCTTAGGTACACATGAGCTATTACTCAAAGATGTCTCGATCGCCAAAGAAAGTAAGAAATTGATTCAAAGTGCTTACAGCACTTCAAAATCCCTTTTAGAAATGCTCAATCAAGTTCTCGACTTAACAAAAATCGAGGCCGGTAAATCTTTGACGCATTATGAGCCCTGTTCTCTCCGCGAGTTGATCGAGCACCTTTCACAAAGTTTTAAAGGGCTTACAGATTTGAAAGATCTACATTTTTATTTACATATCGATACCGTCTTAGCGCCAAGTTTAATGATTGACCAAACACGGCTGAAACAGATACTGATCAATTTAATGAGTAATGCAATTAAATTTACCAAAGAGGGCTCTATTTATCTATCCGTGAATGTTCTCAGTGATACCCATGCAGAACAGCTCTTACAATTTCAATTGATCGATACAGGCTGCGGTATCCCCAAGGCGGATTTGGAACGTATTTTGCAACCGTATGAAAGAAGTCAATGTATTCACACACGAGCAATTCCAGGTGCTGGACTTGGCTTATCGATTACCAATGGATTGCTATATTCTATGGGTAGTTGCCTTCAAATAGAAAGCACCCTTCAAATCGGCACGTGTGCCTCTTTTAGAATTTGTTTCCAACGCACTTCGGCTCTACCAATATCAAAATTAGAAGCTATTAAATCGAACGAACTTGCGGTTTATCATCCTATTTTTTCAGGTAAAGTTGCTCTTATCATTGATGACTACCCTGCCTGCCGAGATATTGTCAGTCAACAACTGAAGCATTTTGGATTTTTTTGTCTCCAAGCCGATAATGCCCAAGAAGCCATTCATATCGTCCGACAAAAATCGATTGATTTGGTTCTTACTGATGAATTTATGCCAGATATGACGGGCCGACAACTGGCAGTACATCTTTTAGATTTACAGCCTGATATGAAGATCATCATTTTGACTGGTGACACACTATTTGCGAAAAAACTTTCAAGCACTGATCATGAATTAATCAGTGATTATTTAATTAAACCTGTTCAACTACAAGAACTTTTAGGTAGCCTCAAAAAGGTATTATCAAGAGATCAGGAGCGGTGGGATTTTCATCGCTTATTAGACCTTTCACACCAAGATGATTCATCAGCATACGCAATTTTAGAGTCCGTTTTAAAAACGCAAGAAGAGCTACTCAAGATACTTCAACAACATGCATTTCAAACCATCGATCCACAACTTCTTCACATAAGTCATAAAATATTAGGTGGTGCCAGACTCATTAACGCTACTCAACTTATTCAGTGTTGTTTAATGATCGCTAATTCAGATCAACACAATGACGCCGATCTCATCGATCTTCTTTGCAAAGAACTCTATAGGTTAAATGAAGAAATTAAGCTTTTTTTAACGGCAGCACAGCTAGACTCTCCATAAACGTGTTTTAATATATTAAATACTATCAAGGAGTCATCGTGTCTAAAAAAATCATGCTCGTTACTGGAGCTAGCAGAGGCATTGGAGCTGAAATTGCTCGAAGTGCTGCAAAACAAAACTATTTTGTCGTTGTCAACTACGCACGCAATCAAGTTGAAGCGGCTAAAGTCGTTGAACAAATTCAATCCGCTGGCGGAAATGCCGTGGCCATCCAAGCAGATTGCTCCAAAGAGTCTGAAATTGTACGTTTATTTGAGCAAATTGATGCCTTGGGAACCTTGGATTCTTTCATTGCTAATGCAGGTATTATTGGTGGGCAAAATCCAATTACACAAACTACCGAGCAACAGTTAAAAGAGCTGTTTGATCTCAATGTTATTGGGTTGATCCTTTGTACCCGCGAAGCCGTAAAAAGGATGTCCACTGAACTTGGCGGCAAAGGTGGGAAAATTGTTTTGATGTCCTCCGTGGCAGCCAGAACAGGTGGTATTGCCCAAGAAATCCATTACGCTTCATCGAAGGCGGCCGTCGATGGTTTTTGTTTAGGTCTTGCTAAAGAAGTTGGCCTACAAGGAGTCCGAGTTAACGCCGTTCGACCGGGCCTCATCGGCACATCGATTCATGATGTTCATGGCGGTATTGAAGTTATCCAAAAATGGGCTGCAGGAGTTCCTGTAGGTCGTATTGGCACGCCCCAAGAAGTTGCCCAAACCGTGGTTTGGCTATGCTCAGATGATGCTAGCTATATCCACGGTACGATGATTGACGTTTCAGGCGGGCGTTAAAAGCTTCCGGGAAATAGGATGTTCTTGTTCACTTGACGAACATCCTTCAGCCCACAAAAAGCCATTGTCAAATCAAGCTCTTTCGCAATAATTTCTAAAGCCTTCGTAACCCCGGATTGACCCATGGCGCCTAATCCGTAAATATACGACCGACCAATCATGGTTCCGGTTGCGCCAAGAGCTAGCGCTTTTATCACGTCTTGCCCAGAACGGATTCCGCTATCTAACCATATTTCTACTTGCGAGCCTACAGCATCAACAATCGCTGGAAGTGCTTCAATCGTTGATGGCGCACCATCTAGTTGTCGTCCACCATGGTTAGAAACAATAATGGCATCGGCACCTGCTAATACCGCTAATTTTGCGTCTTCTGGATCTAAAATACCCTTTAGAATCAATTTTCCGCCCCACTGCTTTTTGATTTGTTCAACCTCATTCCAATCCAGCGTTGGGTCAAATTGGCTAGCCGTCCATGCTCCAAGTGAAGACATATCGTCAACTCCTTTTACATGACCAACAATATTGCCAAATTGACGATTCTTCGTTTTCAACATGTCTATACACCAAGCTGGCTTCATAAACATATTGAATATATTTTTTAAAGTGGGCTTGGGTGGTGCTGACAAGCCATTTTTTAAATCTTTATGTCGCTGTCCTAATATCTGTAAATCTAGGGTAAGAACTAACGCTGAACAATTAACCGCTTTTGCCCTCTCAATGAGCGAGCTGACAAATTGTTTATCACGCATGACATATAGCTGAAACCAAAATGGGTGCTGAGTCCTTTTAGCAACTTCTTCCATAGAGCAAATACTCATCGTGGATAAACAAAATGGGACACCGAATTTTTTGGCTGCCATTGCGGCCAAAATCTCACCATCTGCATGCTGCATCCCGGTCATACCAACCGGTGAGAGAGCCACTGGCATTGAGACAGGTAAGCCTAACATCGTAGATTCAATACTACGATGGTCCATGTTGATTGCGACTCTTTGACGGAATTTAATTTTGGTAAATTCGGATTCATTAGAACGGTAAGTTCCCTCAGTCCAAGAGCCTGAGTCTGCATAGTCATAAAACATTCTTGGGGCTCGTTTTTGATGCAGAACTCTTAAATCTTCTATATTTGTGATGACTGTCAAAACAACTCCTATTGTTATGCTTCCCCTAGATGAGAAGATCTATTAAGGAATTTTAATCGATACCGTGGTTAAGTTCCTCTTTAAAAGCTTTTCCTGGAGAAAAGCGTACTGTCAACATCGCCGCAATTTGTATCGGTTCGCCAGTTTTAGGGTTTCTTCCAACTCTAGCGGTTCTTTCTTTAACGACAAAAGATCCAAAACCAGATAATTGAACTGAGTCATTTTCACCAAGTTGTCTCTCGATGATGGACAAAATGGAATCAAGGACTTGATCACTTTTTGTTTTAGATATATCAGCGCCAGCGGCAATAGAGTCCGAAAGTTCAGATTTATTCATGAATATCTCCATTGGTTTTATTTATTACTTTAATGCTAACAAACATTCGAATATCTTAACAAGTTATTATTGAATTATTTACATCCTCCAATCAATTTATGATTGTAAAAATACATTGGATGGGTTTTACACCAACAACAAAAAGTCAATAACATGCGTTTTTCCATCACTCATTGCTTCACTTTACTGGCGCTATTGATAAATTGTGACTTTTTGCCCTTAGCATATGGTGAAGAAATACTTCCCAAAGGTGTGAAAAAGGCTTTGCAAGCTTTCAAAATGCCAGAAACCGCAGTGGCCTTTCATGTAATCCCGATTACTCTTTCTCCACCTCAGACACAGCAATTCAGTTGGCGTGCCCAATCGCCCATGAATCCCGCCTCAACCATCAAGTTGTTAACAACGATTTCAGCCATAGATTTATTGAGCCCTCAATACCGATGGAAGACGAATGTTTATGCAACAAATCCTATAGAGCAAGGCGTTCTCAACGGGAATTTGATTTGGCAAGGTCAAGGAGACCCCAAGTTCGTTCCGGAAGAACTTTCCAAAATCATGGCAGATCTGCGTCAACTAGGAATCAATGAAATTAATGGTAACTTAGTTTTCGATAGGTCGGCATATTCACCCAGTGTCAAAAAAACTGCTCCTGAAGACGGGGAAGCCTCACGAACGTATAACGTTCCACCAGATGCTCTGTTGTACTCTTTTCAAACCCTATCTTTTAAGATTTCAAATATCAGTGGTGAACCTCAAATAACCTATACCCCGCGTATAGCAGGTCTACATATTAAAAATCAATTAAAGTCCAGCAAGGATTCATGCGCAGATTGGACAAAGAGTATGAAGGCTGAAGTTCATCAAGTGAATCCAGATGAATGGAATGCCTCTTTTTCAGGGAAATTCTCCATCAATTGCCCTGATACCCCTTGGAATATTGTTGCTCTTAGCTCGAATGATTTTTTAAAACAAGGAATTATTGCAGCCTGGGAGGATGCCGGTGGAACTTGGAAAAAAACGCCTGATGCTCTAGATGGTCAAGTTGCCTCTCACCTTAAACCCCTAGTTAGTCATCAAGGAATTTTATTGGCCGACGCTGTAAAGGATACCAACAAGTATTCCAATAACGTCATGGCGCGGCAAATCTTTTTGACTATCGGCTTAGAAAAAGGCAACAAACCGGTAACTACTGATGAAAGCAGCCGAATCATTAAAGATTGGTTGAAAAGATCAAACCTTCAATTTCCTGAACTCGTGCTGGAAAATGGTTCAGGGCTATCGAATATTGAACGCATATCACCGCAAAGTATGACATCCCTTTTAAACTTTGCCGCCCATTCAAAAAATAGCGAAGTCATTGTTAACTCCTTACCAATTGCCGGAGTGGACGGCACGATGAAGCATCGACTCCTCTCTCGCTTAAAGAAATTGTGGGAAGGCAACTCCTCTGAACTGGCTTTTCATCCCGACACCACGCTACCTAGTACACTTCAGAAATCTGGCGCCTATATGAAAACTGGAACGTTGCAAACAGTTAGAGCTGTTGCAGGCTACGTTGTCAGCAAATCAGGAAAAGTGTATGCGGTATCCTCCATCATCAACCACCCTAATGCGGCCATGGGTGGAAGTGGTGTTAATGATGCAGTGATCAGTTGGACCTTAGATGACTGCCCTCATGACTAGTGTTGGCCAGAGCCATAAATCGCTCTCGTTAGTCGATCTTGTATCGCCGACCAAGCTAAGTCTTGAGGTAATTGATCAAAGATAATTTTCTGATACCCGCGGTTATCTAAATCTCTTAACAATCCATATAAACTTCTAGCAACCGTGTCGGCATCTTTCGGTAAAAAATACCAATCGACAAGTTGTGAGGACCACTTATCCTGAAGCTCCTTAAAGTTGCCAAAAGTTACTACCCCTATTTTTTGCGGCATAAAATCATTAGTACAAAGCGTTTCTGTCTCTTTAGAAATTAAAAGTGTCTGTGGTGCATAGTGCCCAAGAACTCCTCCCGAGTGTCTAATCTCAGAATGCGTGTTTGTAGACACCTCTCCACCTAGTACAGAAAAGATATCTTCTGCGGTAATCATCCCCGGCCTCAAAATAACAGGGCCAACTTCATCAATTCTCGACAAATCCAGGATTGTCGATTCAATGCCCACTTCGCACTGACCACCATCTAGAATGGTTAATGATTCGTCACCCATAAAGTTTAAAAACTCCTCTAAAACATGTTGCGCTGATGTGGGAGATATTCTTCCAAAGCGATTTGCAGAAGGTGCCGCTAAGCCTGATCCAAAGGCTTGAAGAATTTGAATAGTGAGGTCATGTCTAGGGACCCTGATACCCACGGTGTTTTGCCCACCAGTGACAAAATCAGAAACCTGGCGTGATTTTTTTAAAATGAGGGTTAACGGGCCAGGCCAAAATGCCTCAGCTAAGGCAATTGCTTGGGGTGGAACGTCGCTCGACCATCTCGATAACTCCCTCTCCCAGAAAGCTGATTGATCCTCTTCCATCCGCGGTGGGGCGATATGAATGATAAGAGGATGGTTTTCCGGGCGATTTTTTAAACGGTATATTTTTTTGAGAGCCTCTTCATCAGAGGCATTGGCTGCCAAGCCATAAACTGTCTCCGTCGGAATCGCGAGTAAGTGCCCCTGCTGAATGAGTTCAACAAGTTCAGGTATGTTTATTTCTGCTTTGGGGATTATCCGGATGCTCACCCATCATTCCTTAATCGTAGGAAATCCAAGTATCTCCATCGCCTGATGAGCGCTTTTCAAAGCTTGCTCTACAGATTCGTCTAAAAAATTAATATGGCCCATCTTGCGCCCAATTTTAGGTGCCGCTTTTCCATATAGATGCAGTTTGGCTGATGCCATGGCTAATACGTTCTGCCAATTCGGTGCAGTGATGGCATCGTTGTTTTCTCCATGGAGCCATAAATCACCCAACAAATTTAACATCACAACGGGAGACATGAGCTTTGAGTTTCCTAAAGGGAGCTTGGCAAGAACTCGAACCTGTTGCTCAAATTGGCTTGTCAAGCAAGAATCTAAGCTATGATGCCCTGAATTATGTGGTCGTGGAGCGATCTCGTTAACGCACATAGTCCCATCTTTTAAAATAAAAAACTCGATGCACATCACCCCGACATAATGCAGCTCGCGGATGATGACTTGCGCCGCACGTTGAATCTGATCCTGAATCGATAGACTCATATTTGGTGCCGGCACCATACTCAGATGCAATATGCCATGTTGATGAATATTTTGAGCAATTGGCATCAAGTGCACCTCATCGTCAGCGCTCCGCACAATGAGGGCAGAAAGCTCAAAATCTAAATCTACTTTTTTCTCTAAAACACAAGGCACTTTTCCTAACATTATCCAAGCGGATAAAAGTTCTGTGAGATGATAAACAGTTTGCTGTCCCTTACCGTCATAACCCAGCTGAGAAGTCTTTAATATTGCAGGAAATATTTCTTGAGGTACATTCGTTAGATGCGCTTGCTCTTCTATCACGTGATACAAAACTGGACCAACTCCAGTTTGAGATAATAAGTTTTGAAAAAATTGCTTTTCTTTAATGCGATTTTGAGCAATAGAAACTGCATAGCTATCTGGAGCAACAAAAACGCCTTGTTCAATTAAAAAATCAATTGTCTTGGCCGGCACATTCTCAAACTCCGTACTAATCGCTCTACATCTTCTGGCCATTGTTTTTAACGCTTCTTGATCTGCATAATCCGCTTGCAAATGAATCTGGGCTATTTGTCCTGCAGGGCTATTTGGATCAGGGTCTAATACACAAACTCCGTAACCCAAATCTTGTGCCGCTTGGACAAAGAATCGGCCTAGTTGCCCGCCACCTAGAATACCTAAAAATGAAGGGGGATATAAAGGCCAGTCTTTTTCATGCATAGTGGATTATGGCAAAGTCATTTGCTTGGCTTTATTCGTTTGAGCATCACGATAAGCCTGTAATTTTTTCTGTAACTCAGGGGAGTGTAGTGCTAAGTTCGCAATAACGTGTAAAGCGGCATTTGCAGCGCCAGCTTCCCCAATGGCAAATGTGGCAACAGGAATTCCCTTCGGCATTTGCACAATGGATAGTAAAGAGTCTTCACCCTTGAGATATTTAGAGGGCACTGGCACACCATAAACCGGAATCACTGTTTTTGCTGCCAACATCCCAGGTAAGTGCGCAGCGCCACCTGCTCCAGCAATAATGGCCTGTAGACCCCTATCTTTAGCTGACTGTGCATAAGCATACATTTCGTCAGGCATTCTGTGCGCAGATAAAACTTGCCGCTCGTGGGGAATGTCAAATTCAGTTAATATTTGGGCCGCAAAGGACATGACATCCCAGTCCGAATTAGATCCCATGACCACTCCAACAATAGGGGCTGCTGTAGTGGTGGATTTGGTTTGACTGTTCTCTGCTTGGCTCATTTGATCTCCTGAATTAGATCTTATCTATTTTAAGGCTGTTTACCAATCAGCCCGTTATTGGGTCAATATCTGCAAAGCTTCGAGATACTTGGCTGATGTTTTTTGAATCACTTCAGCTGGCAAATGTGGCGCTGGTGCTTTTTTATTCCATGGCTGACCATCAATTCTCACCGACTCTAACCAATCTCTGACAAACTGCTTATCAAATGAGGGCGGGTTCTGGCCCACGACATAAGAAGCAGCTGGCCAAAACCTAGATGAGTCGGCTGTCAAAATCTCATCCATTAAGACGAGTTGATTATTTTGATCTAAACCAAACTCAAATTTAGTATCCGCAATAATGATGCCCTTCGTTAAAGCAAACTTGGCAGCCTCTTGATACAAGGTAATACTGACCGATTTAATCTGATTTGCAAGTTGCTCGCCAATCCGCTCGACTACATCAGCAAAACGAATATTTTCATCATGATCTCCCATATCTGCTTTCGCAGCAGGAGTAAATATGGGGTGAGATAGCTGTTGAGCATTTTGTAAACCCTGAGGTAAGACAACTCCACACACTGAGCCGGTTGCTTGGTAATCTTTCCAACCACTACCAGATAAATAACCACGTACGACCGCCTCTACCAAAATCGGCTTTAAGCGCTTAACAACGATTGAGCGACCTTGTACTTGGGCTTTTTCGCCGTCGCTGACGACCGTCTCAGGATCGATCCCCGTCAAGTGATTTGGAATGACATGCCCAAGACGCTCAAACCAAAAATTCGCCATTTGATTTAATACAATCCCTTTTCCAGGAATAGGCTCTTGCATCACGACATCAAAGGCAGAAAGGCGATCTGTGGTGATCATTAATAAATGCTCATCATCCACTACATAAATATCTCGCACCTTACCTTTAGAAATTAATGGTAAGGATTGTATGGCTGTTTCAAAGAGCGCGTTCGACATTATTTAACCAATTGTGTAAGCGCGCCAGAGTTATATCGTTCAACCATTTTTTCTAATGCGATCGGTTGAATCTTTGCTGCTTGACCCTCACAACCAAAGGATAAATAACGTGCTTTACAAATCAGCTTGGCAGCTTCGCGGGCAGGCTTTAAGAAATCACGCGGATCAAATTTTTCTGGGTTTTCAAATAAGTATTTGCGTACTGCAGCGGTCATCGCTAAACGAATATCCGTATCAATATTCACTTTTCGTACACCATTTTTAATGCCCTCTTGAATTTCTTCAACAGGTACCCCGTAGGTTTCTTTCATATCGCCACCAAACTCTCGGATCATGGCCAGTAATTCTTGAGGAACGCTTGAAGAGCCATGCATCACTAAGTGCGTATTGGGTATGCGTTGATGAATCTCTCGAATACGACTTATCGCTAATGTCTCACCAGTCGGCTTTTTACTAAACTTATAAGCTCCATGACTGGTTCCTATGGCAATGGCTAAAGCATCACATTGTGTTTTGCGAACAAAGTCTGCTGCTTGTTCAACATCCGTTAATAACTGCTCGCGAGTCATCTTGCCATCAGCGCCATGACCATCCTCTTTATCCCCCATCATGGTTTCTAAAGAACCTAAAACACCTAACTCTGCCTCAACTGTGACGCCGATCGAGTGCGAAAACTTCACCACTTCTTTTGACACTGCCACGTTATATTCGTAATCAGCAACGGTTTTTCCATCCGCCATGAGAGAGCCATCCATCATGACGCTTGTAAACCCACTTTTAATTGCAGCCATACATACCGCCGGGGTTTGACCATGATCTTGGTGCATCACCACCGGAATGTGCGGGTAAGATTCAATCGCCGCTTCAATCAAGTGCCTCAAAAAAGCTTCTCCAGCGTATTTTCTAGCACCTGCTGAAGCTTGCATAATGACAGGGGCGCCAACCTCGTCAGCAGCCGCCATAATTGCCTGAACTTGCTCTAAATTATTGACGTTAAAGGCAGGTAGAGCATAACCGTTTTCTGCGGCATGATCGAGTAATTGTCTCATTGATACTAAGGGCATATTCTCTCCAAATCTATTTCACTTTAATAATTTTAAGGGTATTGGTTCCTCCAGCTTCACCCATCGGCTCCCCAACGGTCAAAGCCAACATATCCCCACTCTGAACCACCTGTTTATCTTTTAGCAACTTTTCAACCTCACTCAATGCGGTGTCACGGTCCTTGCTAACATCAATTCGAAGAGGCGTGACATTTCGATACATTGCCATAGCGCGTTGCGTTTCAATTTTTTGCGTTAAGGCAAAAATCGGTGTGTGTATCTTATGCCGACTCATCCATAATGCCGTTGATCCAGACTCCGTCAAGGCAGCAATCACCTTGACCTTTAAATGAAACGCAGTAAACAGAGCCCCTAAAGCAATCGATTGATCAATTCTGGTAAAGGTTTGATTTAGAAAGTCGTGGTCTAGGGTCACAGTTTCAGACTTTTCCGCTTCGATGCAAATAGCCGACATTTGCTCCACCACTTTCACTGGAAACTGACCGGTGGCTGTTTCAGCAGATAACATCACCGCGTCGGTGCCATCTAATACAGCATTTGCCACATCACTTACTTCGGCCCTCGTAGGAATTGGGCTGGAAATCATGGACTCCATCATTTGCGTAGCCGTAATCACAAATTTATCTGCATCTGTGGCTAAACGAATCATTCGCTTTTGTAATGCCGGAACTGCAGCATTACCAACCTCTACCGCTAAATCTCCCCGGGCAACCATAATGCCATCCGAGGCGGCAATGATTCCTTCTAAAACCCCTGGCTCAATCGCCTCAGCTCGCTCAATCTTTGCAATTAAACGAATCTCTTGATTTGTTTTTAACACGTGCTTTTTCGCTAAACTGCGAGCCAACTCCATATCTTGAGCGTTTTTTGGAAAACTAATCGCAATATAGTCAACACCCATATCAATGGCTGTTGCTAAATCTTCTATATCTTTTTCAGTCAGCGCTGGAGCAGTTAAACCACCACCAGCCCGGTTAATCCCTTTGTTATTAGATAACTCGCCACCCATCTCTACGAGGGTATGAATACACTGGCCAACAACTTTTTCAACACGCAGAATAATCAAACCATCATTCAGTAACAGTTGATCGCCGACATGCACATCCTTAGGCAGATCTTTATAGTCCAAACCGACCTGCGTTTCATTCCCTAAAGTACACTCGGCATCTAATAAAAACTTAGCTCCTGTGGCTAATTGAATCTTGCCATTTTCAAACTTTCCAACACGAATCTTAGGACCCTGTAAATCCGCCATGATCGCAACCTCTTTGCCAATCTGGGCAGAAAGTTGGCGAACTAAAAGCGCTTTATCTCGGTGGTCTTGCGCAACCCCATGAGAAAAGTTCAACCGAACCACATCAACCCCCGCCAATAAAATCTGTTGAAGAACCTCTGGTTTTGAGGTTGAAGGACCTAGTGTGGCAACAATTTTTGTGGCTCGTGTCAAAGTCATGCGTTAGCTCTTTCTTGAAGGATCGCAATGGCAGGTAAGGTTTTGCCCTCTAAAAACTCTAAAAAAGCGCCCCCTCCAGTAGAAATATAACCAACTTGTTTTTCAATTCCATATTTTGCAATTGCCGCTAGGGTATCACCGCCACCAGCGACACAAAAAGCTGGACTGTGAGCTATAGCAGCAGCCAACATTTTGGTGCCCCCACCAAACTGATCAATCTCAAAGACCCCAACCGGGCCATTCCAAACAATCGTGCCAGCATGAGCAATCATATAAGCTAATTTAGCCGCTGTTTTGGGGCCGATATCTAAAATCATGTCATCGTTTGCAACTTCATTGACAGACACGGTATTCGCTCTAGCCAGAGGAGAGAGTTCATTGGCAACAATCACATCCTCAGGTATTGGAACAGTTGCCCCACGGCGCTTCATGATTTCGATGATTTCTTTTGCTTCACGAACTAAATCTGGTTCAGCTAAGGACAGTCCAATAGGGATTCCTGAAGCTAAAATGAAGGTATTCGCTATCCCACCACCGACAATCAATTGATCCACTTTTTCAGCCAGTGAACGCAATATGGTTAACTTTGAGGAAACTTTCGACCCTGCCACAATGGCCACCAACGGTCTTTGTGGATTATTTAAAGCAAAAGTGAGTGCGTCAATTTCTGCTTCCATTAATGGCCCAGCACAGGCTATCGGAGCAAAACGAGCCATTCCATGAGTGGTGGCCTCAGCTCGATGCGCAGTCCCAAATGCGTCATTGACATACACATCACATAATTTAGCCATTTTTTTAGATAAATCGATACTGTCTTTTTTCTCGCCAACATTACCTCGGCAATTTTCTAACAAAACGACTTCACCTGGCTGTACTCGAAAATTAACAGATACCCAATCGGTAATGAGCGCTACCTTACAGCCCAAAAGCTCTGCTAACCGATCCGCAACAGGTGCTAAAGAGTCTGCGGCGGTTAAATTCCCTTCAGATGGTCGACCTAAATGCGATGTCACCATTACGGCGGCTCCAGCGTCAAGGCACATCTTTATTGCGGGAATGGATGCTTTAATACGGGTATCCTCAGTAATTCTTCCGGAGGCATCTTGCGGGACGTTAAGATCGGCTCGAATAAATACTTTTTTACCCTGTATCAGGTTTTTTGCGACTAAATCCGAAAGTCGATTGATTTTTAAGGTGGTTGGCTGAATCATATTGAAATTGTTATTAGACAAGAGACATCGACGACAGTTCATTCATCATACAGGATGCAAAACCGCTAAATTTGTTCAAAATAAAATAAGCCATAGAATTCCTGTAACAAAATCCAGGCTGTTTTACAATGGTTAATCTTGTTATATCCGTTTAGGAAATTATAAATGTCAATGTCTGATCGTGATGGATTTATTTGGTTTAATGGCAAATTAGTGGATTGGCGTGATGCCAACATCCATGTACTGACGCATAGTCTGCATTATGGTATGGCCGTGTTTGAGGGAGTTAGAGCCTATAAAACTGACAAAGGTACTGCTATCTTTCGTTTAGATCAGCACACCAAGCGTTGGTTTAATTCGGCTAAAATTTTTCAAATGGAGATGCCTTATTCCCAAGAGGAAATGTTCAATGCCCAAATTGAGGTCGTTAGGGCTAACAAACTAGAATCTTGCTATTTGCGACCGATTGCTTGGATAGGCTCAGAAAAGCTGGGAATATCAGCAAAAGGTAACAAAATATTAGTGTCGATTGCAGCCTGGGAATGGGGTGCTTATTTAGGAGAAGATGGCCTGAATAAAGGTATTCGTGTCAAAACATCCTCCTATAGTCGGCACCATGTCAATGTCTCCCTCGTTCGAGCCAAAGCTTCCGGCTATTACATTAATTCTATTCTGGCGAACCAAGAAGTTACTGCACATGGTTACGATGAGGCACTCCTTTTAGATACCGATGGCTACGTTTCGGAAGGATCAGGAGAAAATGTCTTCATCGTTCGCGATGGCATACTTTACACCCCAGATTTGGCCTCTTGTCTTGCCGGTATCACGCGTGATGCAATTATGCAAATTGCTAAGGATTTACAGATCGAAGTTCGTGAAAAACGGATTACCAGAGATGAGATGTATTGCGCTGATGAAGCTTTCTTTACAGGGACAGCAGCCGAGGTCACGCCAATTCGTGAGTTAGATGATCGAACCATCGGTAATGGTGGTAGGGGCCCTGTCACAGAAAAGATACAAAATGTATTCTTTGACATAGTTAAAGGTAAAAATGATAAGTATGCTTCTTGGCTAACTTACGTTTAATTGAAAAAGATGATCACCAATCAAATACCGATTGAAATAGATACAAAAGACTTGCCCCTGCATTGTCCAACCGGCAATACAAAACATTGGGATTTACATCCCCGTGTTTTTTTAGATATAGCTCATACTGGAAATGCCAAATGCCCATATTGTGGTGCTGAGTACCAACTCAAGCCTGGTGCAAAAGTCGGCCACTAAACGCATGCCCCAGACCCTCATCATCGCGCCCAATTGGATTGGCGATGCAGTGATGTCGGAACCTTTAGTGAAAGAAATACGACAAACTGGTGCCAGTATTTCCATTCTTGCCACCCCTTGGGTGGCTCCCGTTTATCGCGCTATGAACGGAATTACTGAAATTATCGAGGCAGATTTTTCCCATGGCAAATTGGAGCTTGCTCAACGATGGGCACTCGCACGACAAATTCAACATAAACATTTTGACAATGCCCTGATTTTGCCCAATAGTTGGAAATCCGTACTAATCCCATGGCTGGCTAAAATTCCTGCGCGGTATGCCTATAAAGGTGAATTAAGGTCGCTTTTTCTAAACAAAGCCCTGCCTAATCCACCAAAAATTGATCGCCCCCCCATGGTCGAACACTATTTGGCTTTAGCCAAGCTTATAGGATCAGCATCGAGCCCAAAATTGGAAATGTCTCGCCCCCTTCTTCATGTCGATGAAAATCAACTTAAAGCAGCGAAAGACCTCCTTGCCACTTTTCCAAACCCAGATCAAGTTTATATACTGGCACCTGGCGCTGAATTTGGACCTGCAAAACAGTGGCCAAGTGAGCACTTTGCCAAACTAGCAGAGTTAATTCTGAATGACAGTTCCATGACAAATGTCGTTTTCATGGGAAGTCATAAAGATAAAATGATTGCGCAGAAAATCACGCAACAAATTCCTCAAAGGTACCAAGAACGCGTCTTCAATTTGTGTGGAAAAACCTCTCTTGATCAGTCTATCGCCTTAATTTCAAAGGCTAAAGCACTCGCCAGCAATGATTCTGGCATGATGCATATTGGGGCCGCTTTTAACATTCCTCAAGTGGCTTTTTATGGCTCCAGTGATCCTCATCACACACCTCCGTTGTCACCATTTGCAGGAATCTTATTTTTAGGACTTGACTGTTCTCCCTGCCACCAAAGAAAATGTCCCTTGGGTCATTTGAACTGTTTAAGACAAATTACTCCAGAATCTGCACTAACGGAACTCAATCAGCGAATTTATCAATTGAAAGTGATCTAATGCCTCGCTCCGCACACTTGTTTCACGACGTTGAAGAAGTTATTGAGAACTGGTACTCCTGCCTTCTAAAATGCGATCTTGAAAGCGCACTGAATCTATGGTTCGAGGAAGATACAGTGACCTGTATTTTGCCGGATGGCGTAAGACTCAATGGTCATAGCCAATTACGCCTAGGACTTAAAGATCTTATGAAAAATTCTATTGTGCTCGATACATTAACTGTCACTAGCCACACCTACCTTGGTACTACATTTGTGGATAGTACCGAAGCCGTCAGATTTAGTAAGGATGTCTTAGAACCATCGTTCTATATGCATATGACGATGATTTTAGTTCAAGGAAATCTTGGTTGGCGGATCGCTCACATCCACTACAGTCAAGTTTCACATGAGTTTATTCAATCACCTTCGATTGCAGGTGATCATGGCTTCCATTAATTACTGCGTTTTTTAACGTGGATTCAGTTATTGATGCAGCCCTTCAGAAATGGCCTCAAGTTCCCAACTGTTATGGCTGGTTAAATTTTGATCGACGCGGTGAATGGCGTATCCAAAATGAGTATGCTCAACAACACAAACTTCCTGGCGATCTGATTACTCATCAAGGACTTAAATCTTATATTGAAGCTCATCTTGCCCATGACATCAATGGCCATTACTTTTTTCAGAATGGCCCACAGCGCGTATTTATCAATTTCAGTTATTGCCCTTGGGTCATCCGTTTTTACCCCCTCGAAGAAGGACATTGGCAATTACGCACAACCTTGGGTCAAGTCATTCAACCACTTGCTTGTTTTCTAGATGAGCACGGACAAATTATGTTTGAAGCTGATTTTTCATCGCAGATGGTCAATGAAGAAGGTGTTTTTTTAACAACAATTGTTCGTTCAATCGGTTTACTGCATGATCATGATCTTGAAATTTTTTCTGCTTTTGCAAAAGTGTTTCAAAATAATTGTGGCAGCCTTGGTGAATTTTTGTGGCATCAAAAGCTTTCCATAGAACCAATCCACAGTAAAGACCTACCAGGAAGATATCAATTTTCTAATCACCCATAGATTTAATTTTTGACGGACAATCTACCGTTGCTCTTCAATTCTTCACGATATAAAGCCTCTAATTGATTATTACGAGCCTCAAGCTCTGAAAGTTGATAAAAATTTCCAAATCCCTCTTCTTTAGCGATTTTTAATTGTTGTATAGCTGCAGGTAAAGCTCCTTCACAAACATACTTCTCTGCAATGGCTGAATGGTATCCCAAGGAGTTATTAAGTTGGGCATAACCATCGGCAAGGTAAGTCCACCATGTCGTGTCGTCTTTTTGTACCTTTGTCTTTTGTTCCAACCAACGTATCCCCTCTTTGATCTGCTTAGATGAGAAATAAGTCTGCACCAATAGAACTCCAGCCGCCTTGGATTGTGGATAGTCTTTAATCATTTGTAGCGCTATGTTTTGCGCTTGTACAAAATTACCCTTCGCGAGCTCAATCTGTCCTGCCGTAATGCTAAAAACAAAATTCGATCTCGGAAAAATCTCTGATGGACTGATTTTTAAGAATAATTCTTTACTTTTATTAAGGTACTTCTCCGCCTCCAAGGGCTGTTTCTCTCGCAGTGCCACTAAAGATAGTCCAAAATTACTTTGCATTGCTTTAATCAAATTTTTACTCGCCGCTAAACTAAAAAAATACTCTTTAAGTGGAACAGCGTCGGATGCTTGATTCATTTGTTCCACTTTTGCTATCGTTTGATTTAAATAAAAATCAATCGAATTTTTTAAGGCTCGACTCTTATTTTGTTCCCCTCGAACACGATCTTCCATATCCGCAATTCGATCGGTGTTTAATGGATGGGTTCTAACATAGGCAGGCACACCAGTATCCATAATGCTTGTGGCTCTTTGTAATTTTAGAAAAAAGGCTGGCATCGCATTGACATCAAAACCCGTCGCACTAAGAATTTGATATCCAATCCGGTCCGCTTCTCTTTCTGCGTCTCTTGTATAGGTCAATTGGTTTTGTATGGCCAGGGCTTGCCCACCGATAGCGAGACCTTGCGCAGCTCCAGGGTTGCTTTTGACGGCCACAAAAGCCAACAATATCGAGGCAAGCATGATGATGCTGCTACTCGTTCCAATACCGGCACCACGAGCAATATGCTTTTGTGTCACGTGACCAATCTCATGCCCAAGTACAGATGCCAATTGAGACTCATTATCTGCAAGTAAGAATAGACCCGTGTGAACCCCAATGTAGCCGCCTGGCAAGGCAAATGCATTTACGCTCGAGTCACGCACATTGAAGAATTCAAATTTAGGAGCAAATGGCCCAGAAGCGTCTGAACCAGAAATCTTTTGTTTTTGGGCTCCCGCAACAAGTTCATTACCTAATTGATTGATGTAGTCGTACATGACCCAATTTGTAATATAGTCCTGATCTTTACGAATCTCCCGCATGATGCGCTCACCCAGTTTGTTTTCATCTAAATTGCTCATGTCCCCAGATGAAACATCACCCAAGTCAGGTAACATAATTGGTCCGCGTCCGCCAAGTGGTGGCTCGATTGTAGGTTCCTTACCCTGATTTTGAATCGTCACTTTATCGTCTGCAAACAATTGCAGGGGATACAATAGTTCAAACCAAACCATTGAAATTAGAATGTAGTAGATAATACTTTTTTTCAAAGAACAACCTTTATATTCAAACAAGTGAACCCAACCATGCTAACTCATTTTAACCAAGCCGGGGCTGCCCACATGGTAGATGTCGGTAATAAAGATTCTACGGATAGGGCAGCAATTGCCACCGGTTCAATCACCATGTTGCCCAAGACCCTTGAACTGATTATTGCTGGAAATCATAAAAAGGGAGATGTTCTAGGAATTGCGAGAATTGCAGGCATTCAAGGGGCGAAAAAAACAAGTGATTTAATCCCTTTATGCCATCCTATTGGATTAACTCATGTTTCTGTAGATTTTGAGATTTTGAAAGAATCAAATATGGTTGTCTGCACCACGTTGACGAAGACAAAAGGTCAAACGGGTGTTGAAATGGAGGCGCTCACAGCAGTCCAAGTAGCACTTCTAACTATTTATGATATGTGCAAAGCAGTTGACCGTGGCATGGTGATATCTAATGTCAAGCTACTCAATAAGAGCGGTGGGAAATCTGGTGAGTGGAAAGCAGATTAAACGATTAAAACGACGGGAAATAGTTTGATCATTCAATTTCTTTTAAAGTTACTAGACGCAGTTTCTATTATTCGTCATAAATGGACAACCTTAGCAGTAATTTTTCTAATTTCCTTAGGCCTATCTTTTTATTATCTATACCCAAAAACCTCGATCATTTTTTTAATATATAGCGATTACTTGGACCAAGACGGGAATTTAATTCCTGAATTAAAAGAGGATTCACTGTATAAAATTCAAGAGAAATTAGCCGAAAAAGGTATTAAATTAATCTTTAAAGCCCAGACTGGAGAACTTGATCATCAAGTTTCACTTGATGATTTCTTTTTCAAAAATCCACAATCTTATGATGTGACTGAAATAGAGAACTTCAAAGAAGATATTCCTAAAGCATTGAATAGTTCATTTAAGTCATTAGGAGTGATTTCAAGATATCCAATTTTATTTTTAGAGAAATCTGACAGAAGTCATATTAGATTGTTGAAAGATTTAAATAGAAAAAAAATTACATACTCTGCATCTCCTGAAGAAGGTAATAGAAGTTTTATGTTATCGGAAGTCCTCAGATTAAGTGGGGCAGATCTAAAAAGTAAAAATATCATCAATATTTGGCCGAATAAGTTGATGATGAACGCGGATTGGGATATTTTGTATACGAACTATTATCCCTATGACTGGGCAACGATTAACCCAGAACTCTATCAATCATTTCTTAAGGGCAAGATAAGGTTTGTCAACTTTGAGGACGCTGAGGCATTGCCTATCAATATAACCACACTAGAATTAAAAGATATTCCCAAATCGAGCTATGAAACATCTTATGGCTTGCCTTCTGAAAATATCCGTATACCTATGGTTACTACATCGGTGATTGTTAATGCTTCACTTGACCCCAGCTTAGTCCTTATTCTTTCTGAAGTACTAAAAGATATTTATGGTAAACCAGACTTATTTTTAGCAAAAAAAGGAGAGTTTCCTTATTTCTCTGATGTGGAGTATTTTGAACCGCATCCAATAGCTAGAAAAATTTACAAGGAAGGAAATCAATCACTCCTTGCTAAATACTTTCCGCCTACATTTGCTGCCTTTCTAGAAAAATTAATTTTTATTTTTGCGCCCATCATTTTGCTTGGGTATCCTGTTTTTCTTTTGGCTCCAAAGCTATTTAGCTTAATTGCTAGATTCAAAATCGCAGGATGGTACAAGGAAATTTACTCTTTGGAGAAATCTTTACATCATTTAGAAAAACAAGATTTTGAAAAAACTAAATCTTTACTTGATGCTCTAGATAAGGATATTGTTGACTATAAATTTAAGTTTGTTCACACAAAATACGTACAAGAACTCTATATTGTAAGGGAACATATCAATATGATTAAATTAAAAATTCATTCGGAATTTAATAGGCATTGATTAATTACAAGTATTGTTTAAACCAACTGATGGTCTCTTCATAAGTGATTTGACAAGTCACGGGATTACGAAACTCATAACTATCATAATGACCACTATCTGGTAGCTTCACTATTTTTTTCGGCTCGCCACATTTTTCAAAGCAACTGATTTGCTGACTTGGGGGTACTAGGTTGTCAAATTCAGCATAAATAAATAATGCTGGTCTAGGGCTGATTTGGTTAACCACCCATTCTGGCCGATAACGCATCGTGGCTTCTGCACTCTCTAAATCTCTTTCTTCACTCTGGAATACATGACCTTTTTCTTTGTGCATTTCCCTCTGTCTTGCCGAATCTGGATCTCGCAACATAATTTCTCCATGAAAGACCATTTTGGGCTCACCGGTCCTGACCCTGCGCTGGGCATCTTCTTCTACTATTTTCTTAAATTCTAACCATTCCCATGGACGGCGAATACTTTGCATCCAGGTCTGGCCATTCATAACTCCTACACTAGTCACTAAAACTTTGACACGCTCATCATGCGCTGTCACCCAAACACCGTTTGCACCTCCAAAGCTTGTACCAAATAAACCAATTCTTTTGGGGTCTACTCCCGGTATCCCTTGTATATAAGAAATGGCATCATAACAATTTTGAGCTTGTTCGAGCGCACGATGGCGATTCCTTTTTCCTTCGCTATCTCCAAAACCTTGATAATCAAATCCCAAAACAAACCACCCTGCTTTACAAAGTTCAACCATCATATGGGTACAGTCAGCTTTTGTGTTTCCACTATAGCCTGCAATAACCAGTATGGCTGGCCGAGGTGCATCACCCTCCCGCCAATCAGGAGGGGTATATAAATATCCAGCTAGACGCAGTCCATCACTGTAAAAATTAATGCTTTCATAGTTCATATCAATCTCTCATTTAATCTGGTGTAATACCTGCCTGTTGAATCACTTTAGCCCACAGCGCAACTTCTAAAGTAATTGATTTTTTAAATTGATCGGAGGTGCTAGCAATCACATCTCCGCCATCTTTTTGAATTTTATCCATGACTTCCGTAGAGCGGAGTGCTCTCGAAACTTGCTCATTTAACATTTGTATAACAGATGGCGGAGTTCCCTTTGGTGCTACTAAACCGACCCAACTATTAAATTCATAACCTGGGACAAATTCACTGACACTAGGAATATCAGGATACATCGGTAATCTTTTTGGGCTCGTAACCGCCAATACTTTGATGCGTTGTGAGTTCATTTGACCGGCCGCAGAAAGAACAGATAGAACACTTAAATCAACCTCGCCAGACATCAATGCCATCAATGCTGGACCTCCGCCTTTATAGGGAATGTGAGCAAATTTAGTATTGGTTTGAAAAGCTAAAAGCTCTACAGCCAAGTGGGTGATTCCACCTGCGCCGGATGTGGAATACTTTATCATCCCAGGATTTTTCTTAGCAAAGATAATTAATTCTTGTAAATTTTTTACAGGTAAATTCGCACTAACCGCAATCATGCTAGGTGATGAAACCATCATACTGATTGGTACAAAATCTTTTTCAGGATCATATGAAAGCTTTGGATAAAGTGAGATATTAGCCACCAGTGGAATCGTATTAGCTAAAAGTGTATAACCATCCGCTGGGGCTTTAGCTACTAGTTCATTGCCGATATTCGTAGACGCCCCAGGTTTATTATCTAAAACAACACTTTGACCTAATCCTTCTGACATTTTTGCTGAAATCAAACGCATCACGCTATCTACATTTCCTCCAGGAGCAACAGGAATAATGACTCTGATTGGTCGTGTTGGATATTGAACATTTTGTGCGTAAACGCTAGTGAACAATAAAGCAGAAAAAAGCAGGGCGAATCGAATCCGTGCGCGCATGATTTGTCTCAAATTAATATATTTATTTTTAATCATACTGTTCAATATGTCTATGGTCAATCTTTAAGACATTTGCTCTTGAACTAAATTTTAATGAATCAACAACCCGATATAGGCCATCAGTTATTTAAGATAATGATTTACCAATCCCTAGGTAACTATCAATAATTTTTTTATTTTCTAATAAGTTAGATGCTTTATCCTCTAAGACAATCCTACCCATTTCAAGTACATAACCTCGATCCGCTATTTTGAGCGCCCCTCTGGCATTTTGCTCAACCAGTAATATGGAAATTCCACTATTACGCAACTGGGATACTTGATGTAAAACCTCCTGAACTATTTTAGGTGCCAAACCCAAAGAAGGTTCGTCTAATAATAAAACCTTAGGCTTGGCCATCAAAGCTCTACCTATAGCGAGCATTTGACGCTCTCCACCGGATAGAGTATCGGCAAGTTGCTGCTTTCTTTCTTTCAGCCGTGGAAATATTTTAAAGACATTTTCCATGAGTGTTTGACGATCTCTTTCACCTTCTTTCCAACGATGAAAGTTACCTAATGCAAGATTATCTTCTACAGACATCTGTACAAATAATTCTCTTGATTCTGGGACTAAACAAACTCCACTAGCAACCATTCTAGCTACCGTGTGCTGCTTCAATGGCTCGCCACGAAATAGTACTGATCCGGTAGATGGAATCATGCCCATTACTGCATTTAATAAAGTCGTCTTTCCGGCACCGTTAGGTCCAATGACCGTAATAATTTCTCCCTCTTGAAGCTGCAAGTTAATTTCTTCAACAGCCTTCATTGATCCGTACGCTACAGAAAATTGCTTAATCTCAATAATGGGCGTACTCATACTTCACTCCCGATTGTTTCATCTGACACACCTAAATATGCGTCTAGTACACGGGGATTCATTTGTATCTCTGTAGGCGTGCCTTCTGCAATCACATGTCCAAAATCAATCACGGTGATTCGGTCTGCTAAATGCATTACAAACTCCATATCGTGTTCGATAATCAGAATACCTAAACCCTCTGATTTGAGTTGCAATAAAAGATCCGCTAAGGCTTTTTTTTCAAGATGGCGAAGCCCTGCCGCCGGCTCATCCAAGAGCAATGCCATCGGCTGTCCAGCAAGAGCTCGAGCAATTTCGATGATCCGTTGCTTACCAAGTGATAATGAACCGGCAGGTGTATTTTCCGACCCACCCAAGCCACATCTTCGTATCTGTTTTAATGCCTCCACTCTGAGTGCTGACTCCTCTTTTCGATCGAGTCTAAACATCGAAGCAAGCCAACCACACTGCCCTCTCAGGTGAGCCCCTAAAGCGACGTTTTCTATTACTGGTTGATTTTTTAATAACCTGACATGCTGAAATGTCCTCCCCAAACCACGCTCCGCAAAATGTCTAGCAGGGCGACCAAACATGTTCTCTGCCATCAATTCAACGCGCCCTTCAGAAGATGCGTCCACACCAGACAGGATGTTAAAAAAGGTGCTTTTTCCTGCGCCATTAGGGCCAATCAAAGCATGAATTTCTCCTGCCTTTAAATCTAATGAGATCGATTGATTGGCGACTAATCCACCAAACCTTTTTGTGACTTGATGTGCTTTTAATAATATCGCGCCTAAATCTGGTGTAGGTCGAACACTCAAATCACTTGCCAAGTATTTTCCAAAGGGAAACTCTTTTTTTGCCAATCCTAAAAAATTAAATTGTCGTGAAAGCCTTGGCCATAAACCATTGGCGTAATATTGCAAAATGACCAACATTAACAAGCCGAAAATAATCGACTCTGTACTGACATTATTACCAAAAATTTGCGTTGGCATATCTTGTAAATAATTTTTAGTAAATGTAAATAAACCCGCGCCAAGAACGGCTCCCCAAAGATAACCTACCCCTCCAATCACGGCCATAAAAATATATTCAATACTTGCTGATAAATTAAAGGGCGTCGGATTAATGAAGCGTTGAAAATGGGTGTACAACCATCCAGAGGTTGACGCCATGAGGGCTGCCAGCATAAAAACTTTGGCTCGATATGCCGTCGTATTAATACCCATCGATTCCGCCATCAATCGATTAGACTTTAATGCCTGTATCGCACGACCTTCTCTAGAATCAATTAAGTTATTTAATATCCATATAAAAAAGAACAACACTAACCAAATCACTATGCCAAATGTTCGAGAAGTATCTAAGTTAAAATTTCCTAGGGTCAAAGCTGGAATCCCCGTCATCCCTGTATGGCCTCCTAAAAACTCTAGAGTACCGAACAGGTAAAAAAAGCTTAAGCCCCAGGCAATGGTACATAATGGCAAATAAAAACTAGATAGATTTAAAGTGAGTAAACCTAAAAACCAAGCGAGTATTCCAGCAATCATTAATCCTAATAACAAGCCCAACCAGGGCAGTAAAGAAATCCAAACTGTTCCTTCAAGCATCTGTACAATTGGTGCGTAGGTGCAAATCCACCCGGTTGAATACGCCCCAATACCAACAAACGCAGCCTGTCCAAAAGATGTCATTCCAGCAATCCCCGTCATGACAACTAACCCAAGAACTACCACTGAATAGATACCCACATAATCCAATAAAGATATGGTAAAGTCAGGCAGCAATACCCACGCGATGACGAATATGAGTAAACATAATAATTTAAAGTAAACCTGTTTCATTCTTCTTCCTCAACATGACGCGATCCAATTGAGCGCCAAAATAAGATAGGAATAATTAAGGTAAATACGATAACTTCTTTATAAGCACTTGCCCAATACGACGAAAATGCTTCTAGCTGTCCAACCATCAACGCTCCAATGAATGCTAATGGAAAACTGGCAAGTCCCCCAATAATCGCGGCAACGAATCCTTTCAAGCCGATTAAAAACCCCGTGTCGTAATAAATCGTTTGAACTGGCGCAATTAAAATCCCTGATACGGTGGCAATCAATGCCGCCATAGCAAAACTCAAGTCTCCACATAATTCAACTGGAATACCTACTAGTCGAGCCCCCGTTCGATTTACAGCAGTGGCCCGCAATACCTTCCCTAAATACAACTTTTCAAAAAAGAGGAATAGTAAACTCACGAGCACGATTGTCACAAATACAATAATTAACGACTGCCCTTTAATGTTTACATTACCCAACATAAAGCTCATCTCTGTAAAAGCAGGAATACGCCACCCTTCAGCACCAAAAAAGATTAGCCCCAGTCCGACCATGACACCATGCAAAGTAACCGCTGTTATCAATAAAAATAAAACAGATGCGGCTTGTATCGGTCGAAAAACTAATCGATATAAAAGAGGACCCAATGGAATCACAATCGCTAAAGTACTAATAATATGATGCGTCAAGCTCTCTGACGTAAAGACAAATAGCAGCAGTGCTGCACATAATGGGAAAAAAATTGTCCAAGTGATTGTTAATCCCCAATCTAATTGTTCCCCCCTTCGCCAACGCACAATCTCGACACATAAAACCATGCAGGATAAAGCAATTAATAACCAAAAGGTTCCGGGAATTTTTGCGGCCCCCAACGATGCCATTGAAAGAGCGGAATAGGCAACTAAATCCCCTTGCGAGATAAAAATAACTCGAGTGACGGAGAAAACAAGGACTAAACCAATTGCCAATAAGCCATAAATGGCTCCGTTGATTAAACCATCTTGCCCTAAAAAAAGAGCAATATCAAAATTCATTTATATTCTTTTCAAATCGTATCTTCAAACAAACTCCAATAATGGGGAATAAAAGATCCCCATTATTGGATCATTTTCCAGCTATTTATGGCTCATATTTCCATGTGCCATTCTCAATTTTTACCATGACCCGTGAACGTTGATCTAACCCTAAATGATCAGAAGCAGTCGTGTTGTAAATACCGTGAGAAGCGGCTAACTCTTTGACATTTTCTAATGACGTACGTAGCGCTGCACGAAATTCTGGCGTACCTGGCTTCGCAACTTTGATCGCAGATGGAATAGCGGCTGCCATCATTTGTCCAGCATCCCACATGTGACCTCCAAAGGTAGATACTGACCCTTTTCCATATGCATCTTCATAAGCCTTGTAATACACCATCGCTGATTTTTTCACTGGATTAGATGCTGGTAATTGGGGCGCAATCAAGATTGGACCTACTGGAACAAATGTTCCTTCAACATCTTTTCCACCAACACGAATAAAGTCATTATTAGCAACTCCATGGGTCTGATAAAAAACACCCTTAAAGCCAACGTCTCTTAATCCTTTTTGTGGCAAAACTGCCGGTGTACCGGATGCGGCAATTAATACCGCATCAGGTTTACTACTCATAATTCTTAACGCTTGACCAGAAACGGAGCTATCCGTTCTTACAAATCGCTCATTACTAACCACTTTAATTTTCTTTAACTCAGCCGCTGTTACAAATGCTTGATGCCAGCCTTCACCATAGGCATCTGAAAATCCAATAAAGCCAACCGTTTTTACTCCATGGTTAGCCATATGCTCAGCAACCGCTAATGCCATCATGATGTCATTTTGGGTGGTCTTGAACACCCAGCGTCTTGGACCATCAACAGGTTCAACAATTTTCACTGACGCAGCAACAGAAATCATCGGTGTCTCACCCTGTGCGGCAACATCAACCATTGCTAAAGAAGCTGGAGTAATCGATGATCCAATGATTAAATCTACTTTATCTTCAGAAATCAATTTACGCGTATTCTTCACGCTAGCGGTTGTATCACTAGCATCATCCAAAATAATGTAGTTAATTTTTTGGCCGGCTAAAGTTTTCGGTAAAAGGCTAACTGTATTTTTTTCCGGAATTCCTAAAGAAGCTGCCGGTCCCGTTGTTGAAACATTAATGCCCACCGTTATATCTGCAAATGCTGATAGATGTAATGTGAGCAGCGATACAGCTAAAGTCATTTTTTTAAATTTCATTTTGTCTCCCTTTTTATATATAGTAAAAATTCTTGATATCTATCTATACTGCTCTTTCCATTTCAATTGCTCTCATACGAAATTTTTGCACCTTGCCACTAGCGGTCATTGGAAATTCATTCACGATCCGAAAAACTTTAGGTATTTTAAAACTCGCCAAATTCCCTTTACATAACTCTTTTAATTGCTCTGAAGTTATTGTGACATTATTCTTTACTCGAACCCATGCATATAATTGTTCCCCATATAATTCATCAGGAATACCAAAGACCTGAGCTTCAGCAATCTGTGGAATGGTATGTAAGAACTCTTCAATTTCTCGAGGGAAAATATTTTCTCCAGCCCGAATGACCATTTCTTTGATGCGCCCTACGATGGATAAGCATCCATCCGTTCGCATAATCGCTAAATCACCCGTGTGCATCCACCCATCACTGTCGATGACTTTAGCAGTAGCCTCGGCGTTATTCCAATAACCCGGCATGACTAAATAACCCTTAATACAGAGTTCTCCGGCTATCCCTACTGGTAAAGTTTCGCCAGTTTGAGGATCAATCACTTTTGCCTGCGTATGTGGCAAAACTGACCCTACCGTTTCTACGCGTTGATCAAAACTGTGTTCTAGTCGTGTTTGAAATGAAATTGGGGAGGTTTCAGTCATCCCATAAGCTACCGACATTTCATTTGCGTTCATCCGATCCATGACATCACGTAATACTTCTGCAGGGCACGGTGCGCCACCCATAATTCCAGAACGCAAGGATTTTAAGGTAAACGTATCAAACTTGGGATGATTGAGCATCGCGATAAACATCATTGGCACACCATATACAGTGGTACAAGACTGACTATCGATGGCCGCCATGCAACTTTCTGGATCAAATATTTCCGTTGGAAAAACAACGGCGGCGCCTACCGAAAAGGCTCCTAAAATCCCTAGAACCATTCCAAAACAATGAAATAAAGGCACAGGCACACAAATTCTATCGGCGGCTGACAGTTTTAGTCTTGCAATGATTTGAATGGCATTATTCACCATGTTGTAATGATTGAGTGTCGCACCCTTTGGATTGCCTGTTGTGCCAGAAGTATATTGAATACTGATGAGCTGGTCTGAAGTAATCGCCGTTGTATATCGTTCGACTTCATCAAGCGATGCACCATTCGACCTATCTAATAATTGTTGCCAAGAAATAGCCCCCTCGATGGGTTCTTCATTGAAAATAAAAATCGATTTTAAGCACTGAGATTTTTCTTTAACTTGTTTTGCGATATCTAAACAGTTTTTATCTCGATAAAAATGATTGATAAAAATTGCCTTACAGCCAGAATGTTCTACGACATGTGCTAACTCGTTCAATTGGTAGGCAGGATTAATGTTTACCAAAATAGCGCCGATTTTTGCTACGGCAAATTGCACAAGTACCCACTCAAACCGATTTGCGCTCCAGATGCCGACTCGGTCACTAGGCAAGACGCCACTCTCTAAAAGAGATGCTGCAAGTTGTTTCGCTAATCCATCTAACTCTTTAAAATTTAACGTCCTTTGCTGCCAAACACTGATAACCGCAGGACTATCTGGATAATTTGAAACAGCCTGCGCCAAAATATCATTCACACATTTATTTTCAAGTGGCGGATGAATGTCTCCGAAAGTAATCGATATATGATGGTTTAACATTTTATAACTCAGCTATTTTGAACAGATTCATCGCTAGCAGATAACTTATTCGCGCGAAAGAATTTAATCGGTTTAAATTCAGCTTCCTTGGGAACGATGGTTGACCCCGAGTGCGTAAGCGCACCCTTGATGGCGCTAGCAACTTCTAAACTAGCATCCTCTTGCCGAACAATTGCTGGTTCAATAATCTCCTGAATAATCCGATTGAAGTCTTTTAATCCCTTCCGGTAGGTACCGCTATATCCTTTAATCATGCTGGCACATTCCACAACCTGCAATCCAAAACTATAAGAGATTTGAGCTGAGGCATCAATGTGGTGTAGCCATCTCTGAATATTTTCATCTTCCATCTGAAATCGATGTCCAGACATTCTAAGAATTTTCATCTTAGACACTAGCCAAAGTAGAAAAAAACCGTGTAAGCGCGAGGTCTTTAAATAAATACCTACGTTAAAGGAATTAAGCTTTTCATTTCGTTCTGCCCATTTCAAAATAGGCGCAGCAATGACTGCAGGCATAAAACCACAGAATTCTTCTAAACCCGGTTTTAAATACTCTGTTACCACGAGCGGCTCATGTTCCTTTGCATCCAGATCTTTTCGAATTCGAGCAAAACGGGTTTTACGAGACTTTAAATCAGCGACCCGTGCTAAGTCTTCAAATGACATTCTTAGCGCTAGGTGACGAGCTGTTTCACACAGCAATTTATACCCTTGCGGTTTGCCGCCCACTTTTTCATCTAAGGCCAAAATGGGTTCTAGTCGTTCTAAATATCGCTTGGCATAACCTAAGTTTTGATAATCGACCAATCGAACCACCCCTTGTTCCAAATAAAAGTGTGACTCTTTGGGATATTTTGATTTCATCACATCGAACAATTGCTGAACACTTTTACTATTTTTAAGGACTTTATGTGGAGTTTGAGACTCTTGAGGCTCAGTTGATGCATTAATTTTGTTGGTTAACTCATAACCCAATGCAAAACCTTTTAAGTTTGCCTGTACCGCAATCCCTGATTCTTTAATGATCTCTTCATAGATTTCACGACTGATTTTTAAAACCCCTGAGGCTGCAACAGCGCCTAACATCACGGAACTAATACCACTTTTCGACTCTTGAACCAACTTATCCATATCAAATAAAACCGCTTTTTGTGCCATTTTTAACACCGCTTCCCTTAGCCGATCACGATCAAATCGTCCATCGCCCATCACCGACTTTTCTGAGGTGGCAAATACTCGGTGCGAAGAAGTAATTAATGTGGTTCTATTGGGTGTTACATAACCGTTTTGCATAGCTCTCGCTGATTCCATTAATTCGGATGCAATCATTAAATCAACCATGCCAGGCATTGGAGTTAAGGCTAATGGATTCGTGGACTTTGAGTCTGCTAATTCAATGTAATACGTCGTTGCACCTGTGCGCTGCGCCACTCCAGGAATGGATGTGCACTGGACGCGGTAACCCGCCTTGCGAGCAGCATCACCTAACCAGTCAGTTAAAACTCCGCCACCTTCTCCGCCTAATGCCGCAATTAAAATTGAGATTTGTGGGGAGCTCATGATGCACCTTCGATCTGGTTCGCTTTAGATCCTTGCAACATTTGTATACAAAATTGCTGAATTTGATGGATAAAACGATCCCAGGAACTTGGATTCTGAATCACTTCAGCACGATAAAATGAAGGGCATAAAACCGCTGCATGAGCAACTTCACCGCAATTGCCACATCCAATACAGGTACTTGTGATGGATGAAACAGGGTGCTTTCTTAAAGGGTCTGGATTTTCTTTAATGGTTAATGAGGGGCATCCCGATAAGCGAATACAAGAGTGATCCCCTGTACACGTATCTTCATCAATGCCAAAACGTGTCTTGACAACTCTTTGGCCAGACTTTAACTGTGCAGCTTCTATAGGCTTCACTCGCCGCTGCTTAGCCAAAGCACATTCCCCATCAGCAATGACGACTTTTAAACCCTCTTCAGGATCACTCATCGCACTCTTGAGTGCAGTGATCATTTGAGTTACTTTATATGAAGGAACTGTTTTAATCCATTTCACGCCAACACCCCGTAAAGCAGACTCAATATTCATCTCAATGGGTTCGTTCTTAAAATTGGTACCCGATGATGGAATATGTTGATGGCCAGTTGCTGAAGCATACCCATTTTTTAAGATGACTAATACGCCATCGCCTTTGTTAAAGACATAACTCGCTACTCCTGTGGTTAAGCCACTATGCCAAAACCCTCCATCACCACCAATGCTGATGACACGACGATCCATGAGTGAGGAAATTCCTGCTGAGGAAGCAAGTCCCATCCCATATCCTAAAATCGTGTTACCCGCAAAAAATGGCTCTAAAGTTGCAAAACTATGACATCCAATATCAGCACTGATGTGAACGGGGCCTATTTCGTTTTGCAATAGCTTCATGGCAGAAAAGACAGGGCGCTCTGGACATCCCGTACAAAAGGTTGGCGCCCTGGGAGGTAATGGAGCGCCCAACAACTCAAGCGCTTGTTGACGCATTTCTTGAATAAATAAGCTCTGTTGGCGAACATTTTGTGTCGTCGCATCATTTGGTAATACTTGAGCTAAATATTTTGTGATGCCATCTAACATCACTTCACCGACATACTCACCAGCCAGTGGGAAAACGTTTTTACCATAGACCTTGATTGGCTGTTGATCATCTTGCAAAAGAGCCTTAATTGCTTGCTCTAAGAAAGCAGGTTGCCCCTCCTCAATGATCAAGACGCTATCTTTACCTCGACAAAAGTCTGTGACCTCTTCAGGTACTAAAGGATATGTCACATTCAGCACCATTAATGGAATCCTGGATTGATCAAGATCATTCACCAAGTTCGCAGTTTGCAAGGCTCTTAAAACACCGTTATACATTCCACCTTGCAAAATAATTCCTACCTTAGATAACTCTCCTGTAAAGAACTCATTGAGCTGACGATCCTTAACAAATTGAACTGCTGCTGGCCAACGATGAGTTATCTTATGTTTTTCTTGCACATAAGTAGCCGGTGGCAAACTAATTTTCTCTGGTTCAAAATTAGGCACCGAAAGCAAGTCACGTGTGGAGATCTTGGGGCGAATATTGTTTTTTGTTTTAAACTTTCCGGTCATATGGCAAGCACGAATCCGCAACTCCATAATCACCGGAGTATTGCTCACTTCAGAAAGCTCAAAAGCTGTTTCTACCATGTCCACGATATGCTGTAAATCTGGGCGAGGGTCTAACAACCAAGTTTGGGACTTCATCGCAAACGCATGCGTACGCTCTTGAATAATGCTAGAGCCCTCTCCATAATCTTCCCCAACAATAATTAATGCTCCTCCCTTGACTCCAGGAGAAGCTAAATTCGATAAGGCATCTGAAGATACGTTTGTACCTACAATCGATTTAAAAGTAATCGCGCCACGGATAGGGTAATTAATCGAGGCACTCATCATTGCGGCCGCACCGGCCTCGTTCGCACAATTTTCGACATGAATCCCAAGACTACTCATAAACTCATGGGAGTCTGATAAAACATCAATTAAATGTGAAACAGGTGCGCCTTCGTAGCCACCGATATATGAAACACCTGATTGAAGAAGTGCTTTTGTGACCGCTAAAATACCTTCACCCTCAAAGGTCTCTCCATCACCTAACTTCAGCATCTGTACTTCTTTTGCAAACGAACGTTCAGCCATTCTCTCTGATCTCCTGACGACTACCTACTTATAAAAATCTGGTCAACACTTCACAACAAACTATTTTTAGCTCGACTTATTTAAACTCGAAAAATTGAACTGACTAAATTCAAGATTGGGCAACCATGTTGCTATCGATGGCACCCAAAATACTACCGCTAATAAAATTAAACTCATCACCAAAAATGGAATAACAGATAAGAAAATCTGTCCCATGGATACCTCTTTTGGAGCAACGCCACGCATAGTCATTAACAATAAGCCATGTGGGGGTAACAAAAGTCCTAATTGCATACAAATTAAAAACATCACGCCAAACCATACTGGATCAATCGCCAGTTTTTGCACAATCGGCATAAAGATCGGCAGTGTAATCATCATCATACTGACTTGGTCGACAAAGATTCCTAACAAGATAAGGATTAACATCATGCAAGCTATCAAGGCATTGCTCGAGGTAAATTGATCAGTGATAGAGGCAACTAAGCCTGTACTTGCTCCTGAAAATGATAAGATTTGCGAAAATGAAGTTGCCCCCAAAATGATAAATAAAATCATCCCAGAAATACCAGCAGTCCCCTGTAAAGATTTAATGATGGCTTCAAGCGTCAATGCGCGGTAAAGCAAAGCAAAAATCATTGTTGCAAACGCCCCAAGAGCCGCACACTCCGTCGGAGTAGCCCAGCCAGCAGCTAATGCACCAACAACAATGCCAAAAATCGATAATGTCGGAAGAACATATAAGAAAAATAAACTCCAACGCTCCCAAAATTTCATGGGACGATTCGCATCTTTTTCAATGGGAGCTAAATGTGGATACAGCGTTGCACAACTCACAATCCATACAATAAATACCATTGAAAGGATCAATCCTGGCAACACTCCTCCAATCAGCAATTTGGAGATAGAAATTCCAGACAAGGAACCCAATAACACTGTCAGCGCAGAAGGAGGTATCAACATATCAACAGCTCCAATCGCCATAATTGGGCCAACGGCAATCGTAGGATGATATCCGCGACGCAACATGACCGGCAACATTAAAGAACCAAGCATGGCCGTTGTTGCAATCGTCGAACCAGATATCGCAGAAAAAATAGTCCCAGAAACAACGGCGACAACGGCTAATCGCCCAGGTACTTTTGTAATTAAACGTTCAATCCCACTAATGACTTTTAAGGCCAAACCCGTATGAAATAAGATTTCACCCATCAGTACAAATAAAGGTATCGGTGTTAAAGCAAATACTGAAATAGAGCTAATGCCGTTTCGTACCAATTGGACCAAACCAGGTTCACCACCCATATAGATAAATGCACCAACAATATTGACCGCCATAAATGTCAATGCAACTGGCATCCCCATAAAAAGGAGTGCCATTGATCCCGCCAACATAATCCATGCAGCAATTTCCCATGACATCATGCGGCGCTTACCGCATCATTGCGCGGTCCCATCTCACTATTCTTTAGGCGCCAAATCCGAAAAATCATCTCAATACTTAATAAGACAAAGACAATAGGAATTGGGGCTAAAGACCACCACTCAGGTGTCACAAGAGTTTTAAAATTCACCGCGCCTGAAATAAAACTTTGAAAAGTCGCATTTGCTCCATACCACGCAAAAACAAGACAACAAACTAAGCCGATGAGATCGCCCACCCATTCCAAAATCCAGGCTGTTTTTGGGGGTACCACTTTTAAGAAAATATCGACTCGTATATGTTGCCCATTACGCAACAGCCATGGCGCAATACTTAAAGTCAATACGTATAAAAAAAACTCAGAAACTTCATTACTCCAGCTCAGGCCGATTGGCAATCCAGAAATTGCAATATTGCGCAGAAAAATATCCGCCACAATAATGAGCATCATGAGAAATAATAGTAAACAACCAAATCCCGCTAGGATGGCTAACATCTTTCCATAAGAGCGGGACAATGCATCCATTATTTTGCGACAAGTTTTTTCAGCTGAGCTGCAAATTCTGGGCTTTGCTTCATCGCGTTAGACCATCCCTCGTCATAGGCTTTATCAACAAAAGCTTTTGAAGTGGCAGCATCAAACTTGATCGTTTGTATACCACTTTTGGCTTGTCGACTAATTTCATCCTGATTATATTTAATCCAAGAAATATTTTGAGCTTCTAGTGCCGCTATTTGATTTTGCAAATATTTACGTTGCACTTCTGTTAATTTTTTGTACGAGGGCAAGTTCATGACGAGCGATACTTCTGCATCGTAAAAACCTGGGTCTACCCGATATTTTGTTTTCTCATTCCAATTTAAATCAAAAATTCCACCAATAGGCCATCCATATCCATCAATCACTCCCCGCTCAAGTGCGGTATAAACTTCACCTGGAGGGATCGTCACCACATTGGCGCCAAGCGCTATAAAAAACTCTCTATAGACCGGAGAGATACGAATTTTTTGTCCAGTTAAGTCAGGCTTTTCAATTTTTTTATTAATATATAAATGAAACGGTTGGTTTTCTACGAAACGGGACAGATACAACATGTTGCCCTTTTCATTCCAAACTTTATTGATTAATTCATAAGCCCCATTTTTTCGCTGTTCTGCGATCGTAATTTGGGTCAATTTTAAAAAATCTGCTTCTGGCATCACGTTGGTATAAAACGCACCAGTTGCCAAAGCAATATCGACTACTCCAGTTTTTACCGCATTGCCAACTTCAAAAGTTGGTATCGCTTTGGGACCACCAATAAAATTAATCTGTAAGACACCTTTACCTTCAGCATTGAATTTTGCAATCCAATCTTGAATATAGGTAACGTACTTTGTGTTTTCTGGAAATCCACTCACCATTCGAAGCGTTGTCTCTTGTGCTTGAGTGATGCTTGAAGCGCAAAAAAAGAGGACAAGCAAAAGCAAGTTTCTAATCATATTTTTCATCAGTGGCCCAATATTGAGGTTTATATTACGTGGGCCTAAAACTAGGCCCGGATCTCCGTTTATTCTTTTTTACTTCTTTTTTGTTATTTTTTATTATAGGTAAAAAAGACTCCCTAAAGATGGATTACTAGTATTAACCCCAATTCAATACTTTATTCAGGTGAGCCTTTTGTTTGACTTGGTCAAAATAAGACTTTTATGCCGCAGCTCTAGATTCTAATTTACGATTTTGTGCATCCCAGTTTCTTTCTAAGTTAGAAATTAACGCTGGGCTAAAGTGACAATAGGCCTGCTCCTTGGCATACACTGCCATATATTGACGGAACATATCTAAAGGCTCTTGGGCAACCCGAAATGATTTACGGTTACTCGAAGCGCTGACAACACCTGATGATGTAATTAAATCAATCGTTGACTGGATCGTTTGATCAATCTCCTGATCAGGAACAACATAGTCACAAATCAAGCGGCCCTCCGGACTTGCGCATTCAATGCGCCGTTCCATCATGATCGCTTGTCGTGTTACACGATCGCCAACAAATCGAGGCATACGCATATTCGCAACACCTGGAATAATGCCTTCCTTACGGGCAGGTAATGTTAAGTAAGCACTTTCACCAGCAATATTAATATCCATGACTAATAAATATTGGCAACCGCCACCAATGGCAAAGCGATCAATGGCAGCAATCCATAACTTTTCGTTCGTCTTACCAAGAATTTCATTCGGCGTTATCCCTGGATAGGCAATGCCTCTATAGATCTTATTAATAAAACCCATGTCACGATCCATATACCAAAGAAAAGGAATCTTCCCTCTATATAAGCGTGTTAAGTTAATTCCAGTACTAAATGTTCTTAATCCTTTGTACTTGCCTTCCTGAATAAAATCGCCACGTAGAACCGCAATTTGGGTTGTGGAGTCTTGGATTGCTAAGTCAACTGCGATTTCCATATCCCTTAAGGTGTTATCGTCTTCAGCATGTAAAAAGCGACCGTTTTTAAAATACACGTTAATTGATTGATCATTCTTTTCTACAATGGATGTATTTAATTCCAAGCGCCCATCCTTCATCAGCTGATCATTATAAGAAGCTGTTTCTGGGTGGGGCAATAACATCGTATGACAAAGGTGCATACCGCATTGAACGTTGGCAAGGACGTGGCTTAGAAAGATACCTTGATCAATTTCATGTCCATCTTTTTCACTTTGTAATAACTCACCCTCTATCTGTAGCGTTTCCAGTGATGGGGTCAAACCCGGAACGGCTTTACTCGCCGCCAACACCAATTGTTCCATTCTGACAAATCGCGTGTAATGACTCGTTAATTTTTCATACAGATCTTGCACATGCGTCGTTAAAAACTTCTCCCGTTGCTCTCTCGACAACTCTAAAATGAGGCTTGCCGCTTCTTTTTCTGCAGAGGAACGTTTTGCTTTTGGTGGCAACTTGGCTAACAAGCCTAATGCATGTAATAAATGTAGACTAGTCGCTTTACTATCGACAGCAAAATCTCCAGTAATGGCTAATTGATTCGGGCTTAATTGTTGAATATCGTTCACCCCAAAACCGATAGATGTAAGCGCTAATTCATATTTATTGGTCATAGTATTTTTCATATATTTGATCGAAAATAGTCATATTGTTGAAATTGCTTTGCCTTGGCATTTTTTTATAAAAGGCAGTTTAACTATAACATCAGTATTTTCACTTTTAATAAATGTTTGTTCATCAGGATTAAAACCCCCACTCAATATCTAAAACTGTGTATAGTTTATATACAAAAAAAGATTATCCACTACAGGAGACATTCATGAACCATGCATACGGCTTAACGTTTAACTACTTTAAATACAAAACTAAGCTTGGTTTTTATCTGCTGGGTTTATTGGTATCTTTTAGTCCACCTATTTTTGCGCAAGGGATTGAGGATTCTAAAAATATGAAACTTGAAGGGTATAGTGACCTTCAAGGAAGAACTGCCTATCAACCCACTATTGAAAAACAGGGGGATAGATGGATTGCTTATATCGGACACCATGGTGATAAAAAATTAAATCATCTATCAGGGAAGGTCGAAGATAACGGTACTTCGATTATCGATGTCACTAATCCTAAAAAACCCGTTTATTTGCACCATATTCCAGGTCAAGAAGGTAAGGCGGAACGTGGCGGAAGCCAAATGGTTCGCATTTGTAGCGGTGCCTCCTTACCTAAAGGCGATAAAAGTAAGTTCTATATGTTGCGAGTTTTTGGTAATCAGGCCCACGAAATTTGGGACGTTACAAAGCCGGAGGCGCCAACGCTTTTAACGACTATCATTAAAGGCCTCAAAGACACACATAAAAATTTTTGGGAGTGCGACACTGGAATAGCTTATTTAGTTTCTGGTAATCCCCAGTGGCGAACTACACGGATGACCCAAGTCTATGACTTGTCAGACCCAACGAATCCTGTTTTTATTCGAGATTTTGGTCTAGTGGGCCAACAGCCTGGTGCAGGCGGCTCTGTTCCTACGCAGTTACATGGCGTTATTTCAACTGGCCCTAAGGGCAATCGTGTTTATTTTGGCTATGGAACAAATAATGAAGGCATTATTCAAATCATTGATCGTGATAAATTACTCAATGGCCCAAAAGATCCAACGCCAGAAAACTTGCTACTTCCACAAATAGCAAGACTTGATCTTCCAGCGATGCACGGTGCACATACAACGTTCCCCATGTTTGATGTTGATATCCCTGAGTTTGCGAAAAACCATCTTGGTCGAAAACGAGACTTTATTGTGGTGACAGACGAGGCAATTCAAAAAGAGTGTTTAGAGGGTCGTCAAATGGTGTGGTTTGTTGACTCCACTAATGAGAAAAAACCCTTTGGTGTTTCTAGCTGGACGGTGCCAGAAAAAAGTGGCAACTTCTGTTCTAAAGGCGGTCGCTTCGGAACCCACTCCTCCAATGAAAATATGACAGATGTTTTTTATAAAAAACTCATGTTCTTTGCGCATTTCAATGCGGGAGTTCGTGTTCTAGATGTTCGTAACCCCTTTAGTCCCGTTGAGGTAGCTTATTTTGTGCCCGCAATTAATAAAAATACTGTCGTCCTTGAATCGCCTCCAGGTTCTAAAACCGACCCACTGCCATATACAGAGGCTTCTAATAAAAAAGCGATTCAAACCAATAATGTGGAAGTTGATGATCGTGGATTAATTTATATCGTTGACCGCGCGAATACCGGTATGCATATCCTATCTTTAACGGGTAAAGCACGGGAAATCGCTGATTGGAAGGCCGCTATTAAATGAGCTTCATGTACCAGACTCTAATAGGCTCCATGGTTTATTGTTTATTAAGTTCGGTAGCATTGGGTAAAGAGGTGAATGCCTTTCTTGACCTCACCAAGGGACAAGCCCCTACGACTCAACAAATGATCAAGGTCAATAAAAATGATGTTGTTCACTTGGTCATCTCAAGTGACGAACCTGGCGATCTTCACTTGCATGCCTATCATCTTTCTGTCCATGTCGATTCAAAAATAAAATCTGTTTTAGATTTCAAAGCATTTGCAACAGGGAGATTTCCTTTTGAATGGCATTCTGATGTCAAGCATCCTATTCCTCCCAAAGCTCATCACAAAGCTCTGGCAACAATCGATGTTTTTCCTGAATAGTTGTGAAAATTGCACGCCATGCCTTACATTTATTTTTTTTAGGCTGTTTTTTTATTGCCTCGATTTGCAATGCTCACAGTATCGAAGAGCGCTATGATCTGCCACTCCCTCTTTCTTTTTTCATCATCGGTAGTGGCCTTGTTGTATTTGTTTCGTTTCTTTTTTTATTCATCTCCTTTCCGAGTTTTATTCATTTACACCGTCAACCAAAAGTCGTGTTAAAGCTATTTTCACATCACACTTTCCTGTCATTGTTCATCAACGTAGTAAAAGCTCTCTCGATACTTTTATTCTTTACAGTATTAGGAGCATGCTTTTGGGGTAACCCTGACCCCCTCGAAAACCTAGCCCCGAATTTTATTTGGATTACCTGGTGGTTAGGTCTTTCACTATTGATTTCTTTTTTTGGTGATTTTTGGCCAATCATTAATCCTTGGACTCGCCTTTTTAATTTTTTTCAATGGGCTTTCAAAATATTACTTCCCTCTCTTCCAAGCACATTCAATTTACCGCTTCCTCAATTCTTGAGAATGTATCTTGCTACTGCTTTTTTATTAACATGGAGTTGGTTAGAGCTAATCTATCCAGTGGCTTTTGTGCCAGAGCGGATCGGACAACTGATCATCATTTGGACATTGATCAACCTCAGCGGTATGTTTCTTTTTGGAGTGAAAACTTGGCAAACTCGTGGGGATGTCTTTAGTATCTACTTTTACTGGCTAGGACAGTTTGGCTGCTATTTTCATAACCCAACATCCAATACCTTAGAGCGAAGATATCTAAGTCAAGGCCTCTGGTCCATTGATCATAAACAGACCAATACGTTAGGACTTGCTCCATTTGTGATTGCGATGCTTTCAACAGTTTTATTTGATGGACTTCACGGCAGTTCGGCGTGGTTTGTTATTGAACAATTTCTCATGAAGATCTTTCCACAATGGCTTAATCATTCCTCCTACTTTTCTGGCACCTTTGGACTCATATCAACCTGGCTACTCTTTTGGGGCGTTTACCAATTTTGTTGTTATATTGCTCAAAGATATTGCACAACTATAGACCTCAAGACCCTTCCAGATACTTTAGTACCTAGCCTGATTCCAATTGCAGTTGGGTATTTGATTGCACATAACTTTTCTAGCTTTGTCATTCAAATACAAAATTTTATTTATTTAATTTCTGACCCGTTTCACCTTGGGTGGGATTTATTTCATACAAAATCATTTAGGCCCAATATTGCTATCATCGAAGCAAGTTTTACCTGGTACTTGGCTTTTTTTTCTATTTTAGTGGGTCACATATTTGCGTTATGGAGCAACCATCTTCTTATCATGGGTAAAACTCATCATCGTAAAGATGTACTCATGATGAGCTTCACTCATACCATCCTGATGGTGTTCTTAACGATGCTAAGCTTAATCATCATCGCAGAACCCATGACGACTTCTTAAATAATCTAGATTATGTAGTTCAAGTCTCTTGTTTTGAATGAGATCCTTTTTTCATCCACAAACCCATCACAACCACTAAAAGTATTCCGAGTATTTGGAAGGGAACGTTCGGCTCACCTAAAAAGCCTTTTAAAGTTTCATGGATCGCTGGGTCGGAAGCAAACATCTCTCCAGCTAAATAACCTAAAAGTGCTGCACCAAGCGTAATAATGACAGGGTATTTTTCCATCACCTTTAATAGCATCGTGCTACCAAAAATAATCAACGGTATGCTCATTGCAAGACCAATTAAGATGAGCGGTATGCGCATTTCTGGAGGTGCCCGGTCTGCCGCAGCTGCTACGGCAACTACATTGTCTAAGCTCATAACGATATCGGCGATTAAAATGGTACGAATAGCAGTAAACAAACTTGATGATGCTTGCATATCATTATCATCATCACTATCAGCCATCAACTGAACGCCAATATAGACGAGTAGGACGGCTCCAATCATTTTTAAATAAGGCAGGCCTAATAACTCTACGGCAACTAATGTGAGAAAGATTCTTAACAAGATTGCAGCAGCACTCCCCCAAAAAATCGCCTTACTTTGATGTTCTTTAGGAAGGTTTCTTGAGGCCATTGCTATAACCACCGCATTATCCCCGGAAAGTAAAATATTTGTAAAAATAATGTAGGCTAATGCAACCCATACAGCACTGGATGAGAAATCCATATCTTTCCTTTAGTTTTTTTAATATATTAAATCAATGTTTTCTTATTTTAGATGATTTTTATATTCATAAAAAAAGGGGTTACCCCCTTTCTTCATTGACGCTCGATTAAAGCAGTGCTTTGAGTAGTTTAGCCATTTCTGATGGATTGCGCGTTACTGTAAACCCGCACTCTTCCATAATCGCTAATTTTGCATCTGCAGTATCTGCTCCTCCAGAAATTAATGCCCCGGCATGTCCCATTCTTTTTCCTGCGGGTGCCGTTACACCTGCAATGAATCCAACTATCGGCTTTTTCATGTTTGCTTTACACCAACGTGCCGCGTCTACTTCATCTGGCCCGCCAATTTCACCAATCATAATGACTGCATCCGTCTCAGGATCATCATTAAATAATTGCATAATTTCAATATGCTTTAAGCCATTAATTGGGTCACCGCCAATACCCACAGCAGAAGACTGACCTAATCCAATTTCTGTTAATTGTGCCACAGCTTCATAGGTTAAAGTCCCTGAACGACTAACCACACCAATCCGACCCTTACGGTGAATATGGCCTGGCATGATACCAATCTTGATCTCTTCAGGTGTAATGAGGCCTGGACAATTAGGTCCGAGTAACATGGTTCTCTTACCGCCTTGAGCTTCTTTTGCTTTCATACGATTACGCACTTCCAACATATCCTTAACGGGAATACCTTCTGTAATACAAATGGCTAAGTCTAAATCGGCCTCGACAGCTTCCCATATTGCTGCAGCTGCCCCTGCTGGAGGTACATAAATGACGGACACTGTTGCACCAGTTTCTTTTGCCGCTTCTTTTACGGTACCAAAAATGGGAATCCCAAAAATTTGCTCACCCGCTTTTTTAGGATTGACTCCCGCCACAAAGCACTCTTTACCATTAGCATACTCTTGGCATTTTTCTGTGTGGAACTGACCTGTTTTACCCGTGATCCCTTGTGTGATGACGCGGGTATTTTTATTAATCAAAATAGACATGTATATTCCTCTAAAATTTATTGAACTGAAGCAACCACTTTGGTTGCAGCTTCGGCCATCGTGTCGGCACTAATGATGGGTAATCCCGATTCGGCTAACATCTTTTTGCCAAGATCTTCATTCGTCCCCTTCATGCGAACCACCAAAGGAACTGATAAATTGACCGCCTTACAAGCTTGAATGACGCCATCAGCAATCACATCGCAACGCATAATCCCACCAAAAATATTGACCAAAATGGCTTTCACGTGCTTGTTTTTTAGCATGATTTTAAAAGCTTCTGTCACCTTCTCCGCTGTTGCACCCCCTCCAACGTCAAGGAAGTTGGCAGGCTCACCACCAAACAATTTGATAGTGTCCATCGTTGCCATCGCTAAACCCGCACCATTCACTAAACAGCCAATGTTGCCATCGAGAGAGATATAAGCCAAATCAAATTTTGAAGCTTCAATTTCCGCAGGATCTTCTTCAGCTTCATCACGATAAGCCACTATTTCCGGATGTCTAAATAATGCATTAGGATCGAAATTGAACTTTGCATCCAAGGCCTTGATATTGCCGTTGCCTTCTAAAATGAGCGGATTAATTTCTACCAGTGATGCATCTGTATCCATATACGTCTTATATAAATTCGTAATCACTTGTTTTGCTTGCGCTTGTGACGCCTCTGGTACTCCAATACCCTTTACAAGGTTGTTAGCTTGAGTATCTGTAACGCCATGTAATGGATTAATAAATTCTTTAATAATTTTTTCAGGAGTATGCACCGCAACTTCCTCAATATCCATACCACCTTCGCTAGATGCCATAATCACCACGGATTGAGTGGCGCGATCTGTTAACAGGCCAACGTAGTACTCTTTTTTAATATCAGCACCATCTTCGACCAATAAACGACGAACTAATTGTCCCTCTGGGCCAGTTTGATGGGTTTTTAATTGCATGCCTAAAATGTTGGTTGCATAAGTTCTTACTTCTTCAAGTGATTTAGCAACCTTCACTCCACCACCTTTACCACGGCCACCCGCATGTATTTGTGCTTTAACGACCCATACCGGGCCACCCAGTTTTTCGGCTGCTTTGACAGCCTCATCAACGCTAAATGCCGGTATACCATTGGGTACCGGTACATTAAATTGACGCAGTAATTCTTTACCTTGATATTCGTGGATTTTCATATTTGATTCCTTAAGTTAAATATATATTTTTATCAATAATAACGATGAAACATGATTGAATGATTTCTTGCACTTTATTTATTTTTATCAAAGAGAAATTCACCAACCTGTAGTGGGTACCCGTACCAGATTGGATGGTAGGTTTTAACTGCCTCTCCATCGGTTCTGAGTGCGTGACAACCATTAAAATGGAAAGGTAACTTCGGTTCATTGCGGCCATTATTTTCAAGTGCCGTTTGAACAGGAAAAATCTCCCCAGCAAACCCTTGAGTGGCGACTGTGGGAAGAAGCTTAGTAAGTTCCGAAAGGTGAGTGCAGCCCAAGTAACCGCCTAATCGACTTTTAACACCCTCTCTAAAATTTTTTAATAAATTTAAACCGACTAATTGAGAGTAATCTGGGGTAATCTTTTCACAAAAGCCAGGATATGGAACTTGATAGGATTTAGCACTTGCTTGGATAATATCCATCTGTTCATTAATGGTTATTTTTAATTGCATTTGATGAACGGGTTCATTTTTTTTTCGATGAACAGCCGCTAGCTGGAAGTCTTGCGGTTTTGTATCTAACAGCTCCGCCTCAATATCCCATAAATCATCATCCCGTCGGAACGCTTTTAACTCGATTTTTCGTTCATGGACAAGCCGACGGTTAGAAATTGCATCTTTTAGATTTTCAGACATAGCTATAGTCTAGCATTTCAAAGAGGCTCGTCTAGGGTTTTCCCTCGCACTATACGATAAATAATGTCTTGCTCAAAGCCTCTACTCGCCAAAAATCGTATTTGTTTCGCTAATTCTCTAGGGTCTTGGGCTAATTCTCCAAATTTTTTTTCCCAAACCTCATAAGCTCTTTTGGCTTCGGATTGTTGAAGTCCCTGAAGATGCTTCGTCATCATTGTTTTGTCAATTTGATGCTGTCGTAACTCTTGGACGATACGATTTACGCCTAAACCTTTAGATTTACGTGTAACTAAGCTGTCTACAAAACGCGCATTAGACAGAAAGTTTTTTTCTATGAGTTTGGCAATTGTGGAATCTAACTCCGCCTCAGACTCAGCATGAGCTTGCAGTTTTCTTCTTATCTCAACTTCACTATGCTCACGATAGGAAAGATACCTGATCGCTCGACCTAAAAGACTCATTGTCTTTTTAGGTCGGCCACCAGTTTCAATGACTTCTAACTGATCTTCAAGCTTCTGGAGGCTCGACTTCGTCATCTTCCTTACCAGATATCACTGCCTTTGAACCTTTAACGCCCAACTTAGCACGAATCAGCCCTTCTAACTCTTTGGCTAACTCGGGGTTGGCTTTCAGAAAATCTCGTGAATTATCTTTACCCTGTCCAATCTTCTCACCTTTATAGCTGTACCAGGCTCCAGACTTTTCAATTATGTCTGCCTCTACACCCATGTCAATGATTTCACCCTCACGCGAAATCCCGGTACCATACATGATGTCAAAAATAGCCTCTCTAAATGGGGGAGACACTTTGTTTTTAACAACTTTTACCCTAGTCTCATTTCCAACGTTATCCTCACCTTTTTTGATACTGCCAATCCGACGAATATCCAATCGCATGGAAGCATAAAATTTAAGGGCATTACCGCCGGTTGTAGTTTCTGGGGAGCCAAACATCACACCAATCTTCATCCGAATTTGATTAATAAAGATAATCATCGAATTCGTCCGTTTAATCGTGCCGGTCAGCTTACGCAAAGCTTGACTCATTAAGCGTGCCTGTAAACCTGGTAAAGAATCCCCCATCTCGCCCTCTATCTCAGCTCTGGGTACAAGTGCTGCAACTGAGTCAATGACGATTAAATCAATGGAACCAGATCTCACAAGTGCGTCAGCTATTTCTAGAGCCTGTTCTCCCGTGTCCGGTTGAGAAATTAGCAAATTATTGACATCGACGCCAAGCCTTGCGGCGTACTGAACATCTAAGGCATGCTCAGCATCAATAAAGGCACATGTTCCACCTAATTTTTGCATCTCTGCCACAGCATGTAAGGTCAATGTGGTTTTACCAGAAGATTCTGGTCCATAAATTTCTATGACTCGCCCTCTTGCGAGTCCCCCTACGCCAAGTGCAATATCGAGCCCTAAAGAACCAGTCGATACCACTTGGATATCCTGTGCGATCTCAGCATCACCAAGACGCATAATGGATCCCTTACCAAATTGTTTTTCAATTTGAGCAAGAGCGGCCGTTAGCGCTTTTTGCTTGTCGTTACTTAACCCAGAAAATTCTGAGTTTGCAGAGTTTCCAGGGACTGTATTAGCACTCGCCTTTGACTTCTTGTCATCCATCTTTTTTCCAATCATCATCTTTTCTTTATAAAGTTAATTATGAATACAAATATACTGTATAGAAAAACAGTACTTATTACAACTATTTTTTTACTTTTGATCAATTTATACCGCTTTTGTGATTTTTTTCATGAAAAGCGATGACTTCACTATAGAACCAATATATGTAATATTTAAAAGGATTTTCTGTCAGAAAAGGATGAAGTTGATTTAGGATTGCCTTTGGCGTTAATAAAAGCTTAAAAAATCATCTACTTACTCTAAGGAATTACCCTAAAGACTTCCCGCTTTTAAGCGATAAGTGTGCATAATTCACACTTGTTACGATTTCATTTCAAAAATGCATCACTTTTATTAAATTATGTGGGAGTTATTTGACTATGGCTACATCCAATACAGTACAAAAATCTGCACCAATGACGGCTGAAGAACGCAAAGTCATCTTTGCATCGTCTTTAGGTACCGTCTTCGAATGGTACGACTTTTATTTATACGGTTCTTTAGCCACCATTATTGGGGCTCAATTCTTTACTAAACTAGATCCAGGCTCGGCTTTTATTTTTGCATTGTTAGCTTTTGCCGCTGGCTTTATTGTTCGTCCATTTGGCGCAGTCGTGTTTGGTCGTTTAGGTGATTTGATTGGTCGTAAATATACCTTCTTAGTCACGATTGTGATCATGGGTGCCTCGACTTTTTTAGTGGGTGTTTTGCCGAACTATGCATCGATCGGTGTTGCGGCTCCTGTGATCCTGATTGCCTTACGAATCTTACAAGGCCTAGCACTTGGTGGTGAATACGGTGGCGCAGCAACGTATGTTGCTGAGCACGCTCCACAGCATCGTCGTGGCTTCTTTACTTCATGGATTCAAACAACGGCAACTTTAGGCTTATTTTTATCCTTATTAGTTATTTTGGCCTGTAGAGAACTTACTGGTAAAGATTTTGAAGTATGGGGATGGAGAATTCCTTTTATTGTTTCTGTGTTACTGCTTGGTGTTTCGTTGTATATCCGTCTTCAAATGGCAGAGTCTCCAGCGTTTCAAAAAATGAAATCTGAAGGAAAATTATCCAAATCTCCTTTAGGTGAGTCATTTGCCCAGTGGAAGAATCTGAAAATTGTGATCTTGGCTTTAGTTGGCTTAGTTGCTGGTCAGGCGGTCGTTTGGTATACAGGCCAATTTTATGCACTGTTTTTTATCACTCAAGTCCTCAAAGTTGATCCCAAAACAGCGAACTTGTTAATCGCTGCAGCTTTATTAATTGGTACACCGGGATTTATCTTCTTTGGCTCACTGTCCGATAAGATTGGTCGTAAAGTAGTCATTATGTTAGGTTTATTACTAGCAGTGATTACTTATTTGCCAAATACACCAATTTCTATCTTCAATGCTTTGACACACTATGCCAACCCAGCTCTTGAAGTTGCGATGGCTAAGTCGCCAGCGACAATTACTGTTGACCCTGCAGAGTGCTCATTCCAGTTCAACCCAACGGGTACAGCGAAGTTCACCAGTTCTTGTGATATTGCTAAACAAGTCATGGCAGGTAACTCGGCTAGTTATACGACAGTTTCTGGCGCTCCTGGTACAGTCGCTAAAATAAAAATTGGTGAGACTGAGATTGATGGCTATACATCAAAAGGCTTGAGTGGTGATGAAGCAAAAGCAAAAGGTGATGAGTTCAAGAAAGTAGTTCGTACGGCTTTAGACGAAGCAGGCTATCCAAAAACTGCCGATAAAGCTGCTATGAATATCCCAATGATCATCCTTTTACTGACAATTTTGGTCATCTACGTAACGATGGTATATGGTCCTATCGCAGCTTACCTAGTTGAGATGTTCCCGACTCGGATTCGTTATACCTCCATGTCTTTGCCATACCATATCGGTAACGGCTGGTTCGGTGGTTTATTACCGACCATTGCCTTTGCTCTTGTGGCGCAAAATGGAAATATCTATTACGGACTATGGTATCCAATCGTGATTGCGGCAGCAACACTTGTCATTGGATCCCTGTTCCTCAAGGAAACAAAAGATGTAGATATCTACGCTAACGACTAAATAGTTTAATCACCCTCAAAACCCGGCCTATGGTCGGGTTTTTTTATGGGCGTTACAAGCGCTTTTAACTAATCCCAATTAATATAGATTTTTATAGGAATTTGAGCGTGCTGAAAAAATTCATCATTCAACAAGTGAGATCCGTCGTTGGTGGCGGTAAACCACCGACTGAATACCTTTACCCTGCTGGTGACCCAGGTTTGTTTGGTCCAGACTCCGTCATTTGGCGCGTTCACGGTGACTTTATGTCGATGATGATTGGTGGAATTAGCTCATTAATTTTGCAAGCACTTCACCCATCAGCACTTGCTGGAGTATGGGACCACTCGTCGTTTCGAGAAGATTTAAAAGGTCGACTTGGTCGCACGGCTTCTTTCATCGCTGCGACGACCTATGGCAATACGGAAATGGCGACAAGAGCCATTGCGCGTGTTAAAAAGATCCATGACTCATTAAAAGGCTCCTTACCGGATGGCGCCGAATATTGGGTGAGCGACCCCCATCTGCTTTACTGGGTCCACTTAACAGAAGCATCGAGTTTTTTAAATGCCCATCAAATTTATTTAAACCCGCATATTTCTGCGGTAGATCAAGATCAATATTTTTTAGAAATGAGTCAGATCTCTAAAGGTCTTGGATGCTCTATTCTTGACTCATTTGGACATGATGCTTTTGCTACGTCGACAAGTTCAGTGAAGCTTGCTATACAGTCCTATTTCAGTGAATTACATTACTCCGATAGATCAAAATGGGTGATTGATTTACTAGAGAATTTCCCATCAGAGCCAAATACGTATATTTTAAATCGATTAATCATTAAAGCAGGTTTTTATAACTTACCTGAGTGGGCCTACCCTCTTATCAAACGACCTGCACCATCAGCACTAGAGCGTAAGTTACTCAATCAATCGATTCAGTTAATTGCTAAACCAGTTCGTTGGGCTTTAACGAATGGTGTGGCAACGCATGCACGTCGACGCATGGGAATTTTTTCCTAGGGCACAATCTCTATCAAGATTTCATTTCTGCGCCAAGGTGGCAAAGTCCATGGCGGGTTATATCTTGCCAATTGGGGTTGGCCAAGCCCTTGCAAATGCTTTACATCCACCCAATCTCTTAATAGCTTCGTATTATTTTCTATTTTTTCAGGATTGTTTAATCCAGAGAACTTGATAACAGCGTAACGCTTACCTGGTAACTCTTTGATATTGACTAGTGGGTTTTTAGGTTTAGGTAAGGTGTCCATGGTGTATTGTTTGGGCATCACAAACTGTACCCGCCATCCTTTATCAGAGGCTTGATCGATCGTGACTGGGACGGTCATCGCAATTTTTTGTGGTTCAATCGTTACTGGCGCTGTCATGGCAATCTTTTGCGATTCCTTATTACTCGCTTCATTATTGCCAAAAATAAAATCCGCAATCAGTCGAAATCCCTTATTGGATGCTTCATCTCTACTTCCCTCCACCATCACCTCCGCAATCATCATCGGCTCGTATTGCCGAATCTCAAAAGGGGTTTCTTGATCAATCACTGTATAGGATGGTTCTTCAATAGCCATAGAAAAGTTAGAAAATAAACAAATGAGAAAAAAGACCGGTGTGCGCAGCTTCATATTGTGACTACCTTCTTTGATAACATGATAGATTGAATCATTATAAGTTTAACGATTCTTTTTTAAATCTAACTTAACCAACCAATGAATACAACTAACTTACTGATTAACAACAAAGAATTGCGCCTTCTTTTACAGCATCAAGATTCCAAGGTTCTCACTTTTGACTGCCGGTTTAATCTTGCCAAATCCCATATAGGTAAAGAACAGTACTTAGAAGGTCATATTCCTGGTGCTCACTATGTTGATTTAGAAAGAGATTTGTCTTGCCCCGAAAACCCTCAATTAGGTAGGCACCCGTTACCTACTCCTGAGTCCTGGGCGAACACAAGGTCACAGCTCGGAATTTCTTCGGATTCTAAAATTGTGATCTATGACGATCTAGAAAATACTTACTCTGCCAGAATGTGGTGGATGTTGACTGCCACTGGTCATAAAAACGTTCAAATTTTAGATGGTGGATTTCACACTTGGACTTCCCTTGGAAATCCTGTAGAGCTTGGTGATAATCAACCTTCACCCCTAAAATTAGAGGCTAATGTGGTTGGCTATACAAATTTAATTGAGATGCAAGATGTCCAAGATAATCTGAGTAATCCCATTTTTCATATCATTGATGCACGCGCGCCTGAAAGATTTCGTGGTGACATTGAACCCCTTGATCCTGTTGCAGGACATATTCCTGGTGCAATAAACCGACTGTATAAAATGAATCTTAATTCAGACGCGTTGTTTAAATCCCCCAATGAACTTCGCAAGGAATGGCATAGTCTCAACTTAGCACCAGAACTGATCGTTCATCAGTGCGGCTCCGGCGTCACTGCCTGTAACAATCTTTTTGCAATGGAATTGGCCGGACTCAAGGGCTCAAAGCTGTATGCAGGTAGTTGGAGCCAATGGTGTAATCATTCCAACAATCCTGTGGCAACGGGTGATTAACCCCACCCAAGACTTAACGCCACATGGTAGGTGATGTAGGAAGCTAGATAAGCAAGTAGAAATAGGTAGGTCAGCATGATGGCAGGTATTTTATATCCGCCGGTTTCTCGTTTGACAGCAGCAATCGTAGATAAACACTGCGGCGCAAAGACAAACCATGCGAGTAGTGATAAGGCAGTGGCTAAAGACCAACTGTGTTGTATTAACGGCGTCAGAGCCTCAGCAGTATCTCCTGCTTGACCTGCTAACGCATAGACAGTCCCTAGTGAGCTGACAACCACTTCCCTTGCTGCCATACCTGGTACCAATGCAATACTAATTTCCCAATTAAATCCAATGGGTGACAAAATAGTAGCTAATAATTTACCCAGCATTCCAGCAAAACTATACTCAATGGCCGGGCCCTCTGCTCCCGTTGGAGGATGAGGAAAACTAGCTAAAAACCATAATGCTATGGTTAAAAATAGAATCGTGCCGCCCACTCTGTGTAAGAAAATAAACATTCGTTGCCATAGACCAATAGCCACATTTTTCAGACTCGGAAAATGGTAACTTGGTAGCTCCATCATCAACGGATGAAATGATGTTTTTGAGTTAGCCATTTTTTTTAGCACCCACGCAACAATCATGGCGCCAACAATACCTGATAAATATAAAGAAAATAGTACTAACCCCTGTAAATCTATCCCGATAGATAACTCTCTTGATGGTATGAATGCCCCGATTAATAATGCATAGACAGGCAATCTTGCTGAACAAGTCATCAGGGGAGCAATCAAAATAGTAACTAGCCGATCTCGTGCATTGGTAATAGTTCTGGTTGCCATGATGCCAGGAATTGCGCAAGCAAAACTGGAAAGAAGCGGTATGAACGAACGTCCTGAAAGTCCGACACTTCCCATCATTCTGTCTAATAAATAAGCTGCTCTTGGTAAATACCCACTTTCCTCCAAAATTAAAATAAAGAAAAATAGAATCAAAATTTGCGGTAAGAAGACAAGTACACCTCCCGCACCGGCAATAACACCAAAGACAAGTAAACTTCTTAACCAATTGTCCGAGAAATTTTCTAATATCAATTGACTGATGCCATCCGTCGCACTTTTAATGAGTTCCATGGGATATGCTGCCCATGTAAATACAGCTTGGAAGATAAAGAACAGCACCACAAATAAAATCAATGGCCCCAAAATTGGATGCAGTAAAGTCTGGTCAAGTTGATCACTTATTGGATCTGCAATCTGTTGATCTAAACCTAATTTTTTTAAGATATTTTGTACAACTTGATTATCAGCCTCCGTCTGGTAGCTCGGTGATTGATTAGTCACGTCTACCAATTCGTTTAAACCACTTTTTGAAAGATCGATCTCTTTTAGTTTTTCACGCAAAGCATGATCACCTTTGCTCTCAACACCAATCGTTGAAACAACAGGTAAATGAAGCTCTTCTGCTAACTGAGAAACATTGATATTGAGTCCTCGTTTTTGTGCAACATCCATCATATTTAAGACCACGATACAAGGCAATCCCATTCTTTTGAGGGCAAGTACCAATCGCAAGCTTCTTCTTAAATTTGTGGCGTCCAATACGCACAATACTAAATCGGGTCTCTTTTCGCCCGTTGCACGTCCCAATAAAACATTACACGTTATATGCTCATCTAAAGATCGCGGATATAAACTATAAACGCCAGGTAAATCTAAAATCCTTAATACTTGTTGATTTAAAACCAGCTTACCCTCTTTACGTTCGACGGTAACCCCAGCATAATTAGCTACTTTTTGATTTCCGCCTGTGAGCAAATTAAATATAGATGTTTTTCCACAATTTGGATTTCCAACAAGTGCGATTAAAGGCTCTTTTGGATAAAAGTGAATTGTCGACTCAGTCATGATCACTTAAATCTTCAACTTCAATGAGTGCTGCTTCTTTTTTACGTAAAGCAAATGTTGATAAACCAACCCGAACCATTAAAGGATCACCCCCTAACAAGTTACGTCGCATTACCATGACTCGCTCACCAGGGATAAATCCAATTTCTTCCAACTGGTGGGCAATTTCAGGTAATAGCTCGTCATGATCAACACGCTTTACACGCTTGGTTATATTGTTGGATAGTTGGTCAAGTTTCATCAATTCGTTGGGAATATGGGTTATTTCTTATTATAAACGAGAATCGTTATCATTCGCAGCACCCGGATTCTTAGATTCCTAAATCCGGCTGTCCCGTTCGTTGATAAAAATCAAGGCTTTGATTGGCGATAGATAGTTTTCTGGGGCCTGCTTTTACCTTAATCTGCTGTCCCGCCGCCATAATGCCAGGTTCCAATACTCTTAGGTACCATCCACAATAGCCACTTTGAACCATGATTTTGGCTGCTCCGCTATAGTTCATTTTGATATTAAATTTAAAGCACGGCTCCCGAAATTGGGTGACTTGCAAGACGGTTTGGTCCACCTGCCAAATATCGCCGATAAAGACCTCTGTTTCAACAAAGCCCTCTGTTGTTAGGTTCTCACCAAAGTTACCATGTTGTAGTTCCTGACCTTGATCCATCATCCTTTGTTTGACCATACGCTCTGCCCAAAATGCATAATGCTCCTTTGGGTAGACATAAATAGCCTTCTCAATCCCACCATGTACTTTCAGATTTGCCTGTTCATCCCCCTCAATTCCCAGATGATGAACCTTGATTGGGTTTGGGGCCCTTAGGGTACTTAATGGCAGTTTATGGATCGCTGAGTGAATTTCCTGTTGTAAATTTTCTTTTTCAGCATTGATGACTTTTACTTTTCCAACAGAGATCGAGCAGATTTGTGGCATGTATATGGGATTTTCTCAGTAAGGAATGATGCTACTATTTTAAACTGCATCACCCTCATTTCAAATCGTCTTACCTCATTTACCTTTTGTGATATCCACGTTTCATTACAAATTTACGTTATGATGCATTTCCCTATTTACTTTTTTCACAAGCGATTTACTTCTTTTCCTATCCATTTTCATGATTCAACTTAAAAACATCGTTTTACGGCGCGGCATTAAGGCTGTCTTAAATCAGGCAACCGCAACCATCAATCCGGGTGAGAAAGTGGGATTAGTGGGTCGTAACGGCGCTGGAAAATCATCATTATTTGCTCTTTTAAATGGCTCACTGCATGAAGACCAAGGTGAGTTTTTTATACCAAAACAATGGCGTATGTCTCAAGTTGCTCAAAATATGCCTGAAACAGACCAAAATGCTACCGATTTTGTGATCGATGGAGATACCGTTTTAATGCTAGCCAAACAAGCGGTAGACGATGCTGAGTCAAATGGGGATGGTGACGCCATCGCACATGCTTATATGCATTATTTTGATAGTGGCGCCAATGATGCACAGTCCAGAGCACAATCACTTATTCTAGGTCTTGGATTTAAATTGAATGAATTACAAAATCCTGTCAATAGTTTTTCAGGTGGTTGGAGAATGCGTTTGCAATTAGCCCGCGCCTTAATGTGTCCCTCCGAGCTTCTTTTACTCGATGAACCAACCAACCACTTAGATTTAGATGCCTTAGTTTGGCTAGAGGCGTGGTTAAAGAAATATAATGGCACGATGATTGTGATTAGCCATGATCGTGAATTTTTAGATAGTATCACTCAAGTAACGATTCATATTGAAAACTGTTTGCTCAATCGCTACGGTGGTAATTACAGCTCTTTTGAGGATCAACGTTCAGAACAGTTAGCACTCCAGCAAAGTGCTTTTTCTAAGCAACAAGAAAAAATTGCTCATTTACAAAAATTTATTGCTCGATTTAAAGCCAAAGCTAGTAAAGCTAAACAAGCTCAAAGTCGAGTCAAGGCACTTGATCGGATGGAGAAAATCGCACCTTTACTTTCTGAAGCCGATTTTACCTTTGAGTTTAAAGAGCCAACGAATTTACCAAATCCGATGCTTGTTTTACACAATGTTGCTCTTGGTTACCCATCTCAAGATGGTACGACTGAACCTGTCATCATTGTGCGTGATGTGAACAAATCTGTTTTAGCTGGCCAACGTATTGGTATATTAGGTGCGAATGGTCAAGGTAAATCGACTCTTGTTAAAACAATTGCAGGCACCATTAAGGAACTATCCGGTGAACTTACGGAAGGCAAGGGTTTACAAATTGGTTACTTTGCCCAACAAGAGTTAGATATTCTGCAAGAAGAAGATAATCCACTAGAGCATATGATCAGTTTAGTCAAACGAGCTACAGCAGATCGTACTTTATCTGGTCAAGGAACACGCGAACAGGATTTGCGTGGCTTTCTTGGTATGTTCAATTTTAGTGGCGATATGATCTTCCAAAAAGTAGGTAGCATGAGCGGTGGTGAAAAAGCCCGTTTAGTCCTGTGTATGATTGTTTGGCAAAAACCGAATCTTTTACTGTTAGATGAACCAACCAATCATTTGGATCTAGCAACACGCGAAGCCCTTTCTATGGCACTTAATGAATATGAAGGTACTGTTATGTTAGTCAGTCATGATCGCGCTTTATTGCGTGCTGTTTGTGATGAATTTTGGATGGTGTCTCGAGGCAGTGTCTATCCTTTCGAGGGAGATTTAGATGATTACCAACAATTTTTACTCGATGAGGCAAAACGTCAAAGAGAAGAAGCAAAAAAAATATCTCAACTTGCTGCTTCGCCAACACCATCTTTACCTACTTCCAATACCAAAAAACCATTTTTAACTTCTGAGCAAAAAAAGTTGAAGAAGAATTTTGAAAAGTTAGAGCTTCAAATTAGCCAAAAACAAACTGAAGTGCTTGCTCTTGAAGCACAACTAACTAACTCACCAGATACTGATTTTATTCTTGCATCTAGTACTAAATTGCAATTTTTTAAAAATGAATTGGTAGTTTTGGAAGAAGATTGGCTCAAGTTAAGTCAACTTTTAGAAGCTGAGAATATTCTTTAAATATCAATTGTAATTTAATATGAATTTTGCTAGCATCTCATTAATTACTTTATTGGAAATATTAAATGTATTTATCTAAAACGAGTGCATATGCGGCTAGCAGGCCGCATCCGGTGAGTTCGATTCCAAATTCAAGTTCAGCGCGTCCTGAAAATGGTGATGGAATTAAAGATACTCCCTCTCAAGCACCTGTCAAACAGATGGGTAATGTTGGCACGATTATTAATACTAAGGCTTAATTGCTAAAGCTCTGAACAAAAGACATTTTTTGTATGTGTTTCTACTTTAGAGGATAAGTATTCTTTTTATAATTGATGCATGAAGACTTTTTTCACCTTTTCCCCGACTTTTACCCTCATCATATTTTGTTGTTCAAGTTTATGTTTTGCAGCTGAGAGCGAATCGGAAATTGATCAATTTAGACGTAGTCAACAAATTGATACAGTTGCTAAAATTATCAACTATACAGAGGGCTTGGATGAAGGTGGTTCAGGCGATACTTTTTGGTATGTTTATAACCCTAAAGAATGTATCTACCGCAAAGCCTCAATTACGGAGGTTAAAGTTGCGGCCCCTCCAGAGATCTCAAATGCCGAAGTTAATAACCTGAACAATGCAGTCAACACCACGATTACACAATATATTTTTGATACGAACGTCAAAGAACTTAAATTAAATACCTGGGTCCCAAGTACCGTATTAGTAGGTTATGTCCAACATGCAGGCACTTGGTGGGGGCCTAACAATTACTTTTTACAAGTGATGGCCAATGGGACTTTAATGTTGGAATCCAGTAAACCAAGAGATATCATTCGTACCAAATCAGCTTGGAATCAAATTTTTAATCGGTTTTGTCCAGGAACTAGAAATTATTTTTAATAAAGCCTAAAGTTTTCAATAAATTGTCCGTTAATAGTAATGTAAGTTGTAATAATTATTCTAAAATCTAATACCTCTTCTTAGATTAAATTTCTCGTTGTAACTTTTCCAATGCCATTATTGTGGCCAATTTATTATATATTTCATAACTTTTAAATAGTCTTTTTCTTATAAAGATAATAAAAATAATATGTAATAATTTTTCTTTATATGCTGTTTTTTGTTGCTCAAAGCTTATATATTTATAATACTTACACTTTATACAGTGTTTGTCTTACAAATAAGATAGCTATGAATAACATATCACACCTTAATCTACCTCTTTTGTACAATCCAGCCATGTTAGGTGGTACAACAGCAAGCTCTAGTTCTCGAGTTGGTAGTAGCTCTTTTGTTAGTGATTTTGGATCTCACTTATCTGCTAATTTGGCCAATAATACCCTGAACAAGTTGAATCATCTCACGAAGTCATTTTATATCGTGATGGAAAATCTCTTACACGTTCCTGCTTATAATGCCTCTTTTTTAAACACTTCATCGCTGACTTCCCAGCAAGCCACGGATGTTTTTATCGCAGATCTCATCCAAAATATAGACCAATCTATGCAAAACGTCTCCTACTCCCAAATAAGTAGTCATTTTTTGGGGGCTACTTACCAGTCTTTTAGCCATACCGATTCAAATAATTATCTTCAAGATGTGCTCATCAGTATTACCGCCTCTTTAGACTCTTCAGGTTCTAGTGATGCTTTGACTGTCACACAACTGAAAAATAGCTTTAATGACTTACTTTTATCTCAAGGCTTGCCAATGAATTCCATTCAATTGCAGGATGTCTTAAAAGGAATGAGTGTATTGATGGCAAGTCAAATGGGTAATGTAGGACATCTAATAGATACAAACGCATAAAGTAAGTCGACATCGGGGGATCGATTCGGAGCTTTCTTTAATTGTTTGACAAGAGTGGCATGATTTTGCTGCAAAGAAGTTCCTATGCCGTCATTTTTTTTTACGTTTAACAGTCAACAATCTTCATTTTTCACATGAATGTATTAATATATGTTTGTAATCAAATACCATCATTTATTTATACAAGCGCCATGTCTGAAACCGAATACTCAGAGAAAAATAGCTCGATTCCTCGTATACGCCCAGAAAGTATCAGAATTCTTTGCGTAGACGAAGATGCTTCTTCGCTTTCAGAATTAGAGCGTATTTTTAAATTTAGGGCTTTTAATACGACACTGACCCAAAAAGGAATTGAAGCCCTTGAAATCCGT
>CAIQUZ010000113.1 GCA_903875135.1 uncultured beta proteobacterium | reverse complement strand
TTGGCTTAGAAAAAATAAACCTGAACTTTTAGACTAAATTTATTCTTTAGGGTCTTTGTGGATCGGATCAATCCAAAAGACATTTTCAGGATGTTCTACAGGTTCAATGTCAAGATTCATGACAATGGCTTCATTGTCACTGCGCACTAAAACACACTCCAGCGCTTCATTTGGGCTTGCATTAATTTCTTGATGGGGAACAAAAGGTGGTACATAAATAAAGTCACCTGGGCCAGCTTCAGCAGTAAATTCTAGATGATCACCCCAGCGCATTCTGGCTTTACCTTTGATGACATAAATAACACTTTCTAAAGCTCCGTGGTGATGAGCTCCAGTTTTCGCATTAGCGTGAATCGTTACCGTTCCTGCCCACAATTTTTGTGCGCCGACACGTGCAAAGTTGATTGCGGCCGCACGATTCATGCCAGGCGTTTGCGGCGTGTTAGTGTCAAGCTGGTTGCCAGGAACGACCCTCACACCATCATGTTTCCAATCGGTAGGGGTGTGATGATCTGACATAGGATACCTTAGAGATTTATATAATCATATTCTATACTGAATGTTTTCTATTAGAGCTGTTTTTCCCGCGAAAAAAGAATCTGTTCAATTACTAGTTAGGTATCCTCCAAATATGCAATTTCACTTTGAAGATATTCTTCGATGTTGGTTCGTTGAGATTACACCATCACAGTGGTGGGAAAAGTCAGACACCTTTGATCAGATGATTTTGCAACCTTTTCAAAAAAATCCTGCTCTGGCGTGTCAGGGTGAGCTTTTTGATTGGCGTGATGAACCTTTATTTTAGGTAGAACTTCACCACAAGAACAATTGGAGTTTCTTAATTAACTGGGATCGTCTTTTTAGATTTATTTTTTTTCAGATAACTCATCTAGCAGTTTATTTTTAAGAGCTACTGAAGCGCCACGACGTTGTGCCTTTTCTGTTTTCCCGTGAGCTCCAGCTTTCTTGTTCAGTTTTGCAAGATTTTTTGCCACAGGATTTTTAATAATCGGTTTTTTCATCATCAATATTTTTTATTTTGATTGATATTATTTATGAATTAAAAATTCACTTTACATTGACTAATTGGTTAACATTAACAAATGTCATTCCATACGATATCTGCCCCTATAGTTTATTCCTTAAAACCCCGCATCATTGCAAGGGAATTTACGATTCATAATGAACCTGAGAAAAAAGATTTCTTTGGCACAGTTTGGCATTCAAGAGCATCGTCAGGAGTTCGCCCATTACTGCTTTTAGGACATCAAGAGGATGAGGATCGTCACTCCCCAGATTTAATGGATTTTATGCACTTGATGTGTGGTAAATATGGTTTTGTTGTTGCTGCCATAGATGGTCCGATGCATGGCGATCGCAGGGTGGGTACCGTTGAGCAAAGCATGATGAAACATGAGTTTGATCAAGCATGGAGAGATGGAGAAGAAACAATTACACCCATGGTGATGGATTGGAAATTAACCATTGATGCCTTATGTGAACTTACTGAGGTTGATGCACGTCATATCGGCTATTTTGGTTTATCTATGGGAACGGCCTATGGGTTAGAGGTGGTTGCAACGGACCTGAGGATTAGCGCTGCTATTTTTGGGCAGTGGGGTACGAATCAAGCCCACCATGAACGCCTCTTAAAATATGCTAAAAGGATTAACTGTCCAGTAGACTTTTATGCCTTCGTCAAAGACCCCAATCTAATTCATCAAAAAAATTTGCTAGAAACATTTCGGAGTGAAGAAAAACAATGGATTACATATGCCAAAAGCGGGTTTTTTAATAATCCAAAGCAGGTAGAAATGGCCAAAGATTTTTTTGTCTTACATCTTTTAGATAATTACCTGTATTAAACGGTACTGCTAAATCAGTACAACTTATTTGCCAGCTGGCGCTACAGCCGCTCCTTGGATGTGGTGCCTTGCTAAAGCTTCTGCGACAAAGCCCGAGGCTTTCATTCGCTCTACGTAGTCCTTTAGGTAGGCTTTGGTGGCTTCACTAACATCTTTATTGACACCCATCGATTGATTAATTTCCATAAAGCGACCGGGTAATAAACGGATTGTCGGATACGTTTTGAGATCCATCTCGAGCTGTTGTTTAACTCCTGCACCCACTTCATAGCCGCCATTGACAAAAAACTCAACGACTTTTGGTGAGGTTGGTGCGTGCACGATTTGTGCGTGTTTAATCTCTCGTGTGAGGTAAAGATCATAAGCACTGCCCTTGCCGACCACAATACGATTTTTTGTTTGATCGACTTCATCATTGGTTTGGATAGACGAGTTATTTGGAACCACATAAGCGCCCTCGATAACGATATAGGCATTTGTGAAAGTGATTTCTTTGCCACGTACCGGATCTATAGCAAAAAATCCAAAATCTGCTTTTTTATTGGTGACGGCATCTACCGACTTGCCGGCAGAGTCAAAAACTACGAGTTCAAGTTCAAGTCCTAATTCCTGGGCTAAATTCGTTGCTAAATCGATAGAGACACCGTAGGGCTTTGAATGTTCATCATCACGCTTAGCCAAAATAGGGTTTCCCACATTAATGGAAGCACGAATTTTTCCCGTGGGGGCTAATTCGGATTTGACAATCGGGGATGCTGGAGTATGCGCCATAGGATGTTCGATAGATAAAAATGTTAAAAGAGTAAGTATTATTAGTGCTCTCATATTATCTTAATGTATTCTCTTAGTTGATTCGTTAAAAACTTGATTATGGAACAAAAACTAGCATCGGGCCCAGAAAGCCCAAAATCTCTCGGAGAGCTTTTTTGGGCGATGACTTGGCTTGCCTTGCAGGGTTTTGGTGGAGTATTCCCTGTGGCCCGCCGTGTACTGGTGGAGGAGCGTCAATGGTTTACTGAACAAATTTTCCTCGAGGAGTGGGCTGTTGCACAAGTTTTACCTGGTCCCAATATTGTTAATTTATTAGTGATGCTAGGTTCAAGATCTTTTGGCGCGATGGGTTCATTCGTTGCCGTTTTAGGAGTCTTTACTTTTCCGGCACTCTTATTAATCTTAGTCGCTATCTTTTTTGAGCAGTTTCGCGACTATCCTGCCATCGCTTCCGCCTTGCATGGCATGGGTGCGGTTTCTGCAGGATTGATTGCGGGCACATCTCTTAAAATGGCCAGTAGCTTACGAACTCATCCTTTAAGTTTCTTCCTCGCATTAATTTTTTCGCTCATCACTTTTATATTGTTGGCAGTCTTTAAATTCCCTTTAATTCCAGTGCTCATGGTGATGGGAACATCCTCTTGCCTCTTAACGTATTGGTGCATCATTCGCCAACATCAGAGAGCTGCTCAGTCATGACCATTGATATTTCTGATTGGTTGACTGTTGCTTTGCAATTTTCCACGATGTCGTTTTTTGCGATCGGTGGAGCGATTGCACTCATCCCTGAATTTCATCGATTCTTTATCAATGAGCATGGTTGGCTGACTGAGGCCCAGTTTTCTTCTGGAATTTCGCTTGCTCAAGCATCTCCTGGGCCAAATGCCTTGATGATGGCTATGATGGGTTGGAATTTTGGAATTAATGCAACGCCAATTGGGCAATCGCACTACATCTATGCTTTGATCGGTTTTGTGATGTGTTTGTTATGTGCTTTAACGCCCTCTTGCATTTTGACGTACACCGCCACCCGCTGGGTACAGAAAAATAGTGAAAAAAAAGGTGTCATTGCTTTTAAACAAGGTTTAGCACCTGTTGTTATTGGGTCGATGCTAGTGTCAAGTTGGGTGATTGTGCGTGGCGACTTTGTGCTTGAGCATAATTGGCAAATTTGGCTAGTGGTGTTAATTACACTCATCTTAGTTTGGACAACACGCATCCATATTTTATGGTTACTGGCTTTTGGTGCAACTGTTGGCGCTAGTGGTCTATTGGGCGCTAATTAGAGCCATATATTTTTTGACGCATCTCGCCAAACGTGGGGCGTCACAGTCAGTGAGCTTTGCCCACATGACGGCTTCAGGATCGGTAGCGATACCGTGATGGATTGGATCCAATAAATAGGCAAAATCAATATGAAGATGTTGCGGTTCATTTTTCTTTGGATTGGCTGGAATCAAATGAACATCGATATCGATGGGAAGTGTTTGGTCATACAAACCAGGTGGTGTGGTTTGCCAGCCAGTTTCTTCCGCGACTTCTCGAATAGCGGCATCGAGCGGTTCTTCTGCCGCATCAACATGCCCGCCTGGCTGAAACCATTCACCAATATAACGATGCTTAATGAGTAACATGGCTTGATCTTGAATCACAATACCACTTGCCGTTATATGACCGGGTAAAAGATCACGTGGAAAAGGATGTTGAAGGTTCTCTAGAAAAGCAGTTTTTTCTAATAAGGATTCAGACTCATTGGGATATAAGGAACAATACCGAAGAATCACTTCCCACATAAAAATGACTAGACCTTACTCTTTTTAGAAGAAAATCTTGTGGATGCTCGAGGAGGGAGTCCAGTATGTTGCGTCAAAATACTTCCTTTTGAAGTTCTTGGCTTAGAATGAGGAGTCGTTTCAGGAATTGTAAAGTCGCGAGGATTATTGACAGTCTTAACAGAAACTCTAGACTTGATTGCAGGATTGGCATTTGACATTGGGGTCGAATTTTTACGGCGTGCACTTTGGTAGCTGCCATCGATGCGCGGTTGATAACTCGGAATTAAATGCTGTTTACCATTACCGATTAAGTCGGCACGCCCCATATTTTTTAATGCTTCACGCAATAAAGGCCAATTGTTGGAATCGTGATAACGTAAAAATGCCTTATGTAAGCGACGACGTTTTTCACCGCGAACAATGTCGACAGTTTCACTTTCGCGTGTGACTTTACGAAGAGGATTTTTATTTGTGTGATACATCGCTGTGGCGGTGGCCATAGGTGAAGGATAAAAAGTTTGTACTTGATCCGCACGAAAGCCATTTGATTTCAGCCACAAAGCTAAGTGCATCATATCTTCATCACTTGTACCCGGGTGGGCGGCAATAAAGTAAGGAATTAAGTATTGTTCTTTGCCAGCCTCTTTAGAGAAACGATCAAATAACTCTTTGAATTTATCGTAGCTCCCAATGCCAGGTTTCATCATTTTCGATAATGGTCCACCCTCAGTATGTTCTGGTGCTATTTTGAGATAACCGCCAACATGGTGGGTCACTAACTCTTTAATATAGGCGGGTGCTTTAATTGCTAGGTCATATCTAAGTCCAGAGCTAATTAAAATCTTTTTAACGCCTTTGATTGCTCGCGCACGACGGTACAGCTGAATCAATGGAGTATGGTCCGTATTGAGGTTCGGGCAAACATCAGGATAAACACAAGAAGGTTTGCGGCAGTGAGCTTCGATTTCTTTTGATTTGCAGGCAATCCGATACATATTTGCAGTTGGACCACCTAAATCAGAAATGATTCCTGTAAAGCCAGGCACTTTATCGCGGATATCTTCGATTTCACGAATGATGGAATCGGACGATCGATTTTGAATGATACGACCTTCATGTTCAGTAATCGAGCAAAACGTACATCCACCAAAACAGCCACGCATAATGTTGACTGAAAAACGAATCATTTCCCAAGCGGGTATTTTGGCGTCACCATAACTAGGATGAGGAGCTCTAGCATAGGGTTGATCGAAAACAAAATCCATTTCTTCGGTGGTGAGGGGGATTGGTGGGGCATTGAGCCATACATCTCTGATAGAAGCGCCTTCACCATGCTGTTGTACAAGAGCCCTAGCATTGCCAGGGTTGGTTTCCAAATGCAAAATTCGATTGGCATGGGCATAAAGGACTTGGTCACGTTTGACAGCCTCATAGCTTGGTAAACGAATAACCGTTAAGTCTCGATGTAATTTTTGTTTCGGTGATAAATGAATTTGTATGGGTTGCTCTTTCACCGCAACTTCGGTTGCCTCAGGAGATGATTTAGCGCAAGTTTGTCCTTGGGCTTCAGCTTGCTCATCCGGCATGAGGTAGGGGTTGATTGGCGGGTCGATTTTGCCAGGTTCATCGATTTGCGTTGAATCGATTTCGATAAAATTCTTTGCGGAGGTACGGCGGATAAATGCAGTACCGCGAACATCGGTGATGTCTTGCACTTTTTCACCGCGTGCTAAACGATGTGTGATTTCAACCAGCGCTCGCTCTGCGTTCCCATAGAGCAGAATATCAGCTTTTGCATCGACCAAAATGGAGCGCCTTACTTTATCTTGCCAGTAATCATAATGTGCAATACGCCGCAGTGAAGCCTCGATACCACCCATCACGATAGGAGTTTCTGGATAAGCTTCTTTACAGCGTTGCGCATAGACTAAAGAGCAACGATCAGGTCGCTTACCACTCATACCACCTGCCGTGTAAGCGTCATCCTTGCGGATTTTTCGATCTGCTGTGTAGCCATTAATCATGGAATCCATATTGCCAGCAGTCACACCAAAATAGAGGTTTGGTTGCCCCAGTGCCTTGTAGGGATCTGCTGATTGCCAATCGGGTTGGGCAATAATACCGACACGAAAACCTTGTGACTCAAGAAGTCGACCAATGATGGCCATACCAAAACTTGGGTGATCTACATAGGCATCGCCAGTCACCAAAATAATATCGCAGGTATCCCATCCAAGTACGTCCATTTCTTGCCGAGACAACGGTAAAAAAGGCGCGCGACCAAAACATTCTGCCCAGTATTTTGGGTAAGAATTCAGGTGTGGTGCAGAGGGAATCGAAAAAATCGAACGAGGCGCATTCATGGTAGAGCATATTTTAAGCGATTAAAGACATTGATGGGGGTTTGGATGCTATATTCGACTCAAAAGTGTTACATTTAAGGACTATAACGACACGATTCCTCTTTATTCAACTTTATGAAAGCACTTCTGAAGCGTTCATCAATCACTTGGTTTAGCTTATTAATCTTATTTTGTGTGAGTGCTTGTGTTTCTCAACAAATGAAAGTGAACCAAGCTCATCAAGTATTTGCGATGGGTAATTTGCCGGCAGCCTATGCGGGCATAGATCAAGCAATCCCATCAAAGAATAATGTTTATAACCTAGAGCAGGGCAGTATTTTACGTTTGATGGGAACTGCACGCATTAGTGACAGTACTCGGCAATTTTTGTCCGCTGATGAAATTTTGCGTCAGAGTGAGATGAAAAGAGCCACTCTAAAATCGTCTCTTTCTAATTTGGGCGGATATTTACTTTCAGAGGGTATTGGCAAAGATTATGAAATGAAAGCTTATGAAGGGTCTCAGTTGGCATACTCGATTACTTTAAATCATCTGATGTTAGGAGATTGGAATAATGCACGGGTAGAAGTGATGAAGATGGTCAAGCGCGAACAGGACTTGGCGAGCTTCAATGAACTCAAATATCGCGCGATTGCAGAAGAAAAAAATAAGGGTGTTAAAGGTATGCAAGGATCGATTGATAATCGATTTATGCAAGGCAATCCAGTGATTAGTGGCTATCCAGTGAATACCTTATCGGATCCTGAGACCTTGAATTTAAAAAATTCATATCAAAGTGCCTCAGCTCATTATTTGGCAGGTTTTATTTTTGAAAAATTACGTGAACCTTCTTTAGCGGCTCCAGGTTATCGATTAGCTATTGAGTTAAGGCCTGATTTACCATTTTTACAGGATGGTTTGAAAAATTTAGATGCCAATATCAATTTACCCGTCAATTCTTCTGCCTCAGGTACCACGGACACCTTGGTGATTGTTGAGACGGGTTTCTTACCGTTAATGGATAACTTTAAAGTGAATCTACCTATCCCTGTTAATGGTCAGTTGCGCTTTGCTACAGTATCTTATCCTTATATTGCAACGAATACTGAGCGCTTTAACCCGGGTCAGCTTGCAGTCGATGGGCAGTTAATCAATCTAAATATGGTCACGAATGTGGATAGCATGGCGCGCCGTGATTTGAGGGATGAGATGCCAAGGTATATGTTACGTGCTGCCAGTCGGGCGATTACCCAAGTCTTAGCTCAAGTGGGGACACAACAGGCGGTCCAAGGTAACCAACCCAATAATTCCAATCAAGCCACTTTAGGTGCGATTGCAGGACTTATTACGGGCATTACGATGTCGGAAATCAGTACGGCGGATGTCAGACATTGGACCAATTTACCGGCGAATATTTATTTGGCTAGAGCACAAATTCCAAATGGTGTTAGAGGCATTTTGGTGCGCACTCAAACTGGATCTTTGGTTGGGCGTCAAATTGCGTTTAATGGGGATAAAACGGTTGTTTATGTGCGGGTTTTTCGAGATCGCGCAACAGTGATGGCCACCAGCGATGTTGGATCGGGAGCCCTCAATCTGGGGCAGCCTATCTTTTCCGTGGTAAAAAATATGACCACGCCTTTAAATCTGTCACCAAGTCAACCTAACATCGCACCAACACGTTAATATAATAGATTCTCCAGTAGAAACTTTTTGAATATAAATGAGATGATGACCAAAATGAGAAAAACCTTCAAAACACGACTATTTTTAGTTGTTTCGATGCTTTTACTGACTGCTTGTTCATCTTTTATTGATCAGCATACGTTTCGAATGGGTAAGACTAGTGATATCAAAATTGAGGATTTAAAAAGTTTTGATCGCAACGGTTTATTAATTGCCCAGGCCACGATTAAAAATAAGGGTAATGCGAAGCCGGTTCAGTATCGCTTTCAGTGGTTAGGACCTCAAGGTGAGCAGGTATGGGCAGATGAAGCATGGAAGCCTCTTGTCATCCCAGATGGTAGAACTGCCGTGATTGAAGGAGTTGCTCCTACAATTGAAGCAACAGAATTTAAAATTCAACTTGACTCGTATTAATACAATAGAGGTAATTTATGCAAATTTGTGATCGTTTTTTTAAAATAGCCGCTGTGAGTGTTGCCAGTATTCTTTTATTTGGTTGTGCATCAGAGCCTAAAGTGGCCTATGTGGATCCAACCCGCGTTCAAGCCCGCTCCACGAACTATGGGATTTCAGATTTGCAAATGTTAGCTGAGTCAATGACGCGCTCTTTGTTGCAAACACGCATTGTGATGAATGCTCCCACACCACCACTCATTACAGTTGCACCTGTTAAGAATAAAACGGATCAATATATTGATACTGCCTTGATTACTAGCAAAATTGAGACACAGCTATTAAAAAGTGGTCAAGTTCAATTTGCCGCAAGAGCTGATGGCATGACAAACATTACCGGTGAAATTGCGAGACAAAATTCTGGGATGTATAACAAAAACACATCAACAAAGATTGGTAATTTTGAGGGGGCAAAGTACCTTTTAGAGGGTGAGATCACAAATATTCCCCAATCGGATAAAAAGATGAAGGAAGTTTATTACAACCTTACTTTGCGGTTACTGAATACCGATACAGCTGTTTACGAATGGCAGGATGAAAAAGAAATCATGAAGCAGGAGAAGCGATAGCTTTTAATACGTCATGATGTTTTTAAAAAAAGTGGTTAAATCATTTGACGCAAGAAGGACTGGGTTTGACACTGCGACGGCTAAAGAATATAACCGCTCAAGTGATCAAGTCAGCAAGTGATTCATTGGGTAACGATGTGGTTCGTCGTTTGAATGATGCGGGCATCAATCCTAACAACGCCGAGATTAAGATGATAGGCAAAGATGCACCCGCACCACGGACTTTTATGGAGCCAGTAACTGGTGAAAACGACTTTATTATTAGAAAACCGGGTGATACCCAGTTTTTTTATAGCCCATTAGGGCGTATAAGACCTACAGCTAATCCTTCAATCGAAAAGTCGAGGTGATTATCATTAATAATAATAGGCTCGAAGTCAGGATTTTCAGCGATAAGTTGAATCTGAACACCTGAGCTAGTTTTTACCTTCAGCCATCTTTTTACAGTGACCTCATCATCAATTCTGGCAACCACAATATCCCCATTGTGAGCTTCGGAGGCTTTTTTGACCGCCAAGTAGTCACCATCCAATATCCCTGCATCCCGCATGCTCAATCCTTTTACTTTGAGCAGGTAATCAGCACCATTTTTAAATAAATTCGGATCGACAGGGATTTGTTGTTCTATATGTTCGATTGCCATGATGGGGGCGCCCGCAGCTACGCGTCCGATTAACGGTAGTGTGAGTTGGGCTAGCATTTGAGACGGCAGACTTAACTGTTTAGACGTTTGACGGATGGATTCACGAATGCGAATTCCGCGCGATGTTCCTGGGCTTAATTCCAAATAGCCTTTTTTGGCTAAAGCCTTCAGGTGTTCTTCTGCGGCATTGGCGGATGCAAAGCCAAGTTTTTGGGCTATTTCTGAACGCGTAGGTGGGGCTCCATTTTCTGAAATAGAGTCATGGACAAGTTGCAGGATTTCTTCTTGACGAGCGGTTAACTTCGGTAAGGGCTGATTCATAATAAATTTCCACCTGAATGTATATACACACTGTTATTATATACAGTCATTCACTAAGTGCAAGTTTTTTATAGTGATTGTGTCTTAAATGTATAAATGGCTTGGATTAAAGTCAGGATGTTGCTAGAATAGAGGGCTAATTTGCGGATTTGCAAATTTTTAATTTTCACCCTTGCTACACTGACTGTTCTTAAACAGAGAACTGACGCCCAGGTAGCTACAACCATAAGGAGTGTTTGATGCGTCATTACGAAATCGTTTTTATCGTCCATCCGGACCAAAGCGAGCAAGTGCCTGCGATGATTGATCGTTATAAAGCTGTATTAACGGCGGCTAACGGAAAAGTTCATCGAATTGAAGATTGGGGTCGTCGCCAGATGGCTTACCTGATTAACAAATTGGCCAAAGCTCATTACGTATGCATGAATATTGAATGTGATCAGCCAACGCTTTCTGAGCTTGAGCATGCATTTAAATTTAATGATGCCGTATTGCGTCACTTAATTATTCAAATGAAAAAAGCTGAGACAGAGCCTTCGATCATGATGAAAGAAGTTCAAAGAGAAGAGTCCCGTAAAAATCAACAAGTGGAGGCTCCAGCCGCTTAATGACTGAATTGGGTCAGCCAATCAATGAGTTTCGACTGACGGCAAGATTAGTAAATAAAGATACGATTCGATATACCCCTGCTGGACAGGCAGTTCTAGAATGTCAACTAGATTATTCTGGAACAGTTTTTGAGGCAGGAACTGAACGAAAAGTACAAATACAAATCTTGGCAATCGCCATTGGACAAGAGGTAAATACCTTGCATCAAATGGAGATAGGGCAGTTAAGGAATTTTCAGGGATTTATGGCTCACCGATCCACTCGTCAAAAGGCGCTAGTCTTTCACATTACACATATTTCTATTTAAAGGAACTTATATGGCATTTGGTAAAAAAAATGTAGATCTCAAAAAGAAGCCGGCTCAAAATCCGCTATTTAAACGTAAGCGTTTTTGCCGTTTTACAGTTGGCAACGTTAAAGAGATTGATTACAAAGATATTGACACATTAAAAGATTTTATTGGTGAGAACGGCAAAATTACTCCAGCGCGTTTGACGGGGACTAAAGCCAAGTATCAGCGTCAATTAGATACGGCAATTAAGCGTGCTCGTTTTTTAGCATTTTTGCCATTCACTGATCAACATAAACACTAATTGGAGATATATTCATGCAAGTCATTCTTCTTGAAAAAGTAGCCAATTTAGGAAATTTAGGCGATGTTGTTCGCGTTAAAGATGGTTTTGCGCGTAATTTTTTAATTCCACAACGCATGGCTCGTCGTGCTACAGATACTGCGATTGCAGAGTTTGAAGCACGCCGTTCCGAATTAGAAAAAATTGCTGCTGAAAAGTTAGCTGCTAGCCAAGCAATTGGTGAAAAAATGCAGGGTACTGTGGTTGAAATTCGTCAAAAGGCGGGTGTTGATGGACGTTTGTTTGGGTCTGTCACCAATCATGATATTGCTGAGCAATTAGTTGCAAAAGGCTTTACGATTGAAAAAGGTGCAGTACGTTTGCCTAATGGCCCATTAAAAGCTGTTGGTGAGTATCCAGTTGCTATTGCGATTCACACAGATGTCGTTTCTGAGGTGGTTGTGAAGGTGATCGGCGAAGCTGTTTAATCGTTTTCATTCACTACGAAAAAGAGTCCCTTTATGCCTGAAGCAGGCCCGCTCCGATTAATTACTCCAACAGGAGAAGAGGATCGGGCTGTGCAAGGTTTAAAGGTACCGCCACATTCTGTGGAGGCTGAGCAGTCGGTGTTGGGGGCTCTCCTATTAGACAATACATCCCTTGATTATGTCGCTCCTATTCTTCGGGAGATTGACTTTTATCGCTCTGAGCATGGGATTATTTTTCAATGTATTTCTAAACTCATTAATGAGAATAAGCCAGCGGACGTCTTAACGATTCATGAAGAGTTAAAGTCATTTGGCCTTTCAGAAAATTACGGAATTTCGTATCTCAATCAATTAGCCTCGAATACGCCGAGTTCTGCCAACGTTCGTGGTTACGCTCAAATCATTAGTGACCGCAGTATTTTGCGCCGCCTGATTCAAACAGCAGACAACATTGCGAATGATGCTTTTTTTCCAGAAAAAGGCGTCCGTAATATTTTAGATGAGGCAGAGGCTCGTATCTTAGCGGTTGGTGAGGGTGGGCGTCAAAATGAATTTTTTGAAATTGAACCGCTCATGAAAGAAACGGTCAATCGCATCCAGGAGTTGTTCGATCGCGGTGGTTCAAATGAAATTACAGGTGTTGCCACAGGCTTTATTGAGTTAGACAAGATGACGAGTGGTTTACAAAAAGGCGATTTAGTGATTGTGGCGGGTCGGCCGAGTATGGGCAAGACATCTTTTGCCATGAATATTGCGGAGCATGTAGCGATTAAAGAGGGGTTGCCGGTTCTGATTTTCTCGATGGAAATGTCTGCTACTCAGTTAGCCTCAAGAATGCTGGGGTCGGTGGGGCGAGTCAATCAAGGTCGACTGCGAACTGGGCGTTTATCGGATGAAGAGTGGCCAAGGGTGATTCAATCGATTGGGTATCTCAGTAAAGCACCGATGTTGATTGATGAGACCGGGTCGTTGAACTCTTTAGAATTGCGCTCTAGAGCAAGGCGGATGGCTAGGAAATACGGCAATGTTGGATTGATTGTCATTGATTACTTACAGCTCATGTCTGGTCGAGGAACAAATTCGAATGAAAATCGTACGAACGAGATTTCTGAAATTTCTCGCTCTTTAAAGTCCTTGGCCAAAGAAATGCAATGCCCCGTAATTGCTCTCTCTCAACTGAATCGCAGTTTAGAGAGCCGTGAAAACAAGCGCCCGATGATGTCTGATTTACGAGAGTCTGGAGCGATTGAGCAAGATGCGGATGTCATTTTATTTATTTATCGTGATGAAGTTTATCATCCTGAAACTGACGCTGTTGGTATTGCCGAGATCATTATTGGTAAACAACGTAATGGACCTATTGGCCCCGTGAAGTTATGTTGGCAAGGTGAGTTTACGAAGTTTGATAATCTGGCGCTTGGATTTACGCAGCCATTTCAAAAGCCTAATTCACCCCCTAACTCGAACGTTCCTTTTTGATGTCTAGGCATGCTTGAGGGGTTTTGTTTGATACTATCTTCCTGTATTTCACTTATTTGGTGAATCGTTTAATCAGATATAGGCGCCACACCGGTTAAAGAGTTTATGATGATTCTTTTTGCCCCAATAATCTATTTGTTTCTATTGTGACTCATCAATTAATCTATAAAAATTACATTAATGGCATTAGGGCTCTAGCAGTTCTCAGCGTTGTATTTTTTCATGCATTTCCGAAATCCTTTTTAGGTGGATTTGTCGGTGTAGATATTTTTTATGTCATTAGTGGTTATTTAATCTCAGCCATTATTTATAGTCATTTAGAGACAAATCAATTTTCTTTGATGGATTTCTATAGCAGAAGAATACGTCGTCTCTTTCCATCGTTATTACTCGTTCTTGTTAGCTGTTATATATTTGGATGGTATGCGTTATACGCCATTGAATATAAGGAATTGGGTAAGCATATTGCTGGTAGTTCTGGTTTTGTAAATAACTTTGTGCTGATGTTCGAGAGTGGTTATTTTGATGAAGCTCAAGAAAAAAAACCTTTGCTTCATTTATGGTCGTTGGCTGTAGAGGAACAGTTTTATATTGTATGGCCTTTGATTTTATGGTTTTTTCACCGACAAAAATGGGGTTATTTAACGGCGATTTGTGGCTTGATCGGTGTTTCTTTTATAGTCAATATATTTCAGGTTCATACCAATCCTGTGGTGGCATTTTATTCACCGATCAACCGCGGTTGGGAATTATTGCTTGGAGCCTTATTGGCTTACCAAGAGGTTTTCCAAAAAGACTTTGCTACGCAACTGAAGTTGAAGTATGCAACTTGGATATCTAGCTTAGGATTATGTCTTATTGCATTCGCTGTGATGGCCATCAATCCAAACGACCCTTATCCTGGTTGGATCGCTTTATTGCCTACATTTGGTGTTGTATTACTGATTTTCGCTGGGGAAAACTCGTGGGTGAGTAAAAACATCTTGTCGACGAGGATCCTTGTTTGGGTGGGACTAATTAGCTATCCGCTGTATTTATGGCATTGGCCACTGATTAGTTTTGGGCAGATCGTCACTCAAGGAAAGCTATCTGCTGTAGCTATTTGGCTATTCATTTTTTTGGCATTTGTTTTAGCTTATTTGAGCTATCGCTATGTAGAAAAATATCTTCGGTATCAGTCAAACAAGACGGCTTTCGTACTTCTGTTACTCATGTTAATTATTGGATTTTTAGGATGGAATGTCTGGACACGAGATGGATTGAAATTAAGAGAAAAGCATGTTATTAATCATTATGGTGGTCGTCCCTCTGAGACCGATCAGGCTTGTTTAAGTATGTTTCAACGATATGATCCAAGATTTTGTCGGATATCGAACTCAAATACAAAGTTAGAAAGGGTGCTGATTGGGGATAGCATTGCTCACAATAGTTACGAAGGTCTTGCGCATTCTTATCAAAAAGAGCAGATGAACTTTGCGATGTTGGGTTGGCCTGGTATGCAACCCTTGTTGAAACAGCATCCAGAGGAAGGTTATGAGATCAATGTATCAGAAAAGATGAATCAACTGATTCAGGACTTGGCAAATAATCCTGATATAAAAATGATCTTTTTAACAATGAGACAAACTCAAGTTTCGAGTGATTTTAAGAAGCAACTGCACAGAACTATCCATTACATTGCAGAGCATCAAAAACAAGTGATATTTATTTACCCTCCGCCATCCTTATCTTTTGAGCCTTTAGATTGTGTAGGGCTTCCACCATTTCGGCCGGTCCTGAATCAACCATGCGTCATGAATGAAAGTGATATCGAGGAAAAGTATTTTCAAGAGCGAAAACAATTAATGTCTGAATTAGAGTTGTTAAAAGTAACAACTTACGATACGTACCCTAATATTTGTCGAGATAAAGTTTGCAGCATTCGTTCTAAGGACAATTTACTGTATAGAAACAGAGCTTACTTAACCACCGTCGGCTCAGAAAAAGTTTTTGAGAATTTTAAGGAGTAGTAAAGGACACTTGCTGATATTTTTAGAAATTAGTTAGATGTAATTTTTGCAATTTTGGCTAACTTGGTTGCAACTTCACGATCTGATTTCATAAAAGCACCAAATTCCTCTGGTGATCCACCAACTGCTTCTACAGAGGCTGGAGTTAATACTCTTTCCACAAATTTGGCATCTGAAATCGCTTTATTCATTTCCACGTTGAGTTTTTGAATAATCTCCTTTGGCGTTCCTGCTGGAACGGTCACTCCAATCCAACTTAAAAAATCAGCGTTGTAACCTTGTTCTTTAAGCGTTGGTGCATCTAGGAGAGGTGAGCGTTTTGGACCGGCGATAGCAAGGGTTCTCAGTTTCCCAGACTTTACATGAGGCAATACAAGTCCTGGGGTATTCATAAACACTTGGGTATCACCTGCAAGTGTTGCTGTTAATGCTTGGTCAATCGTTTTAAACGGAATATGTTTAAATTTAACACCCGTGGTACTTTCTAGCCAAGACATGTAAAGATGTGAAAAGCTACCAACTCCCCAAGAACTCCAATTGATGGATTCTGGTTTGGCTTTTGCTAACTCGACAAGTTCTTTAATGTTGTATGCCGGCAAAGAAGAGTTGACCGAAATGGAAGAGGTGATAAAGCCCACGAAAACAACGGGGGCTAAATCTTTCAGAGGTTCATAGGTAATATTGGGGTAAATTACTGGGTTTAAGGAGACTTGGCTAAAGCTCGGTACACAAATCGTATATCCGTCTGAAGTGGCTTTTGCACAGGCGTCCATCCCAATGAGGCCATTCGCGCCAACTTTATTTTCAACGATGACTGCTTGACCAAATTTTTCTGAAAGCTGTTGCGCAATAGCCCTAGAAAAAAGATCCGCAGGTGTACCAACGCCTAATGGCTGAATAATCTTAATAGGTCTTGATGGGTATTCTTGAGCATGGGAAGTTAAATTCATCAAGCATAAGCTGATCAACGCAATGTGGATGATTTTCATAATGATATAGTCCCGTTTGGCGATGAGATTCAATCAATCTTGCATGAAAACTGATCGATTCATTCATGCGCCATATTTTTTGTATTAAGATTTATATCATTACATAAGGAGACTTGACTATGCAACAAAATCTTTTCATTCCATCGAATGGTATTGAGCTATCAGCTGTTTTACATTATCCCCTCGACTATGTTGAGGGTAAAAAATATCCTTGTATCGCTGTTTTACATGGCTTTGGATCGAATAAAGATGGTGCTAATGTGAAAGTGCCTTGTGAGTTATATACACGGCTCGGGTATTTTGCATTGCGGTTTGATATGCAATCTTGTGGACTTAGTGGCGGTGAGCCTGGGATGGTTTTGTGTGAAGATCAAGTAATAAATACCAAAGATGTGATTACATATCTTGAGAAACGTTCAGAGATTAATCCAAAAAAAATCGCCTTATCTGGATCAAGTTTTGGAGGAGCCGTCGCTATTTATACAGGGGGCGATGATCCCAGGGTTGCTGCAGTTATTTGTGCGGGTGGGTGGGGAAATGGTGACCGAAAATTACAAGGCCAACATCCTGGTCAAGAGGCTTGGACTAAATTTAAAAATATGTTAGCGCAAGGTAAAGCTTACCGAGCCGAGCGTGGAAAGCCCATGATGGTATCCCGGTTCGATATTGTGCCTATTCCACCGCACTTACGTCAGGGCTTGCCCAGTAATTCTGTGATGGATTTTTCAGTCGATACAGCTCAAAGTATTTTTGACTTTATGCCGGAAACGAAATTAGCCGATTTGGCGCCAAGACCTTTATTGCTCTTACACGCTGCAATTGATTCTGTGACGCCCACTTCCGAGTCCATAGAGATGTTTAAAATAGCGAAAAAGCCGACCGAGTTGCATCTCTTTGATGATGTAGAGCATTTTATGATGGGAGAAGCTGATCCACGGGTAGAGTCGGTAATTACCCTATGGTTGGCAAAATATTTGCCGGTTGCGTAATCCTTAAGGATAGGTATCGATTATTGTGATATAAAAGAAAACAAATAGTTAAGTTAGGAGACAATATGCCAAAGTACACTTTACAAATTGACGGAACCAAACGTGAGGTTGATGTACCTTCAGATCAACCACTGCTTTATACATTAACCGACCAACTCAAATTAAAAGGCCCTAGATTTGGTTGTGGGCTCGCACAATGTGGAACCTGTACGGTATTGGTTAACAATCAGGCGGTTCGTTCATGCGTAACGCCAACGAGTTCAGTCGCAAATTCTAATTTTACGATACGTACACTCGATGGCCTAGCTAAAGGCGATCAATTACACCCAATGCAAACAGCTTTTATTGAAGAACAGGCCTCGCAGTGCGGATACTGTACCAATGGTTGGATTATGCAATCGATTGCACTTTTAGAAAAAAATCCTCGCGCCACTGATGAACAAATTGTGAGTGGTTTGGATAATTTGCAATGTCGTTGTGGCACGCATATTGCTATTTTGAGAGCTGTCAAAAAAGCTCGTGAAACCATGAAAGCTTAAGGGGAAAATAATGAGCTCGACACATATTACTCGTCGCGAATTTTTACAAAGCTCTGGAGCTTTAGTTGTAGGATTTTCTGGGGTGTATCCTATTTTAGATGTTGCGGCGCAAGCGGTTGCTCCTAAATTACTGGGTCCTGACCCTTCTGCGCTAGATACTTGGATTAAGATTGGCCGAGATGGATTGGTAACGATTAATTCTGGCAAGATGGATTGTGGTCAGGGGCTTGACGTTGCTTATGCTCAAGTTGCCGCAGAGGAGTTAGACGTTCCTCTGGCGCAGGTCCTCGTCTTGTTAGGGGATACTAAAACCTCCGCTAATCAAGGTGGTGGAAGCGCTAGTTCTGGTGTCCGGCAGGGCGCAATCCCGATTCGTAATGCTGCTGCTGAGGCGAGACGAGTATTAGTTGGGCTCGCAGCAAAAGAGTTAAATACCATTCCTGAAAATTTACAAGTAGTCGACGGTAAAGTCTTTGTGAAGGGTAATCCTTCTCAATCAGTGACATATGCTCAACTCGTTGGAGGTAAAGACTTTGCCACGAATTTAGAGTGGAATAAAAAGATTGGTAATGACCTCAATGTAGTTGGTCTGGCTAAACCCAAAAATCCAGCTGAATATAAGATTGTTGGCAAAGATGCTCAGCGTCGTGATATTAAAGACAAAGTGATTGGTGCCGAACATTTCACTGCGCATATCCGTCCAGAGAACCTTTTACATGGTCGAGCGATTCGTCCTCCCCAAGCAGGTGCAACTCCAATCTCTGTTGATGAAAAGTCAGTAGCCTTTATTCCTGGGGTGAAGGTCTTCAAAAAAGATAACTTTGTGGCAGTTGTTGCAGAAAATGAATGGGACGCAGTTAAGGCTGCTCGTATGTTAAAAGTCGTGTGGACCAAAGAATTTCGACCTCTTCAGGGTGGCGATAAAAAAATGTTTGATTACATCAAAAATGCTACTCCAACCTTTGTCAATGCGGTACCGATGTTTTTTGGTAAAAAAGATTACAACGCAGAGCCAACCAATGCCGCATTAAAAACCTCCGCAAAAGTGATTGAAGCGGAGTATTTCGCACCATTTCAGTCACATGCTCGAATTGCTCCTTCTTGTGGTGTTGTTGACGTCAAAGCGGACAGTGCCCAAATCTGGACGGATACCCAAAAGCCCCATTTTCAACGACAAGGTATCGCCAAGTTATTAAAGCTTGATCCTGCTAATGTACAAGCTAAATGGATGCATGGTGCCGGATCATATGGTCGCAGTGATGCTGATGAAGCTCCTTATGAAGCTGCTTTACTTTCTCAAGAGTTTGGACGTCCGGTTCGTGTGCAGTGGTCTCGAGAAGAGGGTACGGCTTGGGGTCCAAAAGCACCGGCTGCGATCATGAGTATGAAAGCTGGCCTGGACGATAAAAATAACATTACTGCTTGGTTATTTAAAGCCAAAGGTTTTAACGGTTGGGACGTGAAATTTAATGCGGAAAGCCCGGAGCATACTTTAGTTGGTATGCAAACTGGTTACAAAAAATGGTCAGCATATAACTTTAATATCCCTGAAGAAAGCTACCAATTCCCGAATCATGTGCATTGGTGGGAAACGGTTGCACCCTATGTTGAGCAAGCTTCTCCCATGAGAACAGCCCACTTGCGAGCTCCTCAAGAGATGCAAACCCGTTTTGCGCAGGAGTGTTTTGTGGATGAAGTGGCTTTAGCAAGCCAAATGGATCCATTAGCGTTTCGATTAAAGCACATACAGGACCCCCGGGAAAAGGATATTTTAGAGGCGGTTGCCAAGAAATTTGGCTGGGAAAGTAATTACAAACCCACTAAGTCAGGAAATATTTCTACTGGACGAGGGATTGCCTTATATAACGGTTATCAATCCTATGCAGCGGTTGCTTGTGAAGTTGAAGTCAATAAAGCGACAGGTCGAGTTTGGGTGAAGCGCATCGTGGTTGGCATGGACTGTGGATTGGTGATCAACCCAGCCGGTGTTCGTGCTTCACTGGAGGGGCAAATCATGCAAGGGATCAGTCGTGCCTTATACGAGGAAGTCATCTTTGATGATAATCATGTACTAAGCGTTGATTGGAATACCTACCGAATTGCTTCCATGAAGGATGTCCCTGGTAAAGTCGATATTGTTATTCTCAATCGCCCTGATAAGGCCTCAGGTGGAGTTGCTGAGCCAGGGTTGGTGTCGTTGCCTGCGGCGCTTGCGAACGCTGTGTACAATGCGACGCAAGTACGAATTCGTCAATACCCTCTAACACCCCAGCGGATGAAGCCTTTGTTAGTGTAATCTGCTTTAATGGTGTAATCTAATACCTCACAAATCCATTTAACTTTGTGAGGTATTTTAAATTTTTAGTGAATATTTTATGAATTCTTTATTTGAGCACTTGTCATCTCACGATTTGACTTGGGCAATTAATGTTGGTGGCCCCTCACTGGACGCGGTTGACATGCTAGCTGCGGCAGGCGCGAAGTGCTTATTTATTGATTGTGAGCGGACGGCGATCGGCATCGAAAGTATTGGACCGATTGTCAGAAGTGCGAAAAGTTACGGCATGTTCACGATGCTCAGAAGTGAGTCCAAACAACCAGAAATATTGATTCGTTATCTCGACCGTGGAATTGACGGTATTGTTGTTCCTCATACGGATACCGTTGAAGAGTTGGAGCAGATTGCTCAAATCCTTGATTACGTCAGTAAAGGGCAGCCTGAAAAATTGATGAGCATTGCTCAAATTGAGTCTCAGACAGCAGTCGATAATATTGTTGCAATGTCAGCTTCAAAAGCTGTTGATAGTTTTTTGATCGGCCCTAATGATCTCTCACACAGCATGGGGTTTAAGGGTAGTCTTGAAGCAGTGCCCTTGTGGCAAGCGATTGATGGCGTCATTCAGGAATTACAAAAAAACCAACGACTTTGGGGGATTCCAGGTCTACCAAGTTCGCAGGATAAACTGACTACACAAGGTGCGCAGTTTTTATACTGCACCCTCGGACAGATCATTCAAGCAGGTTTTAAAACATTTAAAACATCCACATCATAGGAAGCCCAATCATGCCCATGTCACCTACAGAGAGAACCACTTTTTCAGCGATTGTTGATCGCCCACCGCTGAAGTTTCCAAAAAAAGCAAAAGTCATTATTTGGAGCATTGTAAATTTAGAAGTATGGGACATTTCTAGGCCCATGGCGCGTCAGGTGATTCCTGCTCCAACCGGTGTGCCGTTACTACCTGATGTCCCGAATTGGGCATGGCATGAGTACGGCATGCGAGTTGGTTTTTGGCGGTTTAAAAGCTTATATGATTCACTGAATATCAAGCCGACCTTGGCTCTCAATGCTCGTGTTTGTATTGATTACCCCAGAGTTGCACAAGCTTGTCTAGATGCTGGATGGGAATTTATGGGGCATTCATATGAACAAATGCCGATCCATAAGGTCGAGAATCAAGCGGAAATGATTGCTAAATCGATGGAAACGATTGAAGCGTTTACGGGCAAGCGCCCTGTGGGTTGGTTAGGACCTGGCTTGACGCAAACTTTTGAAACTCCTGATTTACTGGCCAAAGCTGGTGTGAAGTATGTCGGTGACTTTCCGTATGACGATGAACCTACCAGAATTAAAACAGAACATGGGTCGTTAGTCACATTGCCTTATACCGTTGAAAATAATGATATTCCAATGATGATCGTACAGCACCATGAAGCAAATTATTGGACGCAAAAATGTATCGACACATTTGATCAATATTATGAAGAGGCCAATGAGCGTCCAAAGATATTATCGATTGCCATCCACCCATACATTAGTGGCATGCCGTTCAGGATCGCTTATTTGAAAAAAGTATATGAGCATATTAACCGTCACGAAGGAGTGGTTCACATGACGGGAGAAGAGATTTATGAGTGGTACAACGCAGCTTATCCAGAGAAATAAATGATGAAAGATATTTTGCATTGGGATTTATGCACGACGGTTGATGCGGTAAAAAGTCGTCAAATTAGTTCTTACGAACTCACACGGTGGTCTATTGATCGTTTAAAACGCATTGGAACGCAGCTCAATGCAGTGTTTCGGTTGGACGAGGAGAGTGCTTTAAAACGCGCTTTAGTTCTCGATGATTTGCAAGCGCATCATCGTCCTTTAGGTCTTTTGCATGGAGTACCGTTAGCCCATAAAGATTTAATTTTTATGGCAGGAAGAACGGCGCATGTAGGATCTAAAATTCTAAAAAATCATATCCCCGAAAACAACTCCGTTGTGATGGACTATTTTGAAGCCGCAGGGCAGGTCTATACAGGTTCATTGCACATGACTGAATTTGCGATGGGTCCCACTGGGTTTAATCAACACTATGGACATGCTAAAAACCCTTGGAACGAGTTGATGGTTTGTGGTGGTTCATCGAGTGGGTCTGCCATCGCTGTCAGTGCTCGGATGGTTTTTGGCGCGATTGGCAGTGATACGGGGGGATCAATTCGCCATCCAGCGACCATGTGTGGTGTCACTGGTTTAAAGACCTCAAGGCAGTTAGTTAGCACAGAAGGTGTTTTTCCTTTAGCGCATACACTGGACTGCGTTGGCCCTATTGCGCAAAATGCTCGCGATTGCGCCAGGATGCTGACAGTGTTGACCAATAAACAATATGATTATGAAGCTCTTTTGAATAAGTCAGTTAAGGGACTTCGCATTGGTATACCTAAACGTTATTATTGGGAAGGCGTTGATCCCGAGATCGAAAAGGTGCTCTTAGAAAATGTGGCCATTTTTCAATCATTAGGACTTGAGATTGTGGAATTAGATAACCCCGAGATGGCAACTATTAATCAAATGATGGGCATCTTGATGGGTGTTGAATCCTTGCAGGTTCACCATGAATGGCTTAAGCAATCACCAGATGCTTACGCAGATCAAGTCAGAGCAAGAATTGAAGCTGGCTATCTATATTCCAACGAAGATTATCAGAATGCACTAACGCAGATCAAAAAATATCAAGCTCAATTTAATGACCAAGTATTTGCGCATTGTGATGCGATGTTTATACCCACGATACAAGTCCATACACCATCGATTGAAGAGAGTACTCGGGGAACGTTAGAGGAAGTGTTAAAAGGGGTTGGAAAAATAACGCATGTAACTAAGGCGATTAATTATTTAGGATTGCCTTCGATTAGCGTTCCTGGTGGATTTTCATCACGCAAAATGCCTGTGGGATTCCAGTTGGTAGGTCAAGACTTATCGGAAGATATTCTGTTAAGAATTACCCATGCTTATCAAACTCAGACCCATTGGCATCATCAGCTTCCACCTACTGCTTAAGGAAAAACATGACGATTCACGGAAGTTGTTTGTGTGGTGAAATTGAATACCAAATTCATGATCAATTAGGGCCTATTATTTTTTGTCACTGCCAGCGTTGTCGAAAGTCCAGTGGTTCGGCATTTGTGACATCAACTGAAATTTTACGGTCTAATTTTGAAGTGACTAAAGGGCAGGATCGCATTAAAAAATTCGATAACCCAGGAAAGGTTGACCGATTTTTTTGCTCGCATTGTGGTTCTCAACTATATAGTCAACGTGCCACTACACCACTGATTATGAGGGTGCGTTTAGGCACCTTAGATGACACAATAGATACCAAAGTAAGCTCACATATTTATGTGGGAAGTAAGGCTGAATGGTACGATATTTTGGATGATGCCACTCAGCATCAAGAACGCCCCTAGCTTCAAATATTGACTCGGTCGTTTCTCGTATTTAATTGATAGGATCTTGCCTGGGAAATGCCATCGACGGTCATAATTTGATCATTTTCCTTAATGTCTGACAAAGGAAAAGAGCAAGAACGAACTAACTCACCATTGACATAAATTGAGCAAGCTCCGCACAAACCTGTGTCGCAGCCGTATTTTGTTGCTACGAGTCCCAATTGTTCGCGCAAGATCCAAATTAATGGGGTATTCAGCTCAGCAGTTACTTCTACGATATGTCCATTGACTTGAAGGGTCGTCATAGTCAACACCTTTTCTCAAGAGTATTAAATAAGTGACTAATTTAATTGAGAAAATTATTGAAAACTATAGGTAGATAACCTATTGGTATTACTACTACTCCTGATGATGGGTCAAAACATCGATATTATTTCCAAGGTAAGGGCGATACAACCGCATCAAGACCAGTCTCTTGTATTGTTGAGGCCGCCTCTTGGGATGCTAAGAAGGTAATAAACTCTTCTGCGAAGGTTCGTTTTGTTGTTTTAGCCCCAATACCTGCGGTAAAGTAAAAAGTCTTTTGGATTTCAGGGGGTAGTTCTCGAATAATATCGATGCCTGCAATGGGGAGCAGTTCTGAGTATTGTTGAAATCCTAAATCGGTTTCATGACGCATCAGAATTGTCCCAACGCGTTCACCAAAAATCTTTTTAGCGGTTTTAGCCATTTGCTCAGCAACCCCAATGTTAGGAAAGACTTCCTCCGATAAGTAAGTGCCACTAGCACTTGCGGAATAGGCAATTCTTGGGGTGTTGAGCAGGGTCTTTTTAAAGCCATCTAGGGTAGAAAGATCGGGGACCTGATCACCAGTCCTTACTGCGGCCGCCATTCTTGAGCCGGCTAGGTCGACTTTAGTGCCAGTGGCAATAACGCCATCTTTAATAAAATTGTCGAGCGCTGGCCCAGCCAACACTAATACATCAAACACTTCACCTTGGGAGAGTCGCGTGGGAATTGAATCTACGGCAGTTCCCATGGAGGACCCAAAAGAAAGTTGGATGGTGTGCCCAGTTTTTTGCTCATACTTCGGGGCTAAAAGTTTCAGAGCTGCAGCAAAAGCCCCGGAGGTAATAACAGATAGAGTTTGTTTTGACATGATTAATCCACAGTGATTTTGGCAGCATCGACGACTTTTTTCCAACGAATTGCTTCTTTTTTAACAAATTCATGGAGTTCTTCGGGTGTTGATGTATCTACACTAGCACCTTGCTCTTCAATTTTTTGTTCATTTGTTTTTTCATTTAAGACCGCGATGAGGCTTTTATTCAGCACTTGAATAATGGGTTTAGGGGTACCTGCTGGAGCGAACATGGCATACCATTGATCAACATCAATATTCGGTATACCTTGTTCAGCTAGGGTTGGGACATCTGGTAAAACAGGCGACCTTTTTTTACCCGCGATGCCTAATGCTTTTAATTTGCCACCTTTAATTTGAGGAAAAGCGGTAAATAGACTGGGAAACATGACTTGGGTGGTACCACCAATCGTATCGAGAATGGCAGGCGATGAGCCTTTATAAGGAACGTGCAACATCTCAGTTCCCGTATTTAATTTAAACAGTTCACCAGTCAGGTGTGGTGCGGTACCTTTACCTGCTGAGGCATAGGAATACTTACCGGGTTCTGACTTTAAAAGAGTCACTAATTCTTTAGCATTTTTGACAGGGAGGTTCATATTTGCGACAACCAGAGTCGGAGATGTCGCCACCATCGAAATAGGTTCAAAACTTTTTACTGGGTCATAGCGTAGCTTTTGTAATACAGGATTAATACCATGAGTACCAATATAGCCAAACATCAAGGTATAGCCATCGGGAGTTGCTCTGGCAACAAATTCGCTAGCGATCGCCCCATTGGCACCAGCGCGATTTTCAACAATCACGGATTGACCTAATTTTTGGCTGAGTCCTTGAGCAATGATGCGCGCCATGGCATCGTTGGCGCCTCCAGGAGCTGTTGGGACAACAATCGTAATCGTTTTTGCGGGAAAGTTATCAGCTTGAGCAGTATTGAGGCTGCTGCATAGGGTGATCAAGATGATCATCAAACACTTTTTACTGAGCAATTTTTTTAAGGCCATCATGTTCTTTCTTTGTGAGAATATGTATTTTAGACCTTTTAGATTATTCAGTAGGATAAATGATTCGGTATCATAGAGTCTTTCCACTGAGGCGTACATGAAAAATTATAGATTTCAACCCATCTGCATATTCATTGCTTTATTTTTGATTTTGGGTGTTGTTGATGTAGGGGCACAACCATATCCCAATAAGTCGGTAAAGATTGTTGTTGGTTTTTCTCCTGGCGGTGGCCCTGATATTTCGGCACGGGTCATTGGCCAAAAGTGGACTGAAAAATGGGGGCAAAGTGTGGTGGTTGAAAATCGCCCAGGTGCGGGATCTAATATTGCCACGCAAGTCGTTGCTAGCTCTAAACCAGATGGATATACCTTATTGTCGGTCTCGAATGCTTTTGCAATAGCTCCAGCGATTTATAGTAAGTTGCCTTTTGATACATTGAAGGATTTAGAGGGGGTTACTTTAACGGCGACTGGCTCTGCATTAGTGTTGGTCTCGCCGAATTTAAAAGTGAATACGATGGCTGAATTCATTGCCCTAGCTAAAAAAGATCCAGGTAAATATACCTTTAGTTCCGCAGGTGTTGGCAGTGGCTCTCATTTTGCGGCAGAGATCTTGCAAGCAAAAACTGGTGTTGAGTTTTTACATGTACCGACAAAAGGGATCCCTGAGGGAATCACCGAAGTGTTATCAGGGCGCGTCGACTTTTTTATTAGTCCCTACGCAAGCGCTATTAATATGGTGCGTGATGGGCGTGCCAAAGCTATTGCCATTACCTCTTTACAAAGAGGTAAAGAGTTCCCCAATTTACCAACTGTGGCAGAGACAGTGCCCGGTTATCAATGGGAGTTTTGGTATGGACTGATCGCTCCGATGGGCACGCCTAAAGATATTTTGGTGCAAATCTCTCAAGAGGTAAAAAGAATTAATCAATTACCGGATGTAAAAGACAGATATGCTAGCTTAGGCCTCGAGCCAACTTCGAACACGCCTGATGATTTCGATAAAATGATCAAAATTCAAGTGAATGAATTTATACGTATTGCTAAAGCTGCAAAGATTACAGCTGAATAAATAAAGGAGAGGAAGATGCAAGGAACAAGTAAAAATGGGTTGTATTATGAAATTGAAGGTGAAGGTCCTTGGTTGATCTTATCTCATTCTTTAGCATGTGACTTGCATATGTGGGATCCACAAATGGAGTTACTTAAAAAGCATTTTAAAGTGCTCCGTTTTGACACCCGGGGGCATGGTAAAAGTATTGTTCCAAAAGCACCTTATACCTTAGATGATTTAGCCAACGACGCATTTGAGTTGATGATTGAGTTGGGTATCCAGAGAATGCACTGGATGGGTTTATCGATGGGTGGGATGATTGGTCAGACGATGATCTTGAAACTACCTCAAGTATTTTTATCGATCGTGCTTGCTGATACGACGAGTCGTCGTCCTGAAAATGCGGTTCAGATGTGGGGAGATCGTGCTCAGATTGCTCGTGATCAGGGAATGCAAGGTCTACTGGATAGTACGTTGACAAGGTGGTTCACGCAAGATTATAAAAATGCGAATTCGCCGGCTTTACAAAAAATTGCCCAAGGTATATTAGCCACACCTGTGGAAGGTTTTGCAGGATGTAGTGCTGCGATTGCACACGTGAATACTTTTGATCGATTAAAAGAGATTAATTGCCCAACGATGATTATTGTTGGTGAGCATGACCATGGCACCCCTCCGGAGATGGCGAAGAAAATTCATTCACAGATTCATGATTCAGTCTTACATATTATTCCGAATGCTTCGCATATTTCTAATGTCGAGCAGACAGAATTATTCAATCAGCACTTAACGGATTTTTTCGGTTTAGAGGATGATATCTTTGGCGAGTATGAGTACGAAGAAGATTAATTATTCACCACCACTCTACGGGCTTCGGTATAGCGTGTAGCCCAGTAGGGATTTTTGATCTCATCAATGCGGACAGTCCCGCCGGTTGAGGGAGAATGCACAAATCGCCCCTGCCCAACATAAATACCAACATGTGAGTGTGCATCACCTAATGTGTTGAAAAACACAAGATCTCCGGGTGCTGGAGTTTGTCGGTTCAAAGATGTTCCATACTGCCCCAAATCCGTTGTGGTTCGAGGCAATCTTTTTTTTCTTGTAACTTGGACAACATAGCCAACTAGTCCACTGCAGTCAAAGCCACTCTGAGGCGTGTTGCCACCCCAACGATATGGGGTGCCGATGAGGCTGACGGCTGCTACAGAAATATCATCTAGACCAGCGCTGCTATCCTTCGAAAAATCAGGTAACTGAGTAGGACTACTTAACGACTTCGATACATCATTGGAAGTGAAGGAAGCGCAGCCTGATAGCAAGGCGATCAGGACTGCGAGTAAAGCAACTTTATAGGATCTCCGCCGCATGATCTGCCAAACGAGAACGCTCGCCTCGCGCCAAAGTCACATGACCACCATGACGCCAACCTTTGAATCGATCAACAACATAGGTTAGTCCTGACGAACCTTCAGTCAAGTAAGGAGTATCAATTTGCGCGATATTCCCTAAACAAATCATTTTTGTACCTGGTCCGGCACGCGTGATGAGTGTCTTCATTTGTTTGGGCGTTAAGTTTTGCGCTTCGTCAATAATGACAAACTTACTCACAAACGTTCTACCTCGCATAAAGTTCATACTTTTTACTTTAATGCGCGACCGAATCAGTTCTTGTGTCGCGGCACGACCCCATTCTCCAGCAGAATCATCGCTACGGTGCAGAACTTCTAAATTATCATCAAATGCACCCATCCAAGGTTGCATTTTTTCTTCTTCAGTACCCGGTAAAAATCCAATATCTTCCCCAACAGGAACGGTTGCTCTGGTAATAATAATTTCGTTGTATCGTTTACTGTCTAGAACTTGTTCTAGACCTGCAGCTAATGCGAGCAAAGTTTTACCTGTTCCAGCTTGTCCGAGGAGAGACACAAAATCCACTTCAGGGTTCATGAGGAGGTTGAGGGCAAAATTTTGTTCACGATTTCGTGCCGTGATACTCCAGACGTTATTTTTTTGATGTGAAAAGTCTTTTAAGGTTTGCAATAAGGCGGTTTTACCGTTAATTTCTTTGACGTGTGCATAGAATGGGGTACTACCATCTGTGTTTTCTTGATACACAAATTGATTCACCATCATTGAGGGAACGAGTGGGCCGGTAATTCGATAATACATCGTGCCAGATTTGCCATCACTCCAACTTTCCATCTCTTTGCCATGCTTTGGCCAAAAATCAATTGGTAGCGCCAATACACCCGCGTACATTAAATCACGATCTTCTAATACTTGATCGTTAAAGTAATCTTCCGCCGGTAAGCCAAGGGCTCTTGCCTTAATTCGCATATTGATATCTTTAGAGACCAATACGACTTCGTCATAATGTTTATGCGATTCTTGCAGAGAGCGAACCACGCTCAGAATCATGTTATCGCCTTTGCCCTCGGGGAGTCCCTCGGGCAATTTCATTTCTTTTAAATCAGTTTGGAAAAATAATTTTCCGGTGGCATCTTTATTACCTAATTTTGAGAGTGGAATACCTTCATCGAGTAAACCACTTGTGTCATCAATCAGCCCATCTAGAGACCGACTCACCATGCGGGCATTTCGTGCTACTTCACTCATCCCTTTTTTATGGTTATCTAACTCTTCTAGGGTTGTCATTGGCAGGTAGACATCATGTTCTTCGAAGCGAAACAATGATGATGGATCATGCATTAAAACATTAGTGTCTAAAACAAATAGACGTAACTTTGCATCAACCGAGGAACGACGATTTTTATTGTTACTGCGAGTTGGTCTGGCTGGCGTCACTTGCTTCATTTTATTGATCGTTTCAAGAGCAATATGACTAGCTGGTGGAACGGAATTCACCTCTCCAGTTTCTGTTAGTACTTCCTCTAGTTCAACTTCTTCTTCAGAAAATTTAGCAACAACTTGGGGAGCTGGTGGTTTATTGAGATCCAATTTTTTATTTTTTGGCATATTTAATTCATCAGCTGTTTGAGTCGGTGCTGGGGGGAGTGGCATTCACTAGCTCCTTAAAGTAGTTAAGTGGAAAATGGATATGGAAACAGGGAAAAAAAAATCGCAAGCTCAAGGCCGCGATTTTTTAGTGAATTGGTGAACAAGCAGATAAAAGCTAGTGATAAATTGAGGGGGGAAGTTTCCCTATCTCGTGAAATGTCATCAAGATTTTTTAAAACTATGAAAGAACTTCTATTTCTGTGCATTAACTCTAAGTTAACCTACTTTTCAAGACATTGCAAGCACGGAACTTAAAACTTCTTCAACATGACCAGCCACTTTCAAACCACGCCATTCATGACGTAAAACCCCTTTAGAATCAAATACAAATGTGCTTCTTTCGATACCTTGAACCACTTTTCCATACATATTTTTCATTTTGATGACGTCAAAAATCTGACACAAAGTCTCCTGTGTATCAGAAATCAGTTCGAAGGGTAAATCATATTTGGATTTAAAACTTTCGTGGGACTTTAGAGAATCTCTTGATACCCCAATGACCAAGGTATTCGCTTTAGTAAACTCTTCGATCAGATCTCTAAAGTTGCCAGCTTCAATCGTGCAACCAGGAGTTGCATCTTTTGGATAAAAATATAAAACCAAGTTTTTGCCTAAACAAGATGCAGAGCTAAAAGTCAATCCAGAGGTGGCTGGTAATGTGCATTCGGGTAAAGTGTCACCAATTTTGATACTCATCGAGTTTGTCTCCTAAAAAATATTCCTCTATTTTGCCATCATTTGATGACTGACTTTAATTTCGCTAGGGGTTCATGATGACGAGTTCACCTGAACGGTTGGGAATCGAGTCAAATGCAAGTGGTAGGGTAATCAAATGTCTGGTTTGACCTGTAGCTATCCAAGACTGATGAAGGCTACGCATATCTACACACTGGTGATTTTGATGTAGCCACCCAATGAGTAGTTTTGAAAAATAGGGTAGGAGTTTTTGACCTTCTAATTCAGCATGTAAAGTAAAAACCTGATCATTGGGATTATTGGCCGTTAGGCTAAGAATGTGGTTGACGGCAGCATCACCATCCATGCCGTTGACACCCAGTAATTCATCAAAGGTCGGTAGTGTTGTTGGATATTGAATATGCTTTGAAGGGCCATGTTGCAGTTGGTAGCGATAGGGTACGAGATTGAGTGCGGCACGACCATCGGATGCATATGGCATCTGCCAACGGTCTAACTGTTCGAGAGCGAACTGATTCATTTGCCAACCAGCGGCGCCATGCGTGGTTGGGGACGCACCAAAAATATCAGTAAAACGCTCAAACGATTGTTGCATTTGCTCTATCGTCCATTTGGCACTTTGATGGCGAACCTGATCATGCCAAACGATATGGTCCCATGTATGGATACCTACTTCAAATCCCGCTTGTTGAATTGATTGTAAAGTTGCCCTAGCTTTGATTCCGATATCTGGTGCCGGTAAAAGAACACCATAACTCAAGGTTTTCAATCCATAATGTTCAACGACGGAGGTCCGGGATACCTTTTTTAAAAAACCTGGCCTAAAGATACGTTTGAGCGCCCACCCTGTATGGTCTGGACCTAGACTAAATAAAAAAGTGGCTTTGAGATCAAGTTGTTCGAGTAAGTTGTGAAGACGAGGTACACCCTCAAGAGTACCTCGAAGTGTATCGACATCTATTTTGAGGGCAATGCTACCCATGAGGATTAATGATCGACTAAGTGACGAGCTTTCACAACGTCGTGACGATAAGCTTCAAAAATATGCTCTAAGGCATTTGCCATATTGGTTTCAGGTTTCCAACCCAATTCTTGCATCGTATTATCGATTTTTGGGACACGATTTTGAACATCTTGATACCCCGATCCATAATACTCTGTAGACGTGGTTTCTTGGATCACGACTTCCTTAGCTGAGGCCTGATATTCTGGAACACGGTGAGCGATATCCATCATCATTTTCGCCAGTTCTTTGATCGAGTGATTATTGCTGGGGTTACCGATGTTATAGATCTTGCCATTGGCGATATCGTTTTTATTTTCGATGATTAAGGTTAACGCTTTGATACCATCATCGATATAGGTAAAGGCTCTTTTTTGCGCGCCACCATCGACGAGATTGATGGGCTCACCCCTGACGATATGACCTAAAAACTGGGTAACCACCCTTGAAGAACCTTCTTTTGCGGTATAGATGCTATCTAGACCAGGACCAATCCAATTGAAAGGCCTAAATAAAGTAAAGCGTAGCCCTTCCATCCCATAACCCCAAATCACCCGATCCATGAGTTGTTTGGCGCAAGCATAAATCCAGCGCGGTTTATTGATGGGACCATAAATCAGTGGTGATGAGGCAGAGTCGAACTCTGTATCCGTACTCATTCCGTAGACTTCTGAGGTAGATGGGAATACGAGGTGTTTGCCATATTTATGTGCTGAGCGAACAATCGGTAAGTTCGCTTCAAAATCGAGTTCAAACACTTTTAGAGGTTGTTTGACATAGGTTGCTGGGGTTGCAATAGCAACTAAGGGAATAATCACATCACATTTACGAATATGGTATTCAACCCATTCTTTATTAATCGTAATATCACCTTCAAAGAAGTGCATTCTTGGATGTTGTGCCATATCCACTAAGCGGTCATTTTGCATATCCATACCGTAAATATCCCAATCGGTGGTTTCTAAGATACGCTTTGATAAATGGTGACCAATAAAACCGTTCACACCTAGGATTAAAATCTTTTTGCTCATATATTAATTCCGTTTGGTAATAAGACTTATTTTATTCTTTTGTGGAGTTAAAAAGAATTTGTTGAAGTTCTACGGGAGAAACCTCATTTGACTCAAGGAAAAGTTGTGAGATCAATAGTACTCGACCATCGCCACAGCATCCATAAATTCGCTGATCTACCACATCTAAGCCTATTCGAGAAGTAATGAGGCGATTGGGCAGACTAGCGAGCATTGCCTTGGTGATGATATATTTTTTACCATGCATTTCGGTAAATGCTCCGGGGTAGGGTGGTGCAACCGCACGAACTAGGTTGTAGATATTTTGGGCGTCATCTTGCCAATTGATTCTGCCATCTTCGGGAGTTCTTCCACCAAAATAGCTACCCTCTTGTAGTCGGTTTGGACGTCTTGGAACAATACCTTCTAAAAGATCTGGAATGACCTCTTCTAAAGTTGTTGCGGCAATTTCCGCTACTTTTAAAAAAACCTCATAGGCGGTTTCATCAGGAAGAATCGTAACGGATTTTTGATGAACGATATCTCCTGCATCAGGTTTTGCCTCCATCACATGCAGTGTTGCGCCTGTTTTTGTCTCACCTTTTAAGACTGCCCAATTGATGGGAACGCGTCCACGATATTTTGGTAACAATGAGCCATGCATATTGAGGGCTGCTACTTTTGCGATAGCCAGGATGTTACTGGGGATCATTTGTCGGTAATAAAAGGAAAAAAGATAATCTGGGGCAATTGTTTTCAGTTGGATGATGAGTTCAGGATTATCAAAACTGCTTGGTGTAATGAAGGGAATCTGGTTCTCAGCACAGAGATCTCGAACCGAATCAAACCAAATGTGTTCGCTAGCTGAGTCTTCATGGGTTAGCACAAGCGGTATATCAAAACCATGGGTGAGCAACATCTTTAGGCAATTCACACCCACTGTATGGTATGCAAATACTATTGCTTTATTCTTTTGCATCACTTTCCAAAACCCCCATCACAACGTAACGGGGGCGCTTACGAACTTGTTGATAGATACGTCCAACATACTCACCAAGTAGACCTAGGCCAAACAAAATAACTCCCAAGAGGAAAAAATTCAACGCAAATAAAGTGAAGACACCTTCAACTTCAGCGCCAATTAAAAAGCGTCTGACAATGAGGTAGATAAATAGGGTTGCTGAAGCTAATGCTAGAAGGATTCCAATCAGTGAAAACGCCTGTAAAGGTAAAACGGAAAAGCCGGTAACTAAATCAAAATTCAGGCGAATGAGTTGATAAAAAGAATATTTAGACTCACCAGCGAATCGTTCCTCATGATTGATTTCAATCTCGATGGGTTGACTTGCATAGGTGAAGCCAAGGGCCGGAATAAAGGTATTTAATTCTTTACTTTTTTTCATTAGATTGACTATGCGTCGGTTGTAGCCGCGCATCATACAACCTTGATCCGTCATGGTGATTTTCGTAATACGGTCGCGTAATTGATTCATGGCTTTCGATGCGTAGCGACGAAAATGCGAATCTTTTCTGGCAACACGGATGGTCCCAACATAGTCATGACCTTCCAACATGTATTTGACGATTTTACTAATTTCTTCGGGAGGGTTTTGTAAGTCCGCGTCGAGCGTGACAATAAAATCTCCCCTTGCGTAACTAAATCCTGCCATGATCGCCATATGTTGACCAAAGTTGCCATTAAATAAAACAACCCGTGTGGATTCTGGACGTTTTTCAAATTGTGCTGCGAGGATGGCGGCCGAGTGATCACGGCTTCCGTCATTGACAAACACCACTTCGTATCGTACATAAAGCTCAGTGACCATGAGGTCAAGAGCGCAGTATAAGCGGGCAAAGAGCTCATCTAACCCAGCTTCTTCGTTATAAACAGGAATCACCACTGAAATCAACGGATTTAATGGAGTTGGTGGCGTTAATTGACGCAATGCGTCAGAAATGATCTGCATAGTCTGATTTTATGACGGTTTTATAAAAGTAGGAAAATTGCCAGATTAGACTTCAAGCAGGGCTGTGTCTAAGGCAATAACGACTCTTTCAACATCAGTATTTGACATTAGTGGGAAGAGGGGTAAAGTCAAGATGGATTCCCCAATGCGCTGAGCAACAGGAGTATCTTTTGCTAGGTAACCCAGTTCTTTATAGAGTTTAAATTGAGTAATTAGAGGGTAGTGAACGCCAGTACCAATCTGCATATCTTTGAGTTTTTGCATGATGGTTGATCGACTCATACCTAGTCTTTTTAATTTTTCAATGGGTAATACGACCTGAAACATATGCCAGTTGCTATGAATAAAGTCAGGAATGGGAAGTTCTAGCCCATTTCGGACAAGATGGGTTTTTTCAAAGCAGCTGAAATAGTGCTTAGTAAGTTCTTTTCGTTGATTAGCGACATTCGCTAATTGTTGCATTTGATGGATTCCAATTACAGCATTTACATCGGTGAGGTTGGATTTTCCTCCTAAAACATCTACTTCCATCTGATCGAAGCCCGACCGAGTCACTCCTTGTAAACGTAATTTTTGAGCAAGAATAGCTTCTTCTTCGGTCGACATGACGAGGCATCCGCCCTCAATGGTTGTCAAGTTTTTATTAGCCTGAAAACTAAAGCTCACAAGGTCAGAAGGGGTATTTCGAGAACTTCCGATGGGGTCGCCTCGCCACATCGAGCCAAGTGCTTGTGCAGCATCTTCAATCACGCGTAAATGATAGTGATGGGCAATTTGGTAAAGACGGTCAATATCTACTGGCAAGCCGGATAGATAGACTGGCATGATAGCTTTTGTTAGGGGGGTGATTGCTGCTTCCACTAAATTTAAATCAAGGTTACGGGTTAGAGGATCAACGTCGACAAAAACCGGCGTAGCTCCAACGGCCAAGATGACATTGGCGGTAGATACCCAGGAGATTGGTGTGGTGATGACTTCATCGCCGGGACCTATTCCAGCAACACGAAGTGCTACTTCCATTGTGGCGGTGCCATTTGCAAAACAGCGTACTGGTCGACCACCAAAATACGCTGAGAGTAGTTTTTCAAATTCCGCACATTTTGGACCTGTTGTAATCCATCCCGATCGAAGGACATCGCCCACAGCAGCAATGGTTGCCTCATCGATGTTAGGTTTGGTAAATGGTAAAAACACGGAGCTTTGGTTGGTCATATGAGGTGTCTTTAAACTTTAAAAAATCGGCCCAAATTAGGGTGCTGTGAGTTGACGTTTACCGACCACAATACGTAAAGGATCTTCTGAAATCACTTGCATTTTTACACCCTTTGCCAAGAGTTGGTCATAGGTCGTCCAACTCATCATAGCAAATGCCTGGCGATCTGGATGTTGTTGCCAAATGGCGATCCATGCCTCTTCTGAGGGGATCCATCGATCGGGTTCTTGTGTAATACCGAATTCTAATTCGTCCTTGTAATTGACCATAATGACCGTATGTTGCAAATAATACGGAACCGTATGGTCTAACATGCCAACACTATAAAGTGGATCTGTTGCTTGGATGAATGGTTTGGCCTTTTGAGCCATATCGTATCCTGATAATAATCTACCAACAGCTTCGTGGCCAATGCCAGCAGTGAGCGATAAAGTAATCACTGACATAGAAAAAATTAAGAAGCTTTTAATGGCATTATGGCGATAAATCCATGCCGTGATAGAACCAATGACGCCAATCACTAATGCCAAGGTCACGATCTGAGCATAAGTTGCATATAAAGCGACCTCATAGTATTCACCAGTTTTACGGACCTTAGAAATGAAAAGGAATCCTACAACAAATAGTAGCCCAAAAACGATGAGTTGAATTTGCCAAAGCGTCGCTCCTTGCCGACGGAGTGTTTTCTTTTTTTCAAAAAGTTGCGCCACAGAGACTCCCGTGATGATGGCTAAAGCCGGTAATATGGGTAAGATGTATCCTGGTAGTTTCGATTTAGAGAGACTAAAAAAGAAGGTGATGGCAATGACCCAGCAAAAGCATAGCCAAATGGGTTTAAATCCTCCCGCCGTCTGACGCTCTTTGATTGCACAGTTTATCGCTGAAGGTAATTGAATAAGCCAAGGCAAGAACCCTACGGCAATTAAAGGTAAAAAAAAGTGCCATGGTGCGGTACGTTGGTGCTCATTCGTCGTGAATCTTTCAAAGTGCTCATGGATGAAGAAAAAGTGATAGAAGCTGGGATGACTTTGAATAATTAGAACAAACCAAGGTGTGACAATGAGAAAAAACACCATGAGCCCCTTGACCCAGTGCATTCTTTTCCATGAGGCCCAGTCCATCGCCGTTAAGGAGTAGCATGCCAAGACAAAGCCTGGTAAAACAACACCAATGAGCCCTTTTGAGAGAACGGAAAGGGCCATCATTACCCAGCAGGCCAACATCCAATTCCTTTCTTGTTGTGAGTCGGGCGGTGCATGAAGAGCTAGCATTAAACAACATAAAGCGCTAGACATAAAAAACGCGACTCCCATATCAAGGGAGTTGAAGTGACCACCGATGATCCATAGCGGGGATGAAGCAAGAATGAGTGCTGAAATAGTCCCGACCCTAAACCCCCAAATACGACGGCAAGTAACACCGACAAGAACAATACTCAGCAGAGAGGTCAAACCACTCCATAAGCGAGCCTGCCAATCACCGATGCCAAATAATTGAAAGGCAAGTGCCGTGGCCCACATTTGTAATGGCGGTTTCTCAAAATATAAATAATCGTTATAGCGTGGCACAATCCAATTGCCGCTGATGAACATTTCTCGAGCAATTTCAGCGTACCGTCCTTCATCTGAAGGAATCAGATGACGCCAGCCGAGTGTGCCTAGCCAGATGATAGAGAGTAAGCCCAACCACAAGAGATGCTGAGCACTCCAACTTTTATTGGAGAACAAGGAAGCGCTGGATTTAAAAGAACGAAAGTTCATCATTATTCAATTAAAAAAGCGCCCAGAACCAATCGCCCTTCACTCATGAGAATGTTATACGTCCTGCAAGCAGCTTGGGTATCCATTGTTTCGAAGCCAATCCTTGTCTGGATCAGGTCTTGTAAGAGGCTTGGTGCGGGAAATCGAATCCGTTGACCACTTCCGAAAATGACGAGCGCAGGTTTTTTTTCAATAATTTTTGAAAAATCATGACGACTTAAGTCGTCAAAGCTTTTGACGGACCATGCTTCGACGGCTCCAAGCGGCATCACCATGATCGACTGATTAAAGCGTATTTCGTTGATTTCAATATATTGAGCATCGTAACGAGTTACGGTATTCAGTGCTTCTTTTGGGTCAGGTTGTAGTTTCACGGCGTCAGCTCTGTCATAATATAGTCATTATAGCGAGCGTTTAAGTCGCTAATTAACTTTGAATTGTGTGGATATAGTGAAAAACTTTCTTAAATCTGACAAATTGAATAATGTTTGTTATGACATTCGGGGCCCCGTATTAGAGCTTGCTTCCAAGATGGAAGAAGAGGGGCAGAAGATTATTAAACTCAATATTGGGAATGTTGGGGTATTTGGCTTTGACCCGCCTGAAGAAATTCAGCAAGATATGATTCGTAACTTAGTCAATTCTGCGGCTTATTCTGACTCTAAAGGTATCTTTACTGCCCGCAAAGCAATCATGCATTATTGCCAACAAAAGAACATTCAGGGTGTTGGAATTGATGATATATACACGGGTAATGGTGTGTCGGAACTGATTGTTCTTGCCATGAATGCCCTCCTCAACAATGGTGATGAAATCTTGGTGCCAGCCCCGGATTATCCGTTGTGGACCGCGGCAGTGAGTTTGTCAAGTGGCACACCGGTGCATTATCTTTGTGATGAGACCAAAAACTGGGCACCCAATATTGACGATATCAAGGCCAAATTAACGCCACGCACTAAAGGTATTGTGATTATTAATCCCAATAATCCGACGGGCGTTATTTATTCTGATGAGGTTTTACAGCAAATTGTACTTTTAGCTCGGGAATTTGGACTTATTATTTTTGCTGATGAAATCTATGATAAGACCTTATATGATGGTAAAAAACACACCTCAGTAGCTTCATTATCCACAGATGTTTTGACAATCACCTTTAATGGCTTATCCAAAAATTATCGTTCGTGTGGTTATCGCGCTGGTTGGATGGTCGTTTCCGGCGATAAGGCTCCGGCAAAAGATTATATTGAAGGCTTAAATATGCTTTCGTCGATGCGCTTATGTGCCAATGTGCCAGGACAATGGGCAATCCAGACTGCCTTAGGTGGATATCAAAGCATTGATGAACTTGTAGGAGAAGGTGGTCGTCTGCGCCGACAACGCGACCTTGCGTATGATTTGATTACTAAAATTCCTGGGGTTACTTGCGTTAAGCCAGAAGCTGCCTTGTACTTATTCCCAAAACTTGATGCACAGATGTATCCGATCCAAAATGATCAGGACTTTATTGCCGAGTTTTTAAAAGAAGAAAAAGTCTTGTTGGTTCAAGGTTCTGGGTTTAACTGGCCGCATCCAGACCATTTCCGCCTCGTATTTTTACCAACTGAAGATGTTTTACGTGAAGCGATTGCTCGGCTTGCTCGCTTTTTGGAGCGGTATCGTCAGCGCACGGGGACTGACTCCCTTAAAATGGCAATGAAATAAACGTCATTCAATCCCTCAGTCATTTAATGGTTAATAGTATGAAACCTCTACAAGTTGGTCTTCTCGGTGCTGGAACAGTCGGCGGTGGTGTTTTCACTGTCTTGCAGCGTAATCAATTAGAAATTGAGCGTCGTGCTGGACGTCAAATTCAAATTAGCATGGTTGCTGATATCAATACTGTGCGGGCTCAAGAGATTGTGCAGGGGCGTGCAGAGATTGTGAGCGACGCTTACCAAATTATTAACAATCCGGATATCGATGTGGTGATTGAGCTGATTGGTGGATATGGCATTGCTAAAGAATTGGTATTAGCTGCTATTGCTCAGGGTAAGCATGTGGTAACTGCTAATAAAGCGCTCATCGCGGTCCATGGAAATGAGATTTTTGCGGCCGCAAAAAAACATGGCGTTATGGTTGCATTTGAAGCGGCTGTTGCGGGAGGTATTCCCATTATTAAAGCCTTGCGAGAAGGCTTAACCGCGAATCGAATTGAGTGGATTGTGGGCATTATTAATGGCACAACTAATTTTATTTTGTCAGAAATGAGAGACAAAGGCTCATCATTTGATGATGTTTTAAAAGAGGCGCAACGTTTAGGGTATGCCGAAGCAGATCCGACATTTGACATTGAAGGAATTGATGCGGCCCATAAAGCATCGATCATGAGTGCGATTGCTTTTGGTGTGCCTGTCCAATTTGATAAAGCGCATATTGAGGGGATCACCAAACTAGAACCGATTGATATTCAGTATGCAGAGCAATTAGGTTATCGCATCAAATTACTCGGCATTACCAAAAGAACCACTCATGGTATTGAACTTAGGGTTCACCCAACATTAATTCCAGCAAAACGTTTGATCGCCAGTGTTGAGGGTGCAATGAATGCGGTTCAAGTACAAGGTGATGCAGTTGGGACGACCCTTTATTATGGCAAAGGTGCGGGTGCTGAAGCAACAGCATCGGCTGTAATTGCCGACTTGGTAGACATTATTCGTTATGACTCTGTTGAACAAAGTCAACGTGTTCCTTATCTTGCGTTTCAAGAAGATAAAGTCATGGATACCGTTGTCATGCCCATTGGTGAGATTACGACAAGTTATTATTTGCGCCTGAAAGTTTCTGATGAGACCGGGGTATTGGCAAACATTACAAAAATCCTGGCCGACAATAATATTTCGATTGATGCTCTTTTACAAAAAGAAGCCAATGTTGGTGAGAGTCAGACAGATTTAGTGATATTGACCCATCAAACACAAGAGAAGTATATGATGCAAGCAATCAGTGCGATGGAATCATTACCAACGGTCAAAGGATCAGTAACGAAAATTCGTTTAGAAGAGTTGAGTTAATTTTTATGAAATACATTTCAACACGCGGCGGACCTCAAGAGCTTTCCTTTCTCGAGATCTTGTTGGCGGGCCTGGCTCCTGATGGTGGCTTGTATATGCCAAAATCTTATCCACAGATTTCTAAAAAAACACTAGACCAGTGGCGAAGTTTGTCTTATGCCGATTTAGCGGTTGAAATATTGCAATTATTTTCGGATGACATACCCCTCGAAGATTTAAAAGTGATTGCTCATAAAACATATACGGCTAAAGTGTATTGCCACGGTCGTCAATATGACAATGCGAATGATATTACGCCCATCCATTGGTTGGGTAATGAGTTTGGTACTGAGATAGGGCTTTTGTCTTTGTCGAACGGACCTACTTTGGCTTTTAAAGATATGGCGATGCAGTTACTCGGAAATTTATTTGAGTATGTGCTAGCTCAGCAAAATCGAGAGCTTAATATTTTAGGAGCAACTTCTGGAGATACCGGAAGTGCTGCAGAGTATGCCATGCGAGGAAAACGGGGCATCAAGGTATTTATGTTGTCTCCATCGGGCAAGATGAGTGCTTTCCAATGCGCTCAAATGTATTCATTGCAAGATACGAATATATTTAATATTGTCATTGAAGGTGTCTTTGATGATGCCCAAGATATTGTCAAAGCCGTGAGTAATGATCTGAACTTTAAATCTGCGTATAAGATTGGTACGGTGAACTCCATCAACTGGGCGAGGGTGGTTGCGCAAGTTGTTTATTACTTTGCTGGTTATTTAAGGGCAACATCATCGAGTGAGGAAAAGGTATCATTTTGCGTTCCCTCAGGCAATTTTGGCAACGTTTGCGCGGGCCACATTGCGCGCATGATGGGTTTGCCGATTCAAAAACTTATTGTTGCGACCAATGAAAACGATGTTTTAGATGAGTTTTTCAAAACGGGCCACTATCGTGCTCGAAAGTCTGCAGAGACGTTTCACACGTCGAGTCCTTCTATGGATATTTCTAAGGCGAGCAATTTTGAACGTTTTGTCTTTGATTGGCTGGGTCGAGATGGGGCCCTAGTAAAACAATTATTTGCACAGGTTGAAACTGAAGGCGGGTTTGATTATTCCGGGCATCCTGCAAAAAAAATGATTGAACAGTTTGGGTTTGTTTCTGGAAAAAGTACGCATGAGAATCGTTTAAACACGATTCAGCAAGTTTCGCGGGTCTATGGGGTTGTGATTGATACGCATACCGCTGATGGGGTCAAGGTTGCCAGGGAGTATTTAGAGCCACACGTAAAAATGTTGGTACTAGAGACGGCGTTACCCGTGAAGTTTTCTGAGACGATTGAAGAGGCTTTAGGATATTTACCGGAGCGTCCAGACGCTTTTATTGGGATTGAGGAATTACCTCAGCGAGTTTATGAAATGAAACCAGAAGTTTTGGCAATTAAAGAATTTATTGTTAGGCATACGAGATGAGTATGAAAACAGCAACTGAAGCCTTAGCCATATTATTGGCACAAGCCAAACCATCTCATTTTGAAGAACTTGTTTCTTTGCAAGAAAGTCTTGGACGAGTTTTAGCCCTAGATTTAATCAGCTCTGTCAATGTACCTCCTATGGATAATACACAGATGGACGGTTACGTCTTGCGGGCTGAGGATATTACAAAAGAAGGCGTTGTTATTCCGGTGACTCAGAGAATACCGGCGGGATATATTGGGCAGCCTCTTCAAGCAGGAACTGCGGCAAGAATCTTTACTGGTGCGAGTATTCCGCCCAATGCCACAGCTGTCGTAATGCAAGAGGATTGTGAAGTGATTGGTCAGCCAAATGAAAGCGGCATCGGTTATCAGATCAAAGTAAATCATATTCCACAGTTCGGTGAATGGATTCGTGCAAAAGGTGAAGATCTAAGAGAAAACACTACGATTCTTCAGATGGGCACATATTTACGACCTCAAGAGCTAGGGGTTGCTGCCTCCGCTGGGGTAACTCGATTGATGGTGAAAAAAAAGATCAAGGTCGCCTTGTTTTTTACCGGGGATGAGCTCACTTTACCTGGGCAGCCTCTTAAACCGGGTGGTATTTATAACTCCAATCGGGATACGTTAATTGCTTGTGTCAGGGCCTTAGGTTGTGATTACACCGATTTTGGTATTGTGCCCGATACACTCCAAGCAACTCGAGATACTTTACGAGTCGCCGCTAAAGAACATGATTTGATTGTGACCTCAGGTGGTGTTTCTGTTGGTGAAGAAGATCATATTAAGCCAGCAGTTAACGCTGAAGGGCAATTAGATATGTGGCAAATTGCCATTAAGCCTGGAAAGCCTTTAGCCTTCGGCAGTGTTCGTCGAGAGCTTGAGAGTTCAGCTTGGTTTATGGGCTTGCCCGGTAATCCCGTATCCAGCTTCGTTACTTTCTTATTGTTCGTTAGGCCATTCATTTTGGCATTGCAGGGTCGCGAACACAGAAATGATCCCTATATCTTGTTGGAGTCGAATTTTGATTGGTTAAGACCGGATAAGCGTAATGAGTTTTTAAGAGTCAAGATCAGTCAAGATGGAAAGCTTGATCTATTTCCGAATCAAAGCTCTGGCGTGCTCACCAGTGCCGCGTGGGGAGATGGTTTGGCGGATATTCCAGCAGGTCATGTGGTGCGTAAAGGTGATCAGATCCGTTTTATACCATTCAATCAACTACTTCATGGTTAACTGATGAGAGTATCGATTCGTTTTTTTGCCTCACTCAAAGAAGCTATTCAATTAGATCGTTTGGAGCTTGATTTACCGGAGACAGTCGTAACGATCGGTGATTTACGTCAATATTTATCAGGGTATCAACTTGCATGGGAAGATGTTTTTGCACCACATAAAAATATTCGTGCGGCACAACAACTCCAGATGGTATCGATTGAGACGCCAATAATTCCTGGTGCGGAAATTGCTTTTTTCCCACCGGTTACTGGAGGTTAGATGAAAATCTCTATTCAAGAAAATGATTTTGATGTTTCTATGGAGTTGAGTCTCTTACGAAAAGATTTACCAGGTATTGGTGGCATTAATCTATTTGTTGGTACTGTAAGAGATACGCACCTTGGAGATGATGTGCATGCGATGGAGTTAGAGCATTATCCTGGCATGACAGAAAAGGCATTAGAAGACATTATTCAACAAGCTCAGTCGAGATGGGAAGTGCTCAACGCTACGATTATTCATCGCGTTGGTAAATTAGTACCCACGGATCAAATTGTATTAGTTGCTGTTGCGAGTTCACATCGTGGAGATGCTTATGCGGCATGCGAATTTATGATGGATTATTTAAAAACTTCAGCCCCATTTTGGAAAAAAGAGCACACGCCGAATGGGTCACGGTGGGTGGATGCTAGAACGAGTGATGACGATCGTTTAAAAAAATGGCAGATGTAAGCCCATTGTCCTAATCCACATATTTCGTTTTACAAGTTAACAAAATTAGAAAATATTCAATATCGCCCAGATGATCTTCTTTAAAGGATTGTGTCCTAAATTTTGGGTTGAAAAATCAGACAAATGGGTTATTTGAAGAACTGATTTAGGGTAATTACTAGGTAAAATGACTTCCTAAGTCCCAATACAGTGTGTATCTTAGAGTCTTATGTCTATACCAATTCGTTTATTCCACGGTGATTTTGGTCGTGTTGCGCTTCTTGAAATGGATGCGCCATTAATTTCTCACGCGCATCATCATTGCCACTTGTTACTGAAAGCCTCCGGACCTGATACAGCCTTTCGGGTTCGAGGTCAGAGTTATCCCCTAACGAACGATAATGCTGTTTTAGTCAATGCTTGGGAAGAGCATTCGTATTTACATGAGCTTCAAGGTGATGGCCAAACGGTCATCTTAGCTCTTTATCTTGAGCCTGCTTGGTTAGCGACTTTTAGTAAGAGTTTTATCAATAGTCATCACCCTCAGTTTTTTTTAGAGTCAACGATTAAGTTATCAGAAGAACAAAAATTATCGATTGAAAAGGTCGTGATGGAACTTTGGTGGTCAGACGACATCACGACAGAGCGCTTACACAATTTACTCTTAAATTTAATTCTTTCTTTTGTTGATCCAAGGGTCGTGATCAATGCTTCGATTGTGAGGCCTCCTAGTAGTAATTTGGCCTACATGGACTCGAGAATTCGACGTGCGATGCAAATGATGCGTTTATCTGAAGATGCACCTAAGGATTTGAACTCGATTGCAACAGCAGTGAATTTGTCTCGATCGCATTTTTTTGAATTATTTAAGCGCTGCACCGGTTTATCGCCATTGTTATATGCTAACGTCCTCAAGATGGAGTTTGCCTTTTCTGCATTAGCTGCTGATGAAGTTGGCTTAATTGAAATTAGTGATGTTTTAGGGTTTTCTACACAAAGTCATTTCACGCGCTTTTTTAGGCAACATCAAGGTGTTGTTCCAAGCCTATATCGTCGCCAAGTCGAAAAATCGACTCATTCCATTTAAAGAATCGGACTGTTGGGTTAATCTTCGGATGAAGATACGATTATTTGGATGATTTATTGAAAATAAATTTCTCGAAAGATATAAACTTTAAACAATCATAAATATAGTTGGAGGCTGTTTGAATTCTCCGTTACTGGGACAAGCAATTGAGCGCGTAGAAGACGCTGCACTTTTAAGAGGTGCGGGGTGCTATATGGATGATTTACCTATCCATCCAGGTACTTTATATGCAGCCATTGTTCGTTCACCATTACCGCACGCCAATATCTTAGCGATAGATGCATCTAAAGCTCTGGCGCTCAAAGGTGTTCATGAGGTTTTGTTGCCTGATGATATTGCCAAGTTCTCTAAGCCTTTGTTAGGGGCGGTGAAGTCTGAGATGCGTCAATGGGTTTTATCGATGGATCGAGTTCGGTACGTTGGTGAACCGATTGCGATGGTCGTTGCTGAATCGAGAGCATTAGCCGAGGATGGCGCCGAATTGGTGGAGATCGAATTTGAATCCTTGCCAGCGATTGTGGATGTTAAAGATGCAATAGACGATAATGCGGTGATTTTGCATCCAGGCACTCCAAGTAATTGTGTTTCTGATCGATCGTTCCGTTACGGAAACCCGGAGGATGTTTTTGCTAAGGCAGATCACGTCATTAGTATTGATATTAATTACCCACGAAATTCCTGCACGCCGATTGAAACATCTGGAGTCATTGCGAGTTGGTCGCAAGCAGAAGAGTCCTATAGTGTGATCTCTAGCTTTATGGGGCCTTTTTCATTACATACAGTGATGGCTATGGCACTGAATGTCCCAGCCAACAAACTGCGTCATCAATATCCTCCAGATTCTGGTGGAAGTTTTGGTGTCAAGCAATCATCTTTACCATATATTGTTTTATGTTGTTTAGCTTCTCGCAAAGTGGGAAGACCTGTTAAATTTATTGAAGATCGCCTAGAGCATTTAGTAGCAGCTACTTCAGCGACAGCGAGATCTACAACAATCAAAGCAGCAATCAGAAATGATGGTCGCATATTAGCGCTGGATTATGATCAGTTAGAGGATTGTGGCGCTTATTTAAGAGCTCCTGAGCCAGCAACCCTCTATCGCATGCATGGTTGTTTAACGGGTGCTTATGATATTGAGCATCTTTTGGTTCGTAATCGCGTTGTCGTCATTAATAAGACACCTTCAGGTTTAGTTAGGGGTTTTGGTGGACCTCAGGTTTATTTTGCGTTAGAGAGATTAGTCCACCAGATCGCTAAACAGTTGAATAAATCATATTTTGAGATAACTGCACTCAATTATGTCAAAAAAGAACAGTTCCCATTTCAGGCTGCAGCTGGAGCGATATTAGACTCAGGGGACTATTTGTTGGCCCAAGAGCTTGTCAAGAAATCGGCTGCATATCAACGCATTCTTGAACGCAAACTACAAGCGCAAAAAGAAGGGCGATGGTATGGTATTGGTTACGCCTCGATTGTGGAGCCATCTATATCGAATATGGGATATATCGCCACGGTTCTTTCCAAGGAACAAAGAGATAAGGCCGGACCTAAAAACGGAGCAATTACTTCAGTCACTGTAAGTATTGATCCAATGGGGGGTGTGATAGTTAATATTGCCTCTGCACCAGCTGGGCAAGGCCATCAAACCGTGATTCAACAAGTCGTGGCAGACGTCTTTGGCGTTTCTTCAGCGGCGATTGTGGTCAATGTCGACTTTGATACACATAAAGATGCTTGGTCAGTTGCTGCAGGAAATTATTCGAGCCGGTTTGCTGGAGCTGTCGCTGGGACCGCACATTTGGCCGCAGTTAAATTAAAACAACGTATCCTCCAATATGCAAAAGAAGCTTTAGGTGCTGATCATGATGAATTAATTTTTGCAAAAGATGTCATTACCGATCCAAAGACCAATAAAAGCGCACCTTTTTCAAGGGTCTGTGGATCGTTCCACTGGGCACCAGCAGTGGTTGCCAAAGCTTTAGGTGATGAACAATCCTTTGCTCTGCGAGAGACTGTTTTTTGGAGTGCTTCTACATTACATGCTACTGATGAAAATGATCGCATTAATACATCAGCGGCATATGGTTTTGCGTTAGATGTTTGTGGGATTGAGATTGATCCGATCTCTTGCAGTGCGAAGATCGATCAGTACATTACCCTGCATGATGCGGGTGTGATTTTGAATCCTGCTTTGGCGGATGGTCAAATTTATGGGGCATTTAGTCAAGGTGTAGGAGCTGCACTATTAGAAGAGTTTGTTTATAGCTCCGATGGTAATTTCTTATCTGGTACTTTTGCGGATTATCGTTTACCAACAGCCAGCGAGATTCCGGTGCCAACCATTATTCATATGGAGTCGCCTAGCCCCTTTACACCTTTGGGGGCAAAGGGATTGGGAGAAGGGAATAATATGAGTACCCCTGTTTGTATTGCAAATGCCATTGCAGACGCCATTGGGTATGACGATATTCGGTTGCCAGCTACTCCAACGCGTATTCATCAGTGGTTGTTGCAGGAAAAAAAACTAGAAGTCAGAAACATTAGTTCAATCAAGCCTGTGACTCATCAGGCTGATATGCCCCTTGGCGCTCAAGGAGTTATTGATTTTGAAATTAGTCCCCAGAATATTTTCCAGGTGCTGATGGATCCAATGCGCTTAAAAAATGTGATTCCGGGATGTGAGTCCATGACTCAAAGTAGAGAAGGTTCTGACATTCTTTATCAATGCATTGCGGTTGTGCGGATTGGAATTATCAAAGCTAAATTCATAGCAAACTTACGTTTAAGTGAGATTCATGAGCCAACTGATTTTGTACTTTCTGGAGAAGGACGTGGACCACTTGGTTTTGCGCAAGGATTTGGCAAGGTACATTTGAATAATGTGGGTCAACATACCCAATTGTCGTATGACTATCAAGCTAAAATCTCCGGAAAATTGTCTGCTGTAGGCAGTCGACTTCTCGAAGGTAGTATTCGTATAGTTCTAGATCAATTATTTAAATCGTTAGCAAAAGAGGCTGGTGAAAAAAAGGCGAGTTGGCTTACTAAGATGAAAACAAAATTGAGGGGAAATTTATGAAAAGTGCCCCATTTGTTGTTCATCAACCCAAATCTTTGAATGAGGCTGTTATGCTTTTTTCACAGTACGGGGAAGAGGCGAAAATTATTGCAGGTGGTCAAACTTTAGTGCCGATGTTAGCCATGCGTATTGCGACGCCATCCATCTTAATTGATGTCAATGAAGTTAAAGAGCTCAGTGACATTGTTGAAAAGGATGATTGCATTGAAGTTGGAGCAGTTGTTTCACAAGCAAGGTTAGAGGATTATTTGATCAATCATCATGCGCATACCTTATTAGCCGAAATGATTCCTTGGATTGCGCATCGTCCAATTCGTAATCGAGGAACCGTCGGCGGGTCCATTGCTCATGCTGACCCTAGTGCCGAATTAGTCCTAGCCTTATCGGCTTTAAATGGGTGGGTCATTTTAGCTAATCATCGTCAACAAAGAAAAGTTATTGCTCAAGACTTCTTTTTAGGGGCGCTGCAAACGGACCGTCAGATGGATGAGGTCTTAGTAAAAGTAGTGTTCCCTAAATTAATGATTAATACACAAATCGGATTTACAGAGTATGGATATCGACATGGTGATTTTGCAGTTGTTTCTGTCGCAATGATTAAAAATGAGCATGACTGGATTTTTGCTTATGGGGGAATTGATGATATACCTCTAGTCTTTAAAGAAAGACTTACTTCTAAAGAAGAGGCTTTAAGGTTTGTTACCCACTTGGCTAATACAGTCAATGTTCGAGAAGATCCAACGGCGAGTTCTGGCTTGAGAAGGCATTTAATGCAAAGCCAAAGTGAATTATTGATAAAACAACTCGATATAGTAAAGGAGTAAAGAGAAAATGTCACAGTTACCCTTGAGTCAAAAAATATCTGTAGCAGTCACTGTAAATGGCGTTCAACGTGCCGCTGATTGTGAATATCGAACGACCTTAGGCGATTTTTTGCGTCATGAGCTTGGTCTGACTGGGACACATTATGGTTGTGAACACGGTGTTTGTGGAGCCTGTACGATTCATCTCAATGATGAGCCTGTTAGGTCATGCCTCATGTTTGCATATCAAGCAAATGGTAAAGAGCTAAAAACGGTTGAAGGACTATCCTCTGACAAGGAGCTGACTGATTTACAAGCCGCATTTAAAAAACATCATGCTTTGCAATGTGGTTTTTGCACTCCAGGATTTTTAATGACAAGTGCTAAGTTTCTAATCGACAACCCCAATCCAACCGAAACTCAGGTGCGTGAAGCGATTTCTGGAAACATTTGTCGTTGTACTGGATATAAAGGGATTGTGGAAGCCATATTAGATGTTGCGTATCAACGACGCAAGTTAGGGGCTTAAATTGTTAGATCTAGGAAGAACTTTTTTACAATCTGTTGAAAGATGTCCTCGCTACTTAGCAATTGTTGACGATCAACATCGACATACCTATGAAGAGTGGGCTCTATTTGTTGGTGCTTTAGAACAATATCTCTTAGAACAGGGATTAAAAAAAGGCGATCGCGTATTAAGTATTTTACAAAATCGATTTGAGGCAGCTACCTTGCATTGGGCATGCCAGATGGTGGGCATTACGATCGTGCCAATTAATTGGCGTGCTAAGTCTGATGAAATTGAATTTTATTTAAATAATTCACAGTCAAAATTTATTTTTTATGAATCTGCTAGTGGTGCTGAATTAGCGGCGGTATTAAAAGATCAATTAATTCCTTCGGTGTTTTGCGGACCCGGAGAAAAAGTGATAAAAGCCTCGGTGCTTTTTTCAAATTGTGTCGAGCAAGGCCAAATGCCGATTCCTTATGCGAGCGTTACGGATTGTTCAGTGATGTTGTATACCTCTGGCACTACTGGTAAGCCGAAAGGCGTACCTAGAACGCAAGCTGCTGAACGCGCTGCTGGAATTGCTCATATTTCACAGAATCAGTATAAAAATTATGAAGTGACCCTAGGTGTGATGCCTTTGTATCATACGATGGGGGTTAGAACATTATTGGCATTATGTCTTGGTAATGGAGCGTATATTGCATTACCTAAGTGGCACGCACCTACTGCGGTGGAATTAATTGCTCAGGAAAAAGTATCTCATTTATATTTAGTCCCAACTTTGTATCATGACCTGATCAATACTAGCAACTTTAGTTCAGAAAAAGTAAAAACGACGACTAAACTAGGCTTTGCTGGTGCTCCTATGCATGATGCCTTGTTATTGCAGCTGAATCAACTTTTTCAGCCCGAGTTATTTGTCAATCATTATGGATCGAGTGAAATTTATACCTTCACGATTAACCAACAAGCTGTAGAAAAACCTGGCAGTGCTGGTAGGGCAGGACTCAATGAACGTATCAGAGTCGTTGCTTTAGATGATGGAGCCCAAAAGGCAACCGGCGATGATATGTTACCTCCTGAAATTGAAGGGCAAATTATCTGTGACTTACACAGTGATGAAGCCTTTTCCGGTTATTGGGAAAGGCCTGATGCCGATGAAAAATCCTTACGAGGGGGATGGTACTTTACCGGAGATACAGGGTATTTTGATCAAGCGGGAGAGCTTTTTGTCACAGGCCGCGTGGATGACATGATCATATCGGGTGGTGAGAATATTTCTCCGGTAGAAATTGAATCTCTTTTATCGTTACATCCTGCCGTGGATGAAGTTGCTGTTGCTGGAATGAAAGATGATCGTCTTGGACAAAAGGTTGTAGCTTTTATTCATCTCAAAGAGGATGTCTTGCCAGAAGAGTTAGATCTTTATTGTAAAGATTCTGAATTGCTCAACTTTAAGCGTCCAAGAGAATATGTGTTTGTTAAAGAGATTCCTAAATCTCCGGTAGGTAAGATTTTAAGAAGAAAACTAGTTGCAGGTGAATACGAATTAAGTTAACGATAGGAAAAAAATGAGTCAAATTAGCCATCCCTTTAGCCATATTTTAGAAAACCTTGACGGTTTTTATGTAGAAATTCATGAAGAAAAAAAACGTGCGGACATCGTTCTGAAGCGTCCACCATTCAATGTGATCATGATGCCGCAACGTGATCAGTTAAGAGCATGTTTTGAAGCTTTAGAGGCGGATGATCGGATACGTATCATTGTTCTGCGATCGGAAGGTGAGCATTTTTCCAGTGGTGGAGATATTAAAGGATTCTTAGAGGCTAGCCCAGAGCATGTCTCTAAATTAGCTTGGAATATTGCCGCACCTGCTAGATGTTCCAAGCCGGTGATAGCCGCTAATCAAGGATATTGTTTTGGCGTTGGTTTCGAAATCTCTTTAGCCTGCGATTTTCGTATTGCAACTCAATCTACTTTATATGCGCTTCCTGAACAAAAACTTGGTCAAATACCGGGTTCAGGTGGTTCTGCTAGATTGCAAAAGATGGTTGGGATTACGAGGACGAAAGATATTGTCATGCGATCCAGGCGTATATCAGGTCAGCAAGCTTATGACTGGGGGGTAGCAACTATGGTTGTTGAAGATGCAGAGTTAGCTACAACAGTGGACTCTCTTGTTGAGGAACTATTGGCTTTCTCACCAATCGCTCAAAGAACTGCCAAAAAATTGTTGAACGATACTGATGATGCATTGTTAAGTACGGCAATTGAATTAGAGGGTCATTCGTACAGTCGTTTACGTACGACAGAAGATTTTAAAGAAGGCGTTACAGCGTTTCATAGTAAGCGTAAACCCAATTTTACTGGGAAATAATTTTAACTAAAGGAGATAGATATGCAGATCAAGAAAATTGTTATAGCAGTTAGTTCCGTAGTCTTTGGATCATCGTTAGCATTAGCCGCAGATGGCCCTATTAAAATTGGTGTGGTCACACCTTTATCGGGGACTTATACACCAATCGGACAACAGGTAAAAATGGGTTTGGAGCTGGCTACGAAAGAAGTCAACGCTGCTGGTGGCATTATGGGTAGAAAAGTCGAGTTAATTTTTGAAGATGAAGAAGCTAATCCTGCCGTTGCTACTCAAAAAGCAGAAAAATTATTTCAGGTCTCCAACGTTGACTTTTTAACAGGTACAGTTAATTCTGGATCTACATTGGCGGTTGGACAATTGGCTGAAAGAAATAATAAGTTAATTGCGACGACAGTTTCTTTTGCTGATTCAATTACTGGGGATAAATGTTCACCGAACGTATTTCGAGTCAATGCACGTGCTGGAATGCAATCTGCTGCGCTCGCAGCATGGCTCGCAAAAGAGAAGCCAAATGCTAGTGTATTTTTTATTGGCCCAGATTATGAAATGGGGCGATCAACTGTTGCTGCTTTTAAAAAGGCAGCTGAAGAGAAGGGTGCTAAATCGGTTGGAGAAATTTTTGCGCCATTAGATAACAAAGATTATTCACCTTATTTTGGGCAAGTTCGTGCCGCCAAACCCAACGTGATTTACACATCTGTTGCGGGTAATGACACTGTACGTTTGTTAACGCAAATGAGTGAATATGGGGTCAATAAGGGGGTAACTTTGGTCGGCGCCGCTGGTACCGTCACCTCACAAAATATGACGGCTATTGGTGCTGCGGCTGAAGGATATGTAACTGGAGTAGGTTATTCGGTAAAAGCAGAAACTCCGGCGAATAAAAAGTTTGTAGCAGCCTTTCAGAATGAGTTTAAAACACAACCTGATTTATATGGGACGGATTCATATGGCCTCATTTACTTTTACAAAGCGGCGGTAGAGAAAGCAAAATCAACAGAGACTGACAAAGTGCGTGCAGCCATGAATGATCTTGAATGGGCAACTCCTCAAGGCATGAAAAAAATGCGCGGTGCTGATCATCAGGCGATGCAAGAGATGTATGCCGTCAAGGTTGAAAAAGGTGAGTTTAATGTCATTAGTCGAGTACCTGCTGAGCAAGCAATTGGTCCCGACACATGTACTCGTTTCTAATTTAATTAAGGGCTGTACATGCTAGAGAGTTTGCAGTATATCTTTGCACCGCAAATCATCAATGGGTTATCCATTGGTGTGGCGGTGATATTAATGGCATTGGGCTTAACCATTATCTTTGGTTTGCTTGATGTCATTAATATGTCGCATGGTGAATTTTACGCAGCAGGCGCATTTCTTAGTGTATCTCTGATGAGTCTTGGGATTTCTTTTTGGTGGACCCTTATTATTGCTCCTTTGTTATTAGTACCGTTTGGTATTGTTATGCAAGAACTACTGATTAAGAAGGTCTTTCATCACAAAGATCGTCATATATTAACCTTGCTCTTAACATTTGGAGTTGCTACGATATTAGAAGACTTATACAAAGTCATCTGGGGTGCAAATACAGCCAAACCAGCAACTCCAATTGCTGGAGCAAGTGAGGTTTTAGGCGTTATGTTTCCTAATTACCGATTATTTTTGATGGTATTTGGCGCCTTATTAATTTTGTCAGTTTGGTTATTGATTTATAAAACATCGATTGGCTCCATTGTTCGTGCATCGACATTTGATCGCGATATGAGTGCATCTCTAGGTATTCCCGTCAATAAAGTCTATGCATTAACTTTTGCCTTTGGGGTGGCTCTTGCTGCATTAGCTGGGGTTCTATTAGCGCCAATTTATTCGGTTTTTCCAACGATGGGTAAAGACTTTATTTTATTGGCGTTTGCCGTTGTGATTGTGGGTGGTTTAGGGAGCATCAAAGGTGCTGTGATTGCTGGATTACTTTTAACACAATTGCAATCCTTGTCCTCGTTATACATTTCACCAGTGTGGTCAGATCCTATTGTATTTGCTGTCATGGTGCTAGTGCTCATGTTTAAGCCGAGTGGTCTGTATGCGGGTATGAAAAATGGATAAGTATCAACAAAAAGCAATTCGTATGATGGAGTGGTTGATGCTGATTGCAGCAATTCTTTTGGTCATCGTTGGGAAGTTAACTGGTGATACGTTTTTTCTGAGGTTAGCAACTGAATCCTTGATCTTTGGTGGACTAGCCCTGTCGGTAGACTTATTGCTTGGTATTGTTGGTTTGTTATCCCTTGGTCAGGCACTCTATTTTGGTTTTGGGGCCTATTTATCTGCCCTTATATTGCGCGATTGGATGCCCTCATTTTGGCTATGCATTATTGTTGTCGCTATTGCGTCGGCATTACTTGGCTGGGTAACAAGTTATATTGCACTACGTTCAAAAGGCGTTTATTTTGCATTAATTAGTTTTGGTTTAGCACAAGTCTTTGCCAAATCTGTCTACAACACAAGATCATTAGGTGCTTCTGATGGTATGGTTGGTGTCCCCATCATCGAAATCCCGTTTCCCTTTATTACATTGAATCTTGGTGATGCGATTACCTTTTTCGTCATTACGTTTCTATTCATGGCAACAATTTATTTCATCCTTAAATATTTTTTGTTTACGCCATTAGGAAGAATCTGGAGTGGGGTACGTTCCAACGAGTCTCGATTACCCTACTTAGGCTATAACACTCAAGCACCAAAACGTATTGCCTTTATTTTGGCCGCGATTGTTGCGGCGGTTTCGGGTGCTTTATATCCCATGTTGCGGGGTTTTGTATCACCCGAACTAATGTACTTTAGTGTTTCAGGCAATGCTGTTATTACCGTTGTATTAGGCGGTGTGGGTACTTTGATTGGAGCCCTTTTTGGAAGTAGCTTACTCATGATATTGAAATCTGTTATCGGCACTTTGACCCTACATCATCATATTGTGATTGGATTTTTATTTGTTGTCATTGTGATCTTTGCGCCAAAAGGTATTGTTGGCATGTTGAGCGCTAAGCTAAAAATGAAAGATGTGCAATGAGTATGCCAATCCTGCAAGCTAAAAATTTAACTAAGGTTTTTGGTGGTTTGCGTGCTGTAGGTAGTGTCTCCTTTGATGTAGAGCCTTTGGGTGTTACCTCAATTATTGGTCCTAATGGTGCAGGTAAAACCACATTATTTAATTTACTGAGTGGTTTATACATTCCAGAGGAAGGTCAGTTATTGATGTGTGGCGAGGATGTCACACGATTAGACCCTGTCAACAGATTAAGTCGGGGAATGGCGAGATCATTCCAAATCACCAATTTGTTTTTTGATTTAACCGTAGAGCAAAACTTACTTTTAGCCTCTCAAAAATTAGAATCCTGGTCAAAATTGTTCGGCTTAACCCATAAAAGTCAATTTGCGATTCAACGAGCGCAAGAGCTTTTAGAAGTTTTTCAATTAGAAAAAAAGAAGGAGGCGCAGGCGGGTGCATTGTCCCATGGTGAGCAGCGACGCCTTGAGATTGCTGTCACAATGGCTTTGCGCCCACAAATATTATTGCTAGATGAGCCTACTCAAGGTATGTCTCAAAGTGACACTCATGAGACCTCACAATTAATTGCTGAATTAGGTAAAAGTGTCACGATCTTATTAATCGAGCATGATGTTGAGCTAGTGATGGACTTGTCCAAGCAGGTGGTCGTGATGGCTCAAGGTGAGAAAATTGCTCAGGGAAGTCCGCAAGATGTAAGGAACAATCCCATCGTTCAAACGGCCTACTTTGGAGATACGGTATGAGTCTTCTTGAACTGCATGATATTCATACATACATTGGGCTATCTCATATATTGCAAGGTGTTAATCTTGAAATTGCAGAAGGTGAGGTAGTTGGCTTGTTTGGCCGTAATGGCGTGGGGAAGACGAGCATTATTAAAACTATTGCTGGCTGGTTGCCGCCTAGTCAAGGCGAGATTATTTTTCAGGGAAAAAATATCGCTGCTTGGCCGAGTGAAAAAATTGCAAGATTGGGTATTGCTTTAGTGCCTGAGGATCGGCGAATATTTTCAGGGTTGACCGTTGAAGACAATTTAAAAATGGGCTTAATGCAGCTACCGTCAAGGATTCGTGCAAAGCATAAACCTAAGATTGCAGAGCTCTATGAGAAATTTCCTCGATTATTAGAGCGTAAAAATCAGCTAGGTAATACCTTGTCTGGTGGTGAGCAACAAATGTTAGCCATTGCTCGAGCCTTAGTGGGCTCACCCAAATTAATTTTGATTGATGAGCCAACTGAGGGTCTTGCGCCAATGATCGTCAATGAAATCTTTGCATTGTTAAAACAGTTGCGAGAACAAGGGGTATCGATTTTATTGATTGAGCAAAATGTTCATAAAGCTTTGCAGTTATGTGATCGTCATTATGCGATTGAGCGCGGTCGTGTAGTCGATCAAGGAAGTTCAATTCAGCAAGAAGATGTTGTTCGATTAATGAAGAATATCGCTGTTTAGATGGTAAATGATTGTGTGTTGAATGCAAGATGTTAATTTTAGTTTTACATTTTTATAAAAAACAAAAGGGAGTAATATGAAAAGTTATCGAACATTAAGTTCAATAGTAATCGCATGTTTTATATGCCTTAGTTTTACTTTTAATAGTTATGCAAAATTGGGATCCTGTAATGATCCTATCTTATTAGGTACGACGATCTCAGAAACTGGTCCATTTTCAACACTAGCTGATAAGTGGCGAAACATGACAGAGGTCTTTGCTGAGGAAATGAATAAAACAGGTGGTGTTTTTGTAAAAAATTGTAATAAAAAGATTCCAATTAAATTTGTGATCTATGACGATCAAAGTGTCCCAGCTACAGCGGTATCACTTTACGAAAAAATGGCAACTGTGGATAATGTTGATTTTTTCGTTGGACCTGATTGGTCTTCTATGGGTGGACCTGTTCCTCCATTAGCAGACAAACATCAGATACCAATGGTGATGGCAAACGTTGCTTCACCTTCGGTTTATGATCGCGGTTTAAAGTATATTTGGGGTACTCCATACCCGGTCGTTCCTCGTTGGTCGGAACGTTATTTTGATATGTTGGCCACCGTTGATCCTAAACCAAAAACCATCTACTTTATTACGCATGACAATCCAGTAACAAAAGGAATCACGGGTTATTGGTCAAAAAAGGCAGAAGCTCAAGGTATAAAGGTCATTGGTGAAGATTTATTTGCGCAGGACACCAAAGACTTTACTGCACTTTTAGCTAAAGTACGCGCAGCTAAACCAGATATTATTTATATTAGCTCATTTGATGGACCATCGGTTTCATTGGTCCAGCAAATTCGGAAAATGAAAATTAAAGTTATGGACGTTCATCACTCGTTTTTATCAGGTGCACTTTATAAACAAATTGGTGATGATATTCAAGGGATGACTGGAGAGTTACCATGGTATCCGGGTGTTAAAGGTGATTACAGTGAGTTTGTTGAAGCGGTTCTTAAAAAATCGAATGTCAGTATGTTCGATTATCCATTTAGTTTAGGGCGTATTGGCGCTTACTTGACCATGACGCAAGCGATTGAAAGAGCTGGTGCAGTTGATCGTGAACTCGTTAAAAATGCCTTATTTAAGGGAACATTTAAGTCACCTGCCGGAAATATTGTTTTTGACGAAAGAGGTTTTCCCAACAATGGGGCATTTACTGTGCAAATGCAAAAAGGTGGTCAAGTGATTGTTGTATGGCCTAAGGAAGCCGCTACGGGGAAATTGGTTTGGCCTTCACCATCTTGGCAATAAGACATGATATCTATTGAAGTTTTAGCCCAAGTGATGTTGGGAGGGGTGTTAATTGGGGGCTTATATGCACTGGTAGCATTTGGCCTGTCATTAATCTATGGTGTGGTGAAAATATTAAATTTTTCCCATGGCACACTCCTTTCTATTGGGGGTGTTCTTGCATCAACCATTTATGCTACGTGGGGTATTTCTCCTTGGTTGATTTCGTTACTCATGACACCATTATTTTTTGCTTATGGGTATTTGTTTTTTAAATATTTACTTGAGCCTTTGAGTAAGCGAAATCATTTTGAAGCCACCGTGGGTACGGTATTAATTACCGTTGGAGCTTTATTAATCATGAGTGATTTAACAGCGAAGTTTGCTGGATCAACGCAAAAAAATATTAATCTACAGTTTGATACCTTTGAAGTAGCGGGAGTCATTATTTCGACCACCCAAATCATTATCTTAATAGGAATTATTTTATTGACTTTGGGGCTTCATTATTTCTTAAAGTTAACTTGGTTTGGTCGTGCGGTGAAGGCTGTAACACAAGATCCTATTGGGGCTAAATTATGTGGTATCAATAGTGTAAAGATAAAAGCGACTACATTTGCATTTGGTTCAGCCACAGTTTTCTTGGCGTCCATTTTATATGTTCTATCATTTCCAGTGGACCCCTATATTGGTTTTGGACTGACTGTAAAAGCATTTACGATTATTATTTTAGGTGGGATTGGTAACCTTCCCGGCGCCTTAATTGCAGGCATTTTTATAGGGGTTGCTGAGGGTCTGACGGGTTTATTTTGGAAGCCTGAGTGGGCGCCTGCTTTGAGCGTTATTCTCCTCTTGGTTATTTTGATCATCTTTCCTCAGGGATTTCAAAAGTCAAAATAATATGAAATCATCACAAATGAATATTCCACTGACTTTTTTTGGCTTTTTAGTTTTAGGCGCCTTACTAAGTGTTGTTCAATTTGGTAATGCGTATTTAATTTCTTTTATATTTACCATTCTAATTTATTACATTCTTGCTCAAAGTTGGGATTGGATTGCTGGTGAGATGGGTTACGTTAATCTTGGGCATTACTGTTTTTATGGGATTGGCTCATACGCCTTCGGTATTTTTCTCGTAGCAGGCCAATCGTCATTGACATCAATGGCTCTCACGGGGCTAATCACTTGTAGTGTTGCTGTAATGATTGCATATCCTCTCTATCGGTTGAAAGGGGACTATTTTGCATTCGCCACTCTTGCCTTATTGCCATTGATGGAAGTGCTTGCATATAACATGTCGTTTATTACTAATGGTGCTGAAGGGATTGTTTTTCCGATTCAAAAGGTGACATCTTTGACTTATGTTTTAGCCTTGGCTTTATGTTTTGCTAGTTTTATTCTTACCCTATTAATCAACCGTAGTCGTTTTGGTTTTGCTTTACGCGCCATACGAAATGATGAAGAAGTCTCTGAGGTCATTGGGATTAAGATTTTTCCTTATAAAGTAAAAGTTTTAGTGATCTCTGCGGTGTTTGCTGGCTTAGCTGGGGCATTGCAAGGTTGGCAAATGAGCTTTATTGACCCAGGTAGTGTATTCGGTCTAAATGTAGCCCTAGTTCCGATTGCTATGGTTTTATTTGGTGGATCTGGAATGCGGTGGGGTCCACTGGTTGGAGTCATTCTTTTGGCCTGTATCCAACAGTGGATGTTAGTTAATTTAAAGATGCTACAAACAACAATATACGGCCTAATTATTTTATGTATTGGTCGTTTTATGCCTGGCGGCCTGCTTCGAGCAAGTTGGATTAAAAATAATCGAATATTACATTTTTTAAGTAAAGAACATCATGAATATTTGATTAACCAACTTGAGAAGCGTGTTAATCAATCTAGTGCTAAGGCCTTATCACTGCAAGATATCTTAGGAGTCAAAAAACCGAATAGTCAATTACCTATTTTTGAGTGTCTGCATATCACTAAATCATTTGGTGGGAATGTGGCGCTGGATGATGTTAGTTTTACCGTCAATCAAGGTGAAATTATTGGTTTAATTGGAGCAAACGGCTCGGGAAAAACTACCTTATTTAATTGTATTTCTAGGGTGTTTCAACCGAGTAGTGGCCAAATTCGTTTTTTAGGTCAGGATTTATCCAATAAATCCCGAGATGAAATTGCTCAAATAGGGATTGGTAGAACGTATCAGTTGCCAAGACCCTTTGGCGATCTGACAGTGTTAGAGAACTTGGCGATGCCATTAATGTTTGGTGGTAAGGGCATGACCCCACAGAAAGCTCTGATCAATGCACGAGCACTTGCTGATTTCATCCAGCTAACGGATAAAGAAATGTTCCGTTCCGACTCTCTTTCTTTGCAAGAAAAGAAAGCTATTGAGTTTGGTCGAGCTTTAGCTTTAAGACCAAGTCTCTTACTTGTTGATGAAGTTGCCTCAGGCCTGACGCCAATTGAGGTCAATCAATTTGTAGAACATATTCGGACGATCAGAGATCAGTATGGTGTAACTGTTATTTGGGTCGAACATATTTTTTCTGCCTTAACTCAAGTAGTTGATCGATTAATTGTCTTAGATTCTGGACGCTTGGTGGCAGACGGCCCTTTAGCTGAAGTTTTAAAAGATGAAAAAGTGATTGCTAGTTATCTTGGACATGCCAAAGGAGATACAAATGCTTGAAGTAAATAATATTGAACTCAGTCATGGAAAACTCCAGGTGCTATGGGATATTAGTTTGACTGTTGGAGATGGTGAGTGCGTCGGTTTACTGGGGGCTAATGGGGCAGGCAAGTCAAGCACGATGGGCGCAATTATGGGGCTCTATCCACTGCAATCAGGAGCGATTACTTTTGCGGGACAATCCATCGCAGGGCTGGACGTTAACGAACTGATCATGTCTGGCATAGCATTGGTTCCTGAGGGGCGTAAACTATTTACACAGATGACGGTTGAAGAAAATTTAATGATGGGAGCATATATTAAAGAGAAACGATCATCGATTGATACTGGTCTAGAAAGTATCTATGCATTATTCCCTATCTTGAAAGATAAGCGTTTGCAAATGGCTGGTCAACTCAGTGGTGGTCAACAACAAATGGTGACCATTGGGCGGGCTTTAATGTCAAAGCCAAAAATGTTACTTTTAGATGAACCATTTATTGGGGTAGCGCCGAAGTTGGTCCTAGAGATTATGCAAGCACTCAGAGAAATTAATCTGGGTGGAGTTAGTATGATCTTGGTAGAGCAGAATGTTCACCGCGCATTGGAATTTGTTACACGAGCATATGTTATTGAAAACGGAAGAAACGTACTTGAGGGTGACGCAAAGTTAATTTTGTCAGATGAGCACTTCCAAGAAAAATTTTTAGGCATACATTAATGAAGAGGGGGGGAATTACCATGCAATTAAATCAAACAATCTATCAACGCTCAAGTAAATATCGGCAAGACTATATTGAGGCCACACCTTCATGGTATCGTGGTGAATATCATTTGGCGTTTACTTTAGTTTTCACAAGTTCTGTCTTGTTGTTTTCTTTATTTAAAATCCATGACTTAACTAACCCTGAGTTGTGGTCGATTATCCCCATGTTTTTATTTGGAAATTGGGCAGAGTGGGCAGGTCACCGCTATATCTTGCATAATCCCAACGGCCCATTAAAGGCTGTTTATAAACGTCACGTGGGGACGCATCACCAATTTTTTACACATCTAACGTTAAATTACAAAGGCCATAAAGATTGGCGTGCATTACTGTTTCCCCCGTTTGCGCCGATACTTTTTGTCATCTCTGCTATACCGTTAGTCATTCTTGGTGGGGTTATATTTTCATCTAATGTGGCTTATATTATGATGGCAACCATTGCTACATATTATTTGATGTATGAAGGGATGCATACTTTATCCCATATAGAAAATAGTCCATTTTTGGATCGATTTCCGTTACTAAATACGGTTCGAAGAATGCATGTTGCACACCATAATCCTGAGTTTATGCATAAATACAACTTCAACTTAACTTTTCCAATTTGTGATTTGTTGTTTGGGACGAGCGATGCAAAGGTTGGTTTGTTGAGAGGATTATTTTGCGGAATGTCTGAAAAGTACATTCGTCCCGAATTACAAAAAATTACTGATCAACAAAAAGAATTGAAAGAGGCCGTCAATGAGTGAATTAGTTCTCAAAAATAAAGTCGCCATTGTGACTGGAGCAGCGCAAGGGATTGGGGCACATTATGCGCAGGTATTAGGTAAAGCAGGTGCTAAAGTGGTGGTTACCGATGTTTCTACTACAGATGGTATTTGCTCAATACTCAAAGATCAAGGAGTAGACGTTTTGGGATTACATACTGACGTGACTAACGCCAAATCTTGCCAAGAAATGGTCAAGCGCACAATAGACCAATATGGACGAGTTGATGTGTTGGTGAATAATGCGGCGTTATTTGGTAAGTTGAGCCTTAAACCTTTTGAACAGATTGAAACCGATGAATGGGATGCTGTCATGCGGGTCAATGTTCGTGGTGTGTTTGAATGTGTAAAGGCTGTCAGTCCCATTATGCGCCAACAAAAATCTGGCTCTATTATTAATATTGCTTCAGGTACAGTGTTTAAGGGATCTCCGATGATGCTGCATTACGTAACATCGAAAGGAGCTATTGTTGCAATGTCACGTTCACTAGCTAGGGAGTTAGGTGACGATGGCATTCGTGTCAATACGATGGCGCCAGGTCTAGTTCTCAGTGATAACGTTCTGGACAATCCGGCATGGCAGGGCGCAATTGCTGCTAATAATATTGCTAGTCGTGCAATTAAGCGCGAGGCTGTTCCGAGTGATTTAGCTGGAAGTTTAATTTATTTTGCAAGTGATGCTAGCTTATTTGTTACAGGCCAAGTGCTTGTGATTGATGGCGGCTCAGTTATGCATTAAGGAAAAAAATGATTGCGCTTAATTTAATGAATGGAAAGTGGGTTGAAGGTCATTCGAAAAGATTTTCGCCAAGTTTTAACCCTGCAACTGGTGAGCAAATTGGAAAGTTTGCTGACAGCGATAAGGTTGATGCTGCATTGGCTATTGAATCAGCGAAGGATGCTTTTTATCATAGTACTTGGGCACACCAACCCCGTTTACGTCAATTAGTTTTACTGGAGTGGGCAACTCGCTTAGAGCAGAAGATTGAACCACTAGCACAGTTATTAACACTTGAAAATGGTAAAGTCATTGTTCAGTCTCGCGGGGAGGTACTTGGTGCTATTTCTGAGATTCGATATTACGCCGGTCTTGCTCGGTATATTCCGGGAAATTTCTTTGAGGCTGAACCTGGAATATATACCAGTATGTTAAAAGAGGCAGCGGGTGTTGCTGGTTTAATTATTCCTTGGAATGCGCCCATTGTGTTGCTTATTCGTTCACTTGCCCCCGCGATGGCTGCGGGGTGCACATCCATCATCAAATCTGCGCCTCAGACGACTCAGATAACCGCTGCCGTTTTGCACTGTTTAAATGAGGTGACTAGTTTGCCTCCAGGCGTTGTTAATTTGGTTTCTGAACAGGGGCATGAGGTTGCGGCAACTTTAGTTGAGTCAGAGGATGTCGATGTGATTAGTTTTACTGGCTCTAATCGAACGGGCCAAAAAATTATGGCGGCAGCGGCTCCGACTGTGAAAAAGCTTTCTTTAGAACTTGGTGGTAAATCATGTTGTCTTGTTTTTAATGATGTTAATGTATCAGACGTTGCTGCAAAGCTCGTGACTGCCGCCATTATCATTTCAGGACAGCAGTGTACGGCAGCACGCAGAATTTTGGTGCATGAGTCAATTTATGATGAGATGAAAATTGCATTGAAGCAAGCCGTTGAAGCAGTCAAGGTTGGCTTTGGACAAGATACAGGCATACAGATGGGCCCAATAATCGACGCCTCCGCCTTAGTGCGTGTTCATGCAGAAATTGAGCGCTCGCTGGATTCTTGTGATGAAGTTATTGTGCGTGGAGGACGCTTGGGCGGAGTGTTATCCCGGGGTAATTTTATCTCCCCAAGCTTGATAGCGCACCAAGACGATAATGCCTTTTTTTGTCAAGATGAAATTTTTGGACCATTGATTGTTTTAGAGTCATTTACGGATGAAAAACACGCAGTAAAAAAAGCGAATAATACAGAATACGGATTGTCTGCGAGTGTGTGGACTAATGATGGCAATCGTTCTTTACGAATTGCGCGCGCCTTAAGAAACGGGACAATCTGGATAAATGATCATAATAAATTAATGGCAGAAGCGGAGACTGGTGGTTATCGAAAAAGTGGCCTAGGACGACTTCATGGCTTTGATGCACTGATTGACTTTACAGAAATTAAAAGTATTTATCAAAACGTCGGTGTTGTATAACCAATCATAAAAATTTAAACAATTAAAAGGATCTGTTTGTGAACAAAGTCATTTTAGGGGTGTGTTGTTTATTCATGTCGTTTACGCAATCAGTATTTGCACAAGATAACTCTTATCCAAATAAACCGATAAAAATTGTGGTGCCTTATCCTCCAGGTGGGTTTAACGATACCTTGGGCCGTATTTTGGCACCGAAGATGAGTGAGATTTGGAAGCAGCCAGTTTTAGTTGAAAATAAGACTGGTGGAGTGACAACGATTGGTACTAGCTATGTTGCTACTTCGCCACCAGATGGCTATACCATGCTGATCATTCAGTTCCCCTATGTGACGAATCCCTTCTTAATGAAGAATTTACCTTACGATACAAATAAGGCATTTAATTCAGTGATTTTGGCGGGGCGTTCTCCGACAGTGTTTGTGACTTCAAAAGACTCTCCGTATAAGACCCTTCAGGATGTGATTAAAGCAGCAAAAGCAAATCCTGATAAATTGAACTATGGATCTTCGGGCAATGGATCTTCTAATCATTTATCCATGGCATTATTTGAGAAGATGGCGAATGTTGAGTTACGTCAGATTCCGTATAAAGGTAGCACCGCCATTATGACGGATGTGGCTGGCGGTCAAGTTGACGTTGCGATTGACGTCTTAGGTAATATCGCATCATTTTTACAAACTGGTAAAGTTCGCACTTTAGCGATTGGTCAAATGACAAGATCACCTCTAATGCCTCAAGTCCCAACGATGAATGAATTAGGTATTACGGGGTATGACGTTAATTCTTGGCACGCGATTGTGGTACCTGCAGGAACGCCTCGTCCGGTGATTGATAAGATTAATCAAGCCGTCAATGATATTTTAAAAATGAGTGATGTTAAAGAAACGTTTCGTATTCAGGGGGTAGTGCCCGATGGTGGCACCCCAGAACAGCTCGACACTTTTTTACAAGCACAAACAAACACTTGGGGTCGATTGATTAAGACCCTCAATATTACAGCTGATTAAGGATGCCTCATGAAATTTACTGACCTCAGAACTTGGTTAACGCATTTGCAAACAACTGACCGTATTGCGGTCATTAAAAAAGGTTGTGATCTAAAGCATCGATTACCTGCAATTGCCAAAATATTAGATGGTGAGAAAGCAACTTATTTTCAAGATCCTCAAGGTTTTGATATGCCTGTCATTTCAGGATTTATGTCAAAGCGCTCTTGGATTGCTGAGGCAATGGGCATTACCGAAGAAGAGCTATTACCGGCTTTTCGTAAAGCAGCCGAAAACCCGATTCCTTGGCATGATATTGGGAATAGCTCAGCTCCTTGCCAAGAGGTAGTGATTCAAAATCCTGATTTACATAAGTTACTGCCCATCCCTACGCACAGTGAACATGACTATGGTCCTTACATTACCGCTGGATTAGTCATTGCTAGAAACCCTAGCACTGGCAAGCAGAATGTGTCTATTAATCGAATTCAACTGCATCCGACGGGGCGTTTAGGTATATTGATGTTACCAAGGCATTTGTTTGCCTTTTTTAAGCATGCGGAAAAAAACAATCAGTCCTTGGATGTGGCTATCGTGATTGGCGTTGATCCCCTAACATTACTTGCTTCGCAAGCAATTGCCCCCCTAGATCATGATGAATTAGAAATTGCCGGGGCTTTGCATGGTAAAGCTTTAGATGTTGTCAAGTGTAAAAATAGTGAAATTAGAGTACCAGCGAATGCTGAGATAGTCATTGAGGGGAAGATATTAGCGCATGAGCGTGAGCTGGAGGGGCCCTTTGGTGAGTTTCCGAAGTATTACAGTGCTCGCGAAAGTCGGGAGGTGATTCAGGTCGATGTATTGACCCATCGTCAAGAGCCTATTTATCACACGATTATTCCTGCAGAGATGGAGCATCTTTTATTAGGAGCTATACCGAGAGAGTCAACGTTACTGTCACATTTACAAAGAAGTTTTCAAGGGGTACTCGATGTGCATTTATCCATTGGTGGAGTAGCTCGATATCATCTCTATGTCAAGCTGAAAAAAACGCATGAAGGTCAACCGAAGAACGTGATAATGGCGGCGTTTGGCGCACATTATGATGTCAAGCAAGTCATTGTCGTTGATGAGGATGTTGACGTTCATCAACCACAGCAAGTTGAATGGGCTGTAGCGACAAGATTCCAGGCACACCGCGACTTATTAGTTATAGAAGGTGCTCAAGGGTCTATTTTAGACCCTTCAACAACGGTTGAATGGATGAAAGAAGGTGGCGATTTAGTACCACCTTATCAGCAAGGGTTAAGTTCGAAGATGGGCTTAGATGCTACTCGCCCGATGAACTATCAAGAACATGTATTTACCAGAGTGAGGATTCCTGGCGAAGACACTATTGATGTGCAGCGAGAGATTGAACCAAATACCAAGGTTTCCTTTAATTAAAAAAGCTTCTTTTTTTTGATTTTGGTAGTTTTTTGAGTTGGTATTCTTGCTGAAGTGCTTCAGAGTGGCTGTTGACTTCTTTGAATTCCAATAACTTGACTGGCGTTCTACCTCGTGTGTATTTGGCCCCTAAACCCGCATTATGGGTGATTAAGCGTTGTTCGAGATTATTCGTAATTCCGGCATAAAAAGAACCATCAGAACACTCTAAAAGGTAAATGGACCATATTTTGGGAGTTTTCATCTCTTCTTTCATCAAACTATTTTAGATGGACTCTTGAAATTCATCATTTCATGCTTATGTAGAGAGTAATAATACTTTCTGTAAAGGAAAAAGCATGAGAATCGAAAAGTTAACCACCAAGTTTCAAGAGGCTCTAGCTGAGGCTCAAAGCTTAGCTGTTTCTTCCGATCATCAGTTTATTGAGCCTGAACATCTTATGCTGGCTTTATTAAAGGATCGTGATGGCGCAACGCGTAATTTATTAAGTCGTGCGGGAGTTAATATTGCTGCCTTTGAGGCAAATTGTGAAGCCATTACGAAGAAGTTACCTCAAGTAGAGGGAACTGGTGATGTTCAGGTTGGAAGAAGTTTAGGCTCTTGGTTAAACCTCACAGAAAAAGAAGCGAATAAAAGAGGTGATCAATTTATCGCTATTGAATTGTTCTTACTCGTTCTAGCAGACGATAAAGGTGATCTTGGTAAAGCCGCTAAATCAGCGGGACTCTCTCGTAAAAGTTTGGAATCCACCATCGACGCTGTTCGTGGAGGCCAGGCGGTGAATTCTAATGACGCAGAAAATCAACGTGAAGCATTAAAAAAATACACAGTAGACCTAACTGAGCGAGCTCGATTGGGTAAGTTGGATCCAGTTATTGGTCGCGACGATGAGATTCGTCGTGTTATTCAAATCTTAATGCGACGCACTAAAAATAATCCGGTGTTAATTGGTGAGCCTGGGGTGGGTAAAACGGCTATTGTGGAGGGTTTAGCACAACGTATTGTCAATGGCGAAGTGCCGGAGTCTTTAAAGAATAAGCGCGTACTTGTTTTAGATATGGCTTTACTGTTGGCTGGCGCAAAATTTAGAGGTGAATTTGAAGAGCGCTTAAAAGCGGTCTTATCGGATATTGCGAAAGACGAAGGTCAAACGATTGTGTTTATTGATGAGATACACACCATGGTTGGTGCAGGCAAGACAGAGGGTTCCATGGATGCTGGCAATATGCTCAAGCCTGCTTTGGCCAGAGGTGAGTTGCACTGTGTTGGCGCAACGACGCTTGACGAGTACCGTAAATACATTGAGAAAGATGCTGCTCTTGAGCGACGTTTCCAAAGAGTGATTGTCGATGAACCTAGCGTAGAGGCAACCATTGCCATTCTACGGGGTTTACAAGAGCGGTATGAACTTCACCATGGTGTTGAAATTACTGACCCAGCCATTGTGGCAGCCGCAGAGCTTTCTCATCGTTACATAACGGACCGTTTTTTACCCGATAAGGCAATTGACCTGATTGATGAAGCAGCTTCTAGAATTAAAATGGAAATTGATTCTAAGCCTGAGGTGATGGATAAGCTAGAGCGCCGCATTATTCAGTTGAAGATTGAGCGTGAGGCGGTCAAAAAAGAAAAAGATGAAGCATCCATTAAACGTTTTGATTTAATTGAAGAAGAAATTACGCGGCTGAGTAAAGAACTGGCTGACTTAGAAGAAATTTGGAAATCTGAGAAAGGTGCGGCACAGGGTACTGCGCATATTAAAGAAGATATTGATCGGATTCGAGCTGACATTGTGCGCTTACAGCGTGAGGGTAAGTTGGATAAGGTGGCAGAATTGCAATATGGAAAGTTGCCAGAGCTTGAAGGTAAATTAAAGAATGCCGCTAAACAAGAGCAGAGCTCTGGGCCTGTAAAAAATAAACTATTGAGAACACAGGTTGGTGCTGAAGAAATTGCTGAGGTAGTTTCTCGCGCAACAGGTATTCCCGTATCAAAAATGATGCAGGGTGAGCGCGATAAGTTATTGGGTATGGAACAAAATCTTCATCAGCGCGTAGTAGGTCAGGATGATGCTATTGCAGCAGTTTCTAATGCGATACGTCGATCGCGTGCCGGACTATCGGACGAAGGAAGACCTTACGGCTCATTTCTGTTCTTAGGGCCGACAGGGGTTGGTAAAACTGAGCTTTGTAAAGCCTTAGCCACATTCTTATTTGATAGTGATGAACACATGATTCGAATCGATATGAGTGAGTTCATGGAAAAACATAGTGTCTCAAGGTTGATTGGAGCTCCTCCTGGTTATGTTGGTTACGAAGAGGGGGGGTATTTAACGGAACTTGTTCGACGTAAGCCCTACAGTGTTATTTTGCTAGATGAAATTGAAAAAGCACACCCTGATGTCTTTAACGTTCTCTTGCAAGTACTTGATGATGGTCGTATGACTGATGGACAGGGTCGAACCGTTGATTTTAAAAATACGGTGATTGTGATGACAAGTAATTTGGGCTCACAGGTGATTCAAGCGATGGTTGGAAAACCGCAAGATGAAATTCGTGATGCGGTTTGGACAGAGGTGAAAGATTACTTCCGACCTGAATTCTTAAATAGAATTGATGAAGTAGTTGTCTTCCATGCACTCAGTCAACATCAAATTAGTTCAATTGCAAAGATCCAACTACAACGATTAACGGATCGTATTGCCAAAATGGATATGCAACTTGATGTTAGTGATGCTGCCTTAGCGAAGATTGCCAATGCGGGATTTGATCCGGTTTTTGGAGCAAGACCACTAAAGCGTGCAATTCAGCAAGCAATCGAAAACCCAATTGCTAAATTGATTTTAGAGGGGAAATTTGGTCCAAAAGACGTGATTCCCGTCGATGTTGAAAATAATGAATTTGTTTTCACAAGGCAAGTGCATTAATTTCGGTAAAATGGGTGGATGAATTCCAGTAAAAAAGATGTTGAGTTAATTAGTTTGATTGGTTTAGCTCATAGCATCTCCCATTTTTTTCATTTAATTATTGCGCCATTGTTTCCATGGCTCAAGGTTGAATTTGGTCTGAGCTACGCCCAGTTGGGTTTGCTCATGACGACGTTTTATGTTGTTTCGTCCATCGTTCAATCGACTAGTGGTTTACTGGTTGACAAATATAGTCCTCGCCCCATTTTATTTTTAGGTATGATTTTTCTCATACTTGGGGCATTGGCACTTGGTTTAGCTCATAGTTATGAGATGCTTTTGGTTGGGGTTGCTCTTGCTGGTTTAGGCAACGGAGTATTTCATCCAGTGGATTACACCATGATTAATAATATGGTCAAGCCGCAAAACTTGCCACATGCGTATTCCATTCATGGTGTGACGGGTTATCTTGGATGGGCTGCTGCGCCATTATTTATGTTGGGTTTAACCGCGGTATTTGATAGCTGGAGGATGGCTGAATTTGGAGCTGCTGGACTCGCAGCGCTTGTACTCTTGATCTTAATCGTACGTCGGCATCAACTAGCCGAGCCTGTCATTATTGAAAATCAAGAAGAAGCTGTTACACCAATTCCGACCTTATCCATATTTAAATTACCAAGTATGTGGATGAGTTGGTTATTCTTTTATCTCACCTCGTTTGGATTTGCCGGTATACAAAGCTTTTCCTCTACTGCATTGGTAGATATTTATCACATACCGATCAGTTTGACCGCATCGTCCTACACACTTTTTATGATTAGCAGTGCGATTGGACTCATTGCTGGTGGTTTTGTTGCAACTAGAATTCCTGATCCTGATCGGGTAATTACTACCGCATTTCTTATTTCTGGTTTGATGGCAATTGTGGCTGGGTTAGGAATATTGCCGGGCTGGACTGTCCCGGTTATTTTTGCTTTGATGGGCTTTGGTGGTGGGATGGCTGGACCAGCTCGAGATTTGATGGTGAGAGCCGGAACGCCAAAAGGGGCTTCTGGCAGGGTGTTTGGTATTGTCTATTCAGGGATTGATGTCGGAGCGGCCTCAGGCCCTGTTTTATTTGGATTATTTATGGATTGGAAAAGTCCAGAAACGATTTTTTACGCGATTGCGGTCCTGCAATTAATCGCTGTTGTTGTGGCGAGTCAGCTCAATCGCTATAACAAAACTCACGCGCTCCAATTCAATTAGTATTAACCTTTACTATTGCCTATTTTTCATATTATGAAATGTATTTTTCATCAGTAAAAACACTAGGTTTTTTGCGGTGCACAAATTTATTAAATGATGATTACTCATTTCTTATTGTGAAAAATAATTTATATATTATTGATTTTATTGTATAAAAAATATTAAAAAAGCTATCATTTTGAGCTTGTGCCAAATCGTTAAAGTACTTAAAGTCTTCAATAGACTTTAAAATTTTTTAAACACTTTAACGGAGAAATACATGAAGACGCGTCAACAAGCAGCAGCAGAGATTCAAAAAGACTGGGACACAAACCCACGATGGAAAGGAATACAGCGCAACTATACAGCGGATGATGTTGTGCGTTTGAGAGGTTCCTTACAGATTGAACATACTTTGGCGCGTCATGGGGCAGAAAAATTATGGAATATGGTCAATAACGAGGCCTACATTAATTGTTTAGGTGCTTTGACCGGTGGTCAAGCGATGCAACAAGTGAAGGCTGGTATTAAAGCCATTTATTTGTCTGGTTGGCAAGTTGCTGCAGATGCTAATAGTGGCGCTGAGATGTATCCAGACCAATCTTTATATCCAGTGGATTCAGTGCCTAAAGTTGTTGAGCGCATTAATAATACGTTTAAACGTGCTGACGAGATTCAGTGGTCGAAGGGCGTAAATCCTGGAGATGCTGGTTATATTGATTATTTTGCTCCGATTGTCGCAGATGCTGAAGCTGGATTTGGTGGAGTACTAAACGGCTTTGAACTGATGAAGGCCATGATTGAGTCTGGTGCGGCAGGAGTCCACTTTGAAGACCAGTTAGCTTCCGTGAAAAAATGTGGGCACATGGGAGGGAAAGTTTTAGTTCCAACTCAAGAAGCCGTTCAAAAACTTAATTCAGCGCGTTTAGCGGCGGATGTCATGGGTGTTCCAACGCTGATCCTAGCTAGAACAGATGCTGAGGCAGCAGACTTATTGACATCGGATTACGATGCGAATGATCAGCCCTTTATTACTGGTGAGAGAACTGCTGAAGGTTTTTATAAAACTCGCAAAGGTCTTGATCAAGCTATTTCACGTGGTGTAGCATATGCTGCGTATGCCGATATGGTTTGGTGTGAGACGGGTACGCCTGATCTTGAATTCGCTAAAAAATTCGCTGAAGCAGTGCGTTCGAAATATCCTGGCAAGCTACTTGCTTATAACTGTTCACCATCATTTAATTGGAAAAAGAATTTGGATGATGCAACGATTGCGAAGTTCCAACGTGAATTAGGTGCGATGGGTTACAAATACCAATTTATTACTTTGGCTGGAATTCATTCGATGTGGTACAACATGTACGACTTAGCTCAAGACTATGCAAAACGAGGTATGTCAGCATATGTTGAAAAAGTTCAGGAGCCTGAATTTGCTGCAAGAGACCGTGGCTATAGCTTTGTGTCACATCAACAAGAGGTTGGGACTGGTTACTTTGATGATGTAACAACCGTGATTCAAGGTGGAAAGTCTTCAGTAACTGCACTGACTGGATCTACTGAAGAAGAGCAGTTCCATTAATTTTTTACCGTTCACTCATCTGTGAACATGAAAAAAGCCCGAGGACAAAATCCTCGGGTTTTTTTTCTCAAGGATTGTTAAACTACCTCAATGAAAAATAATAAATGTCACTTTTGTTCGCATGATGGTGGAGATATCCTAGTCTCTAATTCGGTGCTACGTGTTATAGCCCCTTTAGAGCCAGAATTTCCTGGTTTAATACGTGTTGTTTGGCACGCTCATGTAGCCGAAATGACTGACTTAGAACCCAATCAAAGAAGTGCGCTGATGCAAGTTGTTTGTCAAGTTGAGCAATTGATTCGCGACATGATCAAGCCGCATAAAGTCAATCTAGCAAGTTTTGGTAATTTTGTGCCACATTTACATTGGCATGTCATTCCGAGGTGGGAAGATGATGCGTATTTCCCTGAGTCGATTTGGGGGGGGAAGTTACGCGAAGTGCCACAAAGTGTATTGCAAGAGCGGCATCAGCAAGCACTCGACTTATTTGAAGCCATTCGTAGTTTTGATTTTAAGAGTAAATACAATGCCTAAGCTGATGAATCCAGCGCAACGCGAGGCTTTTTTTGCAACGCTGAAAAAAATTAATCCGCATCCAAAAACAGAGCTCCAATACGCATCAGAATTTGAATTATTAACTGCTGTTTTATTATCGGCACAAGCGACTGATGTATCGGTCAATAAAGCGACTCAAAAGCTTTTCCCCGTGGCGAATACTCCTAAAGCAATATTAAAGCTTGGGGAAAAAAAACTGATCAAATATATACAAACTATTGGACTTTACAAATCCAAGGCGAAACACTTGATTCAAGCTTGTCAAATCTTGGTTGATGAGCATGATGGGGTAGTGCCACAGGATCGTGAGTCTCTTGAAGCACTTCCAGGCGTTGGTCGTAAGACGGCTAATGTGGTTCTTAATACCGCTTTTGGTCATCTGACGATGGCAGTGGATACGCATATCTTTCGGGTTTCTAATCGAACCGGTCTTGCTCCGGGTAAAGATGTATTAGCGGTTGAACAACAGCTGTTAAAACGAGTGCCTCAGCATTATTTACTTAACGCCCATCACTGGCTGATTTTACTAGGCCGTTATACCTGTAAAGCGAGAAATCCACTGTGCTCGCAGTGTCCGGTGATGGCGGTTTGTCAATTTAAAGAGAAGCAGCTGAGTGATGTTTAATCCAAGCAAAGATCAAGTTCGTGAATTCTTTTGTGGAGCTTGGAAAAAACATCAAGACTCTGGTGTTCTCACACCACTAGAATCCATTGCCGCACGTTGGATGGTTGAGCATCCTGAATATCATTCACTTCTGGATCAGCCTGAGGCAGCTAAGGCCCAAGATTTTTCAGTTGAAAACGGGCAGACAAATCCATTTTTACATTTATCAATGCACATGAGTTTGTCTGAACAGACGCAAATTGATCAACCTATTGGTATACGGCAAATTTGTCGACACTTGATGATGAAACTTGATTCTGAGCATAGTGCCCATCATCAAATGATGGAGTGTTTAGGCAGAGTACTTTGGGAGTCTTCTCGGACTGGTAATGAGCCTAACATGCAGAGTTATCTCGAAGAATTACAGTTACTTATTTAGTATTCCACTGATCTAGTTTTTCTTTGGCTCGGGCCATCGCTGCTTCGATAATCGCTTTTTTGCGTGCTGCATCATCGCTATTAGAATGACCAACAGACTTTAACTTTGATGCGGCTTTTGCGTGTTGTCGTTTGACGAGGTCTTTTTTCTCACGCTCCAAGCGAAGTTTTCTGGCGTAGTAATTTTTCTTAGCTTGATCAGCAAGATCTTGAGACCATGCGTTCCATCCAGTTGAGGTAGTTGTTACTGAAACCATCGTAATACAATCAACAGGGCAGGGAGGCACGCAGAGATCACATCCTGTGCAGCGATCATTAATCACCAGATGGAGTTGTTTGGCTGCACCGACAATTGCATCTACTGGGCAGGCTTTAATACACAGCGTACAGCCAATACATTCCATTTCTTTAATGACAGCAAGAGGTCTGGGTCTTTCTACGCCATGTTCAGTATCTAAATTCAACGAAGCTTGGTGAAGGATTTTGGACAGACGATCAATTCCCTCTTGACCACCTGGTGGACACCGATTATGCGCTGCCTCCTGTAAAGACATCGCCTTTGCGTAAGAGTGGCAATCTGGATAACCACATTTTGTACATTGGGTTTGAGGCAGTGCCTCATCAAGTTGTTGTAACAAACTTGATGAGGGGGTGAAATGAATCGTTTGAGTCACTCTATGGGAGAAGAGTTAAGCTTTTGGGCGTGACTTCGTGGGGACTGTTTTAACGATGATTCTTTTCACTGCAGTTTTACTGGATATAGCTTTTTTAGGAGCTACTTTTTGACTAGTGACAGTGATTTTTTGGGCAGGAGCTTTTGTTTCTAGGGTGCCTGGATGCTTGCGAATAAATTCTGAAATCTTTGGATATACCAATTCACGCCAACGACGACCAGCAAAAATTCCGTAGTGACCAGCACCTAATACTTCGTACTCTTCTTTATTTGCATTGGGAATGCCCGAACATAATTCAATCGCTGAGCGAGTTTGTCCACTACCAGAGATATCATCCAATTCGCCTTCAACGGCAAACAGGGCTGTTCTCTTGATATCTTGTGGGCGCACGAGTTGTCCTGCGACTTTCCATGTGCCTTTAGCTAAAGCAAAATCTTGGAAAACCGTTTTAATGGTTTCGAGATAGTAGGCAGCGTCCATATCGAGAACCGCGTTATATTCATCATAGAACTTTCGATGTGCTTCAGCATCAGAGGCATCACCTTTAAGTAAGTCTTGGAAAAAATCCCAATGTGAGCGCACGTGACGATCGGGGTTCATGGCGACAAACCCAGCATGTTGCATAAATCCTGGATACACTCTTCGACCTGAACCGGGATGATTTGGCGGAACAGTAAAGATGACATTATTTTCAAACCATTCAAAAGACTTTGTCATCGCTAGCGAATTCACAGCAGTTGGAGACTTACGAGCGTCGATTGGACCACCCATCATGGTCATGGTTGCAGGAGTTAGTTCACCGTTGGAGGCCATTAAAGAGATTGCCCCAAGTACTGGAACTGTGGGCTGACATACTGAAATCACATGAAGGTGCTCTGCGCCAATATAGCGGATAAATTCTTGAATATAAGCTACGTAGTCATCTAAATGGAACTGACCTTCTGAGATAGGCACCAAACGTGCGTCGGTCCAGTCAGTGAGATAGACTTTATGATTTTGTAAAAGCACCTTCACGGTATCTCTTAACAATGAAGAGTGATGACCTGAAAGAGGAGCAACAACAAGGACGATTGGTTCATTTTTCATTGCTTTGATGACGGCTACGTCATCAGAAAAGCGTTTAAAACGAACTAAACGACAAAATGGCTTTTCAAGGGAAGTGTATTCGGTAATGGCAACTTGTTTGCCATGGGCTTGCACATTTTTGATCCCAAATTCTGGCTTTTCATAGCCTTTACCAAGACGATGAAGGAGTTCATATCCGGCAGCGATTCTTTGTGAGGCAGGGTAGTAAGACAAGGGATTATTGGGGTCGCTGTAGATCTTGGCGACAGTTTGTGCCAATGAACTAATGGGCTCCAACATAGCACGGCTAAATTCTTGTATTTGATACAACATAACATCAGTCCTTATGAAACGATTTGGCGGAATTGAGATTCAGAAAACCCCTCATTTCAATAAATATTGCACTGCAACAACATGATATTACATTACTTCTAGTTATCGCAACATGACTTTTTTGTGTCATTTAGCCAAAAACAACTATTTTTCTGCTAAAACAGCTGCGATAGACTGCGCTACATGGCCTACATTTTTAGTATTCAGGGAAGCAACGCAGATTCTGCCGGTACTGACGGCATAAACACCATGGTCAGCAATCAAATGGTCAACTTGATTTTTTGATAGACCGGTGTAGGAGAACATTCCTCGTTGTTGGGCGATGAAAGAAAAATCTTTGTTCGCTCCAGCAGCTTTGAGTTCAGAAATGAGCTGATGGCGCATTTGTTTAATACGATCTCGCATCTGGGACAGTTCCTCCTCCCACATCGCACGAAGTTCAGTAGAGTTGAGAACTGCCGAGACAATTGCGCCACCATGGGTAGGTGGATTGGAATAGTTTGTTCTGATAACACGTTTGACTTGTGAAGCCACCCGTAGGGTTTCATCGGCATTTTGAGTGACGACTGTCAATGCTCCGACTCGTTCACCATACAGTGAGAACGATTTAGAGAAGGAACTCGAAATAAAGAAAGACATGCCTGAATCTGCAAAAAGTCGAACAGCGATACCATCCTCAAAAATACCATCGGCAAAACCTTGGTAGGCCATATCTAAGAATGGGATGAGCCCTTTATTACGACAGATTTCGACAATAGCTTGCCACTGCTCAGTCGTCATGTCGGCACCGGTTGGGTTATGGCAACAGGCGTGTAAAACAATGACGCTATCTTCAGCAAGAGTATTTAAAAATGTCACCATGGCAGTAAAGTTCACGCCACGTGTTTGAGGGTCATAGTAGGGGTAATGGATGACTGTAAAGCCAGCCCCTTCAAAGAGTCCCCGATGATTTTCCCAGCTAGGGTCGCTAATGAATACTTGAGCATGAGGTTTCAAGCGTTTGATAAAGTCGGCACCAATCTTTAAGGCTCCTGTGCCGCCAAGTCCTTCAAAAGTAGCGGCCCGCTGATTGGTGGAAATTACACTATCCTTACCAAACACCAAGGTTTGCACTGCACTGTTATAGGTAGCAATACCTTCAATTGGCAGATAGCCCCGAGATTTGGGATTTTCTAAGATCTGTTTTTCAGCGATTTGTACGGCACGCAGTAATGGAATCTTTCCTTCTTCTGTGAAATAAACTCCAACTCCTAGGTTCACCTTCGTGGGTCTAGTATCCGCATTAAATGTTTCATAAAGACCTAAAATAGGATCACGAGGAGCGAGTTCAACAGAAGAAAAAAGATTCATAAGAGGAAATTTCAGATTAAAAAGATAGAGATATCAAATTGTAAGCCAATGTTCAATGTACGGGGTGTTGATGAAAGTCGTACTACAAATCAAAAATATAAAAAACTGTAATAATCTAATGTTGTGGCAACATCATCTAATGTATTTTAAACAAACTTGAATGGCATCTAGACAATCCAAAGGTAAATCCGGTAAATCAGAGCGTGCGGCCCCTATCGCTGCTCCGACGCTGGATGAGTCCAAATTTGTTGAGTTTCCCAATTCCCCATACCATTTGTATCAATCTTTCCTCCCTGCGGGCGATCAACCTGCAGCGATTGAGGGGTTGATTGAAGGCGTTGATGATGGGTTATCTTTTCAAACGCTTTTAGGGGTAACCGGTTCTGGCAAGACTTACACTATGGCCAATGTCATCGCTAGAGAGGGGCGTCCTGCCATTATTTTCGCTCCCAATAAAACTTTAGCAGCACAGCTATATAGTGAGTTTCGAGAATTTTTCCCACGCAATGCGGTTGAGTACTTCGTGAGTTATTACGACTATTATCAACCCGAAGCTTACGTGCCAACACGTGACTTATTTATTGAAAAAGACTCTTCGATCAATGAGCATATCGAACAAATGCGTTTGTCAGCAACCAAAAGTTTATTAGAGCGTCGTGATGTCATTATTGTGGCCAGTGTTTCTGCCATTTATGGTATCGGAAATCCTGGGGATTATCACAAGATGGTATTGACCTTGCGGCAAGGTGACAAAATGTCACAAACAGATGTCGTTAAACGGTTGGTGGCAATGCAGTATGAGCGTAATGATATGGACTTTTCTAGAGGAACTTTTCGGGTACGTGGCGACACTATTGATATTTTCCCAGCTGAGCACAACGAGCTAGCAGTGCGATTGGAATTATTTGATGATCAGATTGACACTTTGCAGTTCTTTGATCCGCTGACTGGCAAGATAAAACAAAAGATAGCTCGTTTTACGGTTTATCCAGGATCGCATTATGTAACTCCACGAGAGACTGTTTTGCGCGCTGTAGAGGATATTAAAGTCGAATTGCGGGAACGCTTAGCTGAGCTCTTATCGCAAAATAAACTCGTAGAAGCACAACGTTTAGAGCAGCGGACACGCTTCGATTTGGAGATGCTTGCAGAGCTTGGTTTTTGTAAAGGGATTGAAAATTATTCTCGGCATTTATCCGGTGGTAAGCCTGGCGAAGCACCGCCGACATTGATTGATTACCTCCCGCAAGATGCCTTAATGTTTTTAGATGAATCACATGTTCTGATTGGTCAATTTAATGGCATGTATAACGGCGATCGAGCCCGCAAGGTCACTCTCGTCGATTTTGGGTTTCGATTGCCTTCAGCTTTGGACAATCGCCCTCTCAAATTCAATGAATTTGAATCCAAGATGCGTCAAACGGTTTTTGTTAGTGCAACACCTGCTGATTATGAGAAAAATAAAACAGGTAAGGTGGTCGAGCAGGTCGTCAGACCTACTGGACTCATTGATCCTGAGATTCAAGTTTTACCAGCTTCAACACAAGTTGATGATTTACTCGATCAAATTAAATTGAGAGTCGATAAACAGGAGCGTGTTTTGGTGACGGTTCTTACCAAACGCATGGCTGAGCAATTGACTGATTTTTTATCGGATAACGGAGTTAAGGTTCGTTATGTTCACTCTGATATTGATACGGTGGAGCGAGTCGAGATTATTCGAGACCTACGATTGGGTATGTTTGACGTACTGGTGGGGATTAATTTACTGCGTGAAGGCTTAGATATTCCTGAGGTCTCATTAGTCGCAATTTTGGATGCCGACAAGGAAGGATTTTTACGTTCTGAGCGGAGTTTGATCCAGACTATAGGTCGTGCGGCGCGTAATCTCAATGGAAAAGCTATTCTTTACGCCGATCGAGTGACGGAGTCGATGCGTAAAGCGATTGCCGAGACTGACCGTCGAAGAACGAAACAAACCGAATTTAATCGTTTAAATGGCATAACGCCAGTAGGGGTAAAGAAGCGCATTAAAGACATCATCGACGGTGTTTATGATGTGGACGATGAAAAAGCCAATTGGCAATCGCAAAAAGAAAAAGCCAAATATGAAGATATGAATGAGCGCGATTTAGCTAAGGAAATTAAGCGCTTAGAGAAAGAAATGGTAGATTTTGCGCGTAACCTAGAATTTGAAAATGCCGCTTCGACCAGAGATCGTTTAACAAAAGTACGTGCCATGGCATTTGGAGCGATGACCCCAGACAATCCTCTGATTTAGACCTCTGCCAATATCTCGAGATTTTGTTATACTTGAGTTAATCTGTCAGGTATTACCCATACCAAGCAGAGACATTTAGAAGTCCCAGAAACCAATCTGGATTTTAACTAAATTATTGATAGGTAAGAGTAAATTATGAGATTAACAACAAAAGGTCGTTTTGCAGTCACCGCAATGATCGATTTGGCGATGCGCCAATCAGAAGGGCCGGTCACATTAGCTGGCATCAGTAAAAGACAAAAAATTTCCTTGTCTTACTTAGAGCAGTTGTTTGGTAAGTTGCGTCGGGTTCAAATTGTTGAAAGTACGCGCGGACCTGGAGGTGGATACACCCTAAGCCGTGAGGGAAATACAATTACAGTGGCAGACATCATCACCGCGGTTGATGAGCCTATTGATGCAACACAGTGTGGCGGTAAGGGGAATTGCCACGGGCAAGACGAAGCAAATAGTCAGTGCATGACCCATGACTTATGGTCTAACTTAAATAAAAAGATGGTGGAATATTTGCAGTCTGTCACCTTAACGGATTTGGTTCTAGAGCAGAAAAACCGCAATGTTGCTGTTTTATCTCCCTTTATTAACAAAAATAAACCAGCGCAAGTTGCGCCCTTGAAAAGTAATGCTTTAAATGTCGTTGATGCAAAAGCGACCCAAAAAGAGATTGTCCCGAAACGGTTTATTGTCAATTCGGTATTTAATCTCGCACAACAAAATTAATGATCTAAAGAGACTTCTATGAGCAAACATACCACCCCAAAGCTGAATCCATTACCGATGTTTAGTGCTCGTCACTTTCCTGTTTATATGGATTATTCAGCAACTACACCGGTTGATCCGCGTGTCGTTGACAAAATGATTCCTTACTTGCGTGAGCAGTTTGGTAATCCTGCGTCTCGTTCCCATGCCTTTGGTTGGGAGGCGGAAGAGGCTGTTGAAGAGGCACGCTCTGAAGTGGCACAACTCGTTGGTGCTGACCCTCGTGAGATTGTCTGGACGAGCGGTGCGACAGAAAGTATTAATCTTGCTTTGAAAGGTGCTGCGCACTTTTACAAAGACAAAGGTAAGCATATTATGACTTTGAAGACCGAACATAAGGCCACTTTAGATACTTGTCGTGAGCTGGAGCGTGAAGGCTTTGAAGTGACCTATTTAGATGTCCAAGAAAATGGCTTGCTTGATCTTGATTATTTCAAAAGCCAGATTCGTGCTGACACGATGTTGGTGTCAATCCTTTATGTGAATAATGAAATTGGTGTAATTCAAGACATTGCTACCATCGGTGAAATCTGCCGTGAGAAGGGTATCATTTATCACGTAGATGCGGCTCAAGCAACTGGTAAGGTAGTGATTGATCTTGCGAATCTTAAAGTGGATTTAATGAGTTTTTGTGCACATAAGACCTATGGCCCTAAGGGTGTTGGTGCTTTATTTGTTAGACGTAAGCCTAGGATTCGTATTGAAGCCCAAATTCATGGTGGTGGTCACGAGCGTGGCATGCGTTCTGGTACATTACCTACGCATCAGATTGTTGGGATGGGCGAAGCATTCCGGTTAGCACGTTTAGAGATGGGTATTGAAAATGAGCGGATCAGGATGTTACGAGATCGTTTGTGGAATGGACTCTCAACGATTGAAGAAGTATATTTAAATGGCGATATGGATCATCGAGTTCCCCATAACTTAAATGTCAGTTTCAACTATGTTGAAGGGGAGTCTATGTTGATGGCACTTAAAGATGTTGCCATTTCTTCAGGGTCAGCTTGTACCTCAGCGTCACTGGAGCCCTCATTTGTGCTGCGTGCTCTAGGCCGTAATGATGAGTTGGCGCATAGTTCAATTCGTTTTAGTGTGGGACGATTCACGACAACAGAAGAAGTTGACTTCACGGTAGATCTTATTAAAGACAAAATTGCAAAATTAAGAGAGCTCTCACCATTGTGGGAGATGTTTAAAGATGGTATTGATTTAAGTACTATCCAATGGGCTGCACACTAATCGAACGTTAAGGAAATAATATGGCATACAGCGACAAAGTAGTTGATCATTACGAGAACCCTAGAAATGTGGGGTCCTTCGAAAAAGGTGATGAAGCTGTCGGTACCGGAATGGTTGGTGCTCCAGCATGTGGTGATGTGATGAAACTGCAAATTCGTGTGAATGAAAACGGCATTATTGAGGATGCAAAATTCAAGACTTATGGTTGTGGTTCAGCGATTGCCTCTTCTTCGTTAGTCACTGAATGGGTCAAGGGCAAGACTTTAGATCAGGCTTTAGAGATTAAGAACGCACAAATTGCCGAAGAGTTGGCATTACCACCGGTCAAGATTCATTGTTCGATTTTGGCTGAGGATGCGATTAAGGCGGCTGTAAAAGATTACCGCGAGAAACATTTAGTTTAATTACTCAGAGAATACCCATGGCAATTAGTCTGACAGAAAAAGCAGCAAAGCATGTCAACCGGAACCTTGAAAAAAGAGGTAGGGGAGTAGGTCTTCGTCTTGGCGTTCGAACCACCGGTTGTTCGGGTCTTGCCTATGAGCTGGAATATGTTGATGAGCCTTTACCAGAAGATCAGATCTTTGAGTCTCAGGGAGTTAAAGTATTCGTTGATCCGAAAAGTTTGCCTTATATTGATGGGACTGAGTTAGATTTTGCTAGAGAAGGTTTAAATGAAGGGTTTAAGTTTCAAAACCCTAACGTGAAGGATGAGTGTGGGTGTGGTGAATCTTTCCGGATCTAAAAACGGTTTTGCGGACTATTTCGAATTTTTTAATCTTCCTAGGCAATTCAAGATTGATCGTCAATTACTCGATCAATCCTATGTAAAAGTTCAGCAAGAAGTTCACCCAGATAAGCATGTCAGTGCCGCTGACTCAGAAAAACGTCAGTCATTGCAAATTGCCACTTATGCTAATACGGCCTATCAAACACTTAAACAGTCCCTCAAGCGGGGCTTTTATTTATGTGAATTAGCTGGTTTAGATCCCGAGTTAGAAACTAATACTTCCATGCCAAAAGAATTTCTGATGCAACAGATGGAACTGCGTGAAGCCATGGACGATGCTAAAAAAGATGTCATGGCACTAAGTGCATTACAGGATCAGGTTCAGAAACAACTGCAGACGCTCATTGTTACAATTGGGGAACAATTTGATCAACAACACAATCCCAACTTGGCTTTACAAAACCTCCGTGCTGCATTATTTTTAGAGCGATTTATGGAAGAGTTGGACCATCGTATTTCAGACCTTAGTTAATTATGGCCTTATTACAAATCGCAGAACCTGGACAATCTCGCAATCCGCACGAACGCCGTATTGCGATTGGTATTGATTTGGGAACCACGAACTCTCTTGTGGCTAGTATGAAAAATGCCATTCCTGAGGTATTGAAAAGTGAAGCAGGTCATACCATGCTGCCATCGGTCGTGCGTTATTTACCGAATGGTAAGACCCAGGCCGGATATGAAGCATTAGCTCAGGCCGTGATGGATCCAAAAAATACGATTATTTCAGTGAAGCGTTTTATGGGCCGTGGATTGAAGGATATCGCCAATACGAGCAATCTTCCCTATGACTTTATTGATGCCCCTGGCATGTTAAAAATTCAGACGGTGCAGGGTGAGAAAAGTCCTGTGGAAGTATCTGCAGAAATTCTTGCAAGGCTGCGGCAGCTTGCAGAAGATTCTTACTCAGATGATATTGAAGGAGCTGTCATTACAGTTCCGGCTTATTTTGATGATGCCCAGCGTCAGGCCACCAAGGATGCCGCACAATTAGCTGGCATCAATGTTTTAAGGCTCTTGAATGAACCAACTGCAGCTGCGCTAGCTTACGGACTTGATCATGGTTCTGAAGGTATTTATGCTATTTTTGATTTAGGTGGTGGCACCTTTGATATTTCAATTCTCAGGTTGAGTAAAGGGGTCTTTGAAGTTTTGTCGACGGGTGGAGATTCCGCCTTAGGTGGCGATGATTTTGATCATGCTCTTATGCAGTACGTATTAAAAGAATCAGAGCAGGTTGAACTAGCGCATGTTGATCAGCGCGCACTGCTGATTAAATGTAGAGATGTGAAAGAAACCTTAAGTACTCATCCAGCAGTTTTGTTAGAGTACTCTTTTGCTAATGGGAAATCGATTCAATTGAGTATTTCTCAATCTGAGTTTGCCATCATGACTCAAAGCTTAGTCAATAAAGCTTTACTAAGTGTTAAAAAAGCAGTTCGAGATGCCGATGTTGAACTTGATGAGCTTCAAGGGGTAGTGATGGTTGGCGGTGCGACCAGGATGCCGAATGTACAAACTGCGGTTGCCTCGTACTTTAACAAGGCACCTCTCAATGATTTAAATCCTGATGAAGTGGTTGCACTTGGTGCCGCCAGGCAAGCGGACTTGCTCGTAGGTAACAAAAATAAAAATGATGAGTGGTTACTGCTTGATGTCATTCCGCTGTCTTTAGGTGTTGAGATGATGGGTGGTTTGGTGGAAAAAATCATTCCTCGTAATACGCCAATTCCTGTAGCGAAAGCACAAGACTTTACAACGTTTAAGGATGGTCAAACGGCGATGGCGATTCATGTTTTGCAAGGTGAGCGGGAGTTGGCCCAAGATTGTCGATCACTGGCTAAGTTTGAACTTCGTGGTATACCTCCCATGGTTGCAGGTGCTGCAAGAATTCGGGTGACTTATCAAGTGGATGCTGATGGGCTTTTATCCGTATCTGCTCGAGAAGAAAAGTCGGGTGTGAATACGTCTATCGAAGTCAAGCCGACTTATGGTCTTGCTGATGGTGATATTGCCAGAATGCTCACGGAAGGATTTCAGAGTGCGGCAGAAGATATGCAAGCAAGAGCTTTACGTGAAGAGCAAGTTGAGGCATTGCGACTGATTGATGCTGTGACCAATTCATTAATCGTCGATAAGGCCTTACTAAATCTTGAGGAATTGATGCAGATTCAAACTCAATTAGATGCTTTACAACAATTACATACCAACTCAAATAATGTCGATGATTTAAGGCGTGGTATCGAGGCTTTATCTGAAGTAACAGAAGAGTTTGCCGCCCGACGAATGAACTCCAATATTCGTCGAGCTTTAACTGGAAAAAACCTCTCTGAAATTGAATGAAAAGAGTAAGCTATGACCCAAATTGTAATTTTGCCGAATGAAGAATACTGTCCTGAGGGATCAGTGATTGATGTGCCAGCAGGAACATCCATTTGTGAGGCTTTGTTAGAAAATGATATTCCGATTGAGCATGCCTGTGAGATGTCATGCGCATGTACAACATGCCATGTGATAGTTCGTGAAGGATTTAACTCACTAAATCCGAGTGATGAAAACGAAGATGATTTACTTGATCGTGCATGGGGTTTAAATCCTAAATCCCGCTTATCCTGTCAAGCCATTGTCGCGCAACAAGATTTAGTGATTGAGATACCTAAATATTCAATCAACCATGCCAAAGAAAATCATTAGCATTGTAGTATTTGTTGAGTAATTGATTGATACTGCATTAGAATGTTCTATCACGTCATAGGAGGTACGGAATGTATAAATCATTTCATTGTTTTATTCAAATAAAGTTGCTTATTGTTTTTACAGCAACGTTGATGGGTTTTATGACTTCAGCATCTGCTCAGACGGATTGGCCAAAGGCTAAAAATGTCACTATTTATGTGGCTTTTGCTCCGGGAGCATTTACAGACGTTATTGCCAGAATTGTTGGTCAAGAGCTTGCCAAGACGACAGGTGGTAATTTTGTTGTAGAAAACAAACCTGGAGCGGGTGGTAATATCGCAACGCAATTCGTTAAAAGAGCGCCTACAGATGGTTACTCGATCTTGGTGCACAGTGTGGCTTACGCGGTGAATCCCTCACTCTACCCGAACGCTGGATACGACGCAGTGAAAGATTTTGTTCCGCTAGCATTAGGCCCACGCACACCAAATATCATTACAGTTAATCCTAAAGTACCCGTCAAGGACTTAAAGGAGTTAGTTGAATTAGCTAAAAAAGAGCCTCTAAGTTATGCATCATCAGGAATTGGTACGACAACGCATTTATCAATGGAGCGATTAAAAACTGCGGCTAAAATTGATATTACGCATATACCTTATCAACCAGCTCAGGCTGTCGGTGCAGCTGTGGCGGGACATACTCAAATTTCGTCTACATCAATGCCTCCAGCTGTGCAGCAGATTAAAGCTGGAAATGTCAGAGCGATTGCAGTCACAAGTGCAAAGCGTTCTTCTTTATTACCCGATGTGCCATCAGTCACTGAATTTGGATATAAAGATTTTGATGACTACACTTGGGTAGGTTTTTTTGTGCCGATTGGAACTCCACCAGCATTAGTTGAGCAAATGAATGCTGCGATTAATCGCGCAATGGAAACTCCAGAAGCAAAAGAAAAATTTGTTTTACAGGGAATGGAGTCTACACATAATACTTCTGCTCAGTTTGGTAGTTTTTTACGAGACGAAGTTAAAAAATGGGCTGCCGTCGTCGTTAGTTCTGGCGCAAAGGTTGAATAATTCGCTGTAATCATCATGTTAAAAAAGGAATTTTGCGACATTCCTTTTTTTCGAGATGACTACTTCATCATTCCAGCGTTTTTTGCATCATCCATTGCTAGGGGAATTTTCTCTTTCATGAATGCGGGTATTTTTTCTAAGGGTATATCAATGAGAACAAATCCTGCATCTTCTAATTTTTTCTTAATTGTAGGGTCGGCATTAAGAGTTCCAAAATAATTAGAAAGTTTTTCTTGTATGTCTTTCGGTGTTGATTTAGGCACTGCTACACCTCGATAACCACCATCCACCCAATTTAAGCCAAGTTCTTTAAAGGTTGGTACATCCGGTAAAGAGGGATGTCTTTTTTCGGTCGCAATTGCTAAAGTTCTTATTTTCGTTTTTTGTTGGATGGATAGGGGTAAATAACCCATGGCGCCATCGACATGCATGCCGATTAAGGAAGAGATTAAATCACCGGTACCTTTAAAAGGAACGTAATTCACTTTAATTCCTGCTAGTTTGTTGAGTCGTTCCGTAGCCATATGGTTTGCAGAAAAAGGTGCTGAGCCAGCAATATTTAGCTTTCCCGGATCTTTTTTTGCAGCGTTAATAAAGTCCTGGTAAGTTTTATAAGGACTATCTACAGAGACCATTAATGCATCTGGAGTGAAGTGATAATAATAAATTGCCTGAATATCGTCGGTTTTAAATTGTGTCCCATCTTGTAAAGGCTGCAAGATGATGTGAGGAATATTAACGCCTACCACGGTAGTTCCGTCATTTGGATAGCCATTGAGTTGGCTCCAAGCAAGTGCTCCGCCGGCACCGGATCGATTGATAACAATCATAGGCTGATTATATTTTTGAGCGGAAAGTTCGGCTTGATAGCGAGCCACTAGATCTGATTCTCCCGCGGGTGGAAAAGCAATAATATATTGGATTGTTTTTCCGGGAAGAACTTGAGCGTTTACAGCAAAGACGAAGCCCCAAATACTAAAGAGAGCTATTTTTAATAAATCGCGGATGATGTTCATAGATGAATCTCCTTGAGGACTGCTTCAGTAACGTCCTTCATCATAGCAGTACCACCAAGATCGCGGGTATGAAGGGCGGGGTTGGTTGTGACTTTTTCAATGGCAGTCATCAAGCATTTTGCAGCATCTTTTTCGCCTAGATGTTCTAGCATCATTACAGCGGACCAAAAAGTTCCAATTGGATTAGCTAAGCCTTTACCCATAATGTCAAAAGCAGAGCCATGGATAGGCTCAAACATCGATGGGTAGCGTCGCTCCGGATCAATGTTGCCGGTTGGAGCAATGCCAAGACTGCCTGCTAGTGCAGCAGCAAGATCTGTCAAGATATCACCATGTAAGTTGGTAGCTACCACGGTATCCATAGATTCTGGACGATTAATCATTCGCGCTGTTGCCGCGTCAACTAGTTCTTTGTCCCAAGTTACATCCGGAAATTCTTTGGCGATTTGCACAGCAATTTCATCCCACATCACCATACCGTGTCTTTGCGCATTAGATTTGGTAATCACAGTTAAATGTTTCCGGGGGCGTGATTGAGCTAAGTTAAAAGCAAAGCGTTGCACCCGTTCTACACCAACACGTGTCAAGATACTCATGTCTGTAGCAACTTCAGTAGGGTGTCCTTGATGAGCCCGTCCACCAACACCGGAGTATTCTCCTTCAGAGTTTTCTCGCACAATCACCCAGTCGAGTTGATGGGGTTCACATTGACGCAGTGGTGATTTGATCCCTGGCAGAATACGCGTTGGCCGAACATTGGCATATTGATCAAATCCTTGACAGATTTTTAGGCGTAATCCCCACAGGGTAATATGATCAGGAATATCAGGATCTCCAGCAGAGCCGAACAAAATAGCATCTTTGTTTCTTAATGCATCGAGGCCATCCTCAGGCATCATGACACCATGTTGACGATAGTAATCTCCACCCCAATCGAACTCCTGAAAATCAAAGCTTATCTTGGAGTAACATTTTGCTAGAGTTTTTAAAACTCTAGCGCATTCAGGGATAACTTCCTTGCCGATGCCATCACCTGGTATCAGTGCAATTTGATACTTTTTCAAGTTAATCTCCTAGTTCGTTATTATTTTAAAAATCATAAAGGTCTTTTGGATTTGTGACAAATATCTTTTGGCGAAGGCGTTTATCTTTTACCCATGATCCAACAATGTTTAACATATCGGTGTCATTGGGCATTTTATTTTTTACCATCACATGTGGCCAATCACTCCCCCAGACAAGTTGGTTTGGGTTGGCTTCAATCAGTGTTACTGCTAAACGTTCAACATCTGCAAATGGATATCCTGATTCTGAAATGCGGTAAAGTCCTGTGAGTTTGACCCAAGCTTTTCCTTCTCGCATTAGTGCGAGTAAATTTTGAAACCCTTTGTTCTTGATATCAATCGATGTTTTTTGATAACCATAGTGCCCAAGAACAATAGGTACCGAAAAATTTTTAAACGCGTTAGCAAAATCGGGAAACTCATTGACATGCATCAATAGCTCAATATGCCATCCATAGGATTTAATTTTTTCAGCGAGTAAATTCAGTGAAGGTAAGGGCAAGACACCTTTATTATCCGCAAGGTCAACGATATTACAACGTAATCCTCGAACCCCTGCAAGATGCATTTTTTCTATTTCGTGATCAGTGATATTTTCTTTAACCACTGCTACACCTCGATACTTGGATGGGTTAGTTGCTAGTGTATCGAGTAGAAGTTGATTGTCAGTACCGTAAACACTCGGTTGAACGAGAACAGCACGTTCTAGGCACAAGGTATTCATCAGGGTTGTATATACAGATAAGAGAGCGTCCGGAGGTGTATAGATTCGTTCAGGAATATAGGGATATTTTTTTTCAGGACCACAAACATGTAAATGACAATCTGTACTGTTTTTGGGAAGTGCGAAATTTGGAGAACGGGTGACAGGTTCTGGACCTTGGCAAAAATTCATGCTGGCTATTTGACTGAATCGATAAATTGACGAATGGCTTGGTTAAACTCTTCAGGCTTTTCTATATTCGATAAATGTGCAGCATGATCAATAATTTTCATTTGTGCATGTGTAATCATTCTTTGTAGAACGGTACTTTGATTGACGGTACAAGCAGGATCGTCTCTTCCTACTAAAATTAGTGTTGGTGCGGTAATCTTAAGAAGCATCGTTGTTTGCGCCATATCTCGAACAGCGCTTGCACAGTTCATATAACCAGCTGGACTAGTCGATAGGATCATCTCTTTAACTTTGGTGATTTCGTGTTGTGATTTTTTAACAAAGTCAGCCACGAACCATCGATTGATGGTTCCTTCTACAAGTCCAGCGATACCATCTTTTTCACATTGAGCAAAACGTTCAGCCCAAAGTGAACGTGGAGGCATTTCACTTGCCGTGTCGCAGAGACTTAGGGAAAGTACTCGGTCTGGAAAGTTCGCACCGACATATTGGCAAATCATCCCCCCCATTGAAAGTCCCACTAAATGGGCTTGCTGAATCGATAAAGCATCCATCAAACCTACCAAATCCTCCGCTAACATTCCAATCGAGTATGGGCCTGGCGTCACTTCCGATTGGCCATGGCCACGAGTGTCATAGCGTATCACACGATATTGATCAGTTAGACTGTCGATATTACTGTCCCACATGCTGAAGTTAGACATGAGGCTATTGCTCAGGATAATCACAGGACCATTTGCAGGACCATCCTCACGATAGGCTATTTGACAGTTTTTGATAGAGATTTTATGGACCATTTTGACACCTTGGAAGTAAGGGATGTAGGGAATACAAAAGTAATTGAAAGATGAAATCAGGTTATCATAATTCTATAAATTCTAATAAAAGGAAATACCATGAGACACTTCCAATCCGCGATGGGTAGGTTATTTTTTATATTGAGCTTTCTTTCTTGTTGTTCAATTGCATATTCACAGAATTATCCAGATAGAACTGTGAAAATGGTCGTTCCATTAACGCCTGGTTCGGGAGCTGATATTGCAGGTCGTCTTTTATCGAAATATTTGACAGAGGTTTGGAAGCAGTCAGTAGTTATTGAGAATCGTCCCGGCGCAGGTGGAGTGATTGGAACTGGTGTGGTTGTGAACTCTGAGCCTGATGGCTACACATTACTCGTTCAATCGGCATCTTATGCGGCAAATCCAGCTATCTATAAAAAGCTTCCTTACGATCCTCTAAAAAGTCTGCGTGATGTCAATATTTTGGGGATGACGCCATATGTGATGGTGACAGCAATTGATGGCCCTTATAAGACCATTAATGATTTAGTTGCGGCGGCTAAGGCTAAACCAGGTGATATTACTTTTGCATCTGCCGGAGTTGGAAGTTCAACGCATTTAGCTGCAGAGTACTTTAATCAATCAGTCGGCATTAAATTAATTCATGTCCCTTATAAAGGTTCCCCAGAAGCTATTCAGGACACAATGCAAGGTCGAACTGCATTTTATATGGCGCCCTTAGATACAGCTATTGGTCAGTTAAGGGGTGGTAAGTTAAGGGTATTAGGTGTTACTAGTAAATCACGATCAGATGCGATACCAGAATTTCCTACGATTGCCGAACAGGGATTTTCTAATTTTGACATTAGTTTATGGTTTGGATTATGGGCGCCAATGGCAACATCGAATAGTATTGTGCAAAAAATCAATACTACTGTCAATCAAGCGATGCAAGATCCGGAGATTAAGGCCTCTTATGCAAAGGCTGGTATTCAGGCCACACCAATGAATACCGATGAAGTGGCTAAATTTGTTCGTGCTGAAATGGCTAAATACAGCAAGATTGCTAAGGACGCTAATATTGAACCGCAGTAATAGGAATAACTATATGAAAACTCGTCTGGAATTAAAATATTTTCAGTGGCTGATATGTGCATTATTTTTACTGGGTATTTTATCCAGTCTTATTAGTCATGCTCAAGAGCTTTCACTAGCTGCCAAATCTTATCAACCAAATGCGCAATTCGATGTCAAAATTTCTGAGGCCGAGTATCGTAAAAATAGTACAGGCCGTTCTCTCATTGCAAGGGTTTATGAACCTCAAGGATTAGGACCATTCCCCGTAGTCATTGATTTTCATGGGGGAGCTTGGAATAATAAAAATCGTACGGCGGAACAGCCTATGGATTTAGCCTTAGCTAAAAGTGGCTTATTAGTCGTCGCCATTGATCTTACTTTGGCTCCAGACAGGCCATATCCTGCCAACCTTCAAGATGCGCATTATGGAATCCGTTGGCTAAAATTGAACGCTCCCCGTTGGAAAGGTGACCCAAGTACTTTAGGTATTTATGCAAGTTCATCTGGAGGACATGTTGCTGAACTCATTGGTTTGAAGCCTTTTGATCCAGAGTATTCGGCGCTGGTCTTTTCAGAAGCTCCCAACTTAGATGCCAAAGTTAGGTATATCGTTTCAAGAGCGCCGATTAGTGATCCACGGGCGCGATATCAAAATGCAGTTAATCTTGGGCGTGAAAAAATGATTAACAATCATTACACCTACTTTCAGCCTTGGTCGACAATTGACACTGCAAATCCACAGTACATTTTAGATCGTAAAGAAAAAGTTTTTTTACCGCCCTTGCTAGTGATGGCTGGTGAAAAAGATGATAATGTTCTTCCAGAAATTCAAAAAAGATTTGTTGATAGCTATCAAAAAGCAGGGGGGTCTGCTCAATTGAAGATATTTGCAGATAGTGATCATGAATGGGTTGCTCAAGAAGGCCCTCAAACAGATCTTGCTAGAAAAACTGTCAAAGATTTTATTGCAACGCAAATCAAAAATTAGACGGAGTTTTAGTTTTCTTCGCGCCTAAGGTGCGGAAATAAAATAACATCTCTAATATTCGGTGAGTCAGTGATTAACATCATCAAACGATCAATCCCGATTCCACAACCACCAGTCGGTGGTAGGCCATATTCTAGAGCGCGAATAAAGTCGTGGTCAAAGAACATTGCCTCTTCATCGCCAGCATCTTTTTGGGTCACTTGCTTTTGGAAACGAGCGGCTTGATCTTCTGCATCGTTTAATTCTGAAAACCCATTAGCGATTTCACGACCAGTGATAAATAATTCAAATCGCTCCGTAATTCCTGGTCGGGTATCGGATTCACGTGCAAGAGGGCTTACTTCAATAGGATAATCAATGATGTAAGTTGGATCCCACAAATGTTCTTCTGCGCAAGCTTCAAATAATGCAAGTTGCAGGGCGCCTAGACCAGCGTTTTTTAGAGCGGGGCTATCAATATGTTCGCCGGCCGATTTCAGTTCTGCGCGAATAAACTCTATATTTACTAATTGTTCATTCGTATAGTTTTTACCAGACTGCGGCCCATATATTTGGATTGCTTCTGTAATAGTATGTCTAGCAAAAGACTTACCAAGATCAAGTTCTCTACCTTGATAGATTAATTTTGCAGTCCCATGGGCTTTGATTGATACTTCACGGATCAGGTCTTCGGTAAATTGCATCAGCCATTGGTAATCGGTATAGGCAGCATAAAACTCCATCATGGTAAATTCTGGATTATGGCGAGGGCTTACGCCTTCATTACGAAAGTTCCGATTGATTTCAAAGACTCTCTCAAACCCCCCAACGACTAAGCGTTTTAAGTAGAGTTCTGGAGCAATCCGCATAAACATTTGCATGTCTAAAGCATTATGATGCGTAATAAATGGCTTGGCAGACGCGCCACCAGGAATGACATGTAACATTGGAGTCTCAACTTCCATAAAGCCCGCATTTTGCATGTATTCCCGTACAGCACCCATTGCTTTACTTCGTTCAATAAAGGTTTGACGCGTTTCAGGTGAGACGATCAAGTCAACATAACGTTGACGGTACTTAAGTTCTTGACTATTGAGGCCATGAAACTTATCGGGCAGTGGGCGCAGGGATTTAGTCAGTAAACGAAGTACTTTTACTGAGACAGAGAGTTCACCACGGTTGGTTTTAAAAAGAACACCTTCACCTGCAATGATATCGCCCATATCCCAATGTTTAAAAGCTGCGTGCGTCTGCTCACCACTTTCTTGATCATTAATATAAAACTGGATTTGTCCAGTACGATCTTGAACAGTGGCAAAGCTTGCTTTACCCATTACCCGTTTAAGCATCATACGACCAGCCATTTTGACGCTAATATTTTTCTCAGCCAAAGCTTCTTTTGTCATCTCGCCATACGCCTGATGAAGATCAATAGCCAGATGAGTCGGCTTGAAATCATTTGGGAAGGCAACGCCTTGCGCTCTAATAGCGGCCAATTTTTCACGACGCTCTGCCATGATATGGTTTTCATCTTGTGGCGCTGGTTCGGCTGATAAGGTGTTTTGATCGGTCATAGTAGGTGGTTAGTTAAACGTTCATTTTGAGGCTGGCCTCGATAAAAGGATCAAGATCTCCATCCAGTACTTTTTGGGTATTAGAGATTTCAACATTGGTACGTAAGTCTTTAATACGGCTTTGATCTAGTACATAGGATCGAATTTGATGACCCCAACCTACATCTGTTTTAGTGGCTTCCAGTTTATCCTGTTCAGCTTGACGTTTGCGTAGTTCATGTTCATAGAGTCGGGATTTAAGCATCGACATCGCCTCAGCACGATTGCGGTGTTGGCTTCGGTCGCTTTGACACTGAACTACAATACCTGTTGGTAAGTGCGTTAAGCGGACTGCTGAATCTGTTTTGTTAATATGCTGTCCACCAGCACCCGACGCACGATACGTATCGGTGCGGATATCTGCTGGATTAATATCAATTTCGATAGAGTCGTCTACCTCTGGATAGACGAAAATACTCGCAAAAGAAGTGTGGCGGCCATTAGCAGAATCAAATGGAGATTTGCGGACTAAACGATGAACCCCGGTTTCAGTACGTAAAAATCCGTAGGCATACTCCCCATCAATTTTGATAGTGGCACTCTTAATCCCTGCCACATCACCATCAGACTCTTCTAAAATTTCTGATTTAAACCCTTTACGTTCACAATATCGAAGATATTGGCGCATCAAAATACTCGCCCAGTCACAAGCCTCGGTTCCACCAGCCCCAGCCTGAATATCTATAAAACAGCTACACGGATCCATTGGGTGCGAGAACATTCTACGAAATTCGAGGTCAGCAACGATTGTTTCGATGGATTGCTGATCTGTCTCGATGGCTTCAAAAGTCTCATCATCATTTTCTGCAGCAGCGAGCTCAAAAAGTTCAAGTGCTCCGGTCAGATCGTCATCTAATTTTTTGATAGATGTAACAACTCCATCTAGTAGTTTTTTTTCTTTACCAAGTGCTTGCGCTAATTTAGGGTCATCCCAAATTTTAGAGTCTTCTAATTGAAGATTGAGTTCGGTTAAGCGACGGCTTTTGGTATCGTAGTCAAAGATACCCCCGAAGGTCTTCTACGCGCACGCGCAGGTTGTTGAGATTTGATTGTAA
>CAIQUZ010000112.1 GCA_903875135.1 uncultured beta proteobacterium | reverse complement strand
AGGTGTTGGTTGGTGTCATCTTGGAGGCGCGAGAGGGAATCGAACCCCCGTTCAAAGCTTTGCAGGCTTCTGCCTAACCACTCGGCCATCGCGCCATTTGTAAGGAACAAAAAGGGAAGCTTGTGGCTTCCCCCAATATTCTGGAGCGGGAAACGAGGCTCGAACTCGCGACCTCAACCTTGGCAAGGTTGCGCTCTACCAACTGAGCTATTCCCGCATATCTAATTCAATTTCTAAACAACATCATTAGGAATTCAATTTAGTCCACTATTCTAACAAATTTTCTAAAAAAAGGCTAGAGATCAACCTTTTTCAATAATGACTTGTTTGGCTTTCTGCAAATAATAGAACATTGACCACAATGTCAGCAAGGCGGCAATGATAATCAATACATGTCCAATTTGACGACATGGAACGCCTAATACCGGTTCGTCATACAGTAAAAAGCTGACCGCAATGAGCTGCATCGTGGTCTTCACCTTCCCCAAAAAGTGCACAGCAACGCTCGCCGACGCACCCATCAGGGCCATCCACTCGCGCAAGGCCGAGATCGTAATTTCTCGCCCAATAATAATGATGGCAACCCATACCTGAACACGGTCAAAATTGAGTAAAACTAGCAAGGCTGCAGCAACAATTAACTTGTCCGCTACTGGGTCTAAAAAAGCACCAAAATTGGAGGACTGCCCCCATTTTCGCGCCAGATACCCATCTAACCAATCAGTGAATGCTGCGGCGACAAATAACAAGGTGGCAATAAGGTTTTTCTCATGCAAGGAAAAAATAGTGTCGGGAACATAGTAAATACCGACCAACAGCGGAATGACGGCAATACGCAACCAAGTTAAAAAGATCGGAAAATTAAATGGCATGCCTGGTGGTCGATTCATTGATTGGTATAAGAATATGTCTAGTGTAATTGTTTATATATTTGCTGTGCTAAAGAACTAGAAATCCCTTCGACCTGAGCTAGCTCTTCTACGGTAGCGCCAGCCACTCCCTTAATGCCCCCAAAGCGCGCCAAGAGTTTTTGTCGCCGCTTGGCACCAATACCTTCAATCTCCTCCAATCGAGATACATTACGCGTTTTTTGACGTTTAGCACGCATACCCGTAATGGCAAACCGATGCGCCTCATCACGTATTTGTGCGACCAACATCAAGGCAGCATTATCAATGCCCAACGACAGAGGTTCTCGCTCATCAGCAAAGATTAAGGTCTCAAGGCCCACCTTACGACCCTCACCTTTTGCGACACCCACAATTAACCGAATATCAACCCCAAGCTCAGATAAGACTTGTCTTGCAACTTCGACCTGCCCCTTACCACCATCAACCAAAATAATATGGGGGATTTTATCTGCCGCAAGCTCAGCAAAGGCTGCGTACCTTCTGCCTAAGACTTGTTTCATAGCGGCGTAGTCATCGCCTGGCGTGATGCCTTCAATATTAAAACGTCGGTACTCTTTATTTTGCATGGCGTGGAATTGATATACCACACACGAAGCTTGTGTGGCCTCACCAGACGTGTGACTAATATCAAAACACTCAATCCGTAATTGCTCAGTGTCGTCAATTTCAATCCCTAAGGTCTGGACTAAGGCTTTTGACCGAGCACTTTGACCACTGTTCTCACTAATGCGCTTGAGAAGAGATAACTCCGCATTATCTTGGGCAAGTTTTAACCAGTGCCGCCTTTGTTCTTGAGGGTGCGTTATAAACTGCACCTTCTTTTTTACAACCGTACTGAGGGACTCTTGAATGAGCTCACCCTCTTCGCCTAAATCAATATTCATAACATATACCGCTGGAAGCATCCGGACAGTGGCATCACTCGCAATCTCTTCGTCCAAATAGTGTTGCGACATAAATGACAGTAAATAATCCTTTAGCTCCGACTGAATATCGCCCTGCACTTTTACAACACTCGGAAAATAGGCATGATCACCTAAATGCCGACCACCTCTGACCATGGCTAAATTGACGCATACCTGCCCCATTTTCTCAACCACCGCCAAAATATCAATATTGGTCTGCCCATCCGCCACCGCGTCCATCGACTGTTGCTGCAAGACACCCGATAAATCAGCAATCCGGTCGCGCACACCGGCAGCTTTTTCAAATTCAAGCTCATCACTCAACGCTAACATCTGATCTTCCAGCTCTTCCATCACCGAGGCATGATCACCCTCTAAAAAAGATAAAGCTTTACCAACATCTTTGGCATATTCACTCGTAGCAATCAAACCAACACAAGGAGCACTACAGCGATGAATTTGGTGCAACAAACAAGGTCGAGAACGATTCTTAAACACCGTATCTTCACAGGTCCGCAGTAAAAATACCTTTTGTAAAATTTGCACACTATTTCGTACGGCCCATGAATTGGGAAATGGTCCAAAGTAAGTATTTTTCTTATCAGTCTTGCCTCGGTAAGAAGTGATTCTGGGAAAAGTATGGCCAGTGAGCATGAGATAAGGGTAAGACTTATCATCCCGGAACAAAATATTAAATGGCGGAGCTAAGGCTTTAATGAGGTTATTTTCTAAAATTAAGGCTTCTGTCTCCGTGCGCGTAATCGTGATCTCAAAGTGATTAATCTTAGAGACCATGCGCTCGATGCGTGGAGAAAGCTGCGTCTTCTGAAAGTAACTCGTGACTCTCTTACGCAGGTTCTTGGCCTTACCAACATACAAAATATGGTTATTCACATCAAAAAATCGATATACTCCAGATAGGTCTGTGATTTCTTTGACCTTTTCTTGTAACACTTCAAGAGTACTCTGAATCATGCGTTTTGATATTTTCTGCCATGTTGTTGATAATTACGGTGACATTGGCGTCTGCTGGCGACTTGTCAAAAGATTAGCCCACACCCATTTCACCTCTAGCGACCATTTTACTTCGCTTGAGAAAGATCATTTTCGACTATTTTGTGATTATCCAGATTTAATTGAGAAGATTGCTGGTGATGAAGGTCTGCGTGAGACCCTCTCACTCGGCGTAGAAATACTCCCCTGGCATGCAGCAGATCACTCTATCACCAATGAAATCTTCCCCGATGTCGTGATCGAGACCTTTTCCTGCGTATTGCCGCCAAATTACTTAAGCCAACTTAAAGTACTGAGTAAACCATTGATTATTAATGTCGAATATCTGAGTGCTGAGCCATGGACTATCTCTGCCCATAAGATGCCCTCTCCGCCAATCATGATCGGTGATGCCTTGCGTTACTTTTACTACCCCGGATTTACCGAAAAGTCCGGAGGCCTTTTACAAGGACAATTACCAATACTCGATGAGAGTAATCGCCAGATCCCAAGATCACTCGAGCAAGTGTGGCGAACACTGCGCCCACCCACAGAGGCTAAAAAAGTCTGTGTTTTTACCTATGGCGGTGAAAAGCTGATTCAACTCCTGAACCAAATGCAAGCAAGTCATCTGCCAATCGACGTTCTGATCTGCGGTGAAAATGCCTTACAAACTAGCCATGATTGGCTCGAAGAGGAACTCGCCAAACCAGAACGCCGAGAATTCTTGCGTCTCATCCCCATGCCGTTTATTCCCCAAGATGATTTTGATTGGCTACTCCATGCCTGCGATATGAACTTTGTGCGGGGGGAGGATTCATTTGTCAGAGCGCAATGGGCCGGCAAACCCTTTGTTTGGGATATTTATCCACAAGAAGATGGTGCCCACATCAACAAACTCAAGGCTTTTATAGATATTTATCTTCAAAATGCCTCGCCGGCAGCAACAACTGCGACTTTAGCCGCCATGCACTGGGGGGAGTTCTCTCACTGGTGGCCTGCTCTGCACTCGATGTCTCAACATGCCATCATGTGGCGCCACGAGCTCATCCAATCCCAAATGCATGGCGACCTCGCCATCCGTTTACGAGAATTCATCTTAGAGAAAATAAAAAAAGGTTAAAATCATTGGTTTGATATACAAGGGAAATCGTCGATGAAAATCGCTCAAGACATTCGTGTAGGAAACGTTGTAATGATAAATAACGAACCAATGGTTGTGCAACGCGCAGAATACAGTCGTTCTGGCCGCAACTCATCTGTAGTAAAGATGAAATTTAAAAACCTCATGACCGAGGCACCCAATGAGGGCATCTATAAAGCGGACGATAAATTCGATATCGTGATTCTAGAAAAGAAAGAATGTACGTATTCTTATTTTGCTGATCCAATGTACGTGTTTATGGATACGGAATACAACCAATACGAAGTCGAAGCTGAAAACATGGGCGACGCACTGAACTATCTACAAGATGGCATGACTGTTGAAGTGGTTTTTTATGAAGGCAAAGCATTATCGGTAGATTTACCAACGATGATCATCCGTAAAATTGTTTATACAGAGCCTGCCGTTAAAGGTGATACATCTTCTGGAAAAGTGATGAAGCAAGCCAAAATTGAAACTGGCTATGAACTTCAAGTTCCCCTCTTTTGTGCAACCGATGATTTAATCGAAATCGATACACGTACCGGCGAATACCGTAGTCGTGCTAATTAATGGAAAAATATCTTAAATAAGGAGCTTTGGCTCCTTATTTATTAAGGTTATTCAACCGATATCAAACCATAACTTTGTAACAACATCTTGGCCTCTGCATACTGAATCTCCAGTTGCAAGGTCTTCCAGTCATAGCCAGGATTCGTTGGAAATAAACGAATCAGCCGTTTGCGAGAGACCGCAAATAATTTCTCATTGATCTGCAGATGGGCTAATAATTGCTCCGCCAGTGCTGGACTATTACAAATCAATACCGCATCACAACCAGCGGTAATTGCCGCCTGCGCTCCTTGCACAACCGTACCCATTACAGAAGCACCTTCCATGGATAAGTCATCACTAAAAATCACTCCCGTAAATTCCATTTGACGACGCAAAATATCTTGTAACCATTTTTTAGAAAACCCCGCTGGTAATTCATCCACCTTGGGATAAATTACATGCGCCGGCATGACTGCATCTAAAGCCATGCCAAGATCGGCATATGGCTGTGCATCCTTGAGTAATATCGTCTCTAATGTTCGATTATCGACCGGGATTTCAATATGCGAATCCGCCTTAGCATAACCATGACCCGGAAAATGCTTACCGCAATTTTTCATACCTGCTAATAAAAGTCCGTGATTTAAGCTTCTCGCCAAAATAGAAACAACACTCGGATCCATATGAAATGCTCGATCACCAATCACCGAACTGTTACCATAATCCAAATCGAGTACCGGGGTAAAACTAAAATCCACACCACAAGCAAGCAACTCAGAGGCCAAAATATAACCCACTGCAGTTGCTGCCTTCATGGCGAGCAAGGCCGTTTCCTGAGGAGTGTGCTTACCCGACGGTAATTGCCTGCCACTCCATAACAAACCGAGTCGTTGCATCGCCGGTAAATGGGTAAACCCATCCGTTTTACAACGCTGCACGCGCCCACCTTCATGGTCAATTGCGATCAAGACATCTTTGCGCACGGCTTTAATCGCCCTGGTTAATTCAGTCAGTTGTTGCCGACTATGAAAATTTCTCGCAAATAAAATTACACCACCCGTGAGTGGGTGCGCAATCCTGGCTATATCCTGCTCATGAAGAACCAAACCCTCTACATCAAGAATGATGGGGCCGGGTGCGTAATTTTTCTTTTTCATAATTTCCAATCATTTGAAGATGATATTCATCTTAGCCATTGCTAGATGACAAATAAAGCGTCTTATTCGTTTTGGGTGACAATCACCACGGCACTCACTATCTCCATCTCATCCGTGAGCGTCACTTGTGCTGACCAGCCTTTTTCTTGCATCAAGTTTTGTAGGGCACCGTGATAAGTAAGATACGGTTTACCTGATGGATCATTGAGGGTCTGCACCGATTGCCATGTCATCGGAAAACGCATCCCCAAACCAATCCCTTTAGAGAACGCTTCTTTGGCGGCAAAGCGCGTACACAAATACGCCAATCCTCTTTTGGCATTCCGCGCTTGACGAGCTAAAAAAACTTCGTACTCTTGAGGACCTAAAATGCGCTGCGCAATCCGTCCTTGCGTACGTTCATACGTGGCGGCCATGCGCTCAATTTTTAATAAATCGTTACCAATACCGATGACCATTAATGCTCCTGATTCCTAGCTGCAGCCATGAGTGATTTCATATCACTAATGGCGGTTTTCCAGCCTTTAAATACGGCCTGCGCTACGATGGCATGACCAATATTGAGCTCAGCAATATCAAGTATTTGCGCGATCGGTATAACGTTAGACTCATTAAGTCCATGACCAGCATTGACTCTTAAACCTAAACGATGCCCAAAAGCAGCTGCCTTGACAACCCGGGCTAACTCCTGGAGATGATGGTCCACCGATGCATCGGCATAACGGCCAGTATGCAATTCAACTACCCGCACACCTAAATCATAGGATGCCTGTAACACAGACTCTTGCGGATCAATAAATAATGAAACACGAATACCCTCTCGATGAAAAATCTTGACAGCACTCTCAATCGCTTGGATTTGTCCAAGAACATCTAAACCACCTTCGGTCGTGACCTCCTGACGTTTCTCAGGAACCAAACACACATCATGGGGCTTGACACGACAAGCAATATCAATCATCTCTGGTGTTAATGCACACTCCAAGTTCATGCGGGTTTTTATCAGCGGTCTTAACGCAAAAAGATCAGCGTCTTTAATATGCCGGCGATCTTCTCGTAAATGTAAGGTAATGAGATCTGCGCCTGCTGCTTCAGCCTCCAAGGCCGCCCGAATCGGATCCGGATACGAGGTACCCCGCGCATTGCGCAGCGTAGCAATGTGATCAATATTAATACCAAGTTCAAGTGGGTGAGCGTTCATCTCAAATTTTCTTTAAATCAATCAAAATCTGCCGAGTGGTCAGGATCTGATCTTGTAAGTGTAAGCTGAGTAAAAATCGCATCAGCGATTTACTTAAGGATAAAGTCTCTTGGTCATCCATGTCAAAGTTCGCCAGATTCATTAAATGCCTCCCCTGCAAAATAGGCCAGTGCGCTGGATCATGATCAGTAGACGGTCGCAAACCTCGCTCAGGCTGATACACATAATGAATATTCGGCTCAAGGGAAGACCCACTCTCCTGACAATAATCCAGTGGCGCACAATAACCGGTCTCTTGTAAAAGACGAATCTCAAAAGGACGCAAGATCTTTTCATACATCTCGCTAGCTTGAGAAAGCTCGAACATGGTTTGATGATAATGATCAAACAAAGACTCATGCGCATCTTCACGAGCCAAAAATTTCACAATCAACTCATTCATATAAAAACCACACAAGAGTGCATCTCCAACCAGAGGCACAATACCACCCATCCATTCGGATTTAGTTAGGGTTTTGAGTTCGTTCTTACCTGTCCAGTGCACTTCTAATGGCTGAAATTGCTGCAGGACAGGCCGTAAACTAGAGTGCGGTCGTTTAGCGCCCTTGGCAATGAGAGCAACGCGACCATAGTCCTTGGTAAAAACATCAAGAATTAAGCTCGTTTCCTTATAAGGGATGGAGTGCAAAATAAAAGCCGGTTCATTAAAGACCCTCATAGCTTATTCCAAACCTTGTTCCCGCAATGCCGATTGATCATCTGCCCAACCACGTTTAACCTTGACCCAGGTCTCTAAAAAGACCTTTCCATCAAAGAGTTTTTCCATATCAATCCGCGCCTCAGTGGAGATCCGCTTTAAACGCTCCCCCTTCTCGCCAATGACCATGGGCTTATGACTATCTCGATCGACGAGAATAGTCGCTGCTATGCGCCGCATTTTGCCATCCAGACTAAACTGATCAATCACCACAGAACTGGCATAGGGCAACTCAGCACCGGTATGACGAAACACCTTCTCTCGCAAAATTTCAGCGGCTAAAAAACGCTCACTACGGTCCGTTAATGTGTCGGCATCATAAATCGCTTCACGTTCTGGCAAATAAGCTTCTAAGGTCGACATTAAGCGCTCAACATCATGAGGATGCTTGGCGGTCATCGGAACAATCTCCGCAAACGCAAACTTGTGCGACATGTCTTTAATAAATTCGAGTAAGTTGTAATCACGCTCGGATGGTGATTCAGAATGCGAGGCAAATACATCTAACTTATTCGCCACCAAAACTACGGGCGTTTCGCCATTGAGCATTTCCAACACTTGCGCATCATCTTTGGAAAAATTACCCGCTTCAATCACTAGACAAATCACATCTACATCACCCAAAGTATTGGTGACGGTACGATTGAGGGACTTATTGAGCGTGCTAATAAAGTGCGTCTGAAATCCAGGAGTGTCTAAAAAAATAAACTGCGCGGTGGGCGTTGTATTAATGCCTGCAATCCGATGTCTTGTCGTTTGCGCCTTACGTGAGGTAATGCTAATCTTTTGACCAACAAGCGCATTGAGTAAGGTGGACTTACCAACATTCGGTCGACCAACAAGCGCTATGGAGCCACACCGAAATGTCATCAATTATCCTTTTAAGGTGAGGTTTAACTGCTCATCACCGTTACTTGGATCGAGAATACTTTTCTTTTTCCGTGCGGCAGTTTTCTTACTCGGGCGACCTGTTTGCGGTAAAGCTTTTTGTGAGGCAATCAATGCTAACTTGGCAGCTGACTGCTCAGCAGCCCTGCGACTAGCTCCCGCACCTGAAACTTTAATGTTGAGACTCTCTACCCCACACTCCACTTCAAACTGCTGATTATGGGCAACACCTGTCGTGGCCGTGACGGTATAGACCGGGAGTGGCAACTGATGCCCTTGTAAATATTCTTGTAAAAGCGTTTTATCGTCCTTACCTAAAGTTTTAGGGTCAACATTTTCAAGAATCTGTGCATACAAACGTCGTAAGACGTCGCGAACTTTGCCAAACCCCGCTTCAATAAAGATCGCCGCAATAATCGCTTCTAAAGTGTCCGCCAAAATCGAGGGCCGTCTAAAGCCACCACTCTTTAACTCACCTTCGCCCAAGCGAAGATAGTCGGATAAAGAAAGACTTTGGGCAATCTCATACAAAGCTTGCTGCTTGACCAAATTGGCGCGTACTCTAGATAAATCGCCTTCATCTAAGGTATGGAATTTTTCGAACAAAATTTCCGCAACAATACAGTTGAGAATCGAGTCGCCCAAAAACTCTAAGCGTTCATTGTTCTTTTTTCCATGACTACGATGCGTTAAAGCTTGCATGAGTAAATCCGATTTTTCAAATCGATAACCCAGTCTTTCTTGTAACAGAGTAGTGTCGATTGTGATTCGGGAGTGCATATTAATGGAAAGTTCCTATACGACCAAGGTCTTTAAAATTCATCCAAATAAAAATCGCTTTTCCAACTAAATTCTTTTCAGGAACAAAGCCCCAGTAACGAGAATCCAAACTGTTGTCGCGATTATCACCCATCATAAAATAGTTACCTGGAGGAACCTTACATACAAAGCCCTCAAAGTTGTATTGACAGTTTTCCATATGCGGGTATGGCGGCTCAGGCACAAAGTTACTCGGAAAACCACTCGGACGCTGTGGGTCATTTTCGATGGTGTGCGTAACACTCGCTAAGTCTTTCGGATACGTCTCCATCAAATGAATCGGCTTCAGATTAAGCGGTGTCATGCGATCGATAAATTCACTACGCTCATCGCCACCAACCTGTGGAATAAAAGCTGTACCTTGATAATCAAAGGCTTGACCATTAATGGTCAAATGTTTATTTTTATACTCAACAACATCGCCAGGCACACCAACAACGCGTTTGATATAGTCCACAGACTCATCCATCGGATAGCGAAAAACAACTACATCTCCCCGCACGGGCTCATTAATTGAAATGAGCTTTTGATTCCATACCGGAAAACGAACCCCATACGTAAACTTATTGACCAAAATAAAATCACCAATCTGCAAGGTCGGAATCATCGATCCCGAAGGAATCTTAAAAGGCTCAAACAAAAAAGATCGAAGTACAAAAATAAACGCAATGATGGGAAATAAATCAGCCGTTAATTCGAGCCAAATTGGTTTTTTAGTAATACCTTTAGCTTGTCTTTGCGGAGCATAAATCTTTTTGTCTAAGATCCATAAAATTCCACAAATCACAAAAGATGCCATTAAAACTTTAGCAAAATGTTGCCCTATCGCTGCCCAATAACTCATTTATCCTCCACCTGCAAAATCGCTAAAAAGGCCTCTTGAGGAATTTCTACATTACCAACCTGCTTCATCCTCTTCTTACCTGCTTTTTGTTTCTCTAATAACTTACGCTTACGCGAAATATCGCCACCATAGCATTTAGCTAATACGTTTTTACGCAGGGCTTTCACATTTTCGCGCGCAATAATGTTACTGCCAATCGTCGCTTGTATCGCCACATCAAACATTTGCCGCGGAATAATCTCACGCATCTTAGCAACTACCTCACGGCCTCGATACTGACTATTCGTACGATGCACAATCACCGATAAAGCATCAACCTTATCACCATTAATTAAGATGTCGACCTTCACCACATCCGATGGACGATTCTCTTTAAACTCATAATCCATCGAGGCATAACCTCTGGAAATCGATTTGAGACGATCAAAGAAGTCCATCACAATCTCAGCCATGGGCAACTCATAGGTGAGCTGCACTTGACGACCTAAATACTGCATATTGGTCTGTATGCCGCGTTTGCCAGTACATAAGGTAATCACACCCCCAACATATTCTTGTGGCATATACAAATTCACGGTGACCATTGGCTCAAAAATAGTCATAATTTTGCTCGGCTCTGGCATTTTCGATGGATTATCGACCGTCACCATGGAGCGATCACTCAGTTCCACCTGATAAACCACCGTCGGCGCCGTCGTAATTAAATCCATATCAAACTCACGCTCAAGACGCTCCTGCACGATTTCCATATGCAACAAGCCTAAAAACCCACAACGAAATCCAAATCCAAGAGCTTGAGATACCTCAGGCTCATACATCAAGGAAGCATCATTGAGCTTGAGTTTTTCTAAGGACTCTCTGAGCGCTTCATATTGGTTAGCCTCGACAGGGTATAGTCCAGCAAACACTTGTGGCTTGACCTCTTTGAATCCAGGCAAAGGAACCGTCGATGGCACGCGCCCCTGCTGTCCTGGGGCATGCGTAATCGTATCACCGACCTTGGCTGCCTTGAGCTCTTTAATACCCGCAATAATAAAACCCACTTGACCAGCACTGAGTTCAGTGCGATCAATCGATTTGGGCGTAAATACGCCGACATGGTCGACTAAATGGGAGGAACCATTGGCCATCAATAAAATTCTGTCTTTGGGCTTTAAAGTACCATTTTTAATCCGCACCAACATCACCACTCCGACATAATTGTCGAACCAAGAGTCGACCAGCAAAGCCTGTAAAGGAGCGCTAGCATCACCTTCGGGTGCTGGAACGCTGGTAATCAAGCGTTCAATCACGTCCTGAACGCCTAAGCCGGTTTTGGCAGAGCAAGTGACCGCATCGGTGGCATCAATGCCAATAATGTCTTCAATCTCTTGAATGGCTTTTTCCGGGTCAGCTGAAGGAAGGTCAATTTTGTTCAGTACCGGAACCACTTCAACACCAAGCTCAATGGCTGTATAGCAATTAGCGACCGTCTGAGCCTCTACCCCTTGTGAGGCATCAACCACGAGTAAAGCCCCCTCACAAGCCGATAAAGACCGACTGACCTCATAGGAAAAGTCGACATGGCCAGGGGTATCAATGAGGTTGAGGTTGTAAATTTGTCCATCTCGAGCCGGATAACTCAAGGCCGCCGTTTGGGCCTTGATAGTGATCCCTCTTTCTTTCTCAATGTCCATCGAATCAAGGACTTGCTCTTCCATCTCGCGGTCGGAAAGACCCCCACATAGCTGAATAATACGGTCTGCTAAAGTGGATTTCCCATGATCTATATGGGCAATAATGGAGAAGTTTCTAATATTTTTCATGAATTCCTTAAACGGCTTGCTGTAGCACAACACCATATCGTGCTGCAATAAGACGTCTTATCGTATTGTAACGGTTTAGGATTTGCGGGGCATTTCTATTTCAACAACAGGTACATTGACATCGCGAACTGTACCCTTATGCCAAACCTGGAGTTTTACCTTCGTACCCGGTTTAATTTCACTCACCGCCTTGGTGAGCTCCACACCTTTTTCAATCTCTTTATCGTTGATTTTTAAAATCACATCACCAACCTCAATCCCCGCCTGCGCAGCAGGAGCATTCGGATCTAAACCACGGATCAATACGCCACGGGGCTTACCCGTAAATCCAAGGCTTTCTGCCAACTCTTTATTGAGCTCGGTAATGGTAACGCCAATTCGCCCACGAACAACTCGACCATTCGCCCTTAAAACATCAGAAATACGAATCGCTTCATCAATTGGAATGGCAAATGAAATCCCCATAAAACCACCTGAACGACTGTAAATTTGGGAGTTGATACCTATCGCCTCACCACGCGTATTGATGAGCGGCCCCCCAGAATTCCCCGGGTTTATGGCAACGTCAGTCTGAATAAACGGCGTAATACTGTCATTGACCTCACGTCCCTTGGCTGAAATAATCCCTGCACTGACCGTATTGTCAAAGCCAAATGGCGAGCCAATCGCCAGAACCCATTCACCAACCCGCACCTTGGAGGATTCACCAATGGGTAACTTAGTCAAATTCGTTGCTTCAATTTTGACAAGTGCCACATCGGTTTTTGGGTCTGAGCCAATCAACTTGGCTTTGAATTCTCGCTTATCGGTTAAGGTGACATAGATGGTGGTTGCACCCTCAACAACATGGGCATTGGTCAAAATATAGCCACTCGTATCAATCACAAAACCCGATCCCGTGCCACGATCTTGCTCCTGTGACTTCGGAGTTGCCTGGTTCGGCACCTTGGGTTGCCCCGGAGGAACTTGTTGTTGGGGCCCATTCGGAAAAGGAATGCCTAAAAACCGACGTAATAAATCGGCTTGATCCTGCGGTGTTAAATTAGAAGGTACTTGATAGACCGTGACCTTTTCAGTAGTTCGAATGTTCACAACAGCCGGACTAGCTTTTTCGACTAAATCAGCAAAATCGGCAATCGCCCTTCTAGAGCTTGGGGGAGCAACAGTGGAGCTTTCTGGAGAAGTGATTGTTGGCTGAGCCAGCAAGGAAGGAGCAAGTAAAGAAAAAACCAATACCAGCAGTATCCGTTTCAACACAAATTGACCACGTTTCATCGTCGATAAAATAATGATGTTATTAAAACCTCATTTTATAGTCTTTTGAAGACCAGCGTACCGTTAGTACCACCAAAGCCAAAGTTGTTTTTAACAGCAATATCGATTTTTACATCCCTTGCCGTATTGGCACAATAATCTAAATCACACTCAGGATCTTGATTAAAAATATTGATCGTTGGTGGGGATTTTTGATGATAAAGCGATAAGACCGTAAATACCGCCTCTAACCCCCCTGCACCACCCAATAAATGACCTGTCATGGACTTGGTCGAGTTCACAATAATTTTCTTAGCATGATCTCCAAGAGCTGCCTTAATGGCATCCGTCTCATTTTTATCACCCAGCGGTGTTGATGTGCCATGGGCATTGACATAATCCACTTGATCCACGTTAACGCCAGCATCTTTCAACGCATTGAGCATACAACGCCGTGGACCATCCATATTGGGCGCAGTCATGTGATAAGCATCACCACTCATCCCAAACCCAGCCAGCTCGGCATAAATTTTGGCACCACGCGCTTTGGCATGTTCATACTCTTCAATCACCATCACCCCGCCACCCTCACCGAGCACAAAACCATCACGATCTTTATCCCATGGTCGAGAAGCAGTTAATGGATCATCATTGCGAACTGATAAGGCTCTGGCTGCTGCAAACCCGCCAATCCCTAGGGGTGAGACAGTCGATTCAGCACCACCAGCAATCATGACATCGGCATCACCATACTGAATCAAACGTGCGGCCAGTCCTAAACTGTGAAGTCCTGTCGTGCAAGCTGTAACCGCCCCTAAATTAGGGCCCTTGAGGTTCAACAAGATACTTAAATGACCTGAAATCATATTAATAATCGAACCGGGCACAAAAAATGGGGAAATACGACGAGCACCACGCGCTGTGTATTCCGTATGCGTGGCTTCAATCATCGGCAAACCACCAATGCCTGAACCCACCAAAACTCCACAACGCTCGGTATTCTCTTCAGTGATCACAATGCCGCTATCAGCAAACGCCTGCAAGCCTGCCGCCACACCATAGTGAATAAAAGTATCCATATGGCGAGCTTCTTTAGCGGAAATGTAATCTTCAATCTGAAAATCCTTTACCTCTCCTGCAAAATGCACGGATAAGTCGGAATGATCAAATTTAGTGATGGTCTGGATGCCCGATTTCCCAGCAAGGAGGTTATCCCAAGCTGAGTGAACTGTATTACCGACGGGACTTACTAAACCTAAACCAGTTACAACAACACGGCGTTGGGCTTTCGCATCAAACACTAAGCTTAGCCTTTAGCTTTCGAGGAAGCAAAATCAATTGCTAACTGAACAGTCGTGATCTTCTCTGCCTCTTCGTCAGGAATCTCAATACCAAATTCATCTTCTAAAGCCATTACCAGTTCAACGGTATCGAGAGAATCAGCGCCAAGGTCATTCACAAATGATGACTCATTTTTGACCTCAGCTTCTGTGACGCCTAATTGCTCGGCGACAATTTTCTTTACTCGTTGTTCAATGTTGTCCATGCGTTCCCTCCAGGGATGTTGTTAAATTAAAAGTATTTTATCAGTTTCGTAAAGCTTTATGCGAGATATAAACCCCCATTGACGTGCAAAGTGGTCCCAGTAACATATCCAGCCTGTTCTGAAGCCAAAAAAACGACGGCATTTGCAACATCTTCGGTACTTCCGAGCCTACCCAGTGGGATATTCCCTTTTAAACTATTTTGCTGCTCTTCTGATAAAGCGCGCGTCATATCGGTATCAATAAAGCCCGGTGCGACACAATTGACCGTAATGTGACGACTTCCAATCTCTCTGGCTAAAGCTCTGGTCATACCAGCCACTCCCGCTTTTGCGGCGGCATAATTGACTTGACCTGGATTGCCCATGTGACCAACGATCGAGGTGACATGGATAATTCGGCCACCCTTGGCACGCATCATCGGCCGTAAAACGGCACGACTTAAACGAAAAACAGCCGATAAATTCGTCTGAATCACTGCGTCCCACTCTTCATCTTTCATCCGCATCGCCAATTGATCCTGAGTAATCCCGGCATTATTGACCAGAATATTTAAGCCGCCATACTCTTTGACAATCGCCTCAATCACTTGATCACCAGCACCAGCTTCTGTCACATTGAGAACAATCCCTTTACCGGCGGTTTGAATCTCAGAACTGCTCGCCAAGGCTTGCGTGATCGCTTGCGCGCCAAACTCAGAAGTCGATGTGCCGATGACAACAGCGCCAGCCTTCGCTAGCCCCAGTGCAATCGCTTGACCAATACCCCGCGAGGCACCTGTAACTAAGGCAATTTGCCCATTGAGGTCTATATTCATCTTATTGGTTCACACTTTCTAACACTTCAGAAATACTATTTGGATCGTATATATTCATTATTTTAATATTTCCATCAATGCGTTTAACCATTCCGGCTAACACTTTTCCGGGACCACACTCCACAATGTGTGTCACGCCTTGTTTTGCCATCAATTCAATCGTCTCAACCCACCTTACCGGTGAATACGCCTGACGAATTAACGCGTCTTTAATGCCAATCGGGTCATCAATCACACTCACATCGACATTATTGACCACCGGAATACCAGGAGTAGTCATCGCAAGATTCTGTAAATAGTGCCTTAACTCTTCGGCGGCGCTGCGCAATAAACTCGAATGAAATGGTGCCGATACATCTAAAGGTACGGCCAATTTTGCGCCAGCAGGCTTTGCATGAGCACAGGCATAATCTACCGCCTCTTTATGACCAGCAATAACGACTTGGCTGGGTGCATTAAAATTGACCGGTTCCACCGTTTTACCCGTAGCCGCCTGCGTATCAAGACACAACTGGCGTACCTGCGCATCCGTCATACCAACAATGGCAGCCATGCCACCAGTCCCAACTGGTACAGCATTTTGCATCGCTGTTGCCCGAAACTTGACTAAAGGCACCGCATCATGAAATCCGATTGCGCCCGCTGCAACGTAAGCCGTGTACTCACCCAAACTATGTCCGGCCAACATCTGGGGGACAGTCCCACCAGCAGATAGCCACGCACGATAAATCGCAATTGCACTGGTCAACATGACCGGTTGTGTATTTTCGGTAAGAGCCAAAGTCTCTTTCGGTCCCATCTGAATCATTTGTCCAATATCAAAACCTATCGCTTGAGATGCCTCTTCTAAGGTGCTGTTGACAACCACGTTGTCGATGAAAGCATCTAACATCCCCACGGCTTGAGACCCCTGTCCCGGAAATACAAAAGCAATCTTTTTTTCCATATCCACTATTTTTCTATCGACCATCTTGATACAACCAAATTAATAACGTACGCATGCCGCACCCCAAGCAAAACCACCGCCAACACCTTCTAACAACAAATGTTGACCTCGTTGAATTTTGCCACTGCGAATCCCATGGTCTAGGGCAAGAGGCACAGAAGCTGCTGAGGTATTGCCATGATCGTCAACGGTAACAATGACATGGTCGTTGGCAATCCCTAATTTTTTAGCAGTGCCTTGCATAATGCGAATATTGGCCTGATGAGGTATCAACCAATCAATTTGTGAAGCTTCTACATTAGCTTTTTGCAAGACTTCATATCCGACCTGCTCTAAGACCTTGACCGCTAATTTAAAAACAGCCGGCCCATCCATCACCAAAAATCCAGAACCTTCAATTGCACCATCCTTCGCATGCCCAGGGATACACAAAATGTCGCGTTGTGATCCATCTGCATGCACGGCCGTACTTAATATACCTGGTGTGGGGCTTGCTTCGAGAATCACCGCGCCAGCACCATCGCCAAATAAAACACACGTGGTGCGATCTTCAAAATTGAGAATCCTCGAAAAGATTTCTGCACCAATTAATAAAATGCGACGATTGGCACCACTAGAGATGAGGGCATTCGCTAAATGAAGGCCATAAACAAAACCAGAACAGACCGCCTGCACATCAAACGCTGCACAGTTACTGGTAATACCTAATTTGTGCTGAACAATACAAGCGGTACTCGGAAAGCCGCCAATATTATCGGGCGTTGATGTGGCCACAATAATCATATCGATATCTTGCACATCGACTTTAGCAGCAGCAATCGCCTGATGCGCAGCATGAACCGCTAGGTCGCTGGTCATCTCATCAGCGCTAGCAAAATGACGCGCCTTGATACCGCTACGAGAAAAAATCCACTCATCACTGGTTTCAACACCCTTAACGCGGAGTTCTTCCGTCAATTGAAAGTTATCGACCCGATTCATCGGTAAATAACTTCCAGTGCCAGTAATATTTGCAAATACACTCATGTTAATTATTTTATATCGATAATTTCTGGATCATTCAATTCTTCTGCGCCATCTGCCCTGCTATGATCTAAAACTTCAACATTTTCAAAGGCTTTTTGAATATTTTCAACCATATGGTTTTTGGCTGCTTCGTAGGCTCTAACGAGTGCAATATAAAAAGCAAAGCGATCAGCAGAGCCATGACTTTTAATGACGAGACCTTTTAAGCCGAGCAGCATTGCTCCATTATAGGCACGGTGATCGACCCGTTTTTTAAACCGTAGCAAAATCGGTAAAGCTAAAAAGGCGAGAAACTTGGTCAATAACGAACGACCAAACTCTTCTTTAATCATTTGGGAAATCATACTCGCCAAACCTTCACTGGTTTTTAAAGCGACATTGCCAACAAATCCATCACAAACAACTACATCAGTGGTGCCTTTGAAAATATCATTACCTTCGACATTGCCATAAAAATTAAGTTGGCTCTGACGCAATAATTCACCAGCTTGCTTGACCACTTCATTACCCTTAATGACTTCTTCACCAATATTCAGTAACCCAATAGTAGGCCGCTCTTTTTTCTCAATGACCCTCACCATGACATCCGCCATTTGGGCAAACTGCAATAAATGAAAAGGCTCACAATCAGAATTAGCACCAAGATCTAAGACCGTCGTACCGGTACCTTTTTGATTTGGCATCCGCGTGGCAATGGCAGGACGATCAATCCCTGGTAAGGTTTTTAAAACGTAACGAGAAATTGCCATTAAGGCGCCCGTATTGCCCGATGAAACAGTGGCATCAGCAGTATGTAATTTGATTTGATCAACCGCAACTCGCATGGACGAGTCTTTTTTTCTGCGTAAAGCAACTTCAATCGAGTCATTACTATTCACAACTTCAGTTGCATGAACAATCAGAATCCGGTTTTTTAACTCTTTGGCAACTTTACGTAAAGCCCGCTCAATCTCTGAGGAATTACCGACTAAGATTAATTGACTGTCGCTAAACTCATGGAGCAAATCTAGACTAGCAGGAACCGTAACCGATATCCCATGGTCACCACCCATCACATCAACAGAAATGGTAACAGTCATTTCAATACGTATTTTTTAGAAGACGGCGGTTGCCGTCTTATTAAATGTATGAATTCCTCAAAAGAATCCAACATATATTTAAACCCTAGGGGTAAAAATCAATGGATTAGTCGTTTTTAGTTTTAACAACTTTGCGGCCACGATAATAGCCAGATGGGCTAATGTGATGACGCAAATGAGCCTCTCCAGTCGTTGGCTCAACAGCCAAGGAAGGGGCTACTAGAAAATCGTGAGCACGATGCATGCCACGCTTTGACGGGGATTTTTTATTCTGTTGGACGGCCATGGTTAACTCCTAAGTAATCCAATATTTTACATGAATCGCCAGAAAATTCCAAGCAGTTTGGTGTTTTACGCGTCAAATTTCAGCTTTTTTAAACGTAAAAAAGGATTTTCCGAGGCGAGAGTAGTTTCTGAAGCACCAGGGTAGATATCGTTTTGGGTAACAATTCCTGGCGCTAGGATGATGTCAAGCTGACATTGCTCGATGGGGTGTTTAGGGATCAACGGTAAACTTAACAAGACCTCGTCTTCAAATAACTCAATTAAATCAAATTGATGGCTATTTAATAGCGCATCTTCAAGATCATTTTCTAAAGGGAAATTTTCGACCTGTTCTTCCTCGTTTAACAACACAAACTGGGACGTCAACTGGATGACTTCTTCATACTGGTTTAAACATCGCTGACACTCTAAGGGATAGGCAAATGCCAAATGTATCGTAAATCGATGCTCCTGCGTTTGATCGGCTTGTTCATCAACCCAAGTTCGAATCTCCCAATGCACCCCTTTTTGAAGAACGTCAAATTGCGGATTGATCTGTCCAATCTCTTGAGCCAAGCGCGGCAAATCTTGAAATGGTAAAAAACCTTTACTATGAAAACTCTGACCTGACTTAAAATCAATCTTACGCAAATTTGCTAGACTGAAGCTTACTTCCTGAATGGCCATATTTTTAAGAGACATCTTTATTTCTATCCGAGTAAACAATGAAAGAACAACCTGATCTTATTCTAGCCTCTTCTTCTAAGTATCGAAAAGAATTATTAAGTCGTCTTGGCATTCCCTTTACGACCAGCTCCCCGAGCATCGATGAAACGCCCCTTCAAGGCGAATCGACCGATGCCTTGATCGAGCGCTTATCCAACCAAAAGGCAGCGGTGATTGCTGAGCAATTTCCGAGCGCCTGGGTCATTGGCTCCGATCAAGTGGCTGACCTTAACGGTGTTGCTATTGGCAAACCTGGCACTCACGAAAATGCGCTCGCCCAACTGAAAATGATGCAAGGTAAAACAGTTACCTTTAAAACAGGTCTTTGCTTGATGCAACATGCCTCAAACCGATCAATCTATATTTGTATCCCTACACGGGTGAGATTTCATGAACTCGAGGACGCCGTCTTAGAAAATTATTTACACATCGAAAAACCCTACGATTGTGCTGGTAGCGCTAAATCGGAAGGAATGGGCATCATTTTGTTATCCAAAATCAAAAGTAACGACCCTACCGCCCTGATTGGTTTACCTCTGATTGCTTTAACTGGATTGCTCCGTACCGTTGGCTTTATGATTCCCGGTCCAGCATGAAATTAGGTACGCTTTATCTAGTGCCCAATACCTTGGGCGATGAAAACCGAGAAGCGCAAATCCAACACGTAATTCCACCTTTTGTCGTGCAGATTGCATCACAACTCGATTGTTGGATTGTTGAAAATGCTAAAACTGCTCGGTCTTTTTTAAATGCGATTCATCAAGTCAGTCCTTTACGCAAACCTCTTCAAGAAATCATCATGCAGCAGTGGCGAGGGCCGGATTCCAATCTCCAACTCATCGATCTGATACAACCCCTCTTGCAAGGCCAAGATATGGGACTAATGTCAGAAGCAGGATTACCGGGCATTGCTGATCCCGGTACAGAAATCGTGGCGCTAGCCCACTCCTTGAAGATTCCCGTACGACCTTTAACCGGGCCTAACTCACTCATGTTGGCGCTAATGTCCTCGGGCATGAGCGGCCAACACTTTTCATTTCATGGCTACCTACCGATCAAACCGCCCGACCGGTTAAAAAAACTGAAGACGATGGAAAACGATTCAAAGATCCATCAAAGTGCGCATCTGTGGATAGAAACACCCTACCGCAATGCATCCATGCTCTCAGGTGTAGTTGCCAGCCTACAGCCTAAAACACTGGTCTGTATGGCGATGGATTTAACCTTGCCAACGGAGCTGATTGTGCGTCACTCGATCGAGGACTGGAAAAAACTACTGCAAGACCCCAAAAGTCCTTTACCCAAAGATCTGGATAAAAGACCCGCTGTCTTTATTTTACAAGCCTAACTACTGTAACGTAATCCCTTTAACTGCACTACCAAACGAAGCTCCAAACGAAGCACCAAATCGCTTAGCAATGCGCTCAGCAACATTGTCGGTTTGTGAATAATCAATCATCTCTTTTTCACCGATCACATCTTTTGCAACATGATTGATCGTGCCGAGCTCATCTGCAATACCTAACTCAACACTGCGCGCTCCATTCCATACCATGCCTGTATATAAATCAGGATTGGGCTTTAATCGATCACCACGGCCTTGCTTGACGACGTCAATAAATTGTTGATGAACTTCATTAATCATTTCTTGTAAGGCCTCACGATTTTTCGGATTCTGTTTGACGAATGGATCCAACATATCTTTGTTTTCACCGGCCGTAATCACGCGCCGCTCAACCCCTAACTTATCCATTAAACCCTGAAACCCAAAGCCACTCATGATGACTCCAATAGAACCGACTAAGCTCGCCTTATCGACATAGATCTTCTCACCAGCTACTGCGATGTAATAACCTCCGGAAGCACAAATTTCTTCAACCACCACGTAGAGATGTTTTTTAGGATACTCTTGACGCAATCGCATCATTTCATCATGAATCATGCCAGCTTGCACTGGAGATCCTCCAGGACTATTAATTTTCACAATCACGCCCATACTATCCTGGGCTTCAAACGCAGATTTCAACGCCGCATTAATGTCAGCAGCATTGGCTGGTGTATTGCTAGCAATCTCCCCTTCAATACTAACTACTGCCGTATGCTTGCCAAGCACAGTACTCGACTTTGATTTGAATGGATTGAAGATGGAATAGACAGCAAACAAAAAGACACCTAACCAAATAATGCGCCACAAGGTTCTCCAACGACGCTCACTGCGCTTGTCTTTTAAATTCTCATTGAGCAAACTTTCTAAAGCTTGTTTTTCCCAACCAACTTGATCACTCATCGAATCTTCCTTTTATGTTGCAAAACTATCTATCTAACTGAGAAGTATGTCACGTAATTCATGAACGTGATCGACACAAGCAATCGGACTTAAATGTAATAGCTCCCCCTTGGGATGAGCGCCATACGTCACAGCAATTGCGTCAACACCCGCATTTTTGGCCATTTTCAAATCATGCGTTGTGTCACCAATCATGAGCATCTTCGCTGGGGGCGTGCCCCAACGATCAATCAACTCCAGCAGCATTTGGGGATGGGGCTTTGCTTTCGATTGATCGGCGGTTTTCGTGTCATGAAAGAATCCTTGTAAACCGTGCAAGGTTAACGTGCGATCTAAACCATGGCGGGGCTTACCCGTTGCGACGGCTAACAAATGACCTTTGGCTTTTAACTCATCCAATAACTCTTTAATTCCATGAAACAAAATTAATTCATGATCTACACTTAAGTAATAGTGTCGAAAGCGCTCTAAGACTAGGGGGTAATCACCTTCATCTAAATTTGGCAAAATCATTTTGATGGACTCATGTAAGCCCAAGCCAATCACGTGACTCGCTAAGGCATTATCTGGAATTGCTAAATCTAGATCAGCGCAGGCCTTTTGCATACAATCCACAATTGTGGGTGTGGAATTCATAATCGTCCCATCCCAATCCCAGACAATCATTTCATACCGTAAGTCACTACTTTTCATCCTCAATTCACCTTTTCTTGTACCGCACTTGTGTCCGCCGAAAAGCCATCCGGCAAAGGCGCCTGGATTTGCATTTTCTCTTTGGTTACCGGATGAGTTAAGACTAAACGAAATGCGTGAAGCATGAGTCGTTTTACCGCAACTTTTTTATCTAGATCGACGTCGCCATACTTATCATCTCCCAAAATAGGATGACCAATATACTGTAAATGCACTCGAATTTGATGCGTTCGCCCTGTCTTTAGCAGCGCCTCCGCTACAAAACACCGCCCGCCATGCAATGAACCTAAGTATTTAAGTATCGTCAAACTAGGCTGCCCAGAATCTTCGACTTTGACGCGGCGCTCACCATTGGGGAGTAAATATTTTTCTAAAGGGAACTTGAGAGATACATGGCCTAAACCCCCTTGATACTGTCCATGAGCTACTAATATATAGCGCTTATCCCACAAACCAGCCCGAATATCTTCATGCAAAGCCGTTAAAGCACTTCTTTTTTTCGCTAAAATTAAAATGCCGGAAGTGTCCCTGTCAAGACGGTGCACCAGTTCTAAGAACTTGATCTCAGGTCGAGCCATTCGTAAAGCTTCTATTAAACCTAAGGAAACACCCGATCCACCATGAACGGCCAAACCCGATGGCTTATTGACAATGAGTAATGCATTATCTTCAAACAATATAGGTAAATGACCCGATATTTTATTGGCCGAAAACTGTAACTGATCAGAATTCGTCTGCACTTCGGGCTGCGCAACCCTGATCGGGGGAATTCGTAGAATATCGCCATCAACAATCCGGGTGGTGACCGTGGCCCTCTTTTTGTTGACTCGCACCTCGCCAGAGCGAATAATGCGATAAATATGGCTTTTGGGCACTCCTTTTGCCCATTTTAGAAGGAAATTGTCGAGTCTTTGACCTTCTTCCTCAGCAGAAATGGTGATTTGAGTGACGGTAGATTCTGACATTAGGGTGATTTTAGGTAATTTTCTATCAAATCGTGTAGGAGTTTTACTACTTCTGACTACTTTGCAATATAATCAGGCTTTACAGTAAGTCTTAAATACAGTTGAAGACGAATCCAAATCAGAATATTTCCAACTGTATGAACTGACTGTTGTAATTATAGCTAGGGAAGGCATATTCCCCAAGGTAGCTCCCCCCTTGTTGAAATGAGGAGTAGAAATTGAAAGCTCTTGTTGAGCGCCAGTAGAATTTTTGACAGATATTTTTGTGAACGCCAAGAGGCACGATTAGCCCTAGCGAGCATGCGAAGTAGTTTCATTGAATAACTTATAAGTCATTCAATATTAAAGGTTTTTTAGGATGCATCCATGCGTCCCAAATGGTAAACACATTGTTTACCCAATCTTCGCACTGTTAAATACTCTTCGACTCAACGCTTTCTGAAAAGGAACTGTTATGAAAAGAATGTTATTTAACGCAACCCAACAAGAAGAATTGCGCGTTGCGATTGTCGATGGACAAAAACTTGTTGATCTCGATATCGAAGCTTCAGGCCGGGAACAACGCAAAGGAAATATCTATAAAGGTGTTATCACCAGAATTGAGCCCTCTCTCGAAGCCTGCTTCGTCAACTATGGCGAAGAACGTCATGGCTTCTTACCTTTTAAGGAAGTTTCTAGAAGCTACTTTGTTGAAGGCATCGATATCAAAAAAGCAGGTATTAAAGATGCGCTTAAAGAAGGCCAAGAAATTATCGTTCAGGTAGAAAAAGAAGAACGTGGTAATAAAGGCGCTGCTTTAACCAGCTTTATCTCCCTCGCAGGTCGCTATTTGGTATTAATGCCAAATAACCCTCGTGGCGGTGGTGTTTCTCGCCGTATCGAAGGCGAAGATCGCCAAGATTTGCGAGAAGCCATGTCGGGTCTCGAGATTCCGGATGGCATGAGTATTATTGCTAGAACCGCAGGTATCGGTCGCGATACAGAAGAATTACAGTGGGACTTAAGTTATCTGATGCAGTTGTGGACAGCAATTGATTCTGCCGCAAAATCGAATAATGCGCCTTTGCTGATTTATTTAGAGTCTAGCCTCGTGATCCGCGCGATCCGTGACTACTTCCAACCCGATATCGGTGAAATCCTCATCGATACCGACGATATCTTCGAACAAGCACAAGCATTTATGTCAGTGGTGATGCCTGACAATATGGCTAAAGTAAAACGCTATAACGAAGACGTACCTTTATTCTCTCGCTTTCAAATTGAACATCAAATTGAAACAGCGTACTCAAGAACAGTCAACCTCCCATCGGGTGGCGCTATTGTGATTGACCATACCGAGGCACTTGTGTCGGTCGACGTGAACTCTGCTCGTGCAACACGGGGCTCAGACATCGAAGAAACAGCAACTCGTACCAATCTTGAAGCGGCAGATGAAATCGCTCGTCAAATGCGACTGCGCGACTTAGGCGGACTGCTCGTAATCGACTTTATTGACATGGAATCCACAAAGAGTCAAAAAGATGTTGAGAACCGCATTAAAGATGCACTAAGGCATGACCGAGCACGCGTACAAACTGGCAAGATCTCGAAATTTGGTTTACTAGAACTGTCGCGCCAACGTTTGCGCCCTGCTTTATCAGAGGGCAGTCACATCACTTGCCCACGTTGCACAGGAACTGGCCATATCCGTGATACAGAATCTTCCGCTCTGCAAGTATTGCGCATCATCCAAGAAGAAAGTATGAAAGAAAATACCGCAGCAATCCATTGCCAAGTCCCAGTAGATGTGGCCGCTTTCTTGCTCAATGAAAAACGCTCTGAAGTGATTAAAATCGAGTCGCGCTCTAAAGTGAATGTTCTATTAATTCCGAACAAATATTTGGAAACTCCCCATTACAAGTTAGAGCGCCTGCGTCACGATGACCCACGCCTTGATCAGCAAAAAGCAAGCTATGCTATCGCTGAAGAAGTGGCTAAAGAAATGGAAGAAGATACGATTGTCAGCCGTAGTGCTGAAGAAGTAAAACCACGTCAAGTCGCTGCAGTGCGCGGAATTACTCCAAGCCAACCAGCGCCAGTCAATCAGCAACGTCAAGAAAGAAAGCCTGCTCAAGCCACGCCTGAAGTTTCTTCAGGAGGCATGTTTGGATTTATTAAACGGATGTTTGGAAGTTCACCAGCCTCTGTTGCGCCAGCGCCAGTTATTGCCGAAGCCCCAACCCCGGCAAGTCGCCCAGCTCGCAAATCTTCTCAGCGTCATGGCCGCAATGATCGATCAGACCGAAATGATCGTAATGACCGTAATGACCGTGCCGATCGTCCACGCCAAGAAAATAAAGAAAAGGCCTTAGACAATAAGCCAGTTGGCGAAGACGCTGCTACGACAGACGGTGAACAAAAATCAGCAAACCCAGCAAAGCAACGCCGTGGTCGTGGTCAACGAAATGATGCCGCGCAAAATACCGAAACATCAAGCGGCCTTGATGCAAGCTCATCAACACCAAATAGCGAAACTAGTGAGTCGAGTGAGGAAAAGCGTCGCTCACGCAATCGTCGTAACCGCAATCGTAACAAGGATCGTGGCGATCGGGCTGAGAAAACAACGGATCAAACAAATGAAGATGCACTATCACCCAACCTTGAAAGTCAATCAGCGACAGGACCAGATTTTATCCAAGCTTCACAAACCCCTCCAACTGCTGCGCCACGTATTGAAGTACAAAGCGCGCCAGTGAAATCAGTTGCTGTAGCCCCCGTCTTGCCAAATGTTACTTGGAAAGCTCTCGAGCGCGAACCATTGGAAGTCGTTCTTTCAACAGTTGGCCTAGTCTGGGTCGATACCAATCCAGAGAGACATCAAGAAGTCTTACAACAAATCGCCGCGCAACCCAAACCTGTTCATGTTCCTCGTGAGCCTAAACCAGCAGCTACTTTGCCTGAGGGACCAATGATCCTCGTGGAAACAGGTGGAACCGAACGCGTTGTTCATTAATCACTAAAGCAGGCTTCGATGGCATGAAAAAAATCATCCCGATTGCATCCCTTGAAGCCTTGCATAGCGCAACTGCAACCGCTGAGGTTCCCCTCCAGCTTGTTGCCCCTAATGGCGTTTTAAAAGACACGCGTGGTCGACTCTTACATGATCTTCGGATTTCTGTCACCGATCGCTGTAATTTTCGTTGCCCCTATTGCATGCCGAAAGAAATCTTCACGAGCGACTATAACTACCTCGGCCAAAAAGAACTTCTCAACTTCGAAGAAATCACGCGTGTATCAAAAGTGTTTATCTCGCACGGTGTTGAAAAAATACGTCTGACTGGTGGTGAACCACTCTTGCGTAAGGGAATCGAAGACTTGGTGGCGATGCTCTCGCCACTCCAAACACTGCAGCACAGACCCATTGACCTGACACTCACCACGAATGGCAGCTTGCTCAAGAAAAAGGCGCAAGCTTTAAAAGATGCTGGACTCAAAAGAATTACTGTTAGCCTCGATGGCATCAATGATGTCACCTTCCGCAAAATGAATGATGTGGACTTTCCGGTAAAAGATGTTTTAGATAGTATCGAAGCCGCTCTCGCCGTGGGCTTTGCTTCCGTCAAAGTGAATATGGTGGTGAAAAAAGGCGTAAACGATCACGAAATACTGCCAATGGTGAAACACTTTAAAAATACCGGCGTGATCGTGCGCTTTATTGAGTATATGGATGTGGGCAATACCAATGGCTGGCAAATGCAGGAAGTGCTGCCGTCCAAGTCGGTGATTGAACGAATACAAGCAGTCTACCCCTTAACACCTGTCATTTCCGAATACCCAAGCGAAGTAGCACAACGCTGGAAACTGGTCGATGGCTCTGGTGAAATCGGGGTCATCTCGAGTGTGACCGAAACCTTTTGCCACAACTGCTCTAGAGCGCGTCTTTCCATGGAAGGAAAACTGTTTCTGTGTTTATTCGCCACCAAAGGTTATGACTTGCGCGCCCTTCTCAGAAACGAACCCAATGACCTTGTTCTGGCCAATGCTATTGCAAATATTTGGCAATCGCGAGATGATCAATACTCTGAGTTGAGAACACAAATCCAACAAGGTGAGATTTTTCATCCGAAAGTAGAAATGTCGTATATCGGAGGTTGACGTTGTGAATCATCTAGAACTTGTTGAAGGACTAATCCTGTGTGGCGGACAAGCCCAAAGAATGGGTGGTCAAGACAAAGGTTTAATCGCTTTACACAATAAACCCCTCTATGAACATGGTATCGAACGCCTCGCCCCGCAAGTGGGTAACATCATGCTGAACGCCAATCGTCATCAAGATATTTATGAGAAATCGGGCTACCCAGTTTACAGTGATACTTATCCAGGCTTTGTTGGTCCCTTAGCTGGGTTTCATGTGGGCTTATCGCACTGCAAAGCTCCCTACCTCGCCATTATTCCCTGTGACTCTCCCCTCTTTCCGGATAACTTAATCCATCTGCTCTTCCAACATCTCGAATCTCAACAAGCCGATATTGCTTATGTAGTCACCAGAAATACGCAGCAAGAAAAACAATCTCATCCTGTGTTTTGTCTCTTGCGTAACGGCCTCAAAAATCATCTCAGTGCCTTCCTTGACTCCGGACAAAGAAAAATAGATCGATGGTTTGGAGGCTTACGATCCACGGAAGTGATGTTTCCGAGTGATGATGCCTTTATTAATATTAATACGCCTGAAGAGTTGCTCCAAATCGAAAGCATCCTCAAGTGAGTACCCAACTTCCAGCAACCAATCATTGGCAAACCACTTGGCAACAACGGCAAGGGGCCGATCTCTTTAATCCGCAAGCCTTAGCTCTAGAAAGCGCACAAGAATTTATGCGCTCTTACACACAAGTGTTTCGCGATCAACTTCAGTCACAAACGATCCTCCTCGAAAAAGCTCTAGGACGGGTCTTGTCCCACCCCATTATCGCGAACATGAATGTACCGACTGCAAATAACTCCGCAATGGATGGCTATGCGTTTCATTCTGAGGCTTTACTACAGGGCTCTAAAGTTCGTCTATGCGTCATCGCCAAACAATTTGCTGGACAATCACTGACCCCAAGTATGGCGAGTCACTTTGAAAAAAACCGCCATGCTGTTCGTATCATGACTGGTGCTCTGATGCCTCCCCATTGCGATACCGTTGTCCCGCAAGAATGGGTCACGGCTTTGGATGATCAGATTGAATTTGATTCGCAGCGAATATCTGCGGGTGATAACCAACGACTCAAAGGAGAAGATCTTCGCTTGGGTGATACGGTTTTATCGCAAGGCCGTATTTTGCGGGCAAGCGATCTCGGACTCATTGCCTCAATGGGCTTTGCGAATGTCCAAGTTTTTCAAAAAATGACCATTGCCTACTTCTCTACGGGTGATGAAGTCACCGCGGTGGGCGAGCCCCTTGAAGACGGCTCTTTATATGATAGCAATCGATTTACCTTGCTAGGCATGCTATCGCGCATGGGTTTTGATCTCATTGATCTTGGGATTGTGCGCGATCAGCCAGAGGCACTCAAACAGGTTTTTTTACAAGCCGCCAGTCGGGCAGATGTGATTATCACCTCCGGTGGCGTCTCCGTAGGAGAAGCAGACTTCACTAAAAGTATCATGCGCGAACTCGGTGATGTGGCCTTTTGGACACTGGCAATCAAACCGGGTCGTCCAATGGCTTTCGGAAAAATTAATAGTCCAAATAACGAAGCGGTACTGTTTGGACTCCCAGGCAATCCCGTTGCGGTGATGGTGACATTTTACCAATTGGTTAGAGATGCTCTCTGTTATATGAGTGGTGCAAATGACTATTCCCCACCACTGATGCAAGCAAAACTCAAAGGCGACTTCAAAAAACGCCCAGGACGTACGGAGTTTTTAAGAGGCGCTCTCTTTCGTGATGAGCATCAAGACCTGTGGGTTAAACCCAATGGTCATCAGGGTTCTGGCATCTTACGGTCAATGAGTGAGGCGGACTGTTTAATCGTTTTATCAGCGAATGTGGCACAGATTAACCATGGTGAAAGTGTTGATATCTCTGTGCTAAACGGATTAATCTAATATAATTCACAATTACCCAGCCACACATTCAAAGAGTCCTATGACAAGCAGTAAAAGAGAAATTATTTCTGTAGATCCAATGCATACCGCCAAGACTCTTGTTCTGGTATATATGTGCTTCTCTTTGCCCGTCATTGGTCTATTTTTTATCGATGCCTACTTTCGATATGGCGAGATCCCTCTTTTTGTGGTTCTTTACGGTGTTTTTCTGAACGTCGTCTTTGGCTTTCTGATCCTTTGGCTAGCCTGTAAAGTCTATAACTGGGTCGCTGGTAAATTCGGCGGTATTGAACTTGACCTAAAAGAAATCCCCGAAGAAGATTAATTACGCTTCCAGACCTCTGTATTAATAAGGCTGGGTGGACGTTGCTCTTGTAAACCGGCCATTAAATTATCAATCGCTAAATGCATCATCGCTAATCGCGTCTTTTTTGTAGCACTCCCGATGTGCGGAGCTAAAACAATATTGGAAACCTCCAATAAACGTGGATTAACATCTGGCTCACCTTCATAAACATCCAGTCCTGCCGCAAAAATGACATGCTCTTTAAGTGCCTGAGCTAGAGCGTTTTCATCCACAATACCGCCGCGGGCGAGATTGATGAGCGTCGCCGTCGGCTTCATCAATGCTAACTCTTTAGCGCCAATCAAATGATGGTTTTCTGGCACATAAGGCATCACCAACATCACATGATCAGCACGCTGCAATAACTCTTCTTTGGAAACATACGTGGCTTGATAGCTTGTTTCAATGTCAGAGGGTAAGCGCGTCCGGTTGTAATAAATGACGTCCATACCAAATGCTAAAGCACGTTTAGCAATGGCTTGCCCTATGCGCCCCATCCCCATAATCCCAATGGTCGAGTGATGAACATCCACACCAAGCCTACCGCCTAACGACCAGTTTTTCCATTGCCCATCACGTAACCAGCGCTCACTCTCCGATAAACGTCTGGCAGCCGCCATGAGCAACATAAAACCCATATCAGCTGTCGTATCGGTCAATACGTCGGGCGTATTAGTGGCCAAGATATTTCGCTGGGTTAATACCTGAATATCTAAATTATTAAAACCAACAATCATGTTGGAGACGATTTTTAATCGACGAGCCCCTTCTATGGCGTTCAAATCAATCCGCTCACTGCCCGTGACTAAAGCCCCATCAACATCCGATAAACGCAGCGCTAATTCGGCTGGAGCTAAAGGCAATTGTTGATCGTTATAGTCTACAAGGGCAAACGTCTTGAGTCGCTCGATCCCCTCAGGAAAGATTTGCCTTGCAACGAAAACTTTAGGTAGAGTCGGGCTTTGTGACATCAAATTTCTCCAATTGACAACCAAATTGTATTTTAGAGGAAAGTTCAACCGTCGCCAAAAAGATAGCTATATGTCAACAATGTATAAGGAAAATCATCTCTAGGAATCATGTAGGGATATTTATACGTTAAAATACGATTTTTATCCCATTTAAAAAACTATGACTTACGTTGTTACAGAATCTTGCATTAAATGCAAATATACCGATTGTGTTGATGTCTGCCCAGTGGATTGTTTCCGGGAAGGTCCAAATTTCTTAGTCATCGATCCAGATGAGTGCATTGATTGCGCGGTTTGCGTCCCAGAATGTCCCGTTAATGCAATCTATGCTGAAGATGATGTTCCTGGTGATCAACAACACTTTATTTCGCTCAACCTTGAACTTGCCCGTTCATGGAAATCCATCACTAAGTCCAAAGGCTCTCTGCCTGAAGCTGAAGAATGGAAAGACGTTAAAAATAAGCTAGAGCAACTCATCCGTTAATTTTTGTTGTACTTGCTGAATTACTTGAGGATCTTCAGTGTCCGAAATTGTGCCATCCATGCAGACAAGTACCATCGAGACCGAGGCTCTGATCATAGGCGCAGGTCCTGTTGGCCTATTCCAAATCTTTGAACTGGGCCTTCTTGAAATTCAAGCACAGGTAATCGACTCCTTGCATGTGATCGGTGGTCAATGTGTCGAACTTTATCCCCATAAACCGATTTACGATATTCCCGCCATACCGTTTTGTACGGGTCAAGAACTCATCGATCGCCTACAAGAACAAATCAAACCATTCAACCCTACTTTTCATTTAGAACAAGAAGTCACCGAACTAACGCAACAAATAGATGGTCGGTTTTTGGTCCTTACTTCTAAAAAAATGTGCTTTTTAACGAAGACCATTTTTATTGCCGCTGGCGTTGGTTCATTCCAAGTTCGCACGCTGAAAGTTCCCGGTATTGAAAAGTTTGATGATCAACAATTGTTCTATAACGTTCAAGATCCTGCGTTATTCAACAATCAAAATGTGGTTATTTGTGGCGATAATGAAGTCGCTCTCAACTGGGCAATTCATTTTGTAGGCAAAGCACAAAGTGTCACACTGATCCATCGTCGAGATAGCTTTAAAGCCTCACCCACCAAAATATCCACCATGAAAGATCTTTGCGCCGCCAACAAAATGCAATTTAAAGTAGGTCAAATTACCGGCTTTGAAGAAAGTAAAGATCACTTAACGCAGATCCAACTCACTGGGACAGATGGCCTCACCGAACTGATTCCTTTAGATAGATTACTAGTCTTTTTAGGACTCTCACCTAAACTAGGACCTATTGCTGATTGGGGTTTGGACCTCGAACGCAAACAAGTTGTCGTCGATACCGAAAAATTCTCGACCAATGTGCCTGGCATCTTCGCCGTGGGCGATATTAATACCTATCCTGGTAAAAAAAAATTAATCCTGTCGGGCTTTCATGAAGCAACACTCGCTGCCTTTGCCGCCAAGGATTATCTGTATCCCGAGCAGAAAATCCATTTGCTTTATACCACCACATCCCCCAAACTACACAAAATACTTGGTGTACAAAGCCCTACTTTTGACTAAGGAATAAGGTTTTTGACAAGATCTGTCACAAAAATTCCTGTATGGTTTAGGGATGCCTACTGAATACGCCTCCCTCATTGATAACCTGATCGCTATCATCATTATTGACCTCATCCTCGCAGGGGATAACGCCATATTAATTGCTTTAGCGACGAAAAATTTAGAGCCTATCTTACAACGTAAGGCAATTCTTTGGGGCTCCATCGGCGCCATTGTGATTCGCACAATCATGACCATCATGGCCGTACAACTGTTAAAGATTCCCGGCCTCAGTGCTGTTGGTGGCCTGGCCCTTCTCTATATCGCCTATCAATTAATGACCGATACTGACGCAGATCATGATAATGCCCCAAAGGCTACTTTTTGGGGGGCAATGAAGACCATCATCATCGCTGATGCAGTGATGGGTGTCGATAATGTTCTAGCAGTCGCTGGAGCCTCTGAAGGAAACGTCCCCTTGGTGGTGATTGGGCTTCTCATTAGCGTACCGATCGTGATGTTTGGTAGTCAAATCATCCTCAAACTGATGGAAAAGTATGCCTGGATCATCTATATCGGTGGCGCAGTCCTAGTCATCACCGGTGTCAAAATGATTGGTCATGAAAAATTACTTTCTGAATACTTTGATAACCCACAATATCCGTTCAATGAATTTATTCTGATGGGGCTTTGTCTCGCCCTGATCCTTGGCTTAGGATGGCGTGCGCGGTCAAAACATATCCACAGTCCCGCCAGTAAAATTTAGGCGAATTTGCAGTTTTAGCCTAAAATAAGTCATGGATTCTTACTTACATATGATGCGCCACGTTCTCGATCACGGCGCAAAAAAAACCGATCGAACTGGTACTGGTACCCTCTCGGTCTTTGGCCACCAAATGCGTTTTGATTTGGCCAAAGGATTTCCGATGGTAACCACTAAAAAATTACACTTAAAATCAATTATTTATGAATTATTGTGGTTCCTCAAAGGCAGTACCAATAATCATTGGCTCACCGAACGCGGCGTGTCAATTTGGAATGAGTGGGCAAAACCGGATGGTGAACTGGGCCCGATTTATGGCTATCAATGGCGCTCTTGGCCAACACCAAGTGGAGAGCATATTGACCAAATTACCCAAATCATTGAACAAATTAAAAAAACTCCCGACTCGCGCCGCATCATTGTCTCGGCCTGGAATGTGGCCGATATCCCATCAATGGCTCTCGCTCCTTGCCATGCTTTTTTTCAGTTCTATGTGGCGGATGGCAAACTCTCTTGCCAGCTGTATCAACGCAGTGCCGATATTTTTTTAGGTGTGCCCTTTAATATCGCTAGCTATGCACTCCTGACGCACATGGTGGCTCAGCAAACGGGTCTTGAAGTGGGCGATTTTATATGGACCGGGGGTGATTGCCATATTTATCTTAATCATCTAGAGCAAGTCCATCTGCAACTATCACGTGATCCTTTACCGCTTCCTCATCTGATGATTCGACGCCAACCAGCGAGTATCTTTGACTATGCGTATGAGGACTTTGAAGTCCTGGGTTATGAATGCCATCCTGCGATCAAAGCATCCGTAGCCATCTAGTGGAAATCATCATTATTGTGGCCCGGTCCACGCAGGGTATCATCGGTCGAGATAACGAACTCCCTTGGCGCCTACCCGCCGATCTAGCACATTTTAAAAAGACGACCTTAGGCTCTCCAATCATCATGGGTCGCAATACGTGGGAATCTTTAGGACGCGCCCTACCCGAACGACGCAATATCGTCGTGAGCCGTACCAAAGGTTTCGCTCCTGAAGATGCTGAAACTTTTACTTCCCTTGACAATGCGATTGCCGCTTGTGGCTCAGTAGAAAAAGTCTTTATTATTGGTGGTGCACAAGTGTATGCGCAGGCCATTGAGCTGGCCGACAAAATGATTATTACGGAAGTAGAAATAGATACAGTGGGCGATGCCCACTTTCCAGAGTTCGATGAAGAAGCATGGCGGATTACTTCAATCGATGATCATCCAAGCGCACCAGATCCTAAAAATGTGGGGCAACTATTTCCGGCTTATTCATTTGTTACGTACGAGCGGAAATCAACTCATTTAAATCTCTGATGACATCATCAATGACACTCTGCCAGTCTCCTGGAGATGGCTGAAAATAGAGTTTCATACTTGGATACCAAAGCGTATCCGATTGATTCAAGCGCCAACGCCAACATCCATCAAATCGATTGAGTATCCACACCGGTTTACCCATCGCTCCCGCCAAATGAGCCACTGAAGTATCGACCGTAATGACTACATCAAGATAACTGATGATCGCAGCCGTATCGGTAAAGTCGTCAAAAGCAAGATCCTTGATGTGAAAATCAGCTTGTGAGTGATCTTTTCTAAAGTCTTCTAACTCTTCAATCGCGTGTGAACCTTTTTGTAAATGATAAAAAGTAATGTCTGGGCGCTGTAACTGTGCAAAAAATTCGAGGGGAATATTGCGACGCTGATGCGTTGCCCAAGTATGTGGCATGGATTCACGAACACCACCTTGCCAGACCAAACCGATCTTAAATGGTTTCGAATCTTCTATGATGGGCTGCCACTGCGTAAGCTTTTGTGGGTCAGCTCGAAGATAAACATCTCGAGCGTAATCTTTTTCTTGTAAATCTAGCTGATAAGGCAGACTCATGAGCGGTATCACCACATCAACCTCACGTGCTTGCTCTTTGTCAGATAGAACTTGGTCAATACCTTCCATGCCAGTAAGAAGTTGTTGCAGGACCTCAGGCACTTGCAAGATCACCCTCGCTCCTAATTGTTGAATATTTTTAGCAAAGCGACAAAATTGAATGGTGTCACCCAAGCCCTGTTCAGCCATCAACAAGATGGTTTTCCCCTGAATCGATGTGCCTTTTTTCCACAAAAATTCAGCAAACTCTTTTGGAAATGTTTGTTGGATAAAATGCTGGTCTTTTAAACGCCACTCAAATTCTTGCCAACCTTGTTGATATTGCCCCAGTAGCAAATGACATAAGCTAAGTCCCCACCGCGCATTGGCATGTTTTGGATCATCAGAGAGGGCTTTTTCAAAAGCGATACAGGCCTGATCAATTTTTCTTTGCTCATACAATACCACCCCCAGATTGATCCATGCCTGCACCATCTGCGGAGCCAGTTGCAAAGCCCGTTCATAACTTTGACGAGCCAACTCTAATTGCTGGAGATCACGCAACACATTGCCGCGATTGATATAAGCATCCGCATAATCCGGTTGATGCATAATTGCTTGATCATAATAATCAAGCGCGTGCGGATGATCTTGAATGGCTTGATAAGCCAAAGCGCAATTAAATTCGATGGCTGAGAAATTGGGCTGAATCAATAAGGCTTTTTGGTAGAGATCAATCGCCTCTTGAAATTGTCCTGAGGCAAACAACTGATTTGCTTGCAGACCCAACTCAGTCGCAGAATCACGCGGGTGAATCATCCGGCTACAGAGCTTAAGATCCGCCGATCATCATTTCACGAATGAGTATCGAACCAGACTCTTTTGTGCCACGAATGAGTGTGTCAGAACCAATGGCTTCAATATCCAAAAACATTTGCTTGAGATTGCCAGCAATCGTTATACCTTCAACCGGATATGCAATCACGCCGTTTTCGATCCAGTAGCCAAAGGCACCTCTCGAGTAATCACCGGTGACGTAATTAACGCCTTGACCCATCAGCTCAGTAACTAACAAACCCTTACCGATCGATTTTGCCAAGGCTGGCAAATCATGGCTAGGTTTCGTTCTCGTACTGGTGAGTTTGAGATGATGCGCTCCACCAGAATTACCGGTGGTTTGCATGCCTAACTTACGTGCGGAATACGTCGATAAAAAATAGCCATTCACAACCCCCGAAGAAACCACCTGTCGGGCGACAGTTCTCACACCCTCATCATCAAATGGCGTGCTGCCACTTTGGCGCAGTCGATGCGGATCTTCATCAATGTTGAGATGATCGGCAAATACCTGCTGACCTAAGGAATTTAATAAAAAACTCGATTGACGATATAAGGAACCGCCAGATACGGCTTGCACAAAGGCCCCCAATAAACCAATCGCAATCGGTGCTTCAAAAATCACGGGACATTTTTGCGTAGGAATTGAGCGAGCTCCAAGTCGTGATAATGCCCGATGTGCCGCATATTGGCCAATCGCCTCAGGATCCGCTAACTCTTGCGGCAAGCGTGAAGAAGAATACCAGTCATCCCGCTGCATGGGGGCACCCTTGCGCTTACTGCTACTAGCAATCGGTGCGCAAGAAATGTAATGACGTGAAAAAGGATAGCCCGCCAAAAAACCATTACTCGTTCCCATCTGAAAATGCGTTTGATTGGCAGCAATCGATGAGCCATCACTATTCGTAATTAAGGGGTTGACTGCATAAGCGGCAGCTTCTGCCCGCTTTGAGATTTCAACGGCCTCTTCAACCGATAAGTCCCATGGATGAAACAGATCTAAATCTTTTGGATTCTTTTCCAGTAATTCTTCTTCAGCAAGACCTGCAAAAGGATCTGGCGCCGTGTACCGTGCAATATCGTAAGCCGCTTGAATGGTTCTCTGAATCGAGTCAGGAGCAAAATCACTCGTACTAGCATTACCACGTTGCTGGCCAATGTAGACACTGATTCCCATGGATTTATCAACACTACGTTCAATGGTCTCCACCTCACCACAACGCACAGAAACAGATAAGCCATGTCCCTCTGAAACTTCGCAGGCGGCGTCTGTGGCACCTAAGGATTTAGCTTTTTGTAGTGCACTTTGAATAATCTCTTGAAACTCAAAGGCAGAATATGTGAAAATTTTATTGGTCATTCCATTATCATAGCGATAATTTGCAACATGGATGAAAAACCCGATGACAAACACTAACGCTGGCGCAAAAAATATCCATACGGTTCGTATTGGTCTTGTTTCTATCTCCGATCGTGCCTCTTCTGGCATTTATGAAGATCTGGGTATTCCCTCACTCGAAGCATGGTTAAAACAGGCCCTCCTTAGTCCGTTTGAGGTCTTTGCACGTCTGATTGCTGATGAATCCGAGCTGATTACCAACACCCTCATCGAACTAGTCGACAAAGAGCGCTGTGACCTTGTTCTAACAACGGGAGGGACAGGCCCTAGTCGACGGGATGTCACGCCGGAGGCCACCTTAGCTGCCGCCTCCCGAGAAATGCCAGGCTTTGGGGAACAAATGCGCCAAATTAGCCTGCGCTTTGTGCCAACAGCGATTCTTTCTCGTCAGGTCGGAGCACTGCGTGAGATTGAGGGACATAGCGCTTTAATCATCAACCTGCCCGGTCAACCCAAGGCGATTGCCGAAACTCTAGAAGGTCTAAAAGATGCGGAAGGTAAAGTCATCACTCCAGGTATCTTTGCTGCCGTTCCATACTGTATCGATTTAATAGGTGGGCCCTATATCGAAACACAGGAGTCAGTGGTCAAGGCATTTCGACCAAAGTCAGCTCCTAAACCCACTACCTAAATACCGTCCTACAACCCAAACCGCGAGTGGAGGAAATGCCTTCAGCTGTGCGGGGTTCTAAAGAAGTGTTCGCGGTAATACCGCAACTCTTCAATCGACTCCACAATATCAGCATAAGCGGTATGCGCTTGTTTTTTCGTAAAGTTTTTAGCAACATCCGGTTGCCAACGCTTACAAAGCTCTTTTACCGTAGAAACGTCGATATTCCGATAATGAAAATACGCCTCTAATTTGGGCATGTAACGTGCCATAAAGCGACGATCCTGGTGAATGGTATTGCCACACATCGGTGAGACGCCTGATTTGACATGCAAGGCTAAAAAATCTAAACAAATCTGTTCGGCTTGCTGTTCGGTCGTTGTTGAAGCAAAAACCTTATCAATTAACCCTGATTTACTATGGGTTCCCTGATTCCAGGAGTCCATACCGTCCATTAAGGATTTCTCTTGATGAATCACGAGCACCGGACTTTCTGCCACAATTTCTAGATCACCATCGGTAATAATCATGGCCAACTCTAAGATCCGCTCTTTTTCAGGGTTAAGACCCGACATCTCCATATCCAACCAAATTAAACGGTCTTTTTTCAGTTCTGTGTTCAAATCGCATCTCGCTTCTATAATTAACAAATGATATTTACCTATATTTTCCTCGGTTTTTTGTTATTGGGACTTTTTACCCAATTTTTCCTTGCCCAGCGGCAAATTCGTTCGGCTAGCGAGCATCAAAATGAAGTGCCCAAGGGCTTTGAAAACGCGATCTCTTTAGCCGATCATCAAAAAGCGGCGCGCTACACCATCGCTAAATTAAAGCTGAGCTGGATGGAGACCCTGACGTCACAAATCTTACTCATTACATTAACGATGTTTGGTTTGCTCTATACGATCCATCAAGAACTCTTGCATTTTTTTGCCGCCGGCGTTTGGCAACAAATTGCGTTGTTAATCTCGCTTAGCCTCCTATCGAGCTTGGTGGATTTACCTTTTTCTTGGTATAAACAATTTCGTCTAGAAGAATCTTTTGGTTTTAATCGAATGACCCAACAATTGTTTTGGCTAGATTTTCTAAAAGGTTCTTTACTGAGTTTGGTGATTGGTATCCCTCTGCTATGGGTCGTACTGACCCTCATGCAAGGTGCCGGTCAATATTGGTGGATCTTCGCTTGGGCTTTTCTGGTGGCCTTTATTTTGATCGCCACTTGGGTCGCACCCGTACTGATCATGCCATTATTTAACAAATTCAAACCACTCGATGAAGGTGATTTAAAAACCTCGATACAAGCCTTACTCGATCGTTGCGGATTTGTGAGTAAAGGTTTATTTGTGATGGATGGCTCTAAAAGAAGTGCCCATGGCAATGCCTACTTTACCGGTATCGGCAAAAATAAACGCATTGTGTTTTTTGATACCTTGATTGAGAAATTAAGCCCTTCAGAAATTGAAGCAGTCCTGGCTCATGAACTCGGGCACTTCAAAAAAAATCACGTTCGCAAAAGAATGCTCATGACTTTTTTAATGAGCTTGATTGGTCTTGCTCTGTTAGGCTGGTTATCCAACCAAGTTTGGTTTTATGAAAGCCTAGGCGTCTTCCCTGAAATAGATGGCAATAATGCGGGACTGGCATTAGCACTCTTCTCTCTTGCAATTCCGGTGTTTACCTTCTTTATCACCCCTCTAGGAAGTTTACTTTCTCGCAAACATGAATTTGAAGCCGACGCATTTGCCGCAGAAAAAACCAATCCGCAACACTTGATCTCGGCACTCATCAAACTTTATCAAGATAACGCAGCAACTTTAACGCCGGATCGACTGTACTCCGCATTTTATGACTCACATCCTCCCGCGCCAATTCGGATTGCCCATTTACATGAGTTAGGCGCTGCATAGTGAGGACTTATTTTGGATAATCCTACTTTGCAAGCCCTTCTTGTGGCTTCTTATGGTAGAAATTATTTAGCACGGCCCCTGACCCCCGCACCCAATCAACCGGAGTACTTCGAAGTTCAAGCACGTGGAAAAAAACACGAAGTCGCGGTGGGTGATCTCCTTGAAATCCAAGTAACCTCCCAACATCAAGGGGTGATTGAAAAAACTCTGCCTCGTAAAAATTTATTATTTCGCTCCGACGCCTTTCGCTCAAAATCCATTGCTGCCAATGTCGATCAAATCCTCTTAGTCCTTGCCACTGAGCCGGGGTTTTCTCCCGACTTATTAGGACGCGCAGCCATTGCGGCAAAACACGAAGGGATCGAGTTGCGTATCCTACTGAACAAAATTGATTTAACAGAAAAACTCGACAAGGCCAGAGAATTACTGCAGCCCTACCAACAATTAGGCATCCCTATCCACGAAATATCAGCTAAATTTCAGATGGAGAGTTTGATGCGCATTCAACCGTATCTAGCTGGAAAAGTTTCGGTCTTAGTCGGTCAGTCGGGCATGGGTAAATCCACGCTTCTGAATCAATGGGTACCCACTGCCGTTGCGCAGACGAGAGAACACTCCTTGAAATTAGATACAGGAAAACATACAACAACCGCATGTCGATATTACGACCTTCCTTCATCTTGGGGAGTGAGTAATGGAATTCTTGGCGCTCTAATTGACTCACCAGGCTTTCAAGAGTTTGGCTTGGCACATTTATCCGAAAGCGAATTACAACACGCCTTCACTGAGTTTGAACCGTTTTTAGGGCATTGCCGGTTCCATAACTGTACCCATGCCCAAGAACCTGGTTGCGCCGTTAGAGAAGGTGTTATCAAGGGTCATATCGCCGGTACAAGGTTGGCTTTATTTGCTCAGCTTCTACACGAAACACGTAATGCGACTTTACAATTACAAAATCAATAGCCACTCAAGGTGAAATCCACACAGCTAAAGTGAGCATGCCAAGTAGAATCATCCATAAAACGACCGCACGCCAAACTAAACTAGCACCAGCAGTAAGATGCGCTGGCATTGGCAAAATACCCACCTCTTGAATCGGTACCTCACCGGTGTCGGCAAGTATTAGAGCTTGCTCACTCTTCATCTGCGGTAATGGCTCACCCAACTGCACACCTAAGGCACCACCACCTGTTCCAATCAAAATGGCTTTGGACTGCGTATCCCATTTCTGTTGATGAAAACGCCAAGCATATGCAGCTTGTTCAAAATTCCCAACAATCGTAAAACCAATGGCTGTGAGTCGTGTTGGAATCCAGTCAATTAAATAACGAAACTTCTGGATTATCGTCATGAGCTTAGGACTAACTACCCCAAAACGCCAGCGCTCTTCCGCCATTAAGGTCAGTCGATATAACACCACCCCTGCGGGACCAATGGGTAAGAGAAATGCAAAAAATACGCCAAAAACATTGGAGTGAACCGCCAAAATGGCACGCTCTAGAGTATGCCGAACCACATCGGACTCTGTCATGGTCTCTGTATTCAGACTAGGCCCGACCCACTGCGCCAACTCATGCCTAGCGTCATCTAGACGTTTTTCTTCAAGAGCAACCTGAATACTGCGGTAATGGAAAGAGAATTGACGAAACCCCATAAAGGAATAAACAATCAAAATATTCCAAGCCAACGCGAAGATAGGCAACTGATAAATAAGCCACAAATGAACCATCAACACAAACACCACTGGCGGAATAATCAATACCGTAATCGCGACTTTGGCAGAGGTCTCTTCCCCTGTATCGCAATAATTGGGGACCCGGTCAATCCATGTGCGCATCAATCTTTGCATCCAATGATGAGGTCCCACAGGAAAATATTGTTCTAGTATCAAACTCAGCAATACAGAGAAAAAAGTCATGTGCTTAAGCGCTTAAAAAGTGATAAAGATTTCTCAGCATACCAGCAGTCGCGCCCCAAATAAATTTGGACTCATACGGCATGGCATAAAAACGCCGATAACCATCCGGACCTGAGAATTCCCTGATTTGATGATTGGCCGGATTCATCAAAAATGACAGTGGCACTTCAAAAATGTCAGCAACCTCATTGGTGTCAGCAACTAAACCCTCACTAGAAGAAACTAATGCAACGACGGGAGTCACTTGGTATCCAGTAATCGTTAAGTAATCAGGTAAATGACCAAGGCTCTCAATACGAGAATGCGGTAAACCAATCTCTTCATGAGCTTCGCGCAATGCAGTATGCTCAATATCAAGATCGCTATCCTCTTTACGTCCCCCAGGAAAACTGATCTGACCACCATGATCATTCAGGTGCGCTGCACGCTGCGTTAGCAAAACACTCAAATGATCCTGATATTGCACAATCGGAATTAGTACCGCGGCAATCCGCTTACCTTGTCCTTTGGAGTATTCGAATGACTTACGCGATTCATCGGTAATTTCGGGGGACCAGATCTTGTCCTGAGAAAAACGATCTCTTAACCCTTGCGGATGCAATACCTCAGCACGCACCGGCGGAGCATCGAGAGATGCCTGATGTATCGGAACCACTAAAGGGTCAAACTTCTGGAGACGTCGTTGCATGAATTAATTATAAGTGGTCTATATGAAAACAATATAGACGTAAAAAAAGGCAGCTTACGCCGCCTTATTTTGAGTGATGACGCTTAGCTAGCAACAGTCTCTGTTTTTACTTTGCGAGCAACTAACTTTTCTTTAATACGTGCTGATTTACCAGAACGCTCACGCAAGTAGTAAAGCTTAGCGCGGCGAACATCACCACGGCGCTTAACTTCGATACTAGCAATCAAAGGTGAGTAGGTTTGAAATGTTCTTTCAACACCTTCACCGGAAGAAATTTTACGGACGATAAAGCTTGAGTTAAGGCCTCGATTGCGCTTGGCAATCACAACACCCTCAAAAGCCTGTGAACGTTTACGAGTTCCTTCAACCACATTGACATTAACAATGAGTGTATCGCCAGGAGCGAATTCAGGAACAACTTTGGTTGCCGTGAGGCGAGCAATTTCTTCTTGCTCAATTTTTTCGATGAGATTCATCTTGACTCCTTATGCATCATTTCAGCGTTGATCCCAAAACCAGTTTGGACCTGAAAGAGGATACGATTCATTAAAACTGTTAAGTTCCGATGGACTTTAAAAAAAGCTCATCTTTTTTACTCAACAACCCTTTTTTGCGAGCCACCTCAATTAAATCAGGTCGACTCTTTTGCGTTGCCAGCAAAGATTGCTCACGACGCCAGTCCTCTATTATGGCATGATTTCCACCTAAAAGCACCCCTGGAACGAAGGAATTTTCATAATTTTCAGGTCTAGTGTAATGCGGATGGTCTAAAAGGCCCTCCATAAAGCTATCCTGAAGCGCTGAGTCCTTATCTCCTAGAACCCCTGGAATAAGTCTGGCCATCGTGTCAATGATGGCCATCGCCGCAATTTCACCACCTGACAGGACAAAATCACCAAGACTAATCTCTAAGTCGACGTTTCGATCAATAAACCGCTGATCCACTGCCTCATAACGACCACAGATCATCGTGATTTGCTCATGACTTAGCAAATCTTGCGCCAAATCTTGATTAAACACTTTGCCCTGCGGCGATAACAAAACAACAAGACCGGCGTTACCCTGCAATGCTTTGATGGCCTGCAGCGTCTTTTCTAAGGGCTCAACCATCATCACCATGCCAGGACCACCGCCATAAGCACGATCATCGACAGTTTTACGGTTATCCGTTGTGTAGTCTCTCGGATTCCACGTATTGAGCTTGAACAGTTGCTTTTCTAAAGCACGACCTACCACCCCACCAGCATGAATAATGTCAAACATTTCAGGGAAAATCGTCATCACATCAAAGCGTATTGATTGATTCATCAGGCTTACCAGTCTTTTTGCCAGTCAACCAGGATCTGCTTAGGATCAGACTCTAACTGAACATCAATAATAAAAGACGCTACAAATGGAATGAGATGTTGTTTTTTGGCGTCGTCCTCAATAATGAGAACCGTCTGCGCACTGTTGTCAACAATTTCAACAACCTGCCCAATGCGCTCCTGTGATTGATTGCGAACCTGTGCACCCATTAAATCAGTCCAGTAGTACTCGTTGGCATCCGTCAGCGGAAATTTCGACCGCGGAATAGCAACCACTGCCGATTTAAGACTCAGCGCAATATCACGATCGGTTAACCCAACCAGTTCTAACAAGACCGAACCACTATGCATTCGAACACTGTACACATCGTAATCGCGATTGAACTGCGGATTTTTAGCATTGATGAACCACACCTGTTTCGCCGCTAAAAGCGCAACAGGATCATTGGAAAAAGGACGTATTTTTAAAGCGCCACGAATGCCATAGGCTTCTATGACCGTTCCGATTTCGACTAAATCTTGATGTAAAGTCGTCATCGTGACGCCACTAGTAAATTGGGGCGAATGGCCCCAATCAAATTAGTGAGTTGAATGCTGTTTGATTAAACGCTTCACCGTTGGAGACATTTCAGCACCAACACCTGACCAATAGGTCAAACGATCTTGGGCAATGCGAAATGCTTGCTCTGTAGATACAGCTCTTGGATTGTAATAACCCAAACGCTCCACAAAGTTTGAATCTCTACGGTTACGCTTATCCGTAACAACAACACTATAAAAAGGACGCTTTTTAGAACCACCGCGTGCAAGTCGAATGACGACCATAAATATTCCTCAAAAAAGTACTACAACGATCAAAAAATTAGGGGTTAAAACAATGCCATTGCATCATTTAACAAAAAGGTATTATTGATGATGCAAAATAATACGAATGTTACTACCCTAGAAAACTCACTATTTTATCTTAAAACAGCAATAACAACCAACAATTATTCCACTATGAAGCCTATTTTCTCCTTTTTTAAGTCTAGTTTTGTGTTTTTTGGCCTACTAAACCTCATTTCATGCAGTAATATCCTGCCTGATTGCAATTCTTGCTCTAGCCCCCCACTTGCCCAACTGAGTGGTCGTTGGGAATTACTCCGCTGGAACCTCCCACCAGATCAAAAGGGTCTTGTTAAAAATCGTACGATTCCTCACGGCGATAATGGTGAACCGATCATCATTGAATTTAATCAAGAAAAAAAGATGCTCTCTGGGTACTCAGGATGTAATCGCTTCTTCTCACAACTCACGATTGATACGAAAAATGCCGTTGTTTTAGGCAATATTGGCAGCACAAAAATGATGTGCATAGAAAACAGTCGAATGGAACTTGAAAGAGATTTTTTAAATCAACTCGATGATTACCGCTCTTTAAATATGAGGGGCGAACAATTATTACTTGTTGGTAGAACTGGGGATGTACTCGCATTTGGTAGAAGAGGTCCCCCTTAATTATTCTCAGGAAAAAATACGTTAAATCAAACCGGGCTTTATCATAGCCCTATGCAAAACCTTTTTAAATCCAAGCTCGTTGTTTGTTTACTCAGTCTCTTTCTTCCCGGTACAGGTCTTCACTGGCTCTATCTCAAAGGAATCAAATCTCCTTGGTTCTACCTTCAACTTATTACTCTTTGGTTAGGCATTTGGGGTTGGTTTGAGCTTGCTCAAACAGAAAAAGCTTCTTTACTTGGATGGTTCTTTGTTGCTCTTGGATATATTTCACTGCTGGCAAGTTGGCTCGCTACCTTAGCTTATGGACTTCGCCCTGATGAAAAATTTGATGCGCAGTTCAACATTCACTCACTCCAGAAAAATGCTTCTAGTTGGGCAGTGATCTTTTGTTTGGTTACGGCACTTCTGATCGGTGCATTTGTTCTTATGTCAGGGCTGGCTATCGCTTTTGAACAATATTTTGTTGCACAAGTAGAAGCGTCCAAAGCAATCTCTCAATAACTCTTAGCCTTAAGAGCACTCACTCTTGGTTCAGCTTGATTAATGAAAAGTCTTAAAACTGCTCTGCCGTGAGCGCGTTAGTAACACTGCCACCTTCAACAATCGCCATTGCTAAACCAGGAACTTGAGTTAGTAAATGCTGCGCATAAAATTGCGCCGTAGCAATCTTCGCAGCATAAAAATCAGAGTCTTCATCCTGATGCTGCTGGGCCGCCAGTAAGGCCCTTGCCATCTGCCAGCCTGCCAGTGTTAAACCGCACACCTGCAAATACGTGACACTGCCTGCGAACACGGCCTTAATATCTGATTTAGTCTGTGCAAGCACATACATCACCACCTGTTCTAAAGCCTGTCGCGCTGCCCCTAATTTTTCCTTCATGACGTTTGCTGCCGCTGTTCCTGATGCGGCTAACTCTGCCTCAGTTGCCGCAATCTGCTGACCAATCGCTTGAATCGCAGCTCCTCCATCACGAAGCGTTTTACGACCAATGAGATCATTGGCCTGAATCGCTGTAGTGCCTTCATAAATCGGCAAGATACGTGCATCACGATAGTGTTGAGCAGCGCCTGTTTCTTCGATAAAACCCATCCCACCATGAATCTGTACCCCAAGACTTGCCACCTGAACGGACATCTCCGTAGAAAATCCTTTAATAATGGGGACTAGAAACTCATAAAAAGCGTGGTTCTCAGCACGGGTTTTTTCATCAGAGCTATGCTCTGCGGCGTCGAGCGCGGCCACTGTGACATACGCCAAACTGCGCGCACCTTCCGTATAAGCACGCATGGTCATGAGCATTCTTTTTACATCGGGGTGATGAATAATTGCGACCGGTCCTGTAGAGCCAGCAAGGTCCCTACTTTGCACGCGATCTTTTGCATAACTAACGGCCTTTTGATAGGCCCTGTCCGCTAAGGCGATGCCTTGCATACCAACACCAAAACGCGCGGCATTCATCATGATGAACATATAAGCTAGGCCATTATTTTCTTCACCAACCATATAGCCAATCGCGCCGCCATGATCACCATACTGCAATACTGCAGTAGGACTGGCTTTAATACCCAGCTTATGCTCTAAAGAAATACAATGCACATCATTACGCTGCCCAATCTGACCGCTGTCAGTGACCAAAAATTTAGGCACAACAAATAAGGAAATCCCTTTTACACCAGCCGGTCCATTCGGTGTTCTGGCTAGGACCAAATGAATAATGTTTTCGGTATAGTCATGGTCGCCATACGTTATGTAAATTTTTGTACCAAAAATCTTGTGTGTGCCGTCGCCTACTGGCTCAGCACGTGTTCGAACAAGTGCTAAATCAGATCCAGCTTGTGGTTCTGTCAGATTCATCGTGCCAGTCCACTTACCAGAGACCATATTCGGAATAAAACGCGTTTTGATCTCGTCACTTGCCGCCACCGTCAATGCTTCGATCGCACCTTCAGTGAGCATCGGACAAAGTGAAAACGATAAGTTCGCAGAATTAATCATTTCCTGGCAGGCAGTAGCGATGAGTTTAGGTAAGCCCTGACCACCATACTCCTGGGCATGGGTCATTCCCTGCCAACCTGCAGCTACATACTGTGCAAAGGCTTCTTTAAACCCCGGGGATGTAATGACATGACCATCTTTTAAATAACTGGGTTGCTGATCACCAGCCCAATTGAGGGGCGCAACCACCTCTTGAGCAAATTTGGCTGACTCACTTAAAATCGATTCGGCTGTATCAGAGTCCAGCCCAGCATCTTCAAACGAGGGAAGACTCGCCACTTGAGAGATTCCTGCCAAATGATTCATCACAAACATCATCTCTTTAACGGGCGCTTGATACGTCATGTTTTATCCCCTCATTGTTTGTCTTTTCCAACGCATACAGCCGCGTACACTTAATTTTTAATCGCTGCAACCAACTCTGGTACCGCCGTAAAAAGATCGGCAACTAATCCATAATCAGCAACACCAAAGATTGGAGCCTCAGGATCTTTATTGATCGCGACGATCACTTTCGAATCCTTCATCCCCGCTAAATGCTGAATCGCTCCGGAGATACCGACGGCCACATACAACTGGGGTGCAACGATTTTGCCGGTCTGACCGACTTGGTAATCGTTCGGGACGTAGCCTGCATCAACGGCTGCTCTAGATGCCCCTAAGGCGGCACCGAGGCTATCTGCCAAGGGCTCCATGATGTGATGGTATTGCTCTGCTGAACCTAAACCACGACCACCGGAGACAATAATTTTTGCCGCAGTCAATTCCGGGCGGTCCGACTTGGTGGTCTCGCGAGAAACAAATTGACTCTGCCCTGAATCACTCACCACTGTAAGCGCTTCAATCACCGCTGTACCACCCGTTGCTGGTACAGGATCAAAACCGGTCGTACGAACCGTAATCACTTTCAGAGAATCACTCGACTGAACAGTGGCGATCGCATTGCCTGCATAAATGGGTCTCTCAAACGTGTTCGCATCAATCACCTTCGTAATTTCTGAGATTTGCGCAACATCTTTGAGCGCAGCAATGCGAGGCATCACATTTTTACCATTAGCACTAGCCGCAACAAGGATATGACTATATGCATCAACTATCGCTAAAATTTGTAAAGTCAGATTCTCAGCCAGTTGATTGGCAAAAATACTATCATCAGCAACTAATACCTTACTCACTCCAGAAATCTGCGCTGCTTGTATAGCAACTTCAGATAGGCCTTGCCCCATTAAAACAACATGAACATCAGTATCAATTTGTAATGCCGCACTCATGACGTTGAGGGTACTTGGTTGCAAGTGATTCTGTTGTGATTCTGCGATTACGAGAACAGTCATTTAAATTACCTTCGCTTCATTTTTTAATTTATCCATCAAGGTCGCCACATCAGGGACCATCACACCAGCTTGACGCTTACCTGGCTCTACAACTTGTATCGTCTTTAAGCGGGGCTGCACATCAACACCTAAATCTTCTGGCTTAAAAATATCTAAGGTCTTCTTTTTAGCCTTCATGATATTGGGTAAGGTCACATAACGTGGCTCATTTAAACGCAGATCCGTCGTCACTACCGCCGGCAAGCTCAAACGAATGGTCTCAAGACCACCATCTACTTCACGCGTGACTTGAGCAAACGCTCCGTCAATGACCACTTTAGAAGCAAAAGTTGCCTGAGGCACTTGCATCAAAGCGGCTAACATTTGTCCCGTCTGATTACTATCATCATCAATCGCTTGCTTACCTAAAATCACGAGTTGCGGAGACTCCTTGGCAGCAATTGCTTGCATAATTTTAGCCACAGCAAGCGGCTGTATATCTTCACCTGTCTCGACCAATATTGCGCGGTCAGCACCAATGGCCATCGCTGTTCTTAAGGTCTCTTGACATTGGGTAACACCAATGGATACGGCAATAACTTCAGTAGCAATTCCCGCCTCTTTTAATCTAACGGCCTCTTCCACAGCAATCTCATCAAACGGGTTCATACTCATTTTGACATTGGCCGTCTCAACCCCTGAGTGATCTGACTTCACCCGTACTTTCACGTTGTAATCAACCACCCTTTTTACTGCTACTAAAATTTTCATTTCGATGACCTAATTTAATCAATAATAATTTCAACAACTTTAAATATTACTGCAATTTGCTGTTTGAAGTGCCGATTCGTTGAACTTCGCAAAAGGTACATATTGACTTTACATCGTTAGACATCAAATGCTTTGGCAGAATCAGCGCGTTTACGAAGTTCAAATTTTTGGATTTTTCCTGTGGACGTTTTCGGCAACTCGCCAAAAACAATCGTCCTTGGAACTTTAAAACCTGCCAAATGCAACTTACAATGTTCAATCATCTGCGCTTCAGTGACTTGAATGCCCTCTTTAATCTCCAAGAAAGCACAGGGGGTTTCTCCCCACTTCGCATCTGGTTTGGCAACCACAGCCGCAGCCATCACCGCTGGATGACGATATAAAACATCTTCAACTTCGATCGATGAAATATTCTCGCCACCAGAAATAATGATGTCTTTACTACGGTCTTTAATCTTCACATAACCATCTGGATGAATCACTGCTAAATCACCCGTATGAAACCAACCACCAGCAAAGGTCTCTTTGGTGGTCTTTTCATTTTTGAGATAGCCTTTCATGGTCATATTGCCCCTAAACATGATCTCACCCATCGTGACACCATCCGCAGGAACTTCTGTCATCGTTTGGGGATCCATCACCGTCATCGCTTGTTCCAAGTGGTAACTCACCCCTTGTCGGGCATTCAGATTGGCGCGCTCACCAATCTCTAATTGATTCCACTCCTCATGTTTGACACAAACAGCAGCAGGCCCATAAATCTCCGTCAAGCCATACACATGCAGCAAATCAAAACCTAAGGTTTCCATCCCCTCGATCATGGCCGCTGGTGGTGCTGCACCTGCCACCATCGCCTTAACGCCTTTGGGAACACCCAGCTTTAACTCGGGCTTAGCATTAACGAGTAAACCATGCACAATCGGTGCTGCGCAATAATGGGTAACGCCATGCTCTTTCATCGCAGAAAAGATATTCGCCGCGTCTACTTTTCGTAAACAAACGTTCACACCTGCCCGAGCTGCAATCACCCAGGGAAATGTCCAACCGTTGCAATGAAACATGGGCAATGTCCATAAATAGATCGGATGCTTGGGCATATCCCATTCCAAAATATTAGAGATAGCACCGGTCATTGCACCACGATGATGGTAAACAACGCCTTTCGGATTGCCAGTAGTGCCCGATGTGTAATTTAAACAAATCGAATCCCACTCGTCTAGTGGATATTGCCAAGCATAATCAGGGTCACCACTTTGTAAAAATGCTTCATAATCCAACGCGCCAATTGCTTGACCTTCACCGGTGTAAAGCGGGTCGGTGATATCGATCACCAAGACATTCTTGATCTTGGAGATCTCCAGCGCGTGTTTCATGGTCTGACTAAATTCGGGATCAACAATCACCACTTTTGCCTCACCATGTTCAAGCATAAAAGCAATCGCTTCCGGATCTAAACGGGTATTTAAGGCATTGAGAACTGCGCCAGACATGGGGACCCCAAAGTGGGCCTCCACCATCGGGGGCGTATTCGGTAACATCACAGCAACCGTGTCACCTTTACCAATGCCTTTTCGATGCAAAGCACTCGCTAACCGAATACTGCGCTGATACGTCGTTAACCAATCCTGGCGTAAAGCGCCATGCACAATCGCCAAATGACGGGGATAAACCTTAGCCGCTCTCTCAATAAAAGATAATGGACTCATTGGCGTATGGTTTGCCGTGTTTTGACCTAAGCCTTGTTCATACATATTCATCTCAAACTCCAAATAGAAGATTAAATTTCTGCTAACTCTTTAATATGTGCCACCACACTTCGTCCTAAAGCAGATAAATGATAGCCCCCCTCTAAAGAACTGATGATTCGGTTATTTGAATATTTTCTCGCCAACAGCAAAATCTGCTTGGTCATCCAAGCATAATCCGCCTCCACTAAACCTAACTGACCTAACTCATCTTCTCGATGCGCATCAAAGCCCGCCGAGATAAAGATACATTCAGGAGCAAACGCTTCTAGTCTGGGCATCCATACATCCGATACGATTTGCCGAATATCAAGCCCCTTGGTATAGGCGGGCACCGGAATATTGAGCATATTACTCGCCGAAGATGCGTCCCCACTATAAGGATAAAAAGGATGCTGAAAAAAACCACACATCAAGACCCGTGAATCATCTCGAAAAGCCGCTTCAGTGCCATTACCATGATGAACGTCAAAATCAATCATGGCCACTCTTTTAAGACCATAATGCTCTAGCGCGTATTTAGCAGCAATAGCAATATTGTTAAAGAGACAAAATCCCATGGCATGGCTTGGCTCAGCATGATGCCCAGGAGGACGAACCGCACAAAACACATTGTTCACCTGCCCTTGCATCACCGCATCAACAGCAGCCAGACAAGCTCCAGCTGCTCGTAACGCAGCTTGATAAGAGTGAGGATTCATGGAAGTATCGCCATCAATGCTGAAGTATCCAGCCGTCGGTGAGTTCTCTTTTAAAAACTGAATCATCTGCCGATCATGCACCAAAGCAATTTGATCTTCTGTCGCAAGTGGCGCATCAATCCGAGTAACAAAATCATCAATGCGACTTAAAATCATTTGATCTTCAATCGCACTTAAACGATCAGGACATTCTGGATGGTAACTACCCATTTCATGCTGAAAAAAATCGGGATGACTAATATAACCTGTCGTCATAAAACTCTGTTCTTATCTTTATGGTCAATAATCTTATTATTACCTAAACTGTTCAATCATCATGAAATTTCTAAAAACTATCCGACCGCTCTTTTTTTGGAGTTGTCTGATCGCCGCGCACCTTGCAGCAACTACCGCAAGTCATGCTCAAATCAAGCCCTCTCAAGAGATTGGTCTAGATTCCTCAAATCCCCTTACTCTTTCTAAAGAACAAGCCTTAGATTTTTTCCTAATCGAACTAGCCATTCGAGAAAACCTTTCTATTGACATGTTGCGAGAAGCATTTCGCGATGTGAAATATCAAACCATTGCTCGGCAATATATGGTGCCAGCATCAGGTAGTAAAGGGCGTAAAAATTGGACCTCCTATCGATCGAACGTCATGAATACGATTCGTTTAGATGCTGGAAAGCGTTTTTTACAAGAACATCATGAATTTCTCAATCAATTGGAAAAAACAAGCGGTGTGCCAATGTCGCTTGTTGTGGGAATCTTAGGGGTCGAAACTGTCTATGGCCGCAATATGGGGTCGTTTCCTGTGCGTGACATCCTGACCACTTTTGCCTTTGATTATCCCCCTAGCGCAAATCGTGTCGGACGTGAAGCGATGTTTAAGGAACAATTACGCGACCATGTTCTCAATTGCATCGATACTCTGAGTCTCACCACGATGTCATCCGATCTGCTTCGAGCCTGCCTGATCCAGGAAGGGTCATTTGCCGGTGCAATCGGTATGCCTCAATTTATGCCTAGTAGCATCCGTCTATACGCACGCGATGGTAATCACGATGGAAAAATTGATTTACGCACTAGCTCTGAAGATGCCATGCAAAGTATCGCGCAGTTCTTGCTAGCCCATGGCTGGAAAAATGGAGAACCTACTTACTTACCCATCTCATCCGAAATGCAAGCAAGCACCATCCTCAAAGAACTAGCTGATGGCGACCCAAATCCTAAACTCTCCCTCGGGCAATTAAAAAACCAAAAGATCATTACTAGCTGGCCAAGTTCGCTGGACGAAAATAGCCCCGCTCTCATCGTGGACCTGCCACGGATTGAAAAAGATGGCTCAGATAAAGTTGATTATTTGGTCGGACTGCGCAATTTTGAAGTGATCACACAATATAACCGGAGCTTTTTTTACGCGATGTCAGTCACTGAATTTGGTCAAGCCGTGGTGCAAAATGGCTGGTCCGCTAAAACAACTAAGCCGGGAAAATCCCCGTCGATAAATACCGGTCACCACGGTCACAAACGATAAAAACAATCGTGGCGTTTTCAATCCGCTGAGCAATGCGAAGGGCAACAACTAAAGTGCCTGCCGCAGAGACACCACAAAAAATACCCTCTTCACGTGCCATCCGACGGCACATCTCTTCGGCCTCTACCTGCGAAACATACTCCAACGAATCGACTCTTGAAGGTTCGAAAATCTTCGGCAAATACTCCGGCGCCCATTTACGAATCCCAGGAATCTGTGAGCCATCCATTGGTTGCACACCAATGATTTGAATGTTTGGATTTTGCTGCTTTAAAAAAGTAGATGTGCCAGTAATCGTTCCGGTAGTTCCCATAGAAGAAACAAAGTGGGTAATTTGACCATGCGTATCCCGCCAAATCTCAGGGCCGGTTCCTTCAAAATGCGCTAATGGATTATCTTTGTTGGAGAATTGATCCAAAATAATCCCGCGCCCTTCTTTTTGAAGCTGAGCGGCATAGTCCCTGGCATACTCCATGCCGCCTTTAGCAGGCGTAAGAATAAGCTCAGCGCCATAGGCTGTCATACTTTGACGACGTTCAATGCTCTGATTTTCTGGCATGATCAATATCATCTTATAACCCAGGATTGCCGCTACCATCGCCAGTGCAATGCCGGTATTGCCACTCGTTGCCTCAATCAGCGTATCACCAGGAGCGATTTCACCGCGCTGCTCAGCACGACGAAACATGGATAAGGCCGGACGATCTTTCACCGAACCCGCAGGGTTATTACCCTCTAATTTTCCTAAAATAATATTATTACGGACCTGATTACCCTCTCCAGGGATTCGCTGTAAGCGAATGAGTGGTGTATGACCAACCGTATCAGCAATCGTAGGATAAAAAATATTCGAAGTATTCATCGTGTTTAAAGTGGCAGAAGTTAGGTTAATTTTACCCCTAAGCTTCCGCCGATGAACGAACACCTTTGATGTTCAACTTTGATCCGAAAACTAGTCCTTTATCAGACTAGCAAATCGCTATTTAACTCTAGAACTCTTTGCTCGAGTCATCGTTTCTGTCGCATCAAAAGTTAAACCCGATTGAGTCATTTTATCAATCGTTTTTTGACCTATCCCTTTGATGCGCGCATCTAAATCCTCAGCACTAACATAAGCACCATTACGTTCACGTTCATCAACAATAGCTTTCGCACGTGAAGGTCCAATCCCCTTGATGTTTTGGAGTACTTCTGGCGATGCTGAATTAATATTGACCGCCTGCGCGGGCGCCATCATCAAAAGACTAGCGCCTAAGGCAATCGCCAATAAGCCCTGTTGCAGCTTTTTCCATGAACCTTGCTGTAGATTAAATTCCATAACTTCTCCTTTTAAAATACGTACGATCCATATCGCACGTTGGAGAATAACGATGCAAAAACAGCAATGTTGACGGCAATTGCGCTTTAAAGTCGCTCCGCCAAGAAATCAGTATTGTCTGATAGCCAGGTGACATATTTTCTGACACCTTGCTCAACCGTCTGAAACTCTTCTTGATATCCAGCCGCCCTCAACAAGTCAAGGCTAGCCTGAGTAAAGGACTGATACTTGCCTTTTAAATCACCTGGGAAATCAATATACCGTAGCTTGTTCGATCGCACGACATCCTGCAGTGATTGCTCTTTAACTTGATCAGGACGTTGCAGATGATCGAGTTGATTAATGACGCTCAGTGCAACATCATTAAAGGCCTGAGCACGTCCCGTACCTAAATTAAAAATACCATTCAAATGACGATGGTCATAAAAGAATAAATTCACTTTCACAACATCTTCTATATAAATAAAATCTCTTTTTTGCTCTCCAGCAAGATAGCCATCATATTCGCCAAAAAGTTTGACATAAGCACTGTCACGGTACTGGTGAAAATGATGGAACGCAACAGAAGCCATCCGACCTTTATGCGATTCTCGTGGGCCATATACATTAAAGTAACGCAGTCCAACCACTTGTGATGTCAATGATTTCGCAGCAATTCTTTGCCTTACAACATGATCAAGAAGCACCTTGGAATACCCATAAATATTGAGTGGCTTTTCGAACTCTCTGGTTTCAACAAACCGGTTTGATCCACCATAAGTTGCTGCAGAAGAAGCATAAATGAGAGGAATGCCCTGCTCTGCACATAGATCAATTAATTCGAGGGTATAACGATAATTATTAGCCATCATATAATGCCCGTCTGACTCCATCGTGTCAGAACAAGCACCTTCATGAAAAATGGCCTCAATCTTGCCGAGCGATTGACTCTGTAATCGTTGTAAAAACTCTGATTTATCGAAATAGTCAGCAATATCGAGGTCCGCTAAGTTGCGATATTTGTTGGCTTCTGTCAAATCGTCGACAGCGATAATATCTTTTTCACCACGCGCATTGAGCGCTTGAACCAAATTCGAGCCCACAAATCCAGCGGCTCCAGTGACCACAAATCTCATGATAACTCCTGTGCTGAAACTGTTGCAGTTCCTAATTTTCCAACCACAATACCGCCGGCTCGATTAGCTAGCGCCATAGCCTGATCCCACTCCCAGCCAGATGCTAAAGCAACCGCCAAGGTTCCTATCACGGTATCACCAGCACCAGAGACATCAAATACCTCTCGAGCCTGAGCTCCAACATGGCTGACCTGATTTTCACGAAACAAGGTCATTCCCTCTTCTGAGCGAGTCAATAAAATAGCTTCTAAGCCTAATTGAGTGCGTAGATTCTGAACCTTCTGGGTTAAGTCTGCTTCAGTCGTCCATTTACCAATGACTTGCCTCAGTTCACTGCGGTTGGGAGTAATAACGGTCGCACCAGCATACTTGGAATAATCATCACCCTTGGGATCGACCAAGGTAATCTTTCCCGCAGCCTTGGACATCTCAATCATGCGCGATATATGTTTTAACGCACCTTTACCATAATCGGAAAAAATGACCGCATCAACCTGTGGTAAAGCTTCTTCAAAACTCTGTAATTTCGACATTAAGGTATCAATCGTCGGCGCTTCTTCAAAATCCAAACGAATTAATTGTTGCTGCCGAGCAACGACCCTCAATTTAACAATGGTAGGAACCGCTGTATCGATCTGTAAGCGACTGTGAATCTGAAGATCCGTCAGCATTGCTTGCACTTTTTGACCAGCCTCATCATCTCCAACCAGTCCGAGCAATTGAATCTTGGCGCCTAGTGTTGCACCATTGCGAGCAACGTTAGCAGCTCCACCTAAACGCTCATCAACGCGTTTAATTGCGACAATCGGCACTGGCGCTTCAGGAGAGATGCGATCCGTATCACCAAACCAATAACGATCTAACATGACATCACCCACTACCAGAATCGAGGCTTCTCGAATTCGTTGAACATCCTGGTAAGTCAATTTGACATGCATATTATTAAGCTCTCGAGTCATATCAATCATTAATTATGTCGACCTATACCTTGATACTTAAATCCAAACTCGGATAAGGTACTGGGTTCAAATAAATTACGTCCATCAAAAATAATGGGCTCTTTAAGTTGTTGTTTGATTAAATCAAAATCAGGACTGCGAAATGCTTTCCACTCAGTAACAATGACTAAAGCATCGGCACCTTCTAAGGCTAAATTTGGCTTATCAACGGTCTTAATCTGATGTAATAACTCGGGCTGCGTTACAAAGTCCATGGCAAAACAACGCCACGCTTCTTCCGTCGCAACCGGATCATGCGCAACAATTTTTGCACCACGATGCACCAACTCAGAAATAATCACTCGGCTCGGCGCTTCCCGCATGTCATCTGTATTCGGTTTAAAAGCTAAACCCCAGATGGCAAATGTCAGTCCAGTAAGGTCTTCGCCATAATGCCGAATAATCTTGTGCACTAAAATTTTCTTTTGCGCATCATTGACCTCTTCCACCGCATCTAAGATGCGCAAATTGAGTGAGTACTCTTGGGCTGTTTTCGATAAGGCCTGAACATCTTTTGGAAAACAAGATCCACCATAACCCGTTCCTGAATATAAAAAACCATATCCGATACGTGAATCAGAACCAATACCTTGACGGACCGCTTCAATATCAGCGCCCACCTGATCAGCAAGGTTGGCTAATTCATTCATAAAAGAAATACGTGTTGCTAACATCGCATTGGCTGCATATTTCGTGAGCTCAGCACTTTTCACATCCATATAAAATGTCCGCTCATGGTGTCGATTAAAAGGGGCGTATAACTTACGTACCTTTTCTTTTGCATACATACCATGCTTGTCATCATCGGTTCCCACCACAATTCTGTCAGGGCGCATGAAATCTTCTACTGCAGCTCCTTCTTTTAAGAACTCGGGATTCGATACTACGGAGAACTCAATCTGTGATTGCCCTCTTTGCGCCAATTCTGCCTTAATCGCTGCAGATACCTTTTGGGCAGTGCCAACGGGTACAGTCGATTTATCAATAATGACTTTAAAATCTTTCATGTACTTCGCAATATTTTTAGCTGCCGCGATGACATACTTTAAATCTGCGGAACCATCTTCATCTGGCGGGGTTCCGACTGCAATAAATTGAACCTCTCCATGGGCCACACTGGCCTCAATATCCGTTGAAAAAACAATCCGACCAGCCTCTTTGTTACGCGTAATCATTTCTTTTAAACCAGGCTCATAAATAGGCACGCCACCTTGATTCAAAATATCAATCTTTTGATGATCCAAATCTAAACAAAATACCTGATTACCTAACTCTGCTAAACAAGCTCCAGTAACTAAGCCAACATATCCACTTCCAATAATCGTGACCTTCAAATACTTCTCCCTATTCTCATCATTTTCGTCCCGAATTAAAGCCTATGCCACTCCAATGCCTTCACTTCTTTTTGGGGAGTATACATCCCAGTGATTGCAACCTGGACACTGCCAGTAAAACCGCTTCGCCCTAAAACCGCAACTACTACAGGTATAACGAGCTAGGCTATTTGTCTTTTGTTTTAATAAATCTAAGGACGCTTTAATTTCACCGATCATTGCTTCTTGACCACCTTCTTGAGCAATCATATATTGCGCTTCAAAACGCTTCGTCATTGCGGTCAAACTTGGTGTATCGAGCATCACTGTGTTGATTAACGCTTGCGCTGGCTGCGGACCTTGAATTCTCAATACATGTTTAAAAACAATATCAAGTAACTCCCCAGAGCCCTGCTCTAGTAAATGCAGTTTTAATCGTTCCAATCCTTCTGTCTCACGATTTAACTCTGTAAATGCTTTCATCCATTTATCAGCAATGAGATGTAAATAGGCAGGGAATTTTTTTTCAATATTACCCCACGTCTCAATCGCTTCAAGAGGTTTTTGATGGGCTATTGCTAACTCACCGCGTAAAATAGTGGCTCGAATATGATGCGGCACTGCATATAAAGCTTGATCAATCGCCTCTTTGGCAGCACTCAGGTTTTTTGAGCGAATAGATTCAATCGCGATCTCACAATAAAAGTGTGCAACTTGATCTTGATAATCTTTCTTTTCTAAAGTCCCTAACTCGTTCGCGGCAATAATGGCTTTACGCCAATCTTTTTCAATTTGATACATCTCGAGTAATGCCGCTTTTGCTGGCAAATGATAGCGACCTTCAATCACTAAGTTCAGACTTGCCTCTGCCCGATCTAGCATGCCGGCACGCAAAAAATCACGACCTAACTCATAGGCAGCATGCGCACGGTCTCGCGGGAGTATGTCTTGACGATTACTTAAATGTTGATGGACACGTATCGCCCGCTCAGTTTCTCCTCGACGTCGAAATAAACTCCCTAAAGCAAAGTGAAGCTCGGTAGTTTCTGGATCTAATTTAGCCACCTCCACCAATGCATCAATCGCTTTATCGTGTTGCTCACTGAGCAATAAATTGATCCCCCTAAAAGTGGATCGCTCTTTCTTGGTTTGCTCAACGTCGTCTTCAAAATCTTGCAGGCGCATTTCCCATCGCGCGGCCAACCACCCGAGACCAAATAAGATAGGAATCAAAGCTAACCAGTAAGTTTGTATCTGCAACTTAACCCCTTCGCTTTCGAGGGAATAACACAAATGCCGCAATCATTAAACCTAATAAAAAGGCAACGAGTAAAAGAATGTTTAAGGGAAGTGTCAGGGATTGATCAACAAACCAATGAAACTCTACAGAGTTGGTATTCAAAATGGCAATCAGAAATAAAACAAGAAACAAGACGAGGCGAGATGCCATTAACAACACACGCCATATAGCTTGTAAAAGCGGAACCATCACTTACCCGATTTTGGCGATATCAACACTTGCCTTGTAATCAACCCGTTCTCTTAACTCTTTACCAGGTTTGAAATGAGGAACTTTTTTCTCGGGAATCATGACCTGCTCACCCGACTTTGGGTTACGACCTACTCGTGCAGGACGATGATGTAATACAAAACTACCAACCCCTCTTAGCTCAATCCGCTTCCCATCTGCTAACGCTTGGGTCATCGTATCTAATAATGTCTTAACGGCTAATTCAACATCTCGAGGCATTAACTGAGAGAATTGCTCAGATAACAAATTCACCAACTCGGAACGCGTAATTGAAGTATCAATTACAGTATCGACGTCTATTTGTTGTTCATTCGTCATCATCTTTCCGCATCCTTTAACAAAAAAATGCCGCTATGATTTGATTCATAGCGGCATGTTACCGATTAGCCTTGATTATCTAACTTTGCCTTTAATAAGGCGCCAAGGTTCGTTGTTCCAGTACTTGCTTCATTTTGCATTTTAGACATTACTTCTTGTTGATCTGCATTGTCCTTCGCTTTAATCGACAGATTAATGCTTCTTGACTTACGATCCACATTGATAATCATCGCTGATACGGTATCACCCTCTTTAAGAGCAATCCGAGCATCTTCAACACGATCTGTTGAAATCTCAGAAGCACGTAAATAAGCTTCGACTTCAGGAGCTAATTCAATAACCGCACCCTTAGCATCAACAGTTTTCACAACACCAGAAACTAACGCACCTTTATCATTCGCTGAAGTGTAGTTATTGAAAGGATCACCAGAAAGCTGCTTAATACCTAATGAGATTCTTTCTTTCTCCACATCAATCGCTAATACAACGGTATCAATCTCGTCACCTTTCTTGAACTTCTTCACCGCTTCTTCGCCAGCTTCGTTCCAAGAAATATCTGATAAATGAACCAATCCATCAATACCGCCATCTAAGCCAATGAATACGCCAAAGTCAGTGATTGATTTAATCGCGCCAGAAATCTTGTCGCCTTTGTTATGGTTACGTGCAAACTCATCCCATGGATTTGTTTTACATTGCTTCATACCCAAACTGATACGACGCTTATCTTCATCAATGTCAAGAACCATCACTTCAACATCAAGACCTAATTGAACAGCTTTGCCTGGGGCAATGTTTTTGTTCGTCCAGTCCATCTCGGATACGTGAACCAAGCCCTCAATACCAGACTCAATTTCCACAAACGCACCGTAATCCGTGAGGTTAGTGACTTTACCAAATAAACGTGTACTTGGTGGGTATCTTCTTGCAATACCAACCCATGGATCATCACCCAACTGCTTGATACCCAATGAAACACGATTCTTGTCTTGGTCGTAACGCAAAATCTTGGCTGTGACTTCTTGACCAACGGTCAACACTTCACTTGGGTGACGCACACGACGCCATGCCAAATCGGTAATGTGTAACAAACCATCAATACCACCTAAGTCAACGAACGCACCGTAATCAGTAATGTTCTTAATGACACCTTGAACAATCGTTCCTTCTTTAAGGTTGTCCATGAGTTTTTGACGCTCTTCACCTTGGCTTGCCTCTACAACAGCACGGCGAGATAACACAACGTTATTTCTTTTACGATCCAGTTTGATGACCTTAAAGTCCATCGTCTTACCTTCAAACGGCGAGGTATCCTTAATTGGACGTGTATCTAACAATGAACCTGGTAAGAAGGCACGAATACCATTCACCATAACGGTAAGTCCACCTTTAACCTTACCAGTCACCGCACCTGTGACGATCTCACCTTGTTCTAAGGCTTTTTCTAGATTCATCCAAGATGCTAAACGCTTGGCTTTGTCACGGGATAAAATCGTGTCGCCATAACCGTTTTCCAATGCGTCAATCGCAACGGAGACAAAATCGCCAGGCTGGACATCAATCTCACCTTGGTCGTTATGGAATTCTTCAACGGGAATAAATGCTTCAGACTTCAGTCCAGCATTTACCACCACAAAATTATGATCAATACGAACTACTTCAGCAGAAATAACCTGCCCAGATTTCATATTGGAACGAGCTAATGATTCTTCAAATAGTGCTGCAAAGGATTCAGACATGTTTACTTATCTGTTGGCTAATGCCAACGGGTTAGGTTGAAAAACCCTTCTTGAGACGCTTTTAAGAACCTCATCGGCGCGCCGGGGGTCAAGACGGGACATTTTTACTGCATAAACTAAGTTACTAATTTACTTACTGTTGAACAACCAGAGCGTACCACTTCAAGATCTTTTGAACTGCTTGATCAATCGATAAATCACTGGTGTCGAGCAAATAAGCATCTTCACTTTGAATTAATGGCGCCGTTGATCTTTGTGTATCTCTTTGATCACGATCCAATAAATCTTGGGTCAGAATATCTATATTAGCAGAAATTCCTTTGGCAATCAATTGTTTATATCTTCTTTGTGCCCTAATGTGGGCACTGGCGGTCAAAAACACCTTTAATTGAGCCTGCGGGAAGATCACTGTGCCCATATCTCGGCCATCAGCAACTAGCCCTGGTAAGGCTAAAAAGCTTTTTTGTAGCTCTACTAGAGCTTGTCTCACCTGTGGTATTGCTCCCACAGCGGATGCCCTTTGACCCATTTCTTCGGTCCGAATGGCCTCAGAGACGTCATTTTCTTCCAAAAAAACCCGTTGTTGATCAAAATGAATCTTTAACCTTCGGGTCATTTGACCTAACTGATCATGATGCGATAAATCAATCTGCTGATGGAGGCTCGCCAAACCAACGATGCGGTATAGAGCCCCACTATCGAGATAATGGAATCCTAGCACTTTTGCAACGAGCTGTGCGACGGTTCCTTTACCAGAGGCCGTTGGCCCATCAATGGCGATGATGGATATCATTTTTTACTCACGCGCGGAACTAACAAGGAACGCCACACCTCAAAATACTGCGGAAAGGTTTTAGAAACACAAGCGGGATCATTAATATAAAATGCATTCGGACCAAACGCCGCTAAAGAAAAACACATGGCCATGCGGTGATCATCATAGGTATCAACACCGCCTATTGGAACAGTCCAAGTTGTGGGAGGGCAAACATGGAGATAATCATCACCCGCTTGAACCACAGCCCCAAATTTACTGAGTTCACAAACCATGGCAGCAATGCGATCGGTTTCTTTAACACGCCAACTCCCAATCCCTGAGAGTTTGGTTGTGCCGGTTGCAAACAAACCCAATACCGCAAGAGTCATTGCAGCGTCAGGGATGGCGGTACAGTCCATCTCAATCGCGCGCAATCGACCATCCTGCGTATCAACCCCACGCACTTCAATCCAATCAGCACCTTGGGCAACATTGGCACCCATCATCGATAAGGCATGGGCAAATGCAACGTCTCCTTGAATACTCTCTCGGCCTACACCCATCACTTTGACAGGACCATGACCTAAAGCGCCCAAGCCTAAAAAATATGAGGCTGAAGAGGCGTCACCTTCGACAACTAGATGCCCAGGTGAAACATAAGGTCCATGCTCGCCCCGTTGCTGCGCCGGAATCATGAACGCCTGCCAATCCTGGTGCTCAACCTGCACACCATACTTACTCATCAGATTCATGGTGATTTCAATATAAGGCTTAGAAATCAACTCACCAATCACCTCAATCCGGATGGGGTTAGAGGGCCTGAGTAAAGGTAATGCCATCAATAAGGCGGTAAGATATTGGCTCGAGACATCACCACGCACCCGCACCACTTGTTCTTGATCAATATGGCCTGAGTGAAGCTTGATCGGGGGGTATCCCTCTTGCTCGAGGTAATCGACTTTGGCGCCAATCCCTTGTAAGCCTTCTACCAAGTCCCGAATCGGACGCTCATGCATTCTCGCCACACCATGCAACTCATACTCACCACCCAAGATGGCAAGAGCTGCGGTTAACGGCCGAATCGCGGTCCCCGCATTCCCCATAAAAAGACTCGCCTGCATGTTGGGAAACCGCCCATCTTGCCCCATGACATCAACGAGGGTTTGATGATTTTCAATTCGCTCAACAATGGGTACACCCAATTGATTTAATGCTGTGCGCATGACCTGCGTGTCATCAGCATCGAGTAAACCCTTGAGCGTGGTCTGACCATGTGCTAAAGCACTGAGTAATAAAACCCGATTAGAAATACTCTTTGAACCAGGTAGGTGAACTTCACCCATGGCATTGATGATCGGCTCAACCAATAAAGCTGCAGATGCCATGACTAGCCTTGCCAATCTTTACGAGAATCGCTGGCAATTTGAAACATCTTTTGCAGTAACTCGGCATCACCGTTTTGAATCGATTTTTTCATTTGCTCAACAATGAGTAGGTAGCCATCTAACTCTTTTAGTAAGGCGTCTCGATTAGCAAAACTAATATCGGTCCACATCTCGGGACTCGATGCGGCAATCCGAGTAAAGTCTCTAAAGCCTGCGCCAGCATGAACAAATTTCTTATCAGCATCTGGCGCATTAGCAACTTGGAGCATTAATGCATAAGACAGCAAATGCGGTAAATGGGATACGGCAGCAAAAATATGGTCATGTTCTAATGCCGACATTTTATAAACGCGCGCACCCAGATCTTTCCATAACTGTTCAATGCGATCAACATCACTGACCAAGTTTTCAAACAACGGGCACATCATGACCTGTTTGTTATGGAATAAATCGATTCTTGCCGCACTAGCACCATGCCGAGCACCGCCCGCAATTGGATGACAAGCGATAAACTGATGGATGCGCTCACCCAGGACTTCTTTGGCAACCTGAATCACATCCATCTTGGTACTACCAACATCAATAATGATGGCATCTTTTTTTAAGTGCGGAAATATCCCTTGTAAAACAGTCCTCGTCTGTGCCACAGGTACACAAACGATCATGAGATCGGCGACTTTAGCCATTTGCTCAAGGTCAGTGATGACATCTATCAAACCATTACTTTTAGCAATTTCTAAATTGGTCAACGAACGCCCAACTCCAAGCACCTGCTGTGCTAGTTGTTGTTGTTTTAAGGCAATGCCAATCGAGCCACCAATCAATCCGACGCCAACAATCCCGACGGTTTGAAATGAACTAGTTTGAGCTTGATCCACCATGAGCTTTCAGAAATGATTAAGCTGCAAGCGCTTGTTGTAGGGCCTGTATAAAGGCTGCGTTTTCTTCAGGCAAACCAATCGAGATGCGTAACCATTGTGGTAATCCATAATTACCAACAGGTCGCACTATAACGCCACGCTGAAGTAACTCGGTATTAATCCGCACACCTGCACCATCATCATCACCGACTTTAACCAAGATAAAATTACCCGCAGAAGGTAAAAAATGTAATTTCATTTGCGTAAAGGCCTGCGTCAATTGCGTATAACCTAACGCATTGATACGTGCACCCTCAGCCAAAAACTCTAAATCTTGAAGAGCCGCTATCGCTGCCGCTTGCGCTAAAGAGTTCACATTAAAAGGTTGTCGAATCCGGTTCATAAGGTCAGTGATCGCAGCTTGTGAGACGGCGTAACCTAAACGCAGCCCCGCTAGACCGTAAGCCTTCGAAAAGCTTCTTGAAACAATGAGATTCGGATAGTGACGCGCCATCGCAATCGCATCATATTGCTGATCCGGCTTTAAATATTCGTTATAGGCTTCATCCAGCACAACCACAATATGCTCCGGCACCTTTGCCAAAAAAGCCTCAATCTGCGCTCCCGTTAAAAAACTTCCGGTGGGGTTATTGGGATTTGCAACAAAAATTAATTTTGTTTTATCCGTTATCGCCTTGATCATAGCGTCTAAATCATGCCCTAAATCCTCCGGCATGGCATCAACCTCAATTGCCTTTGCACCTACCGCTTGCGTAGCTAATGGATACACAGCAAAGGCATGTTTGGAGAAGATAATCTCATCACCTGACTGGGCAACGGATCTTGTGGCTAACTCTAAAATATCATTACTGCCATTACCCAAAGTAATCCAATCTTCAGGCACCTGATTTTTTTTAGACAAGGCTAATTTAAGTTCATAGCCGTTAGAGTCTGGATAGCGCCCCAAATCATGCAGAATGGCCAGCATGGCGTCCTTCGCCGATTGCGGGATACCCAATGGATTTTCGTTAGAAGCGAGCTTCACAATTTTGCTTTCATCTAAGCCAAATTGGCGCGCCACTTCACTAATCGGTCGACCACCTACATAAGGAGCAATTTGCCTGACTTGTTCTAAACCGATGTCCTGTTTTTTATTCGTTGCCATGATATTAATGTTCACTTTTTGGATAGGAGCCAAGACACTTATAAAAGGCCGTCATGTTTTTGAGCTCTTCTAATGCTTTAGCTACCGATGCGTCACCTTGATGACCATCGATATCGATATAAAAATGATATTCCCAAGAACCTTTTCTGGCAGGTCGAGATTCAAACCGCGTCATTGAAACACTGTGTTGAGCAAATGGCTCTAGGAGGCGGTAGACAGCACCTGCTTCGTTCTTGACAGACAGAATCAGTGAGGTCTGATCTTTACCTGTACTACTGGCCGCGTGATGACCAATCACCACAAAACGGGTGCGATTATGGGCATCATCTTGAATACTTTCTTTTACGGTTTTTAATCCATACGTCTGTACCGCTGATCGACTCGCAATGGCAGCATATTGAGGATTTTTAGAAGCCTCTAGCGCGGCTTGCGCATTGCTACTAATCGCTTCACGATGTAACTTTGGGGCGAACTGATTGAGCCATTGCTGACATTGCGCCAAGGCCTGTGGGTGCGCCAAAACATGGGTAATACCCTCCAAGTTTCCTGACAAGCTCATGAGTGTGTGACGCACCGGTATCGAAATTTCACCAGTGACTAATAATGGGGACTCTAACAATAAATCGAGCGTACGAGATATAGCACCTTCAGAGGAGTTTTCAATGGGCACAACACCATACTGGGACTGGCCAGACTCGACTTGACGAAAGATGTCATCAAGACTCTGGCATGGTGACAACTCTACGGAGTGCCCAAAAAATGCCAAGGTCGCTTCTTCGGAAAAGGTGCCGGCAGGACCTAAATAAGCAATCGTCGTGCTTGCTTCTATCGCTCGACAAGCGGACATGATCTCTCGCCAAATCGCTTGAATACCTGCTTTTTTTAAAGGTCCTAAATTTTTATTGGCCACCTTGTCAAGAACCTGTTGTTCTCGTTCAGGGCGATAGACTACAGAACCAAACTCTTCTTTGACATGCCCGACCTCAAGAGCCACAGCAGCTCGCTTAGAAAGCAAATCTAATAGCGCTTGATCAAGCTCATCTATTTTTTGACGCAACGGATCTAAGCGTTGCGCTTCTGTTTTTTGAGAATCTTGACTCATTAAGCACGCCTTTCGAATTCACGCATCAACTCCGCTAGACACTGCGCGCCAGCTAAGGGCATGGCATTGTATAAACTAGCCCGCATTCCACCAACACTTTTATGGCCTTTTAAGCCAATCATACCCGCCTGACTCGCCTGCGCTAAAAATGCTTCATTTAAAGTTTCATCGCGCAAATAAAAGGTCACATTCATCCGGGAACGAGAATCGCGATGCACTCTCGCCTCGTACAGCGAACTTTGATCTAAAACACCATAAATGACATCGGCTTTTTGTTGATTGATTTTTTCGATAGCACTAATACCACCCTGCTTTTTTAACCACTTAAATACCTCACCAGCCATATAGATCGCAAAAGTCGTTGGCGTATTGATCATGGAGTCATTCGCGGCTTGTATCTTCCAGTCCCAAATCGTTGGGGTAATTGAAGCCGCATGACCAATCAAATCCTCACGAACAATGACAATGGTCAAACCAGCCGGCGCAATATTTTTTTGCGCTCCTGCAAATAAAACACCATAACGACTCACATTGATTTCACGAGACATAATATTGCTCGAAATATCCGCTACTAAAGGAATAACTCCAACATCCGGCGTTTGTGCAAATTCAACACCTCCCACAGTTTCGTTGGCACAAATATGGACGTAAGCAGAATCTTGAGATAAATCCCAAGTAGCACGATCCGGCACACAATGAAATTGTTGCTCTTTACTCGTAGCAGCAATTCTAGCAAGGCCATACTTGCTCGCTTCAGCGACTGATTTTTGGGTCCAAACACCAGAGACAATAAAGTCAGCTTGCGGACCAGACTTTGCCAAGCCCATTAAGTTCATCGGAATCGCTGCGTTTTGCCCAATCCCGCCACCTTGCAAAAACAAGACTTTGTAATTGGACGGAATCTTCATTAGATCAATGATATTTTGCAGGGCGTCTTGATAGCAGTTCATAAAGGCACTGCTTCGATGACTCACTTCCATCACTCCAGCGCCTAAACCCTGCCATAACAGAATATCTTGACCAGCAGCTTTTAACACTTCCTCAGGAAGAGTTGCTGGGCCAGGTGCAAAGTTATAAATACGTTTATCAAAAGACATAGGCTTACCCGACCCCGACCAGATCTAAAATTTACTCGCTGATACTTTCTTCGTCATCAACACCATCGTCATCTTCATCGCTTTCGGCAATGCGCTGCAATCCAGATAAGACAGTACCCGAGTCCACACTAATTAAGGTAACACCTTGTGTAGAACGTCCCATTTCGCGAATTTCAGAAACGCGAGTTCTTACCAAAATACCACCGGTTGTGATCAACATGATTTGATCCTCTTCAGAGACAAGGGAGGCAGCTACTAGCTTGCCGTTTCTCTCTGTCGTTTGTATGGCGATCATACCTTTTGTACCACGTCCATGGCGCGTATATTCGGCGAGCTGGGTCCGTTTACCGTAACCGTTTTCTGTCGCTGTTAAAACACTCGGTATAGCACTCGGGGTAGCATCACTTGCGGCAATATTCGTAGTATCTAACTCACTCGGGGCAACCAACATTGCGATTACCTGCTGACCCTCACCAAGATTCATACCACGCACACCTCGCGCAGTTCTTCCCATTGGTCGCACATCGTTCTCATCAAAGCGAACTGCTTTACCAGCATCAGAAAATAGCATGACATCTTCAGCCCCAGTGGTAATCGCAGCACCAATCAAGATATCACCTTCATCAAGATCGACGGCAATAATACCGCCTTTGCGAGGATTCGAGAAATCGCTTAAACGAGATTTCTTCACAACGCCACAACGCGTTGCCATAAAAACGTATTGATTCTCAGCATAGCCCTTGATCGGCAAAATCGTCGTTATTTTCTCGCCTTCAATCAGCGGGAACATATTAATAATCGGTTTGCCTCGTGACGTACGACTACCTTGAGGAACTTCCCATACCTTTAACCAATACAAACGTCCACGATCTGAAAAACACAAAATCGTGTCATGGGTATTCGCCACAAATAAGGTCGAAATCCAATCTTCATCTTTCGTCGTCGTCGCTGCCTTACCTCTGCCACCACGTTTTTGCGCACGATATTCGGTGAGCGGCTGACTCTTCATGTAACCCGTATTCGATAAGGTCACAACTAAATCTTGCGGCGTGATCAAATCCTCAGTGAACAACTCCGTGGCGTTCATCTCGATTTGTGAGCGACGACCACCGTCTGAGCCTTCCTCACCAAACTCTTTTTTCGCCTCTAATAATTCAGAACGAATCACTTCAGTCACCCTGTCAGGACGGGATAACAAATCGAGTAAGTCAGAGATCTGCTCCATCACTTCTTTGTATTCTTCAACAATCTTATCTTGCTCAAGGCCTGTTAAACGCTGTAGGCGCATCTGTAAAATCTCTTGCGCTTGATCCTCTGACAAACGATACAAGCCATCGGCTTGCAAACCTAAATTTGCAGGTAAGCGATCCGGACGATAAGAAGACATTCCACCCTGAGTTTCCATCGATGCACGCGTTAACATCTCGCGCACCACGCTGGAATCCCATGCCTGTGCAACTAAATCTTTTTTCGCCTCTGGAGGCGTTGGCGCAGCTTTGATTAATGCGATAAATTCATCAATGTTAGCGAGTGCCACAGCCAAACCTTCTAAAACGTGGCCACGGTCGCGGGCTTTTCTTAATTCGAATAACGTTCTTCTTGTCACTACCTCACGGCGGTGACGCAAGAAGCACTCGAGCATTTGCTTTAAGTTGAGCAACCTTGGTTGGTTGTCAACCAAGGCCACCATATTCATACCAAAGTTATCTTGGAGTTGAGTGTTTTTATACAGGTTATTGAGCACAACCTCAGGAACTTCACCACGTTTGAGCTCAATCACGACACGCATACCCGACTTGTCTGATTCGTCACGAATATCAGAAATACCTTCGACTTTTTTCTCAATAACCAACTCAGCAATTCGCTCGAGTAAGTTCTTTTTGTTGACTTGATATGGGAGCTCATCAACGATAATCGATTGGCGCTGTTGCCCTTTTTCCATATCTTCAAAGTGGGTTTTGGCACGCATAATGACACGCCCACGACCAGTTCGGTAGCCCTCTCGGACACCATGAATACCATAAATCGTTCCGCCCGTTGGAAAATCTGGCGCAGGAACAAAATTAATGAGGTCGTCAATCGTACATTCAGGATTTTCTAATAAGTGGATACATGCACTAATAATTTCATCAATATTGTGGGGCGGAATATTGGTGGCCATGCCCACCGCGATTCCAGATGAACCATTAATGAGTAAATTCGGGATTTTGGCAGGCAAAATGAGCGGTTCGTGCTCGCTACCGTCATAGTTAGGACCAAAATCAACAGTTTCTTTATCAATGTCAGCTAATAGCTCATGCGCAATCTTCGCCAATCGAATCTCGGTATATCGCATGGCCGCCGCATTATCGCCGTCAACAGATCCAAAGTTTCCTTGGCCATCCACCAACATATATCTGAGGGAGAAATTTTGTGCCATACGTACAATCGTGTCGTAGACCGCGGAATCTCCGTGGGGATGGTATTTACCAATAACATCTCCAACAATACGAGCGGACTTCTTGTAGGCACGATTCCAGTCATTGTTGAGCTCATGCATGGCAAATAACACACGGCGATGGACGGGTTTTAATCCGTCCCTCGCATCTGGGAGGGCTCTTCCAACAATGACACTCATTGCGTAGTCCAAATAGGACCGCCGCATTTCGTCTTCTAGTGATACGGGTAATGTTTCTTTAGCGACTTGTTCCATCGAAATATTTTATCATGTGAGAATAGTAAGCACCCAAATCTCATAATTCATCAAATAACAACACTTTTACAACTTATTTTGGTCGCCAAAACGAACTGATATATAATTAATGGAGTAATATTTATAGTAATATTTTTGCTGAGACACGCTTAATTCACTGATTTAAAGAGGAAAAAAATGAATACATTAAACCGTTCAATGTTAACTGGTTTTACTTTTGCTTTAATGGCTTTCGCTGGTATTTCACAAGCGCAAACAAACGACAACTGGAGTTCTTCTACTGGGTCAGTTCGCGCCGGTTCAGATCCTTCTTTATGCTGGAGAGATAATTTTTGGACTCCGGCTTCTGCAAACCAAGATTGCGATGGCGCATTGAAGCCCGTTCCAAAGGCTGCTACTGCTGCTCCTGCTGCTCCTGTTGTTGCTGCTCCAGTTGCAGCTAGCTCTAAAGTAACATTGCTTGCTGATGCATTATTTGATTTTGATAAATCAACATTGAAGCCAGAAGGTACTCAAAAGTTGGATGGTTTAGTTTCTAAGCTAAAGAATGTTACTGTTGAAGTCATCATCGTTGTTGGATTTACTGATAGCGTTGGTTCTTTAGCTTATAACAAAGGCTTATCTCTTCGCCGTGCTGAAGCTGTTAAAGCTTACTTAGTGAAGAATGGTGTTGAAGCTAGCCGTGTATACACAGAAGGTAAAGCATTCGCAGAGCCAGTTGGTGACAACAAGACTTCCATTGGACGCGCATTAAATCGTCGTTCTGTTATCGAAGTTGTTGGTACAGCTAAAAATTAATTCGTCTTCATGACTGAAAAAGCCCGGGCAACCGGGCTTTTTTTATTGGATAATAGAAAGATTGACGACTATCCATAAAATGAAATATGAGTACTGAGAATTTAGATCAAGCTGAAATCGATAAATTTAGCGAACTAGCAAGCAGGTGGTGGGACAAGACGAGCGAATTTAAACCCCTGCACGCCATTAACCCCCTTCGCCTTGATTGGATTGGCGAGCACTGCTCCATTCATCAACAAAAAACTCTTGATGTTGGTTGCGGTGGGGGGATCTTGACAGAGTCACTCGCAACGGCGGGTGCGATCGCAACAGGAATTGACCTGTCAAAAAAAGCACTTCAAGTTGCCAAGTTGCATAGCTTAGAGTCTGGTATTACCTTGAACTACGATCTCATTAGTGCGGAAGATTTAGCCGCCAAAGAACCTGGCCAATACGATTTGATTACCTGCATGGAAATGCTTGAACATGTTCCTGATCCAAAGTCGATTGTGCAAGCCTGCGCCACGTTAGCAAAACCAGGAGCCCACCTCTTCTTTAGCACCCTGAACCGTAATCTAAAGTCGTATGCAATGGCGATTATTGGTGCGGAATATATCCTCAATATCCTCCCCAAAGGAACCCACGACTACGCTAAATTTATTAAACCATCTGAGTTATCTGGATTTATCCGTGAGGCGGGATTAGAGGTGGTCGATATGATCGGACTTCATTACAACCCACTCACTGACAAGTACTGGCTGGGCCCGAATGTGGATGTGAACTATATGCTTGCCGTCAGAAAGCCCCTTTAATCATGCCAATTAGTTGTCGCTTTGACAGTGTTTTCTTTGATTTAGACGGAACCCTAGCCGATACAGCGAGTGATCTCGCAGCCGCTGCAAATAAAATGCTCTTTGATCGGGAAATGCCCCTCATCCCCCATCAGCAAATGCGCCATCTAGCTTCATCCGGCGCTAGAGGGATGATCCACGCCGCTTTCGGCCTCACGCCAGAAGATACCTCTTTTGAAGCCTTCAAAGAAGAATTCCTCTGTAATTATGAACAGGCTATCCATGTCGATACGGCATTATTTCCGGGGATGGACGATCTTCTTAATACCCTGGATGCCCATCAAATCCCTTGGGGGATAGTGACCAACAAGCACCAACGTTTCACCACGCCACTTGTAAAAAGTTTAGGACTTGATTTACGCACCAATGCGATTGTCAGCGGGGACACCACCGCACACGCAAAACCCCACCCTGCTCCAATACTTCATGCGGTTTCTCAAAAAGGGCTTTCCACATCTAACGGTGTCTATATCGGTGACGATCTGCGAGATATTCAGGCAGGTAAAGCGGCTGGGATGCACACAATTGCGGCTGCTTACGGCTATTGTGGTAGCGATGAACCACCTGAGTTGTGGCAGGCTGATTTTATCGTCTATGACCCTAAAGACCTTATTAGTATCATTTTTACCCAATAAAAGTTAGAATAGAAGACTTTTCTGCAAAAGCTTTAACATGGGACCGACTTGGTTTCGACGTGGATTGCGAAGCATGAAGGGCATACCGAGGACCCGTTATCTCGTAAATCAATGGGATTGTAATAACTGCAAACGACGAACGTTTCGCACTAGCCGCTTAATTGCGGTTGCCCCTGAACTGATTCTCTCTTGGGTCAGGTAACGCAAGTTACATCAGGGTCATATACAAGAGATAAGACTATTTTGAGTCACGGTAAATAGTTCGAAAAATTAGTGAATCGCCGATGAATAACGTGTCAGTCCGTGCTTCATCGGTTAAATCAAATGATATGACTAAGTATGTAGAACTTTATGTAGAGGATTTGCGGACGCGGGTTCGATTCCCGCCGGTTCCACCAGTACTAGTATTACAAACACCCAGCTTTAACAATAAAACCCTTTAAGAATAAAAGCTTAAAGGGTTTTTTGTTGTCTATTGTCAACCATAGCAAACCGTAGCTTCATTGAAATTTGGGCGCGCAAATGGGGGGGCATTACCCCATCAATAACGATCCACAACTTTAGATTTTTTCAGCCTCATAAAGCTTCAAGTATTGATTAGCCAACTCATCACGACCAGTACTCGAATAAAAAGCGTAAAGATTATAAGCTGCCAAAAAACTCCCACGACCTACAACACGATCATCAATCTGAGAATTTTCACCAACCGCCCTAGCCTTTAAAAAATAAGACTCTATCATCGGAATCAGGGTTTGGGAATGATCAGGAAGGTATAAAGCCCCATCAATACAGAAATCTCCACAACAGAAATAAAAATCTGGCGAATAGGAATAGCGCGGCTCTTCATCTGCGATCAAAGAAAATCCTTCAGAGAATCTTTTTGCTTTTTTATATGAAAACAATAAGCGAACAACAACATCATGGCGCCAAATAACATTAGCCAAAGCGCCTCTTTTAGCGGTTTCAAAAAACGCAATCGACTCTTGATACTTTTCTTGTATCGCTAAGTCTTTACCCAATTGATAATTAAGATAGGCATCTATTGGAGCACTTTCTAACTCTGACCTTAAAATTTGTTCGTTTCTGCCACGCTTGTGAACCTGTTGTTCCCCAAGATATCCATCATGACCAAAACGAATATCTAATCGTTGTGTTGGGAAAGTATGCTTTGGCTGTTCATGAATTTTTCCGACATAACGCACGGCGCGAGGTAATATCCGAGGAAGAGCAACATGCGACCGTTGCATCTGACGATCATCGCCTAATTGGTTTTCTATTTCTACAACTCCAACAAACTCGGCAGACTTAGTTTTTAAACCAAGCAGTGTCTGACCGCCACCAATGAGCCACTCATCAGCATCGACCACCATATTCCAATCCCCTGAAGACATCTCTAAGGCCGTGTTTCTGGCCCATGAAAAATCATTACGCCATTCAATTTCTTGGATAATCGGGTGATATTTTTTCGCTTTTTGGATGGTGTCATCAGTAGACCCTGTATCGACAAGAATGATTTCATCCACATACTCTCGAAAACTGGATAAACACCGCTCAATACAACGACTCTCGTTTTTAACGATTAAAACTAGTGTCATTTTATACATGGATAGTTATCTGCAAAAAGGGTTCAATCAATACCGGTGATCGTGATCAGTGATCGAATATCCGGACAGAAGACCCCCTATTATTTCACTAACTCAAATTTAACTCCATGGATT
>CAIQUZ010000111.1 GCA_903875135.1 uncultured beta proteobacterium | reverse complement strand
TTGCCAAAACCAATTTGGCTTGCTGAACCTGAAAAATTATGGGCACCTTGGAGATTTGAAGGTGACTCACTCAGGGAAGCTAAAACCGACGCAATGAGCGTTGCGGTAGCGAATCAGATTAACGCAGGGATAGATGTTATTGGCGATGGCGAGCAAACACGTCAACATTTTGTGACAACTTTTATTGAAAACCAAAATGGTGTTGATTTTAAAAACAAGAAAGTCATGAGAATTAGAGATAGATATGATGCTGAGGTTCCTGTAGTTGTTGATCAAATTACAAGAGGACATGCGGTTTTCGTTGAAGATGCAAAAATTTTACGCTCATTAACAGATAAGACCCTTAAGTTCACACTTCCAGGACCCATGACTCTCATTGACACACTTTTTGATGATTATTACAAAAGTCGAAGAGAATTAGCATGGGCATTTGCTGAAATTTTAAATGAAGAGGCAAAAGAGTTAGTAGCGGCCGGAATAGACGTTATTCAATTTGATGAACCAGCCTTTAACGTCTTTTTTGATGATGTTAAGGAGTGGGGAATCTCGACTTTAGAGAGGGCAGCTAGCGGGTTAACAAGTAAAACGGCAGTTCACATTTGCTATGGATACGGTATTGAAGCTAATACCAAGTGGAAAGAAACCTTAGGTGATGAGTGGAGGCAATATGAAAACGTTTTCCCGTTGCTCGCTAAAAGCACAATTGATCAAGTAAGTTTAGAATGCCAAAATTCTCAAGTTCCAATGGAATTCATTGAGATGCTCCGTGGTAAAGATATTATGGTCGGTGCGATTGATGTAGCAAGTAACCAGGTTGAAACACCAGAGCAAGTCGCTAGTGTTCTTCGTGAATCCTTGAGATATGTAGATATCAAACACTTATATGCATGTACAAATTGTGGGATGGTTCCATTATCTAGACAAGTCGCTGATGGAAAACTTCGCTCTTTGGCTGCAGGTACAGCATTATTAAATGCGGAATTAGGCTTATAAAGTTAAGGTTTTAATTGCTCCTGATTCTTTCAAGGGCTCGGCGACAAATATTGAAGTTGCTCAGGCGCTCTCATTAGGGTGGAAACAAGTAAGACCTCAGGATGAGATTGTACTTATTCCTATGGCAGATGGTGGAGAAGGTACTCTAGAAACAATTTCTTCAATCTATCCCGAGTCAAAAATTTTTAAACAGCAAGTACATATCTTTAAAGACAAATTACATTGGGCATGTTGGTGTCTTTTGGAAGAAGGAACTGCAATTGTTGAATTGGCTAATGCCTGCGGATTAATCTATATGGATAATTTATATCCCTTGGAAGCGAATACTTTTGCATTCGGTGAACTTCTTAAATCTGCTTCTAAAAATCCAAATGTTAAGAGAATAATCGCATGCGTTGGCGGTTCGGCTAGTACCGATGGAGGTGTCGGCGCTTTGATTGCTTTAGGAGCAAAGTTTGTTGATAAAAGTGGAAAATTAATATCAATGGGTGGCGGTGGTTTATTAGAATTAGATGAGATCGATTTCAGCAAAATTATAGATATGCCTACCGGAGGTGTCTTATGTTTAGTAGATGTAAACAATCCCCTCCTTGGCCCTAATGGTTCAGCTACCGTATATGGTCCGCAAAAAGGGGCCACTGACAGTGACATCCTTCTTCTTGAAGATGGCCTTCATAAGTTTCATGAGGTAGTTGGAAGAGAGGATTTTAATGGGGCAGGGGCTGCAGGAGGTACGCCATATGGACTCAAATGGCTGTGGGGGGCCACTCTTACATCTGGGTCAGAGACAGTTGCGCAATTAGTTGGTTTAGCCGATGCAATCGAAAATTGCGATGTAGTAATTACTGGCGAAGGAATGTTTGATCAGCAAAGCCGCTATGGGAAAGTTGTTGGGAAAGTATTAGAAATTGCAAGAGTGAAGAACAAAAATGTAATGCTTTGTGTAGGCCAGACAGCTATTAACTTAAAAGAAGAAAATCTAATTGGAGTGGTCCTTAGCCAAATATCTGGGTCAGCAAAAGAGTCAATGGATGACCCAATAAAATGGATAGAGCAAGCCGGGATCGAACTGGCTAGGAATGCTTAGAACATCTTCAATTTGCCTAAGCAAGTGCTTGAGAAATAGAACCCCCCTCTGAAGGTGGTGTAGTCTTTACCGCGTTCTACTGCGCTTGTAGCTCAACGGATAGAGCATCTGACTACGGAT
>CAIQUZ010000110.1 GCA_903875135.1 uncultured beta proteobacterium | reverse complement strand
TCCCTTATTACGGATCTGACATCCAAAAGCAAGCTAAATATGTCCTGCAAAATATCAAGTCCGTTTTTGAAAGTGCAGGGAGTGACTTTAGGGATGTTGTGAAGGCGCAAGTATTTTTAACAGATTTAAATGATTTCTATTTAAAGTCAATCAGTGGGAACAAAGTAGAATGCAAGCAAGCCGCTGCGAAATTGGACACATCGATATTTTTTCCTATAAGAAATGGATTTAAACAAATAACCTTATTCCAAAGCTTAGGAATATGCGTAAAGTAATCAGCCAAATAAGTTAAATTTAAAGGAATTGAGAATCCTTTTGGTACCAAAGAAATTGGGTTGTGATCGGAAAAGTGTAAAGTATGTGCTTGGTACAAACAGGTAAACCATGTATCCGGTACCGACATTCATAATCCAGTTAATATACGAGCATTGAGTATCAATTACACGAAAAGGTAAGAAAAAATGACCGATGCTAATGAATACACACCACCAAAAATCTGGACATGGGAAAAACCTAATGGCGGAAAATTTGCAGGTATTAATCAACCGACAGCTGGATCGCGACAAGAAAAAGAATTGCCAATTGGCCGCCATCCACTGCAGCTATATTCTTTGGGCACACCAAACGGCGTAAAAGTCACCATAATGCTTGAAGAGCTTCTCTCTTTAGGGCACTCTGGGGCTGAGTATGATGCTTGGTTAATTACAATTGTTGACGGCGATCAATTTGGGTCAGATTTCGTAAAAATAAATCCAAATTCGAAAATTCCTGCCCTCCTTGATCGCAGTATGCCAACACCTATCCGTGTTTTCGAATCAGCATCTATTTTGCTTTATCTAGCAGAGAAATTTGATGCTTTCCTGCCAAAGGACTTATCTACTCGAACGGAAATGATGAATTGGCTTTTTTGGCAGATGGGGAGCGCACCATACATAGGAGGTGGATTCGGTCATTTTTATGCTTACGCTCCATATAAAATGGAATATCCAATCGACCGTTTTACGATGGAAGTAAAACGTCAACTTGATGTACTTGACCAACGTCTGAAAGTAAATGAATATCTTGCCGGATCAGAATACACAATCGCAGATATGGCGGCTTTTCCTTGGTATGGAGCCCTCGTTAAAGGATGGTTGTATGGTGCGGCAGAATTTCTTGGTGCCAATGAGTATTTAAATGTCCAACGTTGGGTAGATACCATTCTGGAAAGACCGGCAGTCAAACGGGGTCGTATGGTTAACCGAACTTCGGGCGAACCATCCGAGCAACTTCGTGAACGTCACAATGCAAGTGATTTTGATACAAAATTACTGTAAATAAAGAATCCCCACTATTTCTGATGAGGGTTTGATTTTATTAATGGTCAGTTAAGGACTTGAACCCCGGACCAAAGAATTCTGTTTTGTATGAGTTTCTCTACTCTCTGGATTATGCCTTCACCATATGCATACTACTCTCGCTTTGGCGGGCGCCGTCTAGTCTCTCTAATTTCAACTGATGATGTTCTATCAGAAGCTTGGCTCGGCATTGCCTTATGAATTTCTTCACTTAGGTTTCACCGAATTTGACGCCATTCACACAGCGACTTTCGTCATCTGGTGCACAATTTTCTATGAGAGCAGATACCCTAAATAGAACTCCATATCATGGAGATCTACAAGCGGTCAGTGTCGGTGTGTAAGCAAATTTGTAGTGAATAAGTTAGCGTTGAACTTATAGAGGATATTTGATATACTTGTATAGCAAATTAAGGAGGCTTTATGCTTGCGATTAGGTTACCCGAAGACATTGAATTACGACTTGGCACTTTAGCCGCTAAAACTGGGCGGACTAAAACTTTTTATGCCCGCGAAGCAATTCTAGAATATTTAGATGATCTTGAAGATCTCTATTTGGCTGAGAAGCGGCTGAACAACATTAAAAATGGCAAAACCAAGACAATCAAACTAAATCAATTGGAGCGTGAACTTGGTTTGGCAGATTGAATTTGACCCAGCGGCAAAGAAAGAATTAGGAAAGTTAGACCCACAAGTAGCCAAACGAATTCTTCAGTTTTTAAAATCTAAACTTGCCAAACATAAAGATCCTAGAGAGCTTGGTGAAGCTCTAAAAGGGTCTAAACTTGGTGAGTTTTGGAAATACCGCGTTGGTGATTATCGAATCATTGCGAGCATTCAAGACAAAACTGTTTGTATTCTGGTTTTACGCATTGGTGATCGTAAAGAAATTTACAAATAACATTTACGAAAAAAAAAGAGCTCCCACCAATAATCTTGGTCGGTAGTTAACTAAGGTGCATAAAAAACCATATTTTTATACCTCTGACTCTTTCCATATATAAAAATATCAATGTTGCATATATATCTAGAAAACTAAATAGCTTCTACCGATCTAGGTGTGAAGATGTCCTGTCTTAACAAAGATGATACATCCCTCTTTACTGAAAGGTTTGTGCAGACTCATATGTGGGCTTCTTATCCAGGATCCAGAAGGGTAACGACCATGCTCATCTTCAAAAACTCCATCAACAACAAATATTTCCTCACCACCATAGTGCCGATGAGGATTAAAGTAGGTTTGAGGAGCCCATCGAACTAAAGTTGATCCGCTACCTTGTTTCATGAGTGGCATAACATGTAGACCAGGGACCATACCTTGATACCAAGTGGAGGTTTTAGTATCTACTACCTCTCTATCGACTTGATCTGAGCCAAGATATCTTAATTTCACAAATAGAGTACAGCCAGTTTCAGTGAATGGGGCATGCGAAGAACCTGGAGGATTCATCATGTATGTACCGGCAGGATAACCACCAGTCTCATCACTAAATATCCCATCCAAAACAAATATCTCCTCACCTAAGTCATGAGTATGCCTTTGAAATTTAGAATCTGGTTGGTAGCGAACAATAGAGGTTGCTTTTGCTACCTCATCGCCCATGCGCTCGAGCATTCGACGTTCCACCCCTGATTCAGGACTCTGAATCCATGGCAAATCATGATGATTAATTACCACTCTTTTACTGTAGTCAATATTGATATTCATTTATTCATTGAACTTTTTAAAAAATGTAACTAAGCATAGCAAGTAAATGCAAAGTTTGCTAAAAGAAAACTCCCACTATCTCTAATGGAGGTTTGTATGACCTGGGACATACTTTACACTTTATTAGACTGAGGCAATTTTCTCGACAGTGTCTGGATAACGATCAACCAAATGAATCAATAAAGCAGCTTGTGCATTAGGCTTCGCTCTTCCCTGCTCCCAGTTCTCAAGAGTTCTCAAATTAGTTCTTAAGTAATTAGCAAAAACAGCTCTGGAGAGATTCAAGCGCTCTCTAATGGCAACAACTTCATCGGCATTAATGATCGCTGCTGGTTTAAAGTCTCTCTCCACAGTGAGTAAGGTCGCCTTCCCAGAGCGAGCCTTTTGAAGATGCTCAAACCCTTCGTTGATTTCATTGAATAAGTTACGTTTAGTCACTTTCTTGCTCCTAGCTCTTTATTTAATAAGTCCATTAAAGCTTTGCGCTCTTTCTGCCCTAAATCACTCATCTCATCTTTGTCATATATCGTAAACAACCAAAGCTGTAATTTGATTTCATACCAATAATAAATAATGCGCAAACCACCTCTTTTACCTTTACCTCTACTTGGGTCACCAAATCTTAACTTTCGCAATCCACCAGTTCCAGCAATCACATCCCCAGCCTTTGGACTCAGAAGTAAAAAGTTTTGCAAATTACGATAATCATTATCTGCCAAATAATCCTGACGATAACGCTCAAAAGGGGGTAACTCGATAAATAGTGCTTTCATTGATATATTATACGTAACTTGCGTATAAAGCAAATAGCCTAAAACCCATAGGTTTTAGGGGAATTTAATAACTTTTGTTACCTACCTTATAGCGACATTGCCATACAGCACTATGCTCGCGTTGATAGAGGGTTAGGTTACGGTGAATCAGTTGATGTGTGCTTTCGTTTTTAGTTGTCATACTAATACTTTAGCTTCTGACCACTGGCTAGAGCAACCTGATTGGAGGAAAAACAGCGGTCAATTTAGCCAAAAGATTTGTGGCAAGTAATGGAGAAGAATGGAAGTTTTTGGGAAATTTGTGTAGATGGGTGTTACAACTTGTAACGCTTGCATTAAATTTCTCCTTAAAACACCAATCCACAAAATTGCATAGCGTATAGTTTCAGTATACAATAAATCATGATTAAAACATTTCGCCATAAGGGCTTACAACTCTTTTTTGAAACCGGTAAAAAGTCAGGAATCCAAGCCGCTCATGCGAATAAGCTGGGTAGGCAGTTAGCTAGATT